>NZ_BAAHBP010000023.1:0-215565 GCF_054776615.1 Spirosoma pomorum
CTACGTGCGGATCAGATAAGCGCTGAAAGCATCTAAGTGCGAAACTGGCCCCGAGATGAGTGTTCCTACATAAGAAGGGTCGTTGGAGACGACAACGTTGATAGGCGGCAGGTGGAGGTGGTGAGAGCCATGGAGCCGAGCCGTACTAATGTGCCCGAGGGCGAGTTGCCATCTATGCGTTATGTTTATGGAAGTTGTGTATGTGTATTTACTCTCTGTGAGGAAAAAGACGAAAGCTATTAAAAGATATTAGTTGTGCCGGCCCTGTTAGGGGTTGGGTAAGCGCAACAGAAGACATACTTAGGTTGGTGTTGTTAAGGCGGGTGATCACCTCTATCCATTTCGAACAGAGCCGTTAAGCCCCGTACTGCCGATGGTACTGCTGTCACAAGCGGGAGAGTAGGAAGGTGCCACCTAAGATTTTGCGAAAGCGGGCGACAGAGCCGATCTCAGACGAGGTCGGCTCTCCGCGTTTATATGGCATACAAATCATTTATCGAAATTTTGTATCTTGCCTCTGCATCTAAACCTGATAATCCATGTCTACTTTCACGCTTCAGATTAACGGCCGGAAATATCCAGCTGACGTTGATCCTGATACTCCTTTATTGTGGGTGTTACGTGACACGCTGGGAATGACCGGTACCAAATACGGTTGTGGTATTGCTCAATGCGGAGCTTGTACAGTCCATATGAATGGAGAAGCGGTACGCGCCTGTGTATTGCCCGTTTCTTCAATCGGGAACGCTAAGATTACAACCATCGAAGGACTGTCTGAAAAAGGAGACCATCCTGTGCAGCAGGCCTGGAATGAAATCGACGTGCCGCAATGCGGTTATTGCCAAGCCGGACAGATTATGACCGCAGCAGCCTTGCTGAAGAAAAATCCTAAGCCAACACTGGCTGATATTGATGCCACTATGTCGGGAAATTTGTGCCGTTGTGGTACCTACCATCGCATTCGTGAAGCTGTGAAAAGTGCTGCCACTAAAACCAAAAAATAGCCATGATGACGTTACCGAAAGAGAGCCGGCGCTCGTTTTTGAAAACTATGGCTGCCGCAGGTGGTGGTTTGATGCTTGGTTTTAACTGGATAGAAGCGGAGGCTGGAGAGACTGCTACGTCGCTAGCGGAAGCAGGTTCAGGCTTTAATAGTTATCTGTCCATAAGCCCCACAGGAACGATTACGATTTTATCCCCTAACCCGGAAGTAGGTCAGGGGATAAAAACCGCGTTTCCTATTGTAGTAGCTGAGGAACTGGATGCGGATTGGAAAAATGTTGTCGTGGAGCAGGCTCCATTGGATACAAAGAAATTCGAGCGACAGGTGGCTGGAGGTAGTGGTTCTATTCCTCACTCTTGGCAACGGCTACGGGTGGCAGGAGCTACGGCTCGCCAAATGCTGATCGGTGCCGCTGCGAAACGCTGGAACGTACCAGTTAGTGAGTGTACAACTGCTGCTGGTTACGTAACACATACAGGCACTAACCGCAAATTAAGTTATGGTGAACTGGCCACTGAAGCGACCCAGATACCCGTACCGACAGATGTCAAGCTGAAAGATCCGAAAGATTTCAAGCTGATCGGACAAACGATCAAAAATGTTGATAATCCGCGAATTATAACTGGTAAGCCACTTTTTGGTCTGGACTTCTACCGGGAAGGGATGTTATTCGCTATGCTGCAACGGCCTGCCTTCGGGTATAAGCTCAAGTCGGTTGATGATAAAGCTGCCAAAGCGATGCCGGGCATTGTTGACGTCGTTACGTTCGATAATAACGTAGCAGTTGTTGGTAAATCGACCTGGCAGGTAAAGAAAGCAAAGGATGCGCTGAAAATAGAATGGGAGAAAGCGGATACGTTAGAGAGCACGGCTGATCATAATCGTCTATTCAAGGAGCTACTGGATAGTTCGGAGGCAACAGTACGCCGAAAAGACGGTGACGTTGAAACGGCGTTCAAAAACGCGGCTAAAGTAGTGAAGGCTGAGTACCAATGCCCGTTTCTGCCTCACAATCCGCTGGAGCCGATGAACTTCTTCGCGCACGTGCGCGAGGACGGTGCCGAACTTGTTGGACCAACACAAACGCCGGAGCTAGCCCGTAATGAAACCGCCAAACTACTCAAAATTTCCCCTGATAAAGTAAGCGTACAGATGACACGCATGGGTGGTGGCTTTGGCCGCCGTCTGAAAGCGGATTACGTAGTTGAAGCCGTGCAGGTGTCGAAACTCGTTAAGGCGCCGGTTAAAGTGATTTGGACTCGAGAGGACGACATGACAGGAGGCAGCTACCGCCCCGCTGTTCGATATCGGTTTGAAGCTGCATTGGACCAACAGGGAAACATGATTGGCTACAAGCTACGTGGAGTAGGTATAAACGCAGGTAATCCAACGCGTGAGGACAACTTCCCAGCTGGAGCAGTTGATAACCTACTGATTGATAGTGTTGATCATAAGTCGCCAATCACGACCGGTCCCTGGCGGGCACCGATTACTAACTTCCTGGCGTTCGCGGAACAGGCTTTTCTCGACGAGGTCGCGCAGGCTGCTGGTAAAGATCCTGTTCAATTCCGAATAGAGTTATTGGATAAAGCGAAACAGAAACCTGTGGGCGCTATCAAGTATGACCTGGATCGAATGAAAGGGGTTATTCAACTTGCCGTCGAAAAATCAGGTTGGGGCAAGAAGAAAGGACCCGATGGGAAACTCATTGCCCAGGGATTTAGTGTGTATTTCTCGCACCGATCTTACGTCGCGCAAGTGGGTGAAGTGGTGGTGAAAAAGGGGAAGCCGGTCATTCAAAAAGTATACTCAGCTGCTGATTGCGGAATCGTGATCAACCAGAGCGGGGCTCGTCAGCAGGTAGCGGGTTGCATCGTGGATGGTATCGGCCATGCTATGTTTGGTAATATTACCTTCAAAGACGGCGTTCCTGAACAGAAGAATTTCAATGAGTTCCGCTTGATTCGGTTGAGTGAGATTCCGGAAGTGGAAGTTCACTTCGTTGATAATGGCATTGAACCTACAGGGTTAGGAGAACCTTCGCTGCCGCCAGCCGCTGCTGCCGTTGCTAATGCCATTTTCAAAGCGACTGGTAAGCGGTTGCGTGACCAGCCTTTCGCGGAACAGGAGGGCTTTAAAGCTATTTCTTAGCTATTCCTTACCAAAATGAGCGAAACGCGACCCGGACAAAATTAATTTTGTCCGGGTCGCGTTTCGCTTTTTAGACAGCGTCACTACACCGTTTACGCCGGTTTGTGCAACTTCGGACGCAAATTGGCTGTTTGAGTGACAGAAGATCCCGACACTGGCTTTTTGGGCCAGTTGTCAGGACTATGATGAATGAAATACGTATGAAAATAGAACAGATTTACACCGGTTGTCTGGCCCAAGGGGCTTATTACATTGAAAGTGCGGGCGAAGTAGCCGTTATTGATCCGCTTCGTGAGGTGCAGCCCTACCTGGATAAAGCAGCCAATGATAAATCGACGATTAAATACGTATTAGAGACTCATTTCCATGCTGATTTTGTATCGGGTCATCTGGATCTGGCGCGGAAAGCTAAGGCAACCATTGTGTATGGACCGAATGCACAGACAGGTTTTGATGCGTACATCGCGAAAGATGGCGAAGAGTTAAAGCTAGGTAACGTAACCATTCGGGTACTGCACACACCGGGTCATACAATGGAATCGAGCTGTTACCTGTTAGTAGACGAGCATGGTAAAGAGAAAGCCCTGTTCAGTGGTGACACGTTATTTATCGGTGACGTTGGCCGGCCGGATCTGGCTCAGAAATCAGACCTGACGATGGATGACTTAGCAGGTTATCTATTCGATTCCCTGCGTAATAAAATCATGCCACTGCCTGACAGTATGATAGTCTATCCGGCTCATGGAGCGGGTTCGGCCTGTGGGAAGAACATGAGCAAGGAAACAACAGATACGCTGGGGAATCAGAAACTATTCAACTACGCACTACGGGCGTCTATGAGCCGGGATGAGTTCATCCGGGAAGTGACAGATGGGCTACTGGCTCCGCCGAAATATTTCCCGCAGAACGTACAACTCAATAAACAGGGCTATGAAAGCATTGATACGGTTCTGAACCGGGGCGCTCAGCCGCTAGCGCCCGACGCATTTGAAGCAGCCGCCAACGAAACGGGAGCCGTGGTACTGGATGTTCGGGCAGCACAAGAGTTTACCAAAGGTTTTATTCCAAAAGCGATTAATATTGGTCTGGGTGGCCAGTTCGCTCCCTGGGTTGGCGCTTTGATTCCGGACATAAAGCAAGAGATCTTACTCGTTTGTCAACCCGGTACCGAACAGGAAACGCTGACCCGACTGGCACGGGTCGGCTATGATCAGGTGCTGGGCTATTTGAAGGGTGGTTTTGAAGCCTGGGCGACTAGCGGAAAGGAAGTTGATACGATTTCGTCAATCTCGGCCGATGTATTAGCCGATCGGGTAGAAACGGAGAAAGTTACAATTGTTGATGTTAGGAAACCCGGTGAATTCGAGGCTGAGCATGTCGACGGAGCTGTCAATATCCCGCTGGATTACATCAATGAGCGTATGGCAGAGTTTCCGAAAAATGAAACAGTATACATTCATTGTGCAGGCGGTTATCGGTCTATGGTAGCTGCCTCAATACTGAAAGCGCGGGGATATGAAAACGTAGTCGATGTTGCGGGTGGATTTAGCGCTATTCAGAAAACGAATCGTATTACCACGACTAATTACGTATGTCCAAGTACGTTACGTTAGTTATACTTTAGCAGTATAGAGCGTAGTGGTGAAAAAGGGCCGGGGCAAATGTTGCCCGGCCCTTTTTGGTATCCGCTCCAACGTCCGTCCGCAGGAAGGGGCCAAAGCTTAGCCGTTTTAGGAACGCTTTATGAATGACCAGGAAAGCAAAACCATCCTATAGAACTGACCGTTTGTCCATAACAGTAGTAAGTAAAGAAAATGCTAATCGTATCAATTATTGTAATTCTTCTCATAGGCGGTCTGATCTGGCAATACGTCCGTCAGGGGCAGACCGTCAAGGAGCCGGATCAGCTTCCTAGTACGGACAGTCAGTTGCTGCAGGAACACGTAGCGTACTATCGCTCATTGCCTGACGATAAAAAGAAACTATTTGAGGACCGGGTAAGTCATTTTTTGCAGCATACTCAAATTGACGGGGTCGGAACGACCGTTGATGAAATAGATAAATTGCTGGTCGCCAGCAGCGCTGTAATTCCTATTTTCGGTTTTGAGGGCTGGTACTATTATCAGTTGACTAACGTTTTGTTATACGACGATCGCTTCAACGAAAATTACGAAACCACGGGCGAGAACCGAACGATTCTGGGTATGGTAGGTGAAGGGGGCGCTTTACAAAGCACAATGGTGTTGTCGAAGCCCGCTCTACACGACGGGTTTGCCAATGAAAACAGCAAATCGAACACGGGTATCCACGAGTTTGTCCATTTGCTCGACAAAGCTGATGGGGCAACGGACGGTCTGCCTGAATACTTGCTTGACAAAGGACACGTAAAGCCCTGGGTGCAACTCATTCACCGGAGTATTCAGGAAATTAAGGAAAATCAGTCGGATATCAATCCGTATGGAATGACTAACGAGGCTGAGTTTTTTGCGGTAGTATCCGAATATTTTTTCAAGCGTCCTGACTTGCTGCAACAAAAACATCCGGATTTATTTTCCCGGCTGGAGGAGATCTTCCATCAGAATCCAGCCGAACCGGATAAAGAGGTTGAAAGCGCGCTATAGTCTGTAGCGAAAGCAGGTAAAAAGAAGAACGGGTCTTATTAAGCTGAATGTCAGTTTAATAAGACCCGTTTGGCAGAGAGCGAGGGATTCGAACCCCCGGTACCCTTGCGAGTACTTCTGATTTCGAATCAGACCCGTTCGACCACTCCGGCAGCTCTCTAATCAATGAGAAAGGTATTCCTTTTTCATTTTGGTGGCACAAAAGTAAGAGTTTCTTTGAGCTTTTCAAACGCCTGTGAAATATACTTATACCCCATTTGTACGGCAATGGGGTATAAGTAACCAGTGTCTGAAAGGCGATATATCAAAAGTGAAAAATATATCAATAATTTATCGCTTATTAATAAGTTTTTTTATGAATCAGAAAACTAGAAATTGATAATGTTCGTAAATTGAGAACAAATATTAGTTACAAAATGCGCGAAACTACTATAGCAACAAAGGAAATGGTAAAGCAAATGTTAACCCTAAATCGGGTTCTTGAAATTGCCAAAGCGTTGCATGCTAGTGGATTAGACCAGGATAAAGCAATTCGCTTAGCTTCGATTGGGTGGAATCCTACGCAGCGACTTAACTAGAACAGTATAAACGTAACGGGCCAGTCATGTACATGACTGGCCCGTTACGTTTATACCATTTTGCGAGCTTATTCGTCGCCATCGCCCCGGACTATAACTAGGGCCTGGTCGATTAATTCGTCGTCAACACCGTCAATAAGCAAGTTGTCGTTAGCAATATCGCTCACGATGGTAACCTTGGAAAGATCAATGGCTGGCTCCAGTTGCAGGAAAGCATCCCGGAATTGTTGCTCAATTTGCCGGTCCTGCGCTTTGTTTGCTTCGTCCTCCAGTTGACGAGCTAGTTCTTCGGGGGATAAATCAGAATTCATATTGTTATAAGGTCTAAAACAGCAACCTATTGCTGTTTCGTGTATGTAATTGTTCCGTTGATGCTATTGGCCAGCCGTTGCGCGTAGTCGCTCATGTAGTCAAACCCGATTCGCATCGGCGTTTCTTTATCTCCGCTGTTTGTAATAACCGCAGGCTTTGCGGGTTGCCGCGAGGAGGTTTTCTGCGTAGGCTCCATAAAGCCCATGATCTGCACCGCTCCCTTGATGACCGATACAACCAGGTAAGGAAACATGGTTGCTTTGTCGATTTGGCGAACTTGAGTCTGCAGCGACATTCGATCGCCGTCGGCTTTACTGATGGCGAAGCCAGATTCGATCAGCACCTGACCCGCTCTCAGATAAAGCAGGCTATCGGGCATTGATGAGCCAACTCGAATTAGATTATCGCCCGTTTCCGGAATGGCAAGTGCACTGGCCGATTGGGGCGAAGTCGTCTGGGCGTGTAGTCCCGAACAGATCAGGGCCAGCACTAGTGTACAGAAAAATGAGCGAAAAGTGGTCATGCGTTGTACAACCCAAAATCTACCTTAACGGTTATAGTCGTTCGTCAAATAGCTTCAGAATCCGTTTGTATTCATCCATCCAGCTCGTTGGTTCCACAAAGCCGTGGTCCTCGACGGGGTACGAGGCCAGCTCCCAGTTTTCTTTCCGTAACTCAATCAGTCGCTGAGCCAGCCGGACGGCATCCTGGTAATGAACGTTTACGTCGACCATGCCGTGGCAGATAAGCAGATGGCCTTTTAACCCTTCTGCAAAGTTGATGGGTGACGAGCGACGATATGACAGTGAATCGGCCTGGGGTTCGTTCAGAATGTTGGCCGTGTAGCCGTGGTTGTAGGCTGCCCAGTCGGTAACGGGGCGCAGTGCTGCTCCGGCGGCAAACACATCCGGGGTAGTAAACATCGCCATCAACGTAATGAAACCGCCATATGAACCACCGTAGATACCGATGCTTTTTTCGTTCACCCCCTGCGTCTGCACGAGCCATTTGGCTGCGTCAACGTGATCGTCCAGATCCTTACCGCCCATATGCCGGTAAATGCCCGTACGCCAGTCGCGCCCGTAGCCGGCACTGGCCCGGTAGTCAATATCCAGGACGGTATACCCTTTATCGACCAACAGATTGTGAAACATGTACTCGCGGAAATACTGACTCCACCATTTGTGAGCATTTTGCAGATACCCAGCCCCGTGCACAAACACGACCGCTTTGCCAGTAGCTTTAACCGGCGCATCAGAAGCCGGTTTGTAAAGACGGGCGTAGATGGGCTGACCGTCGCGCGAAGGAATCGTAACGAAGGCCGGTTCGCGCCAGGGGTACGCTTTGAACGCATCGGTAGGTGAGTCCGTTAATTTGACGGCTGTTAACGTGGCACTGCCTTTTTTACTCGTCGTTGGCACATCCACTACGTAAAGCTCCCAGGGTTTGTTACTGGTTGAATACCGGATCGCCATCCGGGTCTCGTCAGGCGATAACGTTACGTCATTCGCCCCCGGCATTGTCGTCAAACGCGTTCGCTCGCCACCCGTAACCGGCATCCGGTAAAAGTGTTGTTCGCCAGGATGAATTTCATTCGTTTGCAGGAAGAAGTGCGTTTTGTCCTTCGAGAGTTGCACTTGCTGTACTTCGAATTTCCCTTTGGTCAGCTGCTTTTTCGAACCACCCGTTTGTACATTGATGGTGTAGATATGCGAATAGCCATCGGCTTCCGACTGAAACCAGAGCGTTTGGTTGTCGTTCAGGAAGTTCATATTGCCAGGCGAAAAACCGGAACCCACCCCTGGCCCTCCTACCCAGGAGTCTTCGTGCTGGCGATCGAGCAGGGTGAGTTTGGGGGCTGCATCGCCCAGGTCCAGCCGCATAATCCAGCGGTCTTTGTTGTCCAGCGATCGTACGACAATAACGGCCAACTTGCCGTCGTCGGACCAGACCGGTCCACTGATCGTGACGGGCCGAGCTTTCTTGGTCGTGTCGGCCTTGGCACCTTTAGGCGTTGGCAGATCCGCCTGTTTGTCATAGATACCGGGAATGCTCTTAGTGCCAACGGTCCAGACCGTGTCCTTCTGAATGTCGTACACCATAAATTCCTGGCTCATCATGGGTGCGCCCACTTTAGTCCGTCCCGAAATATCCTCGGTGTACCCCGATTCGGTTACGTAGTTTGGCACGATGGTATTTTTGGCGTTAGGGGCACTTTTCCCCACCTTATACGTAACGTAGCGGCCGTTGGGACTGAGCTGGGCCGTCATCAGCCGTTTGTCATCCAGGTAAATTTCTTTGGGACGTTTTGGCCGGTTGGCTTTGTTGATCCGCTCGCTTTCGTCTTTCTTTTCCTTACGTTCCCGAAGAACCGTCGACAGGCGCAACTGATCGGCCTTTAGGAACTTTTCTTCGTCGGTTGCTTTGGGATCTGGCTTTTTGCTGCTAGGTCTAAAATCGGTTAGCTGGGTTAGCTCGCCGGTTTGCAGGTCAAATTTGTAGAGGTTTGAGCCACCCCGGCGAAACACGACGCCTTTCTCATCGCCCGTAAAAAGCGGATCACTTTCCGGGTCGACCGTGTTTGTCAGTTGACGAACGCGGCCGGTTTTGACGTCGAGCCAAAAAATATCCCCGTTTTTCTCGAACAGGCGCTGCGTGTAAGCTTTGTTGTACGCTTCAACGGGCGCCGTGGGTAACGACTGCCGTTCGGCGGCACTGACCTTGACGGGCTTAGCGGGCGTTTTTCCCGCCAGAGAAACTTTGTACAGCGAATCGCCCAAGGCGCGTTCTGGATTCCAGTTAAAGTAAATCGTTCTGGAATCATCCGACCAGTAGGGATTTGTGGGGGAGGTACCGACCCAGGTTTTCGGATCCTGCATGATCGTTTCGATCGTTAGGGTTGGTCGCGCCGTCGGTTTAGGGGCAGGCTGGGCCAGCGCCTGAGTCGCTAGCAGGCTAAGCAGCCAGAAAGGTGTTTTCATCAATCACTGGTTGTTATTCAAGCCCTCAAATTAATGAGAAATGAGCGAAAACGGGCAATCCAGCGGAGGAGATGAGGGAGCAGAACATGGGTATTGACTAGGAGTAAAGAGAAAAAATGAATAGATACAACCTCAGACCTGCTGTAGACTTTATAAGAAAGACCGCTGGTATTGGGAGGAAACGAGTGAAAAAAGTATCTTGCCCTGTTAATTCCCGTGTATAGATGCAGTACGTCGTTTACGCTTATGATTACACCGATGCGGAAGCCCTGAATCGCCGAATGGCAGTTCGCCCCGCTCACCTGGACTATGTCCGGCAACTGAAGGCCGATGGACACTTTCTGCTGGGAGGAGCGTTGCTCAATGATGCGGGCGAGATGATTGGCTCGATGCTCGTGCTGGATCTGGAATCAGAAGCGCAGCTAACCAATTACTTACAAACAGATCCTTACCTTGTTGAAGGTGTATGGGATAAGAGTAAGCTGACCGTCAAACCTTTTCGCCCGGCAGTTGTATGAACTATCGACGGTTAGAGCTCGGCTTACTGATGGGATTAATTGTACTGTCTCTGATTGCCTGTCAGAGCCAAACAAAGCCAGCGGAACAACAAACAAACTTACGACCGGATACGACTGTCTTCGATGACGATACCCTGGAGGGAGCCATCAGCGATTCGTTACGGCCCAAAAACATTAAAAACTGACTTTTGATACACGCAGCAATATTTGACATGGATGGGCTACTAGTGGACTCTGAACCCCACTGGCGAGCTGTTGAACGCGAAGTTTTTGGATCGGTGGGCCTGATGCTAACCGACGATGAATGTAAGAAAACAACGGGGATGCCAATTCTGGATGTAGTCCGTTATTGGCACGCCCGCGCTCCCTGGACGGAAGAAGCCGCCGGTGGACGCAGTGATGAAAATCTGGCGGATGAAATGACTGAAGCAGTACACAAACGTATTGCACTCATGGCTGAGCCCATGCCGGGAGCGATTGATGCGTTGGCGTTTTTTGCGCAACAGGGCCTGCCTACGGCTATTGCCTCGGCTTCGCCCATGAGTTTAATTGAAGTGGTGGTGGATCGGCTGCAACTGCGTCCGTATCTGACTCTCTGGCATTCAGCGACCCTCGAAGCACGTAATAAACCCGCGCCCGATGTATACCTGGGTGCGGCTCGAAAATTGGGGGTAGATCCTGCCAACTGCGTCGCGTTTGAAGATTCAGGCTCGGGACTACGGTCGGCGCATTCAGCAGGAATGCGTACCATCGCCGTTCCGGCTGCCTTTGAAGCGCAGGAACCCAAATTTGAGATTGCTGACATAATTTTATCGTCGCTGACCGAGTTCTCGCAGGCTACGCTTGCGATGCTTCAGCAACCCGAAGTGCATTCCTAAACCATTCTTGATACGTAAGTTTATTGTAAATCTGTATGCGTCTCTACCAACTTGATGCGTTCACTGACCAGCTGTATGCTGGTAATCCTGCTGCCGTTATGCCATTAGCCGAATGGCTACCCGATGGGCAAATGCAGCAGATTGCCGCTGAAAACAACCTGGCTGAAACCGCTTTTTACGTCAAAACCGACGGCGATGCCCACTACCATATCCGTTGGTTTACGCCTACGGTAGAAGTAGATCTGTGCGGCCATGCTACGCTGGCTGCCGGCTATGTCGTTTTTTTCCTGGAGGATAAACCCGAAGCCGACGAAATTCACTTTGATTCGCGGAGCGGGATGTTAAAAGTATGCAAAGGCCAGGATGGCTGGTTAACGCTCGATTTTCCGGTTGATGTTGTTCAGAGGGCCAACCTACAGCCGCCCGCCTTGCTAAGTAGCCTGGACGAAAAACCGCTCGAAGTCTACAAGGGTAAGACGGATTACCTGCTTATTTACGAAACGCAGGCGCAGATTGAGGCTCTGGAACCCGACTTCCGGGAGATGAGCACCGTTCCAGCCAGAGGAGTTATCGTAACCGCGCCCGCTGATGCTGAGTCAGGAGTTGACTTCGTATCCCGCTTTTTTGGGCCACAATCGGGCATTGATGAAGATCCTGTTACGGGCTCGGCCCACACAACTTTAGTACCTTACTGGGCGGAAAGGCTGGAAAAGAACGAACTGGTAGCCCGCCAGCTATCGACACGGGGCGGTTACCTGCGTTGTAAACTCAACGGTGATCGGGTTGATATTGCCGGTCAGGTGAAGCTGTACATGACCGGCGACATCGTCGATTAATACCGTATTATCGGCAGCCAAACGTTAGACTGCCCCAGTAACTATGCCAGTCAGCAGGGCTGGGTTTTGTTGTATCGGTACGCACGTAAGGAATCATATGGACCAAACTGACCATATTGTTGCCTGCCCGTAACCGGAATCGAACCCGGCCCTGTCCATCTGAGCGCTGCCGTTCCTGCGCAAGTGGATTGGAGCCGTTGCGATTCCAGTAGCGGACCAAGGCTTTGGGAAGCGGTTTATTTTCATATAACACTTGAAAGGTCGCAATTTGACCGGGGCGTTGGTCATACGGATTCTGAGCCGGGATAATCTCTAGCGGCATCCCCGTATTTTCGACGAACGTGTTATCAGGTTTATCGCCTACCTGAATCAGCGTTTTAACGCAACGCTGGTACATTTCCCGGCTGGGCTTGCTAGCCGCACCCTGCTGTTGACGGGCACTGATGACGTTATCCAGTCCATCCTCTTTCAAATAGAGCAGAAAACTATCGGCTCGCATCGCCAGGAACGCTGGAGTGTTGGAAAAGCTGATTAGATGAGTGCCCACCGCCGTGAACGATACAGGCAAGGTTCCGTACGTATCGCCGGTTAAGGTAGGGGACAGGTCAGTCGTGCCGGTGGCAGACTGGTGCTTATACTGCAGGATTCTCTCTTTTTTGCCGTTCGATTGCTCGCCCGAGAAGTCTTCACCAACTAATGCCTGGATGGTAAGTTTATCGCCTACATTGGCGAAGAACCGATTGGGTTGTAGCCAGAACTCGTGCGCCAGCACAGCGCCAACGCCAATTAGCAAAAAAAGCGCAGTCGTAAAAAAAATCTTTATCATATTTATTTGTATTAATTCTAAACAAGCTTAATTTTGTTCTAGATAATCGGTAAACAATGACGGTTGAGTTCAATATTCAGGAAGAAGTCACTAACACTTTCGCCGTAAAACAGCCAGGCCAAACGAATGTTTTTGTTGGACAGGAGTGTGTACTGAAAAAGTGTTGCAAGAAGTACAAAAAGGGCAAGCGTTGTAAGAAATGCCCGGATTGAGTGCCTTATTGTGAGGTAAAATAGTTCATCTTCGCGGGATGGAAATACGCTACGAACGACATCCCGCACTACCTGATGAGCCGCAGTTAGCCGCTCTGGTTGACCTGCTGGCTGTCATCTTTCCCAACGAATCCCCGGAAGCAACGCGCGAGAAATTACATTTTCAAAACGCGCATACGCCTGTTGTTACGCAACTGGCTTACCTGGGTGACGGACTAGTTGGTTGTAAACTAGGCTATCGCCGAAAACCGACTCATTTTTATAGCTGGCTGGGTGGGGTTCATCCTGACTTTCGCCAGCGTGGTATCGCTGCCGGGTTGATGCAGCAACAGCACGATTGGTGTCGTGAACAGGGATACAAAAGCATTCGAACCCAGACCTACAATACCTGGCGATCGATGCTCATTCTGAACATCAAATCTGGCTTCGACATTATTGGTACCGTGCAGGGAAAACACGGGCTTACGATTGTACTTGAAAAACGCCTGTAAGGAAGCCCGTTGGAACCCACGACCCGTTTCGGTTGTCATACCGATAGATGCATCTTTATCTTCACATCCCCTTTTGCCGCCAGGCCTGTCACTACTGCGATTTTCATTTCAGCACCAATCTGAGTCAGAAGTCGGCGCTGGTTGATGCCCTCTGCGCTGAAATGGCGTTGCAGCAGGACTATCTGCCCGGTAAAACGCTGGAAACGATTTATTTCGGTGGAGGAACGCCATCGCTGCTGACGGAATCTGAGCTGGAGCGTCTGTTTGAAACGATTCATACGCACTTCACCGTTTCGCCCACTGCTGAAATTACGCTCGAAGCCAACCCCGACGATTTGAACGACAAGGCCACCGTGGGACGCCCTGCCGAGGGCCGATCGAAACTGGCTACGTTACGTCAATACGTTAACCGATTGAGCATTGGCATTCAAACGTTTGACGAAGAAACGCTCCGCTGGATGAACCGGGCACATACCGCTACAGAGGCCGAAACTTGCGTCTGGCAGGCGCGGGAAGCAGGTTTCGAGAACATGAGTGTGGATCTGATCTACGGAATCCCGAATCGCAGTTCCGAACGTTGGTCGGCTGACTTGTACAACGTGCTGGCGCTGGACGTACCGCACCTGTCAGCCTACGCCCTGACCATTGAACCCGATACAGCGTTTGGCCGGTGGCAGCAAAAAGGGAAACTACAACCAGCCGATGAAAATCTGGCTGCCGAGCAGTTTGAAGAACTAGTGAAGGCGCTGACGGATCATGGTTACGAGCATTACGAAATATCCAACTTTGCCAAACCTGGTCACTACGCCCGGCACAATACGGCGTACTGGCAGCGCAAACCGTATCTGGGTATTGGGCCGAGTGCGCACTCGTATAACGGGACTAGCCGGCAGTACAACATCGCTAATAACGCCCGTTACGTTGCGGCTATCCAGCAAGGGCAACTACCCGTAACGGTGGAGCAACTGACTACCGCCGACCAGGTAAACGAGTATCTGCTAACGGGGCTACGGACAAAGTGGGGCTGCTCGCTCACGGAGTTGACAGCGTTATTAGGCGCTGACTTTGCCAAACAGCAGGCCCGTGATCTGGCCGAAGTCTACGATGCGGGCTGGCTGATGCGGGACAAGGATCAACTGCGGCTGACCGAAGCGGGCAAACTGTTTGCCGACCGCGTGGCAGCGACGCTGTTTATTGAGGAATGACGTGAAAGAAACCGCTTGGTAGTCTTACTGTACTAATCGTCGGATTTGTTAGTTTAGGATAAAATACCTCATTTTCGCGTCCTAAATTCGTTTGTATGAATCCGCAGCGACCTGCCAATACGTTTCGTAACCAGCCTCCGCAACAACCCCGCCCGAAAGTTTCGCATACGGTGACGCAGCGGCTGCAGAAAACGGGGCGAAAAGCGTCGCACTGGCAAAAAATCCGCCAGTACATTCGTCAGCGACCCACACTGGAGCGGGCCTATTGGGTTGTTCTCAAAGTGTTCCTATGGTTGTTCATCTCCTCGGTTAGCTACGTAGTCGTGCTCAAATACGTACCAGTCTGGGTAACGCCCCTGATTGTGTCCCGCTGGGTGGATACGTTCGGAACGGACGAAAGTAGTCACGTCTATAAAAACTGGCGATCGTACGATAAGATCAGTAAGGAAGTCGCGCTGGCCGTTGTGGCCTCGGAAGATCAGGATTTTCCCAAACACTGGGGCTTTGACTTCGATGAGATTCAGGACGCAATCAAAGACAACCGCACCCGGAAACGGCCACGGGGGGCCAGTACTATTTCGCAGCAGGTAGCCAAAAACGTCTTTCTCTGGAACGGGCGCAGTTACCTGCGAAAGGGGCTGGAAGTGTACTTCACCGTGCTGATCGAGTTGATCTGGGGTAAGGAGCGGATTCTGGAAGTGTACCTGAACGTAGCCGAAATGGGGTCGATGACCTTTGGCGCCGAAGCGGCATCGCAGCGGTATTACAATCACTCGGCGGCCTCAATGACCCGTACCGAAGCAGCTCGGATTGCGGCCGTTCTCCCCAATCCCCGCTTGTTTTCGATTGCTAAGCCATCCAGCTATATCCAGCGTCGAACCCGGCAGATCAGCCGTCAGATGCGTTATCTGGGCGGGCAGAAATATATCCGGAATTTGTGAAGATCAGAGCCTACCAGAGTTTAAGCGGAAAGAACTCGCCCAGACTAATCGGCTCCTTATGCAGAATGAATACGTAGATGAGTACAGCCAGCACGAAGTAACTGAACGCCAGCCATTTTTTCTTTTGTTCAAACTCCGAAGGCTGATGGTAATAATCGTAGATCATTGAGGCCGACAGACCCAGTACCATCAGGAAGAACGAGAACACCCCGAAATCTGTTCGGTAGAGGCTGACCGACTGCATAAAACGGGCGCCCGACACAATGTAGAGCAGCCAGCAGCCAAAACCAGCCCGGTATAGATAAACGCTGAGCCGTCGATCATTTTTAAGATCAAAGAGGTCTTCGGTGAATTTCTCGGACATGGTCTTGGTTAATTTGAGTGAGTGAAAATAGCAAGTATATCCGATAAACACAAAAGCTGATGCTTGATTTACAGCCAACTGACTCGGCTAAAGACTACAAAACAATGCGAATCGAACTGGTTCGCGTAGACGATGCTTTCCACTTTGAAGCCGTTGGTGCATCGGGTGTAACCCAGCATATGGACGCTGCCACTGACATCGGTGGACATAACGCCGGTGCCCGGCCCATGGAGATGTTATTGATGGGCCTGGCGGGCTGTTCGGGAATAGATGTAGTGCTGATTCTGCAAAAACAGAAACAAGTTATTGAGGATTTCAGGATGACGGTAGACGGCCTGCGGGAAAAAGACGCTACGCCCGCTCCGTTCCAGAAAATTCATATTACGTACCACCTCAAAGGTGATCTAAATCCCGAGAAAGTGAAACGGGCCGTCGATCTGTCGATGGAGAAATACTGCTCGGCAACGGCGCAGTTCCGGCCGTCGGCGGAGATTACGTACTCCTTCGAACTGGCGTGAGCCGACCGGAAAAAAATTTACTAGAAGGCGCCCGTCCGGCGCCTTTTTCGTTTCTTTGCTTTTCTGTTTCTTCGGCTCGCACGGCCAATGGCGCAGACAGAACGCTATTTATCAGTTATGCAGCAATACCACGACTTACTCCGTCATATTCTGGCCAATGGTACCCGAAAAACCGACCGGACGGGCACCGGAACCATCAGCGTATTTGGTTACCAGATGCGGTTCAATCTACAGGACGGTTTCCCTTTGTTGACCACCAAAAAAGTACATACCCGATCGATTATTCACGAGTTACTGTGGTTTATAAAAGGTGACACCAATATCAAATACCTGAAAGACAATGGTGTGTCGATCTGGGATGAGTGGGCGGACGAAAACGGTGATCTGGGACCGGTATACGGCAAGCAGTGGCGGAGCTGGGAGGCAACGGACGGCCGGACGATCGATCAACTGAGTGACGTGTTGAAACAACTCAAAAATTCGCCCGACTCACGCCGGATGATGGTATCGGCCTGGAATCCCGCCGACGTACCAGGAATGGCCCTGCCGCCCTGTCACGCGCTATTTCAGTTTTACGTTGCCGACGGTAAGCTCTCCTGCCAGCTTTACCAACGTAGCGCCGATGTGTTTTTGGGTGTGCCGTTCAACATTGCTTCGTATGCGTTGCTGACCATGATGATTGCCCAGGAATGCGGATACGAAGCCCACGAGTTCATCTGGACGGGTGGTGATACGCACCTCTATCTGAACCACCTCGAACAGGTCGAAACGCAGCTGGGCCGGGAACCCCGTCCGCTACCGACGATGCGCCTGAATCCCGATGTAAAATCGGTTTTTGACTTTAAATACGACGATTTTACGCTGGAGAATTACAATCCCTATCCGGCCATTAAAGCTCCGGTAGCAGTATAGCCCGAGAATAAAAAAGCGGTCGGGTGTTCGACAAAACTCAAACTGGTTTTGTCGAACACCCGACCGCTTTTACGTAACGACCTGTTTACTGTTGGGCCAGCAGTTTCTGGTATTCTTCTTCGACCATGTTTCGTTGGTTATCCCGCCGGTACACACTCAGGTAGTGCGACACCAGCCCGATGCCCCATCCGAGGGTAGGGAACAAAGGCCAGGGGAAGTAAAACCGGGGACGGAATGGAAGGGCAAACAACGTAACGGCCCAGATTAGCCATAGCCCGATGGTGATGATTAGGTAGGTGCGCAGATGCATACGGAAGCCAACGCGTTCTTTGGCTTGTTTCCATAAGTCGGGATTGTGTTGAGTGTCCATAACGACGATGTATCTAAGAGTGAAGTTGATCTTGCCTTGTTGGTTAATAGGATCGAAAGGTAGCGTACTTAGTCATGGACCGAAACGGCTTTCCGACAAATGGCCTGATCTACCGCGTCAACCACCCGGTTTTTCCGATGAAATCTTTTACGTAACGGCTGGCTGATTAGCGAACCCCCGGAAGGGTAATGGTGATACAGTAAGACGACGCCAATCACGAAGACGATATTGGCTGTTCCGATTGTTACCCACCAAAAATAGACGGGCGAAAACAGGCGATACGTGCTTTCGACGACGAAAGCCGCATACAGCCCTGTGACGGAAGCGCCCATACCAATGTAGTGCCACTGAAGCCACGACGACAGGTGGGCCCGTAAGCCAATGGCTCCCACACCGACCAATAACGTAACAACGCTCCCCACGGCTCCCCAGTGAATAATGCCAAAACGACCAAAGAGGTAGTAGATACGAAAGGCGGTTACCAACAGCAAGACCATACTGACTACGTAAGTTCGACCAATGAGTCGGTGAGCTGGTGTGCCTTTCGGAGCAAATAAAATGTAGGTACCTGTAAGCATGGCCAGCAACGCAGCCATCAGGTGCGTCACGCTAACCGATGAATGCAAAATCGTCGTCATACCGGTTGGATAAAAGAGCCGTACTCAGTTTGGTTACATCCTCGCTACTTATACGAACGATACGAAAAAGTGTTGCCGTAAATGAGAATAGAGACCCCGGTCGAATAAAAGCTCCCGACTGGTTGACTCGAAAGAATCAGGTTGATTGCCTAATTTGCAGGATAAACGTTACGTAATACATGACCAATTCTGACATTGTTGATCTGCTGGAACAGACGGCCCGGCTCATGGAGCTGCACGAACGTGACGAGTTCCGGACACGGGCGTTCCAGACGGCAGCATTCAATCTGGATAAATCGACCGAAGACCTGAGCGAACTCACGGCCGAGGAGCTCGTTAAGTTACCGGGGGTAGGTAAAGCCGTTGCCGGAAAAATTCGGGAAATGATTGATATAGGACATCTCAGCGACCTGGATGACCTGCTGGCCATAACGCCAGCCGGGGTGCTGGACATGTTCCGGATCAAAGGACTGGGCGTTAAGAAAGTCCGGACGCTCTGGCACGAACTGGGTATCGATAACCTAAGCGATCTGAAGCGAGCGGGTGAAAACGGCGAAATAGCCAAAATAAAAGGCTTCGGTGCGAACACGCAGGAGAAAATTCTAACTGCGCTGGAATTTATGCAGGAGCAGCAGGGTAAGGTGCGCATGGACATGGCGGCCATGTACGCCGATGTGCTGCATACGGAGCTGATCAAGCATTTTGAGCGCGTAGAAATCAGTGGACAAGTTCGGCGGAAGGCGCAGGAGGTCGACACGGTA
The DNA here is from genome assembly GCF_054776615.1 of Spirosoma pomorum. Taxonomy (NCBI): domain Bacteria; kingdom Pseudomonadati; phylum Bacteroidota; class Cytophagia; order Cytophagales; family Cytophagaceae; genus Spirosoma; species Spirosoma pomorum. The sequence goes on from NZ_BAAHBP010000023.1 coordinate 19,117, forward strand.
CAGTTTCTCATTCAAACCAGCGATCCGGTATCGGCCATGTTGACGCTGAACGGGTTGCCCAACTTCGTACAGGACACGCTGATATCATCGCCCTTTGCCTGGCGGGGCCATCTGGAAGGATTGGACGTAATCCTCGAATTGCTGTTTTATCCTGCCGATCAGATGGACCGGCAGTTGTTCATCCATACGGCGGCTGATGCGCATTTAAAGCAGGTGGGCGCTGGTGGAATTTCTCTGCTCGAAGCGGCCTATAGCAGTCCGGACGCGACGGAAACGGGAATCTATCAGCGGGCAGGATTACCTTACATTATTCCGGAAATGCGGGAAGATGATTTTGCTTTCCGGTGGGCCAGCCGTCACCAGATAGACGAACTGGTAACCTGGGACGATTTGCGGGGGACACTGCACAACCACAGCACCTGGTCGGATGGCAAACAATCGGTCGAGGCCATGGCTGCTTATTGCCGCGAGCTGGGCCTGACCTATTTTGGCATTGCTGATCATTCAAAGACCGCTAGTTACGCCAATGGGCTGGATGTAGATCGGGTTCGGCAGCAACAGCAGGAAATCGACCGGCTTAACGCGGGCTTCGGAGACAGCTTCCGCATTTTCAAAGGAATCGAATCGGATATTCTGGGCGATGGGTCACTGGATTACGATGACGTAACGCTGGCTACGTTTGATTACGTCGTGGCTTCCGTGCACCAGACCCTGACCATGTCGCTGGAAAAAGCCACGACGCGGTTGCTGCGAGCCATCGAGAATCCGTACACCACCATTCTAGGGCACCCCACCGGGCGGTTGCTGCTGGCTCGCGAAGGCTATCCCATTGATCACCGGGCCATTATTGACGCCTGCGCCGAACACAAAGTCATCATTGAAATCAACGCTAGTCCGTATCGCCTTGACATCGACTGGCGCTGGATTGATTATGCCATGCAGCAGGGCGTTATGCTCAGCATTAACCCTGATGCGCATAATTTTGCGGGCTTGCTGGACATGCATTATGGCGTAGCGATTGGACGGAAAGGTGGTCTAACCAAGGCTATGACCTTCAACGCGCTGACGTTAAGCGAGATGAGTACTTACCTGGCCGACCGAAAAACAGCCATAACTCAGCGCTAATTTTCCCATTTCGTCATCATAAGTCCCCATCGGCGGAGTCAATAAAACTCCGTTGATGGGGACTTATTTTTTGATCACGCTTCGGGGAACCCCTCGGATGTTTTGACCTCGTCAATCTGCTTGCAGTGACGGAAAACGTGGGCTGCCATGAGCAAGACCGTCTGGTAAAGATCCATTGTCCCTAACTGGCGGTGAAGGAAGTAATGAGCCCGCAAATCGCCCGACTCCGTTTGCAAAAAGTGAATAGCATTTTCGCGCTGGTTATCGAAGGCTTCCAGGGCAACTTCGACGCTCGCAAAACGTCCGGTTGGTACCGCAAAGCTGGGCGCTGTAATCGGAATGGCTCGACTACGCACGGCTTTCAGGACATCTACATCCGAAACCCGAATCTCGCTCCGTCTGGTTGAGTCGGCTGGCTCATTGAGGCTGGTTTGCAGCACCTTCATAAATCCCGTCTCGACTAACGTAATGTGTTCGACGCACTCGGCAATCGACCAGCGGTCTGGGCCGGGCTTAAACGTTGCCTGCACGGGAGAAACGTCCGTCAAAAGCTGGTGCAGACGTTGACGCGATTCACGGAGTAAGTCAAGCGCGTAGGTGCGCTCCGCATCCGAAACGGGGTCAGAAATGATAAGGGACATAGCGGGTAGGAACGAATAAGGGTTGGTCCGCAAATTAGAAAAAGTGGAGCAGTAAGGATAAGTATAGATAGCAAACGTGTCCGATAGACATGATTCTTTGACTTAATTATTTGAAATTAATCTAAATAAGGGCAACTTTGCGTCGATTTACTACCACCTGAAGCGAAGCTAGTTTATGAGGTTACCGTTTACAATACTATGTATATTGGTCAGTTTGTGCTCATTAGCGCAAACGGGCGGCATAAAAGGATACGTAACAAACGAGGCCGGGGACCCCCTTGAGTCCATCCACATTGCAATAAAAGGAACCACTCGGGGGGGCATGACGAATGCTTCCGGCGAGTTCTTTCTGTCAGGCTTAGCGGCCGGAAAATACCAGCTTGTTGTGTCGGGCGTTGGCTATCAGGCAAGCGAGCGTTCGGCCACCGTAACGGATAATGCCACTCTGACACTGGAGTTGACTTTGCGTGAGACTACTCAGCAACTCCAGACCGTTGAGATTATTGGGCGACGCGAAACGACCTACAAGAATGATCAGTCATTCATTGCCAGCAAGACTGCAACGCCGTTGAAGGAAGTACCCCAGGCGGTTGCCTACGTAACGAAAGAGCTGATTCGCGACCAGGCAGCCTTTACGGTAGGCGACGTGGTTAAAAATATGAGTGGGGTTAACCAGTTTACGTTCTACGACGATCTGACCATTCGGGGTTTCCGGATGAACGGCGGCAGCACAACGCAGTTGTTCAACGGATTACGCACGTTTTCGGGCTTCTGGAAGCAGCCGCCCGTCAATTACCTGGAACGGGTCGAAGTGGTGAAAGGAGCCGCTTCGGCGCTGTACGGGAATACCTCGCCGGGAGGGACCATCAACCGGGTAACGAAGAAACCGTTGACGACCCCGCAAAAATCGTTGCAGTTTACAACGGGTAGCTTCAATACGGTACGGGCGCTGGCGGATTTCACCGGACCGATGAACGAGGAAAAAACGTTGCTGTACCGGATCAACGTGGGTTACTTCAACGCGCAGTCGTTCCGGAACCTACAGTTTGACAAGAACATCGTCATTGCACCATCAGTATCATTCCTGCCGACCAGTCGCACCCGGATCAACTTTGACCTCGTTTATAACAAGTCCGACAGTCGGCTCGACCGGGGCCAGTCGGTTGCTGGAAATAATCTGTATTCTAGCTCGATTGCTACGTCACTCAATGCCATTAACGACTACCTGAACGAAGAAACCTACCTGATCACGACCTCCTTTAACCATCAGATAGGCAATAACACGGCGATTAACCTGGCTTATCTGCGTACGGGCTACACCGAAAATCTGCTCGAACACCGGAGCAGCAACGTCAACGCCATTGATTCGGCCGGACGGGCTATCGACAATCTGGTTGCCCGGCAGGTGTTTGTCCGGCAGACCAAGTCGTTCATGGATAACGTGTCTCTGTTCCTGAATCATAATTTTGCGACGGGGCGGGTGGAACACAAATTTGTGGCGGGTTACGACTACATCCAGTCGTCGACACCCAAAGGATCGGGACAGCAAACGGCCAACGGGTATTTGCTCAAAGCGGGCGGAGCCGCTGCGTATAACCCTAAAACCCCCGAACGATACGTATTCTACAATTACACCGCGCCAAATGGGATAGTACGCAGTATTCCCAAGCCCAACGTACCGTCCTACGACCTAGCCCTTCAGAACAACCAGCTGGAAGACCCGACGAAGTACACGTATAACGTTGTCGCGAATGCGTCTACCACGCCGGTGATGTATCAGTTGCATGGCCTCTATCTACAGGAGCAGGCTAAATTCGATCGATTGCAGCTGTTGCTTGGCCTGCGGTACGACACCTACGTTGACAAGAAGGGCTACACCACCAACAATGAAACAAACGTCATTCAACACGCGCTACTGCCCCGGATTGGCGCGGTCTATACGCTGACGAACAACATTAACGTCTACGGTACCTATACCAAAGGATATAACCCGCAGGATGCGACGGTGCAGAGCGACCCAATGTCGGGAGGCCCCTTTGATCCTATCGAGAGCAGTCTGACCGAAGCTGGTCTGAAAACGGAGTGGTTCAACGGTCGGCTGACCGCCAATTTGGCTGTGTACAATATCATTCAGCGCAACACGCTTTATTCAGCGAATGCCGCCGATAATCCAAACCTGATGCGGCAGATCGGGCAGGAACAGGCGAAAGGTGTGGAAGTGGACGCTACGGGTAGCATCCTGCCAAACTGGAATATCATTGTTGCGTACAGTTACAATGACGCGAAAATCACGGATGGGGGAGTCCGGGCCGCCGATCAGGTATTGGTTAACCTACAAAAACCCAACGCCCCTAAGCAGCAGGGAAGCTTCTGGACAAAGTATACCTTCGTTTCGCCGACGCTCAATGGATTAGGCGTCGGCCTGGGGGGCAACTTTGTAACAGAACGTAACCTATCGCTCAACAACGCGCAGACGATTCCGGGCTATACGCTCCTCAACGCGGCTGTATATTATAAAATAGAGAAGTTTCAGTTCCAAGTTAACCTCAACAACCTGGCAAACAAGACGTATTGGGTAGGCGGCTACGATTATCTGCGGTTGTTTCCGGGCGCTCCCCGAAACTTCATGGCAACCGTCTCCTACGTGTTTTAAGCATACCGCAAACGAATGTAATCAACTGATCTGGTGAAACTAACTGTCAAATCTGTTCTGGCCCAGCTGCATTTGTGGCTGGGCCTGGCTTCTGGCCTGGTCGTTTTTATTGTGGCCCTAACCGGCTCGCTCCTCGTTTTCGAGCACGAGCTGGAGCCACTAATCGATTCCGGTTTTCATACGGTGTCGGTACCTGATGATCAGCGTCGGGTACCCATAGATCAGTTAGTCCAAACAGCGACGCAACAGGTTGGCAAGAAGGAAATCAGCCGAATCACTGTCGAGCCAAGTCCAGATCGAACCGTTGTTGTCGAGTTTCGCCAGAGCAAGAAACCAAAGGACATCCTGGCCGTAGCGCTTAATCCGTACACGGGAAACGTCGTTGATTCGCGGCAGGAGGAAGACGCCTTTTTCTCAGTGGTCTTGCGGCTGCACCGCTACCTGTGTCTGGGCGACACGGGTAAGATCATCACGGGCCTGTCGTGTAGTGCATTCCTGATTATTATGGTATCGGGGCTGGTTATGTGGTGGCCAAACCGAAAAAATAGGGCGCAGCGGTTCCGGGTTAAATGGGATGCGTCTTTTAAGCGACTCAACTGGGACTTGCACGCCGTACTGGGTTTTTACGTCCTTCCTTTCGTGTTTCTGATTGCCCTAACCGGGCTGGTCTGGAGTTACAAGTGGGTCAATAACCTGCTCTTCTACGCGCTCGACGGAAAACCCCAGCAAAAACGGGAAGCACCGGCTAACCTATCTCGTCCTGGTGCGCACCAGGCGTATCCGCTGGAAAATATCTACGCTCAGACGAACCGCCAATTACCGCACTCGGGAAAAGTGCTGATTACATTCCCCGAAAAGAAAGATCAGGCAATCACGGTGTCCAAAGCGAACGACGAGGCTGCTATCAGTAACATTGTCGATTTCCTGTATTTCGACGCCCGAACGACTCACTTAATCAGCCAGCGGCTGTATGATCAGGAAACGAAGGGCTTTAAGGCTCGTCGGTTAATTTTTCCCGTTCATACCGGTAGCCTGTTCGGCTGGCCAACGAAACTCATAGCGCTGATCGTTGCCCTGCTGACCGCTACGTTGCCCGTCACCGGATTTTTGGTCTGGTGGGGTAAACGTAAAAAGAAGCCAGCGCCGAAGCACACCCGTCAGATCTCGGGGACAACCCACGTGGCCCCAGTCCGGAAACCGGTGCTAAAGTAAGGACTAACCCCGCGTCGACCAGATCGGAAAGGCGGAGCCGCTCTCGAAGGTGGATTGGCTGGCGGGCAATTCCATGAACGCGTCGGCATCAAGCAGGTTGGCAAAATCGGCTGAGCCGGAGCCGGGTAACGGATGCGCTAGCAACCGACCATCGGATGCCGATTCGAGCCGCACCGGAACAAAATACGTGACTGGTGGCTGGAACGTAACGGACTGGGCCAATTGGGCGTATCGCACTGGCAGTGTTGGAATTCCCAGGCAAGCTTTCAGATAAGGCAGTACGTATCGGTACGCACACAGTACCGTCGATACGGGGTTACCCGGTAAACCAAAAACCGTTTTGTCGGCTGTAGTACCAAACCAGAGTGGTTTGCCAGGACGCTGCTTGATCTGGTGAAACTGTTGCTGAACGCCCAGCTGGGCTAGTACACTTGGTACAAAATCGGCTTTCCCGGCCGAAACACCCCCGCTCAAAATCAGGACGTCGTTGTCGGCCAGCAGGGCAGCCAGTCGATCGGTCATGGTTGTTTCATTGTCAACGATATGATGCAACGTCGCTTGGATGCCCAGCGAAGCCAGAGCCGCCCGGAGCATGTACGTATTCGACCGACGAATCTGGTAGGGCAGGGGTTTGTCGGTAACGTCAACCAATTCGTCGCCCGTTGAAATCAGTGCTACGCGGGGCTGAGTGGTTACCGTGAGTGTCGCCTGACCAACGGAAGCGGCTACGGCCAGTTCGGCAGGACTTAACCGGGTCCCAACTGGCAGTAACGTATCACCTGCCCGGCGGTCGGTGGCCCGAAAATGTAGATGCTGCCCCTTTGTTACGTCCTCGATCTTAATTGTTGCCTGCCCGTCGGCTATTGTTACGTCTTCGTAACGGATAATGGTGTCGGCTCCCTGCGGCAGCATCGAGCCCGTCATGACTTCCAGGCACGTGTTTTCATCAGATAGCGTTTGCTGAGGCTGCCCGGCAAACTGAGTACCTGCGATCTGGAATATGCGTTGCCCGTCCTTACGTGGCCCGACCTCACGTAGCCCATCCTGATAATCCGCGTAACGAATGGCAATGCCATCCATCGCCACCCGGTCGAAGGGCGGAAAATCGCGATCCGCCAGCACCGCTTCGCGCAGGACACGGCCGTTAGCCTCGTCAATAGAAACGGTCTCGGTTGGTAAGGTCAGCAGGTGTTGCTGGGTCAGGGCAAAGGCATCGGCAACGGGAAGCATATGAATACTGCGATTAACTTTGTTGGAGAAGAGCAAAGACAATTACAAAAAACGGCATCCTGCCCAAATAAACATACCCGATGAATACCTTATCTCACATTACGCCCGACGGGAATCCCGGCATGGTTGACGTAGGCGCTAAAGTTAGTTCCCGACGGACGGCCCGGGCGCAATCCCGCGTTGGGCTGGGCGCTGATATCATGCAGCACCTGACAGGGACTGACATCCAGACTAAAAAGGGGCCCGTGTTTCAGACGGCAATCATTGCTGGGACGATGGCCGCGAAACGAACCGATGATCTGATTCCGCTTTGTCATTCACTGGGCCTGGATAATTGTTCTATCACGATTACAACCGACGGTGATGAGGCTGTGGTTGATTGCACCGTATCGACGGAGGGAAAAACCGGGGTAGAGATGGAAGCGTTGGTGGGAGCGTCGGTCGCTGCGTTGACGATCTATGACATGTGTAAAGCCCTCTCGCACGACATTGTCATTCGGGAAACGAAGCTGATGGAGAAAACCGGTGGCAAACGTGATTTCAAACGTGACTAAGCTCAATGGCCTGGTGCTAGCCGGGGGACGTAGCACGCGCATGGGGCAGGACAAGTCGCTGCTGACCTACCACAATAAACCCCAGCGCGAACACCTGACGGAGCTGTTACTGCCTTACTGTCAGCAGGTGTTCTGGTCGGTAAACGCCGATCAGGCCGTGACTTTATCTCAAACAACGCAGCCGCTCATTGTTGATGCATTTGATGTACCAACGCCCCTGAACGGAATTTTGTCGGCTTTTCGGCAGGAGCCCGATGCCGCCTGGCTGGTAGTTGCTTGTGATATGCCGCTACTGACGAATCGTTCGCTGAATGTTTTAATCGAAGGAAGAAATCCGGCGAAGCTGGCCACCGTTTTTTATGACTCGGATGGTCAATTGCCCGAGCCGCTGTTGGGTATTTACGAACCCGCGTTCTGGCCGGTCATACAAAAGGCGGTGGCGCAGGGGGAGCAGTCACCCCGGAAGTTATTACGTACGAACGAGATACACCTCCTGACGGTGCCAGATGTCCGCGAGTTAATGAATGTCAACGATCCCGCCGGGCACGCGTTGCTATTCAACCAAACAACAAACGGGGATTCGCGTTCATAGCAGAAACAGAAACGATGAACAGACTTCGACAACTGGCACTGGCGGCCGGATCGGTTTTACTGGGGGCATCCGCTTCGGCGCAGCGCGTAACACCCAGCCCGGAATTGCAGGCCTTTAGCGAACAGCGCATCCGCCATCAAAAAACGCTGGGGCTGGCACTGGGCGGCTATGCGCTGGCGAACATTGCCGTTGGGGCCGTTGGCGCGGGTCAAACCTCTGGCGAGGCCAAGTATTTCCACCAGATGAACGTCTACTGGAACCTGGTCAATCTGGGCATTGCCGGGCTGGGTCTACTGGGGTCGCGCAAGCAGAACGCCGGAGGTGAAACCCTGAGTCAGGCTGTGCGGCAGCACGAAAACATGAAGCAGGTGCTGCTGCTCAATACGGGGCTGGACGTAGCGTATCTGGTCGGTGGCGCTTATTTGCTGGAGCGGGCCAAAACGCATCCTGACAAAGCCGATCAGCTACGGGGCTACGGTAAATCGGTGCTCGTCCAGGGAAGTTTCCTGCTGGCATTCGACTTGGTGAACTACTTCATTTTCAAAAATCGAGGGGATAAACAGGCGCAACAACTGCTGGAAGTGACTCCGGCCGGGGTTGGAATTGTAATACCGATCAAATGAACGATTCGGCGAACTAATCGAAGAGCAGGGCCGTTCTGCGGTAATTTACTAATCGCAACGAGTCATGCAGGCAGGTTTACAATCCTTTCAACCATTCATCGAGAAGGCGATTCATAGTGTTCAGCAGGATGCGGAATCAATTGGTCTGGCGGCCGGTGGCTCCTGGATAACCGGAGAGATGGACGCCTATTCCGATCTTGATCTAGTGCTGGTCACTGCCCGGTCCATTGCCCCTGACCTTGAATCGATGCGCGCCTGTGCCGCCCGATTCGGAGACATGCTGGCTTCGTTCCGGGGCGATCACGTTGGTGAAATCCGGTTGCTAATCGCCCTCTACGCGGACCCCTTGCTGCACGTCGATATCAAGTTTCTGACGCTGGAAGAGTTTTATCACCGGGTCGAGGAGCCAGTTATCCTTTGGGAACGTGATCATCAATTGAGTGATGTACTACGTCAGTCAACAGCGCAGTATCCGGCTTTCGATTACCAGAACACGGAAGATCGTTCCTGGATCTGGATGCATTATACACTACTCAAAGTTGGACGGGGAGAATATTTTGAAGCGCTTGATTTCATTGCCTTCGTGCGAAATGTGGTTATTGGTCCCCTGACGCATTTGAAGAACGGGAACCTGCCGCGGGGTGTACGGCGTGTGGAAACGACAGTTCTAGCGGATGATCTGACCAATCTTAAAAAAACCGTAGCCACGCCAGATCGTAACTCGCTATTAAACAGTCTGGTGGAGGTGATGCGCCTGTACGAAGACTTGCGCGATCGGTTGGCTCCCGCTACTTTGCGAAAAAACAACGCGGCTGCGACGGCCGTTAAACAGTACTTCGCTGTCCTTCAACAGCAGTAATACACGTGAATAAACTAGTAAAATAGGAGGAAGGAGGAGTGGGAGGAAAGGAACAAAGAAAAGCTCTTCTGCTAATTATTCCCCTTTCCTCCTTCTTCCCTTTCCTCCTTTCTCCCTTTTTTTCCATGTCCTCCCATCACGTTGTTCGCGAGAAACAGGAACCGGCGCTGCTGATTGCCAATGGTGAAGCCTGCCAGCCGGAATTAGTAGGGCAGTTGCTGGAATGGAGCCCCACGGTTGTGGTGCTTGATAGTGCCATCTGGCGGGTGCTCGACCTGGGGATCAAAGTCGACGTATTACTCGGCGATTTTGATCGAAATCTGGATCTGGACACCATTCGGGCGCAGCAGTACCCATTGGATGTTGTACACGCACCGGACCAGAACAAGACTGATTTACAAAAAGGTATCGAGTACCTGATCGAGCGCGGGTACCCGGCCGTGAATATTGTCTGGGCTACCGGACGGCGGGCCGATCACACCATTACGAACCTAACGACCATCGTGCAGTATAAGGATCAGATCCGTATCGTGATGCTGGATGATTACTCGAAAATCTTTCCGCTGGTGGGTCGATTTGAAAAGTGGTATGCGGCCCAAACGCCTGTATCGCTGATTCCAGTCGGCACCGTCGACGGCGTAATTACCGAAGGGTTAACGTACAATCTGCACGACGAGCGCCTGACGCTAGGCTACCGAACCGGCAGTAGCAACGAAGCTGCTCAGGATGGCTTTGTTCGTATCGAAGCCCGCTCTGGCGATCTATTGATTATGGAATGCTGGGATTAGCTGGATGTGCGTGCGGAGCCAACCAACGATACAGTGGTTGTTCTACCCATCGGTGTAAACAATACGCCAGGAGAATCAGAATCCCAAATAAAAGGGCAATGTTCGTCACTACACCTATTCTTAATAATGCCCGGCTGATTGGGCTCAGGTGAATCAGGTAGAAGGCGTAGGAACTACGGCCTAGCGCTTGCACGAAAGGGTTTTCCAGTAGCAGACGTAACAAAGAGGCCTCCCGGAGCAGACTAAGAAATAGCAGCCCGACCCCAAGTGGTAGTAGCAGGCTGTACAAGATAAATTCGCTCCAAAACAGCACAGTTGTGCCCTGACTGCCTGCTGACAACCAGGACTGGCCGATCAGACAGCTCCCGATGATTACTAAACTAGACGGCAGAGGAAATCGAATTTGGGGTAGCTGGCCAGCCCGCCAGCGTCGGGCCAGTTCCATACCAAGTACGAACTCAAACGCTCGCCCGAAAAAGGTGTAAAAAGTCACGAATGGCAGCGGCTCAAAGAACCCATGCTCGGTCAATTGCCCGAGTGTTCCCCAAAGGATGAGGCCAATGCTCCAAAGACTAATTGTTAACAGAAGTAGGCCCCAGCGACGTAACGCCGGTATCAAGGCTGGAAGCAGGATATAGAACGTCCATTCGACTGTTAGACTCCAGCTCTGGGATAGCCCGCTGAATTTATAACCGTTAACGAGTCCCTTCAGTAACGTCAGATTTAACCAGATGAGCAACCCACTTGGTTGCCTACCTGCTACCATTGACTGAACGAACAGCGTTAGGACCAGCAGGAGTAGGTACAGAGGCATGAGCCGGGCGAAGCGTTGTTGGAGATATATTCTCCAAGGCCAGCTGCCACCCGGTGTATATAAAACTGCGTAGCGGTGATAGAGCAGAAATCCGCTCAAAACAAAAAATACGGTTACCCCGACGTATCCCTGATCCAGCAGTCGGTGAGCGATTGAACCCACGGTCGCTGGATTGTAATGATGCAGAAAAACCAGATAGGCCGCCATCGCCCGTAGCCCCGTCAGGGCGGGAACGTAACGAATTACGGTCGGTAGAGGGCGTAGGGCTGACAGGCTCATCGAACGAGTAGTAAACGGCCCTGGTACGAGGTCGGGCTGGACCAGGGTACAACCGCAGTCTCATTGATCGCTAACTGGTACACGTACAGACCCGATGGGGCTAACGCTCCCGCATCAGTCCGGCCATCCCAGCGCCATTCGTTGTGGCCAATGCGTGGATGGCCGTGCCAGTGCCGGATGGGCTTGCCGGTTAAATCGGCAATAGTCAAGCTAATACGTTCCGGTGCCTGATCACCAATGAGTTGCCAGGAGATGATCGCCCAGTCATGGAACGGATTAGGGTACGTAACAACTTTATCAAGCCGTCGCTCATCCACTACCCGGAAATTAACCCGGTACGGGGCGGCAGCATTCCCCAAGAGATCCTGGGCCGTCACCGATAATTGGTAGGTTCCTGCTGGGAGCGGAGTTGATGGGTATTGAATCCGAAAGATAAGGTCTCGATGTTTAGACAACGTTCGGGCGTTGCGCCAGTGGAGCCGCTGCCGGGACTGATTATCACCGATTGGTTGCAGGAACATATCCAGCCCCAGGGTATCCTGTCGAATAAGGGAGCGATTGTTATCCGTCACCAGCACATCGATTACAGGCTTCGCTGATACGACAGCTTCGTTGTCAATGCGGGCACCGTCAATCGCCACTTCGAGCAAAGGTCCCTGCTGATCGGGCTGGACAGGGATCGCCAGATCGAGCGTGTTGTTTTGAAAAGAATACTCGGGCTGAATCCGGGGGTTAACCGTCAAAACAAGCCGATTCAAACCCGGCAGTGTCGCCGTTGGTAGTCGCGATAAAATACGTAACGTATCGTTGAGCGAAGGCGAAGCTACTCGCCATTGACTCGTTTGCGGACTCGCCAAGTTGCTCGTGTATACCGTTTGCTGCACGAGCAGGGAATCGCTGAAGGCATACGGGCTGAGGTTGGTAAATAACAGCGGAATGCGTACCGTATCGCCTTGCCATATTTCCGTGGGCAACGGCTGCGCTAACTGAAGCAGACCTTCTGGTAACCCACTGGTCTGCGGAATTGGCTGATACGTAAACGAGCCTAGCGTCCACTGCGTGGAGTCGATGGATGTGCCGATTTGGCGTACGCGCCAGTAATAGGTCGTGCCTGCGGTTGACAAGAGCGTTTGCTGATGGCTGATTATGCTTGTTGTTGTGATCGAAGTGCGTTGACGAAATTGGCTATTAAACCGCCGGGTCGTATCCAGTTCGAGCAGAAACGTCTGAGGAGTTGATGCGACGTATTGCGCCAATAGGGTAACCGTGGGTGTGCTAACGGTGCCGTTAGTGGGTGGATAAATAAGTGTAGGGCGCTGGCTGGGTAGGGTCAGTTCGACGCTGGCCGAGTTGTTTGTATGGTTATCTTCGGTAGTCAGCACTGGACCATCGGTGGGATTAACGATCACCTGAAATTGATTCAATCCGTCCGCATCGCGCTGATTAGGTATCGACAAATTAATGGTATCCTTATAAGCCACCGCCTGCGGAAACATGAACGAAAAGCTGCCTATTTCCTGCCCGTTCGCTAGTCGCCGTATTCGTAAGGGTAATGGGCCGGACCGGTATTGCCCCGAATTCTGAATGATGAGTTGAAGACGGACGGAATCACTGTCGGTGGTGAGCGGCTGATTGTCTTTACCCGATACCCGAATGCCGTTGGTGGTTATAGCATAGTCCGGTGTTTGAAACGGAAACAATCGAATGGCCGGGTCGCCCTGCAACACCATCTGCTGACAGTTTGCCAGACTCTCACCACTGGGTGTCTGCGCCAGCACCCGGCGCATTGTTTCCTGCTGCCACCGACCGATCGACTGGTTCTGCCAGGTGCTGTCGGCTAATAGGTCGTAGAAGGTGCGGCTGTACTGATGCAGATAGTCAACATACCCCAGGTGACTATGCGCAATTGCGGCAATGGCTCCCCGGTCGGGCGTCAGGACCCAGTCGGTGGTGAGCGTTGGCCGACCGAAAAAGAAGTTACCGATGGCACAGCCGTTGATGAGTAACAGCGGATAGCGTCCTTTATTGCGATACCCGAGGGCATCGCTGGAGCAGAACCCAATGTCCAGATCGGTTACGTCCAGACCGGAATGGCCAAAGAACGTCATCAAGCCAATGCCTTCATTAACGGGCTGTGCTACGTTGAGCCCTTCGACCAGATTATCGGTTTGCTTGGCTAGCGTAGTCACGCGAGCGCCCAGGCTGTATGTACTGATTTGGTCCCGGTAGCCATTAACCAGCGACCGAAAAAGAGTAGCCTCACTTGGGGTAGCGCCACCACTTAGGTGTAAAACGTTTTTGCGCCACAATTCCACCGCCTGCGATTCGTACTCGTTTATCTTGTCGAGGTAGTTGAGTACGTCCTGTGGTGTTCCGGCGTTGATACGCCCCGTTGGTACCGCTGGCACATTATCCGGATACCCATCCAGCCCTTGAGTAAATGGACTGTCTGAGCCGGGAAAACCGTAAGTCATCACCAGGTCGAGCGTCGCTTGTCGGGAATCGCGTCGGATGCCGGGTGTACTACGGCTGCGGCCCAGCAATAACAGGTATTGGGGCCGTCGGTCGGCGTTTCGGCTCTGCTGAAGCAATTGACTCATAAACCGTCGGATGGCCAGCGGATGCCGTTCTCCGTAGCTATACTGATCAATGAGCTGCTGCATGGTGACGGTCAACGTATCGAACCCGCCACCGGCTATTGACGCCCGGTACGCAGCATACTCGCGGACGGGGTCCGGGGCGGTGCTAGTCGATTGCCGTAAATTCTCGTGCGTAATAATAACGTACGTTGGTCGGCGGCTGGACCAGTCGATAAACCGAACGGGGTGAAGAGCGGGCACGGCCATGTACTGGCTACTCATCAACAGCATCCGGGCAGCTTGCGTACTGCGAAGAACTAGGTGCGTGGTATCCGGCGAAGCCGAAACTGCTATCACCCTGACGGGCGTATTGGGGTCAGAAACATCCCAAAATTGCGCGTCAGGCGGCACATTCGTAATGTCCAGTCGGGAGCGCCCGGTGGAATTGGGAGGTAACTGAAAAATACGTACTGACTGGTTGGTCGCATCGAGCCGTTGCGGGTACTGCACGCGTACGTATGATATGGAATACCGGTCGGTAGGAGACAGACTATCCCCCCGTGAGATAGTGGTCAGAGACAAATTGCCATCTGCTGTTACGTCACTCCAGTTAAAATCGGTCGACAGCTGGGCGTTATCACAACGCGCGAAGGAAAGCGTCGCCAGCGTTCGTTGCAAGCTGCTCCCAGTCAGTACCTCAACCTGATGGGCCGTGTAGTCCCGACCAACCAGCAGCAGATTCAGCCGGGGAGGAGGACCATCACGAACGGGATTGGTCAGCGTGAAGCGATTGGCGGACGGCTTGTCTTTCTGCTGAATAATTCCCGTATACCCTTCGCCAGCTTCGTAATGACTGTACTCGATTTTTGGAGCAATACCCGCACCGTAACCTGGATACGTTTCGGTGAATAACCGTAGTTCTTCGGCCCAGTGGTACCGCTCTGGTCGCAGCGATGCATAGTCAGTATCCTGATACGTTGCCATGCGTCGGCCCGGCTGCCTGTCAAGTCGCCAGGTTAGAAAATAAGCGGTGGTGTCGTTGAAGAGACTGTAATACGCGTGCGGATGTGCGCTGATGGGCTGGTACAGTAACGAGTCAGGAGCTCCGTCGTTCGCCCGACCGTAAAATTCCAGGAAATCGACCGGATCAAAGCGGTGATCGGCTTCCCCCGCAACGTAAATGGCCTGCTCGATGCCCCGGTGGAATAATTGAATGGTTGTTGGGTCTATCGTACCAGGAGAAATACCGGCCTGCTGAAGATCGGTTGCCGTCAGCCGATACCGGCCGTTCTGGGCGACAGGAATCTTGAGGTACGTTTGTTGATAGTTGATCCACTCATTACCAATCGGCAACGGCTGCGCCTGAAGTTGAGTGACAGCGCAAAGCAGGGAAAGAAATCCAAGAAAATTACGGTACATGACAGACGGTGAGATGCACTAAATGTACGCATCGCGTCATACCGGATACAAAAACTTTATTGGATATTAACTAATTGGCTACTAGTAGTTTGTCTACTAGTATACTTGGTTATGGAGCAACACCACGTCCGTACGAATGCGAGCAGGGAAGAAGCGTGTAGTGGCAGCCTTAGTACTGGGTTTTTCGGAGCATGCTCCCAATAAAACTGCCAACGAACGTAAGACCAATCGAGCCAAACAAACTAAACAGCTGTACATCCCGGTGAATGGTTACCTCGCTACCACCCAACACGACGTAATACCCGATCAGCAGAACAAACGTTTGTAGAATCGCCAGCGACCAACCTTTACGTGGTTCCAGAAACCCAATACCCATAGCTGAACTGGCAGCCCACAAATACGGCCAGTGAATAACCGAGCTGATTTTGATGATGGTTAGCAAAATAATGCCGGATACGAGAACGAGGCCTGCGTTAACGGTAAATTGCCGATCAAAAAACGACCGGCGGGCCACGGGTCTTACGCTCTGTTGCGCTAGCTGTTTTGCTTCGATCTCATCCGCACGAGCTATATCCTGCTGCCCTTCTTCAGGATGATCGAGTTGCAGACGAGTTTCACCCCGCCAGCGGAAGGGCTCGGCCGAACTTCCCTGCGAGTAAAAAACTGCTTTGTCGAAGTCATAGAACGCCTTATCGTAGGACTGTTGATCGAAAAGAATCTGACCACTTTCCAGGTGCAGTTCCGGAATACTGTCATCGTAGCTTTTTCCCGCTCTCAGGTCTGCCAGCGCTAAAGCCGTTTCACCCTTGGCCCGGTAACAGCGGGCGCGGTACAGATAAGCTACGGGCGACTTCGCTTTCGTCTGGATGTCCCGCGTAAAATAAGCAATAGCCCGGTCGTACTGCTGGTCGTCAAACAACGTAATGCCTTCGCGCAACCGATCGGCTTCTTTCTCGGCTTCAGTACGTTGATCCGCGTAATAGCGCAGGTAGATAATGTAGCCGACGAAGGAAGCTACGACAAGAAACTCAAGCATAGGTTAACGTGAAATATGTACGCAGATAACAACTGCTACCGTTCATCCCTGGTTTCTGACCATTGCTACGAAGATCAATAAGTTTTTAGAAAGGTACCTTGCATTGCAAAGTACCTTATGCTACCTTTGTTTCATGCTATTAACGAAATCCGTACACCAATGAATATTGAAAACGCTCAGGTGCAGATGCGGAAGGGAATTCTGGAGTTCTGCATACTGCACATCATATCCCGCGGTGAGATCTACGCGTCCGACATGCTGGACGAGTTGACCTCCGCCCGGATTATGGTGGTTGAAGGAACGCTTTATCCGCTGCTGACCCGGCTCAAGAACGCCGGGTTACTGGATTACAAATGGGTTGAATCAACCTCTGGACCACCACGCAAATATTACGTGCTGACCGAACTGGGACGAAACTCGCTGGAGGCACTGAACGAAACCTGGCAGGAACTGGCTGAGTCCGTCGCTGCCATTATTGGTAAGGCCGGGCCACACCTGAAACCGGTTAATGGCGCCACACCTGTGATGCCGCCGGCCGATCCGATCACTTCTTCATCCAATGCTTAACCTACACTCTTTGTAATTGCCATGAAAAAGACCATCAGCATCAATATCAGTGGGGTCATCTTCCACATCGAAGAGGATGGCTACGAGAAATTAAGAAATTACCTGACGACGATTCAGCAGTACTTTTCGACCTACGAAGACAGCCAGGAAATCATCACAGACATTGAGAACCGTATTGCCGAAAAACTGCTGGTAAAATTGAAAGCAGCTGACAAACAGGCCGTCTCAGTGGAAGATGTTAACGAACTGGTTGCCGCCATGGGGACGGTTGCTGATTTCGAAGCCGTCGAGGAAGAAGAAATTCTGGTTACCGGTGGTGGCCGCCACTCGGCTACGGGCTCAGTACCTCCGATCGGCCCCCGCCCCGTCAACACGGGTAGCGGTAGTACGGCTGGGAGCTCGCAGCCAACCGGTAGTGGTGCCTACGCTCAGCCCCGTCGGCTGGTGCGCGATCTGCGCCGGAAAACGTTGGGTGGTGTTGCGGCTGGCCTGGCTCACTATTTCAACTGGGACGTGGTTTGGGTCCGACTCATCTTCGTAGCCCTGGTCGTTGGTTTACCGGCTTTGCTGGGGGCTTCGCCTAACGGGGAGTTCTTTGGTGGCTTAAGTGGCTTTACTGTCTTTGCGTATATCGCTATGTGGATTGCCCTGCCCGGCGTAGGGACTATTGAAGAAGACAAGACCGTCAAGAAATTCTACCGGAACCCCGAAGATAAAGTGCTGGGCGGGGTAGCGTCTGGTCTGGCGGCTTACTTCGGGGTCGATATCGGTGTCGTTCGGTTGTTATTCGTGCTGGGGATTGTTTTGTTCGGAGCCGGATTCCTGCTGTATATCGTGCTCTGGCTTATTTCGCCCCAGGCTAATACGCTGACCGAGAAAATGGAGATGCAGGGCCAGCCCATTACGTTGTCGAACATTGAGCACAGCATTAAACAGAACCTGAATATTAACGAAACGCCCAACAACGAAACTACATTGACCCGAATTCTGCTGTTTCCGTTCCGGGCTATATCGGTGATTATTAACGGGCTGGGCAGCGCGCTTGGGCCGTTGTTGAACGGAACGGTGACCCTGATCCGGGTTATTGCGGGGATCGCGCTGCTGATTGCTGCCTTCGCGGGTATGGCCGCCTGTCTGGTTATGCTGGGAGCCGCTGTTGGCGTTGGATCGGGCATGCCATTCAATCGTGGTTTCCCCGTAGACTTGTTCCGGGCGGATATAACGCTGCCTATGATTCTGTCTACGTTCCTGCTCGGGTTTTTGCCTGCTTTGGGACTTGGTATTCTTGGGGTAATGCTGATTACCAACCGGGCAGTCATTCATAGTCGGACGGCGCTGGCGCTGGCGGGTGTATGGCTCGTGAGTATGCTGATCTTTGGTGGAACAGCCATGCCGTTGATCCGTGGTTTCCAGCGCAAGGGAACGGTCGAAGAAACGAAAATACTGAACGTGCCGGCTCCGACGCCAACGTTTGCGCTAAACGATAATGATGATGATTCATTTCAGCAAAACCCATCCATCGTGCTGACGGGCTACGAAGGGACGACGATCAATCTGGTGCAGCGTTTTCGGGCGCAGGGTACAACTCGGGCTGAAGCGCAGGCCAACGCCCGCCAACTCGAGTACAGCTATGTGGTACGTGATTCGGTCGTCCGGTTTAACAACACCACGGAACTGAAAGCCGGCGCCCGTTTCCGGGGGCAGGACCTGGATATGGAGCTGATGATCCCGTACGAAAAACCGTTCCGCATGACCGAAGAGTTTGCTCGCTACATCCGGAATGAGTTTGGCGAAAAGGAAATTGAGCGGATGGGGGCTAGTATCT
Source organism: Spirosoma pomorum (assembly GCF_054776615.1). Classification (NCBI taxonomy): domain Bacteria; kingdom Pseudomonadati; phylum Bacteroidota; class Cytophagia; order Cytophagales; family Cytophagaceae; genus Spirosoma; species Spirosoma pomorum. The sequence goes on from NZ_BAAHBP010000023.1 coordinate 37,913, forward strand.
GGAAAATCAGCCGGACTGAAGGCCTGGTTTGCCTGAACTTTCCTCGCGAAAAGGATTACCAGGGTGACGAAGAAGACAGTGACGTAACCGACATTACTGAAGATGTGCAAGGGGCCGTTACCCGCGAACTGGGCGACGACTTTGATCGAGTCGGGGCCAACACCCGGCAATTTTCGGTGACTTCATTCGAGAAAGTAGATATCGCCGGGGCTTTTGTGGTACGCTTCCGAAAAGGAGATCAGTTCAAAGTCGTGGCTGATGGTCGGGAAGAAGATCTGGACGACATCAAAGTAAAAGTGGACGGGGATCAACTTAAAGTGTCCATCGACGGAAAAGGCATGTTCGACTGGGGTAACCGCAAGCGTATGGGGCTAACCATCACGGTTCCCACGATCAACGAGCTGCATTTGTCGGGCGCGTCGAAGGCCAGCCTGGTTGGGTTTGGGAACTTCGATGATCTGGACCTTGACATGAGTGGTGCCTGCCGTACGGTATTTGACGGGACGGTCAACAAGTTGAACGTTGATATGTCGGGAGCGTCGAATGTGTTGTTGCGTGGTCGTATTCAAACGCTGGATGTTGACTTGAGCGGAGCCAGCAAAGTTGATGCGACGGACACTACGATCGACAAAGCGATTGTCGAAGCGAGCGGAGCCAGTCACGTTAATCTAGGACATGTGACCTCACTAGAATCCGAAGCTTCTGGCGCCAGCAAGGTGACGAGACAGGAATAAAAAGTGAGCGAATGGAAAAGCGAACGAGCGGCCTCCGGCAGGATTTCTGCCGGAGGCCGCTCGTTCGCTTTTCCATTCGTTGATCTATACTTCCCGCGTCGCTTGCTGCTGAACTTCGAGTTTGTCTTTGACAACTTCCTTTTCCTGTTTTCTGTTTTCGCGTTCGAAGACTTTCATCAACACGACGAAGTAGGAGAGCAGGAGCGGGCCCATAACCAGCCCCAGAATACCGAAAATGGGAACGCCCAGCACAATACCGGCCAGGGTAATCCAGGGGTGAATGTCGCCCATACGTTTGGCAAGCGCAATACGCAGCAGGTTATCAATGTTGATGATCACCACGGCGCCAACCACCAAAATGCCAATGCCCTGCGCCGTGTTTCCCTGAGAAAGCTGAATCAAGCCGGCCGGTGCCCAAATAATGGGGGTTCCTAACACCGGAATGAACGCCATAAAAAACGACACAACCCCCCAGAAGGGAGCATCCGGAACGCCGAATATCCAGAGCGTTAGGCCAGTGAGCGCCCCCTGTACCAGACACACCAACGCCTGACCTAATACGTTAGCGTTGACGTTGTTTTTCAGCGATTCGCCCAGTTCTTTCTGCGTGTCCTTCTTGAAAGGCAGGTATTTCTGAAGTCCTTTCTGAAAATCTTCCTGCTGGGTGTACATGTACCACATTGTAAAGAACATCAACCCGATGATCACAATGAAATCCAATGCGCTGCCCGCTACGGAGGGTAATAACTGACTGGCATAGGTACCCGCCTGAGTCAATGCCGTTTTAATATTTTGCTGACTGGTAATCTGATAACCCGTCAGATCTTCTATTTTCTTGGCCAGTCCCAGAATCTCATCACTGTGTTGAATGTAATACTGAATACGACCAACTAAGAGTAAACTGAGTGTTAAGAAGGGGAATATGATAACGACCAGCGAGAAAATAATGAGAAACGTGACCACCAGCGATCGGTTCCAGCCACGTTTAATCGCCAGGGCGTTGAACCAGGGGAGAAAGACAACGTAAAGAATGCCGGCGCCCAGGAAGGCCGAGATGTAACCGCTGAGGCCAACGATAATAAACCCGCCAATGATAATCAGGCTGGTAATAAGCAGAACACGCTGCTGTTTGGTGGTATATATATTAGTCATGATTCGCGCAGGATACTGAATTCAGGTCGTTTCGATCTGCTCCCATACTACGCGAACCACGCCTAATTGTTTGAAAAACCTACCTCGTACGTAAGTCTAGCACTCTGTGGCACTGAGGGCCAGTCCCGCTTCGGAGGTTTCTTTGTACTTGGTCGACATGTCGCGGCCGGTGGCTTTCATCACCTTCACAACGGCATCGAGCGAAATCTTTTGAAAGGATGCGGCTCCTGATGTTGCCAGCAGAAACGCATTATAGGCCTTAACCGCGCCCATTGCGTTACGTTCGATACAGGGAATCTGTACGTAACCGCCGATGGGATCGCAGGTCATGCCCAGGTGGTGCTCAATACCAATCTCGGCAGCTGCTTCAATCGTGTTGATGGAGCCAGCCGGCTGGGCGCAGCGGGTCAGGAAGGCCGCGCCCATGGCCGAAGCCGTACCGATTTCGCCCATGCACCCCATTTCAGCCCCGGAGATACTGGCATTGTGCTTCACCAGAAAGCCAACGGCGGCAGCGGCCAGCATACCACTGCGTAACGTAGTACGGTCGTAATGGAAGTGATGTTTGGCCAGAAACGTCAGCCCCGGAATAACGCCCGACGCGCCCGACGTAGGAGCCGTTACGACAATGCCTCCGGCCGCGTTTTCTTCCGATGCCGCCAAGCAGTACGCGTTAAGGAAAATCAGAAAGCTGTCGGACGACTGGCTCATGCCTTTGGCCTGCTGGTACAAAATAGGGGCTTTGCGGCTCAACCGTATGGTTCCGGGCAGGATACCTTTGTGACGCAGCCCCCGCCGAACGGCCTTGTGCATGAAATCCAGAATCTGATCAATCTTCTGGTTGATGGTCGAGCGACTTAACCCCGTCAGTGCGGCTTCGTTGGCTAACATCAGCTCATCGAGCGTGATGGTATGCGTAGCCAGTTGTGCTTTTAGCTCATTCATCGTACCGTATGGGTAGGGTACCGATGTACTAGCCGGATCTGCTTCCGGCTCGCCTTTGCGGATGATGAATCCACCGCCAATGGAATAGTATTCTTCTTCGTACACGGTCTGACCGCCAGCCGCCAGTTTCAAAACCATCGTATTGGCGTAAGGCGAATCGTAGCGCACCCGCTCGAAATGAATGTGCTGCGGCCCAACGGGCAGAGTCATCTGACCCGATTCTACCGAATACGTTACGTCGGGATTGCGGAGTAAGGTCAGTAGTTCGTCGGGATCAACGGTTTCGGGCTGCCAGCCTAGTAAGCCCGCTACAATAGCGCGGTCGGTACCATGGCCTTTTCCCGTGGCGCTCAACGAGCCGTAGAGATGAATGTGAATGGCATCGGCCTGCTGCTGAACACTGGCAGGAAGAGTAGCTAACCGCTGTCGAAAATCAAAGGCGGCCTTCATCGGGCCGATTGTATGCGAACTGGATGGACCCGGTCCTATTTTAAACAGGTCGAAAATTGACGTGGTGATCGGGTTACTGGTCGCCATGGTAAAGAGTTGATGAAGAGTTACTGGTCCAGATCCTGAATCTGCTTCAGGTACTGGGTAGGCAGCAAGATACGCTGAACGATCGAACGCAGACCCAGGCCGTTTAAAACTTTATACAAGCCGACCGTATAAGCCAGCAAGGGCTTGCGGGGGAGGGCCAGCAACTGGTGTACCTGGTCGGGCACCATTACGGCCTGTGCCTGACGTAACAAATCATAGCGCCAGCCGCCCAGTTGATCCCGATACCGCTGGAATAGCGTATCGGTGAACTCACTACGAACCAAATCCTGATTAAGATGGGCCTGCCGGTCAACGACCCAGTCAGTATACGTCTGCGGTAAATCAGGAACGTGCATGCCAGCGCCAACTTGCCGAAACGTACTAAAGACTTCTCCTCGTTCGGATAGGGTCAAGGGGCGGTGTAGGGTTTCGTAGGCTCGGATCGAATAGTCGATGAGCATGTATAAGACATCCCGGTAGGCCCAGTCCGGAATCTGGTAGCCCCGTTTCTGCTCGACCCCACCGTGGATGGCTCCCATACGGGCAATGGCCTGCCGGGCTTTGGGCTCAGGCGCAAAAACAATTTCCTGGGCGTAACGTACTGTCGAAAAAAGGCGACCAATCGGATCAGCAGGGAGCTTGCCCGTAAAGAATAGCCAGTCGACGGCCCGGTTGAGCGCGAACTCGGCGGCCGAGCCAGCAAAAATCAACAGAATTACGTCGGCATCTCCCCAGATCTTACGAACGATGGAGCCGGGCGCGACAAAATGAGTAGTTGACGAATCGCTAAGCGTCATGAAATGGATTAGAGAGAGTCCCGTCTCATAACAACAATAACCGGCAATTAATAACCAGCCAGGCGACAATTTTTTAGATACTCAGTACCACAAATTCGACCCGGCGGTTTTTACGCTTATTCTCTTCCGAGTCGTTGGGAGCCGCCGGCCGCGAGTCGCCATACCCTACAAAGCGCAGGCGATTTTCGGTGATACCGTTTCGCATCAGGTAGGATTGAATGATTTTGGCCCGGTTATGGGACAGAGCCTGATTGAGTCGCCGATCGCCAACGTTATCCGTATGGCCTGCAATCTCAATGATGAGTTTCGGCGTCGTTCGCAGCGTCTTAACAAGTTTGTCCAGTTGCGGGTACGACTCGGTGCGTAGGACGTAACTGCTCTGATCGAAATACACTTTGTCGAGTTGAAACGTCTGATTTACCTGCAAGTCTCGAAAAACAGAATCCGGTTTTTCCTCCCGTTTGGCCAGTCTGACTACGTAAGCATAATCAGCGCAGGTGTCGCAGGAAACGGCCATTAGCTCTTCACTGATGTAATACCTGGGTGCCTCGGCAACGACGGTCAACGTATCCGCGTGTCGTAAGGAGAACGTAAAGGGTTTACTGCCCAAACTGACACCCGTAAATTTCTTCTTGGCCAGTTGAGCTTCGACTGTAAACGTAGTCGATACAAAAGCCGAACTGGCATCATCCACTGCCGTCAGAGTGAATAGGGTTGGCTGCGCCGTTTGTTGTTTTCGCTGGCCGTAGACCAACGGGCTTATCAATAGCCAGCAGATGAATAATAGACCAGAACGCATTTTCTGCTTGCATGAGTTAGTTGACAAACTCCCGCAAAACCAGTGCCGGTTTAACCGATTCGCCAATGATCCTTAGAGCCTCTGGTCTTTATCTCACTTTCTTTCGCGTAATGAATACTCACCGAACACGCGCTGTTTGTCCTCGTTTATCATAACTTGATTTTAAACACGAATTCCTATTATCGCGCAGTACGTGCAGTACAGTTCGGGAGTAGAAAAAATCGCGGAGGATGAAAAACAGATAATCAACGAGATTCTGGCCTCTATGCATCACTTGAATGATCGCACACGGGAAATGTACGACCGCCGAACTTTTTACGCTGTATGGCTGAATCCGTGATAACTGGCTACCCTACTTTAGCATCGTTACGTGTCCATTCTCCAGGATACCGATTCCGTCGAACTGAGAAAGGAAAACAAGGGTGGTTTTCTTCACAGCGGCAATTTTATTGATGTTGTGGGGTACAATAGTAATGCCCGCGGGAGCCGTGGTTAGTTCTGAACTGGATGTAGCTATCTTTTTCCAGTGCTGGGCTTCTGTACGGTTGCTCGGTATGTTACCGCGGAAAATACCGTTCTGCGAAGCAAAGTAAAGGACGTTCTCATACGGGCTATAGACAACCGACTCGATGCCCTCGCCCTGAATCGTGTACATTTCCGTTCCAGTGTTAACTTTAACGGGTTCACTCCAATGGGCTTCATTGTCGAATAGTAACGTCTCCTGGAAATTTTTGAATCGACTGATCGTGCCACTTGTCTGCATATGGTTCGTGGCGGCTGATACGTAGACGGAGGTCGAATCTTCGGAAAAGGACTGGACAGGATAGAGCCTTTCTTCAATGTCTGCCAGAATCGGCTTGATGAAGGTTTTCTTGTCGGTATCGAAAATGAATAGTTTTCCGCCCCACTCGCCAAAGTCAAATCCAACCCAGATGTTGTTGTCTTTGTCCATGTGGAAGCAACTCAATCCTTCCCACCTGTCTTCGTGCATGGTTTGATTGGCAAGCCGGGACAGTTTAGAAAAGTAGAGCTGGCCCGTTGCCAAGTCCTGAATTCCTTTGTCCGTAATGGCATACCCTTTGTTCTGGCTGTTAAAAACCAGACCCAATATAGTATTGGTGAGCGTCTGCCGAATTTGCCAGGAGTCAGTAGCTTCGTTATACGTTTTAAGCTGATTTACATTGTCGGCAACAAAGATTGTTCCCTGTCTGTCCTGCGCCAGATGGGTAATAGCAGCATCATTACGTATCGTTTTAGTTACTTTTTTGTGTTCGCGATCAATTATTCTGACTTCGCCACCGGTCGTGAGTACCCAGATGGCCTTGTCGCTTATGAGAAAGTCTTTATACTGGACTTGCGCCTGTACTGGATTGACGATTGATAGTAGAGAAATGAGTAAAAAGAAAATGAAGGTGGGCATGGGAGACTGGTTCGCTAAGTTGCCGATGTGGTGTAGATGAATTCAGATGGAGAAATCCATGTACAAGGGTACAAACAAAAAGTCTCGCCATGAATCATGGCGAGACTTTTTGTTTATGCGTAGCGATGACTAGTTGATCTTTAACACGGCCATGAAGGCTTCCTGCGGTATTTCGACGTTGCCGACCTGGCGCATGCGCTTCTTACCTTTTTTCTGTTTCTCGAGCAGTTTACGCTTCCGCGAAATATCACCACCATAACACTTGGCCAATACGTCTTTGCGAAGGGCGCTCAGCGTTTCGCGGGCGATGATCTTTTGCCCAATGGCAGCCTGAATAGCGATCTCGAATTGCTGACGCGGAATCAGTTCCCGCAGTTTCTCGCACAGTTTCTTACCCCATTCGTACGATTTCGACCGGTGCACAATGGCCGATAGGGCATCAACCTTATCCCCGTTAAGCATTACGTCCAGCTTCACCATGTCTGATTCACGGTTGTCGATGAACTCGTAATCGAGCGAAGCATAGCCGCGCGAAATCGTTTTGAGTTTGTCGAAGAAATCGAATACAACCTCAGCCAGTGGCATTTCGAACTGGAGTTCAACCCGGTCAGCGGTCAGGTAAACCTGATTTTTGAGAATGCTTCGCTTGTCCATGCACAGACTCATGATACCGCCAACGTACTCGGCTTTCGTGATGATCTGCGCCCGAATGAACGGTTCTTCGATGATGTCGATCAGGTTCGGTTCGGGCATCTCGGCTGGTGCCGATACCTGAAGTTCCTGCCCTTTGGTGGTGAGGACCTCAAACCGTACTGACGGAACAGTCGTGATAACGGTCATGTCAAACTCGCGTTCCAGCCGTTCCTGAACAATCTCCATGTGGAGCATGCCCAGGAAGCCGCAGCGGAATCCAAAGCCCAGAGCCGCCGATGTTTCAGGTTCCCAGACCAGAGCTGCATCATTCAGTTGCAGCTTTTCCATGGCGTCACGCAAGTCTTCAAACTCGCTGGTTTCAACGGGGTAAATACCGGCAAAAACCATCGGTTTAACCTCCGAGAAACCTTGAATCGCCGTGGTAGCCGGGTTATCAAGCGTGGTGATTGTATCACCCACTTTTACCTCTTTTGCCACTTTGATCCCGGAAATCAGGTAGCCTACGTCGCCACATTCAATAACATCTTTGGGGACCTGCGATAACCCCAGCGTACCTACTTCATCGGCAATGTACTCTTTGCCGGTGTTCATGAATTTCACCCGGTCGCCCTTACGGATACGGCCGTTAACATTCCGGAAGATTACTTCGATACCCCGGTATGAGTTGAAATGCGAGTCGAAAATAAGCGCCTGTAATGGGCCGGTCGGATCACCTTTCGGAGCCGGAATCCGCTCGACAATAGCCGCCAGGATTTCGGGAACGCCAATGCCCTCTTTACCGCTAGCCGGAATAATATCGTCCCGATCGCAGCCGAGCAGGTCCACCATTTCGTCTTTTACCTCCTCGGGCATAGCGCCCGGCAGGTCGATTTTATTCAGTACCGGAATGATAACCAGATCATTGTTCAAAGCCAGGTACAGATTTGAGATCGTCTGAGCCTCGGTACCCTGAGCCGCATCAACCAGCAGCAGGGCTCCTTCGCAGGCGGCAATAGACCGTGATACTTCGTACGAAAAATCGACGTGGCCTGGGGTGTCAATCAGATTAAGCGTGTAAGTTTCACCCTTGTGGGTGTAGTTCATCTGAATGGCGTGGCTTTTGATGGTAATACCACGCTCACGTTCCAGATCCATGTCGTCCAGCAACTGCGCCTGCATGTCGCGGGCACCAACCGTCTTGGTGAATTCAAGAAGGCGGTCGGCCAGCGTGCTTTTGCCGTGGTCGATATGGGCAATAATGCAAAAATTACGGATATGCTTCACGTTCGAAAAACGGGGGAGTCTTTTACTAATAAACCGCAAAAATAGGCAAAAAAGTCTGCGTTTGAGTCGGTTTCGATACGTAACAAAAAACAAACGCCGGTCTCATCGCGGAGCCGGCGTGTTCGATTACACTTCATCAACAAACTAAAAACCAATTCGATCGTCGAAACGATCATGGCTGTAGGAGGGGGACTCGAACCGCCCACGGTGCAGTTAGCCACAGTACAACTCTGGTGGTCAACCCCAGTCGCTCCGAAGAGCGGCATTATGCTGCGTTTATCCTTTATCACCACCCCCGAGACAGGAGGGCACGTCTGCCAATTTCGACATCCTACAGTGTGAGTAAAGTTATCAAGAAGACCGGCGTGTGACCCCGCTCGATCAACTTGACAATGCAAATATAATAGACGGATTCAATATGTTGCAAATTTTTCAGAAAAAAAGTTGAAAGTTTAGGGTATATTTAAAAATAGGCTAGTTTTGTTAGCATTCATCAAATAAGCTACCGGCATGGCGGACAAAAATTTAGAAATTGATAATACTGATCTGAAAATACTGAGTTTACTGATGCAGGATGCTAACATGCCCTATACTGAGATCGGTAAACGGATCTTCGTTTCGGGTGGTACAGTCCATGTTCGGATGAACAAGCTTAAGCAGATGGGGATTGTCCGGGGCTCTCAATTGGTCATTGATCACACGAAGCTGGGCTGGGACATCAGTGCCTTCCTGGGGATTTATCTGGACAAAAGCTCACTCTATGCCGAAGTAGCCAAGCAACTGGAGAAAATTCCGGAGGTAGTCAACATTCACTATACGACGGGTATCTACAGCATTTTCGCCCGGATTGTTTGCCGGGATACGCAGCACCTGCGCGAAGTATTACACGACAAGATTCAGAAGGTGAGCGGTATTCAACGTACCGAAACGTTTATTTCACTCGAAGAAAGCGTTAATCGCCCGATCCCGTTCAGTGAGGAGAGCGAGTAGCGCTGTCGTTGAGCAGCAACTGAGCGCATGTGTCGCGAAATCAAGGGTGTATGAGTACCCGTCGAGCATGCTGACGGCTGCTTGGATGCGTTAAAATCTCATTGTCTGAAACGATTTTCAACTGTATGGGCGTACATAAAGAAGCAACAAGTCGGTAATTATGGTAGCTCATCCCCGCATCTATTAGCGACTAACCGGAACGTACATTCTGCGATTTTTTCGCACCGGGTGCGATGAAAAGGGTGCGTACTGCGTTATAAGCAATAATATAGTCATCTATCAATGCAACCCACAATTCACGCAACCACTGTAGTTGGTATTCGGCATAACGGCCAGGTGGCGCTCGGTGCCGACGGACAGGCAACCATGGGCAACACGGTCGCCAAGAGTAACGTCCGTAAAGTTCGCTCACTGATGGACGGTAAAGTACTAGCTGGTTTCGCCGGTTCAACTGCCGATGCCTTTACGCTCATTGAGCGATTTGAAGAAAAACTGAATGCTTACGGCGGGAACCTTAAACGGGCGGCCATCGAATTAGCCAAGGACTGGCGTACGGATCGCTACCTGCGTAAACTGGAAGCGATGCTTATCGTTGCGTCGAAAGACGATCTGCTGCTGGTTTCGGGTACGGGCGACGTCATTGAACCCGATAGTGACGTAGCTGCGATTGGATCAGGGGGGATGTATGCGCAATCTGCTGCACTGGCGTTGAAAAAGCATGCTGTTGAGCTCTCGGCCGAAGAAATGGTGCGCGAGAGCCTGCACATTGCCGCTGACGTGTGTATTTACACCAACCACAACCTGGTTGTTCAATCGCTTGACTAAGTAAATTTCCGCTGACCGGCGCCTTATGTGGCTGGTCTGACTCCGTGGGAGACCTGTCTCTTTTTGGTTATATTTGTCCCGTTCGGCTCCCGTAACGTTATGGCGAAACTAAACCCATCACTTCTGCGATCAACGAACCGACGTATTGCGTTTGGGTTCCTGGTAGCCAGTGTGCTGATTGCACTGGGGTTTTTAATGTCGCTGTTGACGTACGATCGGTACAACGAAGAGAGCAAACGAGTACAGCGAACCCAGGAGTTAATTGGTCAGCTTCAGGATGTGCTGTCATCACTGAAAGATACCGAAACCGGTGTGAGGGGATTTATTGGCTCCGGAGACCGGGCTTTTTTGGAGCCTTATAACGCAGCTCTTCCCCTTATTCCCAGTCAGTTAGCCCGGCTGCACTATTTGGCGGAAGAAAGTAGCCGGCAATCAAGCCGAATCGATACGCTTAATAAGCTCATTGAAATAAAACTAGCTAACCTGGCGCGGTTGGTCAGCGAGGCAGAAAGGATGACCCCCGAGCTACGGGCAATTTATCTCCGAGTCGACAAACGGTACATGGATCAGATTCGGGTGTGGTCTGCCCGGGCCATTGCCGCCGAGAAAGTGCTGCTCAATACGCACATGGAGCAGACCGACTACTACTTCCGGAGTGCTATTGCAGTCATCTTTGTGCTATCCCTGTTGACATTTCTGGCGCTAGGTATGTCATACCGATTGTTGACAAACGAACTGGAGCGACGGCAGCGAAACGAAGACCAGCTCCGGGCCTACGAGTTGCAACTGCGGGATCAGTTACGTCAGCTGGAATCGTCCAATGAAGAGCTGGAACGGTTTGCGTTTGTGGCGTCTCATGATTTGCAGGAACCGCTCCGGAAAATTCAGTCATTCGCTAATCTGATCACCGATCGGTACACAAATCTGTTCGACGCGGATAGTATGATGTTTATGGGTAAGATCACGAAATCGGCCGAGCGCATGTCGAAGCTGATTAAAGACTTGCTGAACTTTTCCCGGATTTCCAGTCATCAGGAAGAATTTCGCCCCGTAAACCTAAATCAGATTATTCAGCGTATTCTGGACGATCAGGAGTTACGGATCAAAGGGCTCAACGTGCAGGTCGAACTGGGAAAACTGCCAACCATACCGGCCGTCTCCAGCCAGATTGACCATCTGTTTACTAATCTTATCTCAAACGCCCTGAAGTTTCACCGGGCCGACGTTACGCCGACGTTACGTATACAGGCGAATGAAGTGCGAGCAGGAGAATACCCCGAGCTGATGACTAACCGACGGTACGTCTGCATCAGCGTCGAAGACAATGGCATCGGTTTTGAAGAAAAATATATTGAGCACATTTTTAAACTATTTCAACGGTTGCATGGCAAGACGACGTTCGAAGGAACAGGTATTGGGCTGGCCATCTGCAAGCGCGTTGTCCTGTATCATCACGGGCATATTACTGCCCACAGTCAACCAAATCAGGGAACTACCTTTATGGTAATCCTGCCGGAAAGTCAATTACCAGATGATTATGATCGATCAACCTCAACTGAAATCTATTCACATACTATTAGTGGATGATGATGAGGATGACCGCTACCTAACCAAGGAAGCGTTCCACCAGCATTATCCTAAAAGTCGCATTTCGTTTGTAGAAGATGGTGAAGACCTGTTAGACTTCCTGTATTACCGGGGCCGGTACAATGGGGCGGCTCATACCCTGCCGGAATTGATTCTACTGGACCTGAACATGCCCCGGAAAGATGGTCGCGAAGCCCTGCGGGAAATAAAAACGAGCGATCAACTGCGGCACATACCTATTGTTGTTCTGACAACGTCTGACGCTAAGGAAGACATTGAAACCTCATACCATAACGGCGCTAACAGCTTTATCACGAAGCCCCCGACGTTCCAACGCCTGAGCGAAGTGACCAAAGCTATTGGTCAGTATTGGTTCAATGTCGTGACCGTTTGTGAACACGAAACCGAAGAATAGAATATTGGCTGGTGGCCGGAGGAGATCAGCTGCTCTGGCTACCGGCCCGATAAGCTAACCAGGTTGACAAATAATTTCTCCAGTTCGGACGTAACGGTTCGGTTATGGCCGGGGGTAAATTTGTTTACAATCACGCAGAAACACATCGGCTCCCCGTCGGCTGCGGTGAAGTAACCGGCGTAGGCACGGACGCCCTCGATCGAGCCGCTTTTCGCCCGGATTCTTCCGGCCGCAGTTGTTCCCCGCGCCAGTCCGCGCACTGTTCCCGTCTGACCGACTACCGGAATCGTCTCGTAAAACTGCGGGAAGGTTTTCTCCCGCCCCAGCGCGCTCAGTACGCCCGTCATGGTAGTGGCCGTCAGGGCACCCGTAGTCGACAGCCCGCTGCCATCCCGAATCCGGAAGCCATTCAGATTGACTCCTTTCTTTATCCAGTACGCAATTAGGGTATTGATGCTAGCTTCCGTCGAACGAACGTTTTTGTCGAGGGTCAGTGCCGTTGTGCGTAGCAGCGCTTCAGCGTAGAGATTTATACTCTGAAAGTTAGTTTGCTGGGCTATCTCAAGTAATGGGGGGGACTTATGCTGGGATAACATCGTTCGTTTACCGTTGGCTTTGACGGTCATACCATTCCCTCCGCCAACGGAAACGGGGGGATTATTGATCGTTACGTTCCGGCTGGTGAGGGTTTGCTGCAAAGCGTAGGCCGTAAAGAAGGCCGGGTCGGGTAGGGAGCCTTTGACGCCGAATTCCGGCCCCAGCGGCACCTTGCCCGCCAACCAGCGTTGCGTCTGGAACGGAGCGCCGTAGATAGTCACCTGGTCACCGGTTTTTGCCGCGTTGGTCGTCACTGTGTTCTGAAACGTTAGGTAGGGCAACGACGGATCTGTCCGCGAATAAGTGGCTGCCTGACCCACCGCCCGACCAGGTTTGAAAAAGACGCGGTACAAATTTTCGTTAATGTTCAGCGCGCTTAAACTAGCGCCGTAATAGTTGCCCAGATCGCTGAAAGGCCAGGTGTTGGGCGTGGTCAGATCCTTGTATAGTCCAGCATCACCGACGACGGTCCCCCGGATCTGCCGGATACCTTTGGCTTTAACCGCATCAGCCCAACTCGCCAGTAAAGCAGTCAGATCGTAATAGTTGGGAAAACGCCAGCTACCCAGTGAAGGATCTCCTGTGCCCCGGATGTACAAATTCCCGGTTAGTATGCTGTCCCTGACAGTACCGTCGTATTCCAGGGTGGTTGTGTATGTATAGTCGCTGCCCAGCACGGCCAGCGCCGTTCCTGTTGTAATGAGTTTGAGCGTTGATGCTGACGAAAGACTTTTTTGATGATTATACCCAACGAGTTCGGCGCCATCCCGCACCCGCCGAACGGACAGCGCCACGGTGCCATACCGAGCTGCCGGGCCGGCCTGGAACGACTCTAACTGTTTGTACAGTCGCTGGAGAACCAGCGAGTCAGCCGACGAAAAATGACGTGCCCGAAGGGGCAGGGGATACGTAAGAAATAAGGTAAAAATCAGCAGATAAAAACGCGGCATAGAATGATTTTCGAGTAGGCAATGGCAGGGCTACATGGTTTGGCAAATTGTACCCGGTCAACGGACATGCTTTTCCGGATGATCCAATCGATACGTTGCCTCCCGAGGTGTGGAGCAACAAATATAGGACCAGACCCTGGCAATTGAGGGAACCGCTAACGTTCTCCGGATTTTATTAGACGGAGTAATCTGTTTACAATTTCGTAATCAGCCAGTCGGTGACGAGTGCGGTAACCAACGTCAAAGCATGACTAGTCACCGTTTTACGTCTTTATGATTTCCCACTGGGTAAATGAATTAATGAATTTGTTGGCCGGCAACAGCCGATATGTCCAGTACCCGCGTCGAATCAAGTTAGTTTTCCTTCTTGTTATGCTCACCTTTCTGGCGTTGCCTTGGCTAATCTGGTGGATGTGCTAAACCTGGAATCGGTAGCTCCCACAAAACGAGTTGCTTACGTCTCCAGCCCGTCTGACAAGCGGATGAGCCATTGTTACGGAACTATTATGAATCCGCTCGCAGCCCATTTTATTCGCCATTCGGCACTTACTTTGCCCGCGAAATTGTCGCACGACGACGCAAACTTATGACAACACCATTTTATTGCCGGAGTCAGTTGGTATACCATACGAACGAAGACTGTCCTCAGGGAAAAAGTATTGACGCCGGCGATCGGCAGCAGGGTAAAGGAGGGAAGCCGGGCTGTTTATGCTGCTATCACTTAAACAAAGCGCGACAGAAAAACGGCGGCCGTTACGGAGTTATCAAGCGAATTCTTAGTGATAAAGAACAGCCGACTTACTGATCAAAACTTGCCAGCGTAATCAGATAGCGAGCGCGCAACTGGACGTAGAAAAACGCAAAACCGCGTTGCAAAACCCGATTGGGTCCGCAACGCGGTTTTGCGTTTTGTAAAGATACGTGATGCCCTATTTTAGTGCCGTTGGCAACGTAACGAAATAAATGCGGTTCCGGTCGACCTTACCGGTTGCGGGCAGAATCTTAGGGGCAAAGCCATTCTGCCCGTTGTCGACTACGCCGAAATCATCATCGTTCGAAATGGCCAACCGATTATTGCCAATCAGAGCGATCCCCTCCGCCTTGTCGTGGGGGTAGACCGGCGAAATCTGGGTCAATAGATCAAAAACCAGCGTTTTTGTAACGGGGACCACGCCTGCGTTTTGCAAACCCGCTTTATCTTTCAGCTGCTCTACTGTCAGGCCATTGTAGAGCTTGCCAGCATCAGCATTGGTTGGGTCAGAAATGTCGGTTGCCCCAGCTAGATCAAATTTATAAATCCGCTTAAACGTAGCGGGCTTGGCTGGATTACCGCCGTAGTCGCCATCCCGTTCCAGCGCCAGGAACGTTGTGGACGTAATAGCGGCAATTTCACTGCATCCCGTCAGGCTGGCGTTTTCCATCAGGTAAGGGTATTGCTTGGTGGCACCGGTAGCGATATCGAACGTAACGACACGCAGCACCGTCGAGCCCGAAACCGCAGACGACGACGGATTGTACATGGGCGACTGCATCAGGCCAACCAGCGTTTTGCCATCGGGCGTAATAGTTAGGCCTTCCATGCCCCGGTTCGGCCGACGACGGGCCAGTACTTTGGGCAAGGTACGACCGCCCGTGCCGGTGCCGAATGGGTTGATGCGTTCCAGCGTTTTGCCCGTTGCGTCGACGTGTACGATGTGAGGGCCGTATTCGTCGCTGATCCAGAAGCTACCATCCGACGCCCGGACGAGCCCTTCCGAGTCCAGACCGTTCGGATCGGGCGTAATAGGCTGCCCATTTAGATCGAGAGCCGTTTCGCCGGTGCTGCCCTGCCCCGATGGGTTTGGTAGCCCCGTCAGCAACTGACCGGCCGCGTTTTTGAGCAGGATTGTCTGTTCCAGCACCAGTTGATTGTTAACCAGCCGGAATTTGCCAATCTGGGGCGTAAAATCGTCTTTGCCAAAAATAATGGAGTTAGCGGCCGACCCTGCTGCGTTGGGACCGCGGTCGGTTAGCAGATAAAAGACATTCGCATCCGTTGGGTCGGTTGCCAGGGCCGAGCCAAACCCGCCATTGTAGATAATGGTACCATTCGGCGCGGTCGACAACACACTGGGGTTCGAAGCTTCGGCAAAAGCAGGGTAATTGATCGCTGAAACGAGGTGATCATTGCAGGAGACGACAAAAAGACCAGCCAGCACCGTACAACTGAGCGCCGGAAAAAAAGACGTAAACGGTAGTTTCATGGGGAGTGTAGCGCTGAGGTAGACAGCGTTGTATCCGCAAAGGTAAAATGCACTATATTACCCTATTGTGATTTCAGAGGCTGGTATATTACGTAGCGATTAAGCTTTGAAAATGACTTAGTTTATCCTGCTGGCATAGTCTGCCTAGCGCGGGTTTGCTTGCGAAAACTGCCGGAAATGATAGGTCAGTTGACGGTGAGAAAGACAGAAACTGGATGGGATTGGAGGGATGACAGCGCCTGCTCTATGTATTGAAAGCAACCGAACGGTACATAGCAGGAGAGAGGCTTTTTAACGCGGAAAACAGAGCGTATTAAAAGGAAATAGCGGCTATCTGCTTTCGAATTCGTACTTTTGCAAACTTAGGCATCAGGCCACCCAACTTGCGCTACCTCAACCATTACAAGACATTAATAACATCGGATATTTAAGCTGACGCATGAAATTATCATTTCTGGGGGCGGCCCGGCAGGTAACCGGTAGCATGTACCTGCTGGAACTAGAAGACGATTACCGAATCCTGGTTGACTGCGGGTCTGATCTGCAACGATCTGGCCCAAACGACCAGCCCGCTCCAACAACTCCTCAACTGGGGTTTTTCCCGTTTGAGGCTTCGAGTATAAATTTAGTACTGCTTACCCACGCCCACGTTGATCATTCGGGGAATCTGCCCAACCTTTTCCGCGAAGGCTACGAAGGTCAGATTCTATGCACTGAGCCAACCTTTGCCCTCACGAACGTATTGCTCAAAGATGCGGCTTCGATCAATCAGAAGCGCATCAACGAACTGAACGCCAGTAAGAAACAGCGCGTAAAAGATCGCCAGATTCAGATGCAGAAAGATCTGTTTCTGGATAGGCAGGTGAGAGAGACGATGGAAAACGTCGTCCCTATTGCTTTTAACCGGAAATTCCGGGTAGCCGAGGGCGTAGACGTAACGTTCTTTCCAGCGGGTCACCTGCTGGGAGCGGCTCATATCGTGATCAACGTTATGGAGAACGGCGAGAAGAAAAGTATCTGTTTCTCGGGTGATATTGGTCGCAAAAATTACCCGCTGCTGGTGGATCCGTCTCCCGTTCCGGCCGTCGATTACTTAGTCTGCGAAAGCACGTACGGCAACCGGCTCCACGAAAACCGGATGTCGCCGGAGGACGCGCTGGCCGATATAATTCAGCGCACTTGTATCGATATTCCCGGTCGGCTGATCATTCCGTCGTTCAGCGTTGGCCGGACGCAGGCGCTGCTTTATACGTTGAACCGGCTCTATACGGAGCGTGGATTCCCGCCCATCAAGGTATTCTCAGACAGTCCGATGGGATTTGAGAGTACCAAGATTTACATGCAGCACATCAAAATGCTGAATGGCGAGGCTAAGGAATTCTACAAGGAAAACGAAACCTTGTTTGATTTTCAGAACTTTGAGTTTCTGGAATCGTCGAAAGCCAGTAAAGCCGCGTCGAATTACGGCGAACCATGTATCATTATCTCCTCGTCGGGGATGGTGCAGGGTGGGCGGGTTGAGTACCACGTTGCCGAAAACATCAGCAACCCTTATTCGACCATCCTGATTATTGGTTACTGCGCCGAAGGAACGCTGGGCTGGCGGTTACTGAACGGTCAGTCGACGCTGACTATCAAAGGCGAAGAACGGCAGGTGCTGGCAAACATTGAGAAGATTGACGTGTTCAGTGGACACGGCGACCGAAATGACCTGCTGGATTTTGTGCGAATGCAATCGCCCGAAACCCTGAAGAACATCTTCCTGGTGCACGGCGAATTTGACAGTATGGAAGCCTTTAAGGTAACCCTAGCCGAAGAAGGATACCCCCAGGTAGTCATCCCGAAAAAAGGCGAAAGTTTTGAATTATAAGGAGCAAAGGGAGGAAGGAAGAGAGGGAAGAAAGGAAAAAGTGTGCCCGTTACGTCGGGATATTTCCTCTCCTCCTCTCCTCACTCTCCTCCTTCCTCCCTTCTATTTATGAGAACATACCTTGACTTTGAAAAACCGATTGCTGACCTCGAAGCACGGCTGGAAGAAACCAAACGATTGGCTAAAACCAACAATGTAGACGTCAGTGGAGCGGTTGCCGCGCTGGAGAGCAGCATCGACAAACTGCGTCGGGATATTTTTCAGAATCTGACCCGCTGGCAGCGCGTTCAGTTGTCGCGCCACCCGGACCGGCCGTACACGCTCGATTATATTTCGCTCATGTGCGACCAGTTTATTGAGATGCACGGCGACCGTACCGTTCGCGATGATCCGGCCATGGTGGGCGGTTTTTGCGAAATTGGCGGGCAGACCGTCATGCTGATCGGTCAGCAGAAAGGACGTAACACCAAGCAGCGGCAACACCGGAACTTCGGGATGCCCAACCCTGAAGGCTATCGGAAAGCCCTGCGGCTGATGAAGCTGGCTGAAAAATTCAACAAGCCCATCGTTACGCTAATCGACACCCCGGGTGCCTTCCCGGGACTGGAAGCCGAGGAGCGCGGCCAGGGCGAAGCTATCGCCCGCAACCTGAAAGAAATGTTCATGCTGACGGTGCCGGTTATCTGCATCGTGATCGGCGAAGGCGCTTCGGGTGGGGCACTGGGCATTGCCATCGGCGACCGGGTGCTCATGCTGGAAAATACCTGGTACTCAGTTATCTCGCCCGAAAACTGTTCGACGATTCTGTGGCGGAGCTGGGATTTCAAAGAGCAGGCAGCCGAAGCTATGAAGGTAACGGCCAAGGATATGACGACCTTCAAACTGGTGGACGGTATTGTGGACGAGCCACTAGGTGGGGCGCACAACGACCACCAGGCCATGGCGCAGCACCTAAAAGAAACTATTCTGAACCTGCTCAGCGAGCTGAACGCTATCGATCCGCAGGAACGGATCAACCAGCGAATCGACAAATTCTGCTCGATGGGCGTGGTGGTTGAATAGAAATTGAGACTGTATGATCAATGAAGCCGCTGGGAATAATCCCGGCGGCTTTTTGCTTTTTAAGGCACTGGATCGCCCGAGTGGAATAGGCTACAGCGAACCCGGATTATTTCAGAACGGTTAGTCAATAGAGGTCAAATCGCTGAATTGACAAGGAAGAGCGGTTAATTTAGTAAATTTGCGTTTCAGTTCACCGACTACTTTACAAGCCAATATAATGATTCATTTCTTTGTGAACCCGTCAGATTACGTCTATGGTGTTCAAACAGAAAATCAACTTTCAACAGAAGATAGTCAAAAACTTAACTGGCTCTTCGGCAACGCGAAACAAGCAGACGAAGCCGTTGTGAGCCGGTCCTACGTGGGCCCTCGGGCCGCGATGGTTACGCCCTGGAGCACCAACGCCGTCGAAATTACCCAGAACATGGGTATCGTTGGTATTATCCGCATCGAAGAGTTTAAGCCGGTTCCGGCTGATTTCAACGAGTTCGATCCGATGATCGCGCAGAAATACACGGCGCTGACCCAGGACATCTACAGCATCAATATTACGCCGGAACCAGTTCTGGAAATTGACGATATTGATGCCTACAACAAGCAGGAAGGGCTGGCCCTGAGTCCTGAAGAGGTTGGCTATCTGACTAATCTGGCTGCTAAAATTGGTCGAAAACTCACTGACTCCGAAGTGTTTGCCTTCTCGCAGGCCAACTCGGAGCACTGCCGACACAAGATCTTCAACGGTACGTTCGTGATCGATGGCGAAGAAATGCCAACGTCGTTGTTCAAGCTCATCAAAAAAACGTCGGAGGCCCATCCGAACGACATTGTTTCGGCTTACAAAGACAACGTAGCGTTCGTCAAAGGACCAACGGTAACGCAGTTTGCGCCTAAGTCAGCTGACAAGCCTGATTTCTACGAAGAGAAAGAATTTGAGTCCGTGCTGTCGCTGAAAGCCGAAACGCACAACTTCCCAACTACGGTAGAGCCATTTGCTGGGGCTGCTACCGGCTCGGGTGGTGAGATTCGCGACCGGCTGGCGGGTGGTCAGGGGGCTTTGCCGCTGGCGGGAACGGCCATTTACATGACGGCGTATTCCCGGCTGCTCGAAGATCGCCCCTGGGAAAAAGCCATGGAGGAGCGGAAATGGCTGTATCAGACGCCAATGGATATCCTGATCAAGGCGTCGAACGGCGCTACTGACTTTGGAAACAAGTTTGGCCAGCCGCTGATCACCGGTTCGGTCCTGACCTTCGAACACGAAGAAAATGGCCGGAAACTAGGTTACGATAAAGTGATCATGCAGGCCGGGGGTATTGGCTACGGTAAACTGAGTCAGGCGAAAAAACATACGCCGAAAGAAGGCGACAAGATCGTTGTGCTGGGTGGTGAGAACTACCGGATCGGGATGGGGGGCGCTGCGGTCTCATCGGCTGACACCGGTGCCTTTGGTTCGGGGATCGAGTTGAACGCCATTCAACGCTCGAACCCCGAAATGCAGAAACGGGCAGCCAACGCCATTCGCGGCTTCGTTGAATCGGATAACAATCCCATCGTTTCGATCCACGACCACGGCGCGGGTGGACACCTCAACTGTTTGTCAGAGCTGGTAGAAGAAACCGGCGGTTTGATCGACCTGGATAAATTACCGGTGGGCGATCCTACGTTGTCGGCCAAAGAAATCATCGGTAACGAGTCGCAGGAACGGATGGGCCTGGTGATTGGTGAGAAGGATCTCGATACGTTGCAGAAAGTGGCCGATCGGGAACGTGCGCCTATGTACACTGTAGGGGACGTAACGGGCGATCACCGGTTTACCTTCCAGTCCAAATCGACGGGCGAGAAACCCATGGACTATGCCCTGGAAGACTTCTTCGGTTCGTCACCCAAGACCGTGATGAACGATAAGAAAATGAACCGTACGTACGCGGATCTTTCTTATGACGTGCAAAATATTCCTGCCTATCTGAATCAGGTACTGCAACTGGAAGCCGTTGCCTGTAAGGACTGGTTAACCAACAAAGTAGATCGTTGCGTGGGAGGCCGCGTCGCGAAACAGCAATGCGCTGGTCCGTTGCAGTTGCCCCTGAACAACGTGGGCGTCATGGCGCTGGATTATAAATCGACCGAAGGGATTGCCACGACGGTTGGTCATTCGCCCCTAACGGCGCTGGTCGATCCGGCCGCCGGTTCGCGCAACGCCATCGCCGAAGCCTTATCGAACATCGTTTTTGCGCCGATTAAAGATGGTTTGAAAGGGATTTCGCTGTCGGCCAACTGGATGTGGGCCTGTAACAACGAAGGCGAAGACGCGCGGCTGTACGAAGCCGTACAAGCCTGCTCCGACTTTGCTATTGCGTTGGGTATCAACATTCCAACCGGGAAAGACTCGCTGTCGATGAAGCAGAAGTACCCGGATGGCAACGTGATTGCACCGGGTACGGTGATTATCTCGGCGGCTGGCAACTGTACGAATATCCGGAACGTCATAGAGCCTGTGTTGCAGAAAAACGCGGGATCGGTATACTACATTAACCTGTCGAAGGACGCGCTCAAGCTGGGTGGTTCGTCGTTTGCCCAGATCAACAACAAGATTGGGCCCGATGTGCCGAACGTTCAGGACGCCGACTACTTCGCGAATGCGTTCAATACCATTCAGGAGTTGATCAAGACGAATCAGCTAGCGGCTGGCCACGATGTTGGTTCGGGTGGTTTGATCACGACCTTACTGGAGATGTGTTTTGCCGATGTCAATCTGGCCGCGAACTATGACCTGAGTGGTTTGAACGAAACGGATACTGTCAAAGCTTTCTTCAACGAGAACATCGCAGTTGTACTACAGGCGAACGATGACGCGGCCTTCGAACGGGCGTTGACAAACGCTGGTATCGACGCCGTGAAAATCGGCTCGGTTCTGGATGGTAACGAGGTGACCGTCAAAAACAACGCGGATACGTTCACGTTCAACGTGGCCGAAACGCGCGATACCTGGTACAAAACTTCGTTCCTGTTGGATCAGAAGCAGTCGAAGAACGGCATGGCGCAGGAGCGGTTCAACAACTACAAAGTACAACCGCTGCAGTACAACTTCCCCGCCCAGTTCGACGGGAAGAAACCAGTTATTGATGCGTTGAAACCACGTCCCAAAGCAGCTATCATTCGCGAGAAAGGATCGAATTCCGAACGGGAAATGGCCAATGCCATGTACCTGGCTGGTTTTGACGTAAAAGACGTACACATGACCGACCTGATTTCCGGTCGGGAAACACTGGAGGCTATTCAGTTCATTGGTGCCGTGGGCGGTTTCTCTAATTCAGACGTGCTGGGCTCGGCGAAAGGCTGGGCGGGGGCGTTCCTGTACAACGAGAAAGCGAAAAAGGCACTGGACAACTTCTTTGCCCGTCCGGATACGTTGTCGGTAGGTATCTGCAACGGCTGCCAGCTGTTCATGGAACTGGAGCTGATCAACCCCGACCACGCGGAGCATGGAAAACTGCACCACAATACGTCCGGTAAACACGAATCGAGCTTTGCCTCCGTCAGCGTGCAGGCGAATAACTCGATTATGTTGAAAACGCTGGCCGGATCAACGCTGGGAGTCTGGATTTCGCACGGGGAAGGAAAATTCAACTTGCCCAACACCGAAGATCAGTATAACATCGTGGCGAAATACGCTTACGAGGGCTACCCACACAATCCCAATGGATCAGCCTTCAATACGGCGATGCTATGCGACGCGACTGGTCGCCACCTGGTAACCATGCCGCACATAGAACGCTCTATTTTCCAGTGGAACTGGGCGAATTACCCGCAGGAACGCCAGGACGAAGTCAGCCCCTGGCTGGAAGCCTTCGTGAACGCGCGGGTGTGGTGCGAAGAACACAAGAGTTAACCAGAATCGATACATATGTAAGGTTACGTTCGTCACGCGTTATTACACGTAAAAACAGTATGTAAAACGACGTTGATTGACTGTTCTGTCAGCGGCTCGACTACTAGTAGTCGAGCCGCTTCTTTTGTGTAACGGTTCGTACTGACGCAATAGCCATGAACGGTTGAGATGAGCTACGGCATTACCATTTTGAGTAATAAGCATTCCAGAATGGTAAAGTTTCAGGCGTTAACGGAAATGGTAATGCGTTGATGGACAGCAAGTAAAAGTTTGCTAGGCTAGGATGGCACAGATTTAGGAAGTAGCCATCCCATGATAAAATCGTGGGATGACGAACGGTGAAATAAACAAAGAGAATTTACTTCAAGTATGCTCGGATCGAATTCCGGAAGCACGTAAGCTGTTTTGGCTGCTTCCCGAGCAAACAAGCATCAGCGAGATACTGGACAAGTTATTTGATGTGACCATCCTAATGGTCAATAAACGCCAGTTTAGAGTGGTTAAGCAGTGTTTAGCTATGGCAGACGAACTGCTGAACAAAGGGGAGGAGCAAGTCCGCGTCGCCGTTACTACTATTTATATGTATCGGCTGTCTACCGTGCTCTATAAAAAAGACGTACAGGCTGAGTTTATTTATTTTTTGCTGCCTTGCGGTTTACGGACTTTATTCTACGAGCATAATTACCCAGACGAATAGCGCTTCGGGTATCGGTCATCAGCGAAAATAGATAAACTTCTCCGTCCCTAAATGCGCGTATAATATTACCTGCTAGTCGGAATCTAACGGTATCTTTGGCTTTCAGTTCATGGATTACTCAACCGGTTGCTTTACATGAATGCCTCCGTAAACACTACGTCGCTTAAAAGCATAATCTTCGATCTGGGCGACGTCATTATTCCTATCGACCTTACGGCTCCGATGCGCAACTTCGCCATGCTGGCTAACCTACCCGAAGAAGAGGTGCGGGCGCTGTGGCAGGAGCATAACCTTGTCAATCAGTATGAAACAGGATTAGTCGATGACGACGGGTTCCGAAACCACATTCGTGAGTTATTCCGGCAGGATAAAAAAGCCCCGGAAGGCTGGGCCGACGAAGTGATCGATACCGCCTGGAATACAATCCTGCTCGACCTACCTATTAATCGCATCGAACGGGTAAAAGAACTGGGCAAAAAATACCGTTTGTTTCTACTCAGCAATACCAGCCCTATTCACATCCGGCAGGTTAACAATGCACTAACGAGCATGGGCGAACCAACGTTGGAGGATATCTTCGAGCGTGTGTTTTATTCGTACGAGGTGCGTCTGGCCAAACCGTCGCCGGAAATCTACCAGCATGTACTGACCGAGGCCAAGCTTGTGGCCGAGGAGACGATGTTTCTGGATGATAATGCCGCAAACATCCAGTCGGCTGCTACGTTAGGTATTCAGGCGGTTCACGTACAAGCCCCCAAAACTATCCTGGAGTACACCGCAGATTTATGAGTGAGTCGACCAAAACGTACCTCCTTCAGGGAGGTCTTTTTATAGTTACCCTGATCACCACCACCATGGCCGGGGCTGAGTGGATGTTTGGCGGAACGTTTTTGCCAATTGAAGGAGGACACCAGCTCGGCTGGACGCAGTTTCAGGCCGGGTTCCGGTTTTCGATACCGTTTCTGGCCATTCTGACGGTTCACGAATTCGGGCACTACATCGTAGCACGACTCAACAACGTCCGCGTTACGTTACCCTATTATATTCCCTTCTGGATCGGAATCGTACAGACTATCGGTACGCTGGGGGCCTTCATTCGAATTAAAGAATACATTGACAGTCGGCGGCAGTATTTCGATATTGGAATTGCCGGGCCGCTGGCCGGTTTTGTCGTGGCATTGGGGGTGCTCTGGTACGGCTTTACGCACCTGCCCCCTGCGGAGTTCATTTTTACCATTCACCCCGAATACCAGAAGTGGGGACTCGACTACGGGAAATACGCCTATCAGAATATACCGCCTAACGTAGCGGTAATCAAACTGGGTGACAACCTGTTGTTTGGCTTTTTCAAGGAGTACATTGCTGATCCCGCACGGGTGCCTAACCCCTTTGAAATCATTCACTATCCGTACCTGATGGCAGGGTACATGGGGCTGTTCTTTACGTCGCTGAACCTGATTCCCATTGGTCAGCTTGATGGTGGCCATATTCTCTACGCGCTTATTGGCCGGAAGACGTTTCGGTGGGTTGCTCCGGCCCTGTTTATTCTGTTCGTATTCTACGCGGGGTTGGGCCTGTTCAAACCAACCGATTTTGCGGTACCTACCGACAGCGCTTTTTTCGAAATGCTGGGGAATTTTGCGCTATACATTGGATTTGTTGTGCTTGCCTGTTCGCGACTTAGCACCAACCGGACAACGTCACTGCTGATCGCACTCAGTATCATCGTTGTACAACTGGTACTAACCTGGATTTGGCCAACGTTGCAAGGATACGCTGGTTTTGTCGCCTTTGCCTTCATCCTGGGTCGGATACTGGGTGTCTACCATCCCGAGACAACGTTACAGGAACCGCTGGACACCAAACGAAAATTACTGGGTTGGCTGGCGCTGGTGGTCTTTATCTTGAGCTTTAGTCCGCAGCCGTTCCAGGCTATCTGAGCAGGATGAGAGAAATGACAAAATCGGTCTGGTTACTGTCTAACGAAGACATAGGCCAGACCGGTTTTTAAGATAAAAAATAGGTGAGCTTACTCAAACGAGCTAAACTCAATTCGTGATAACTCGTAAGTACCGAGCTTCTTATACTTGTTTAGTAGCTCCTGGCGACGTTGTTCCGCCTGTTCTGCCGTGTAATACCTGTTAAGGTCGCTGGTGCACACGTCATTGGTAGAGCTGCAATTCCTACTGATAAAGCGGCCAAACTTCTGGAGTACTGTCTGTAGCTCGCTCTCTTCGTTTCCGGTGGCAGTTCGCACATCCGTATATACCAGTTTCGATTTACCTGAACCTTTCTGCAGAGGAACCTCTTTGGAGTAGCAGAAATAATAGTTGGCTACTGGTTCTATCGATTTGGACTGGGTGAAAAGTAAGCAGGTTATGCTTAAAACGATAAGGGTAATCAACTTCTTCATAGCCGGCGATTGACGAGGATTTAGTACTCAATTCAGCGATTCAGTAACCTGGTGCTCCCATTACAATATAAATGAAAAATGAAGACGTGCGGGTGCCCCGTGAAAATGCCAGTAAAATAGGGTGCCCTGGATACACACCTTATTCTGGTACGACTAATAAGTTGATAATCTGCGTAGTTTTGTCAGCACAATGTGCTGGAAATACTCGTAGAAACCCGTACGTTTGTTTTCTATTCGGTCGGTTTTCGGCGGTTCTTCGGCATGGTAATCCTGTCAACTTATACCAGTTTACGGCTTTTTCTGGACGGTATGCTTTGCATGATGGCGTTATACGCCCTGCTCAGCTTCGTGCAGCTGCGTAAACCGATTTACTGGCAGTATGCCCTTTACATCGCCTGCATGATCCTCGATCTGCAGTTCAGTGACAATGGCTATGGCCAGGCCGACTACCAGCCAGGAGCGTATTACCCTGAGACATTCGTTGAGTCGCTGGCATACATACTTTACGTTCGTTTCGCTATCCTGTTTATCAACCCGGCTCAACAGGATCCATTGACGTATCGGTTGATGAAGATGCTGATGGTTGGCTTTGCCATCGCTTTGGCAATCGATACCACGCTGTGGCTGGCAAACGTGTCGATCTCGGTACGAAGCAACGTCTACATGGGGAGTCGGCTGCTCATATGCGGGGTGGGGCTGGTGCTAATACCGCGTATTTTTCAACTCCGTAATCCTGTCGTTTCCTACTTTGTTGCGGGGTCGCTCCTGCTGGTGATTGGCTCCATTGCCGCGCTGCTCGCCAACTATATGCCCTTTGCCAGGCAGATGACCTCGGTCGATGCTATGCGGTATCCCGTTGTAGCCCTTCAGATTGGCGTTGTCGGCGAAGTACTTTGTTTTACCCTGGGTATGTCGTTACGTCACCGTCGGAATGAGCAGGAAAAGATTCAGTATCAGGCACAACTGATTGAGCAACTGCGGGATAACGAACAGAAACAAGAGAAACTAAAGCGTATTCGAGACGATATTGGTGGCGACCTGAACAGTCTGAACGTATTAAGTCAGGTCGCTACCCGGCAGCTAAAAACCAGACCAGATCTGGCTACTGATACCATTCAAACCATTGGTCAGACGGCGCGTCAGGTGGTGGCTACCATGCGCGAAATTGTCTGGAGTCTGAATGCTGCTCAGACGTCGCTGGAGAGTTTTAGTTACCGCCTTCGCGAAACGGCCCGGATTCTGTTCGAACACCAGCCAACCAAGCTCCACCTATCGCTGGATATTGACGACGACTGGCTGTTACCCGCCGAAGGTCGTCGGGATTTGTTCCTGATGACTAAGGAGATGATGCACAACGTCATCCGCCATGCCGAAGCCCGTAACGTGTACGTTAGCATGCATGTCGAGAAGCAGACACTGTACTTAATCGTTCGCGACGATGGGCACGGTTTCTCGCAGTTAGAAAATAATGGCCAGACCGGCAACGGGCTCCGAAGTATGCAGCAGCGCGCCAATGCGCTCAACGGCGAACTACGCATAACTACAGAGCCCGGCCTGGGAACTACCGCTTGTTTTCAGTGTCCGTTAGTTGTCGAGCTTCCAGCGCAGGCGTTGCTGTCGAACTCAGTTACGGAAGCTTAGCTTGTTCGGCCAGCTTAAACACTTCTTTCAGGCATTTGGCCGTCAGAACGGCGTCTTCCAGCGCATTGTGAAATCCATCCTCGCGGGCAAAGCCAAAATAACTGGCGATGGCCGTCAAACTTAACCGATCGGGGGATTTACGCCCGTTAGCTTTCAACATCCGGAACGTAAAATAACTGAGCGTGTGCAGATCGAGAAGCACTCGCGAGTAAGGCCACTTCTGTTTTTCATAGCGGTACGCTTCTTTCAGAAAATTGATGTCATTGATCACACTCTGTCCGCAGATGATAACATCGCGGAGGAAAGGCGTGCGGTCCAGTTGGCCTTTAGGTACGCGAATGACCAGATGTTGACAAACCCATTCTTCCAGTTCGGGTAATACGTCGTAGATCATTGGCGCATCCTCCAGATCCGATAGCGACAGATTATGGATTTTTTCGGAAGAGGATGAGAAGGCATCTTTATTCTCGGGGTAAACGTTCGTCAGGTATTGCCCTTTTTCAACCCAGTTGTCGTCGAAAAGAACCGCACCAATCTGAATAATTTCATTGTAGTCCGGCTCCGGACCGGTCATTTCCAAGTCAAGGACAAGGTATGGCATACGTCAAAATGTTAACTGATTTTTTATTTTGTTAACTGGACAGATTGAGTGAAAAAGAATATGAAAAATAATCTTACAATTTTTCAAGCTATAAACTATTCTCTACCTGTGCTCGTTTTACTATCAACTACCGCAAGCAGTATCCCTGGCCACTCAAGGCTGGGGATTTTCATTTTCAGTAAGCAGAGCGGGCGCTATCCGTTTCTTAGCTTCCGCGGGTTCAGTCACTCGCTCGATTAGTTTTCCAATATCACTGCTGACCTGCTGAATAAACTTCAGTTGTTCTTCCAGCAACGGATCATCCGAAATGGCCGTCCCGGCCTCATTGCCGTTGATGTCCGGGCTGACACGGTCAACCGAAACGCCGAATCGCCGTAACCCCTCCGTCAGGCTGAACAAGGCCCGTTTGATGGGACGAATAACGGAGGCCGTGTACATTTTAGGATCGCTGAGAACCAACCCCGACATAATCGTGGCGATGTTGGCCGACAGAATGTGATTCAGCACGACGAATTCATGAATTAGTTTCTCATTTCGCTGCGTGTGTTTTGGTTCCGAAACCATACGTTCGAACGAAGCCGACAGGTTGGCCGACGTAACGTACACTTCCTTGCGCGCTAGTTTATAATCTACCGACTGAATACGTTTTCCTCGTAAACCATCCAGCAAGAGAGTCAGGTACCGGATGTTGGCGGTGAGAATATCCCGCATGGGCGTGATAAGCTGTTCTGATTCCCAGCGGGGAAACAAAAGATAGCCGGTTACTAAAGCAATGAGACCGCCAAAGATGGTATCCAAAAACCGTTCTTCGGCGGCACCGATGTAGTTGACTCCCGAAAAGCTGAAAACAATCAGCACGAAGGGCGTCAGGCAGAAAACCATCACGATGTAGTTTGTGCGCTGGGTGCTGTAAGCGCCAATCATGAACAGGACCATAAGCGCAAACTGGATGTGCTTGTCGGGAATGAACGTCAGAATCAGCAGGCCAACCGCCCCCCCAGCCAGTGTACCGCTGATCCGCTCAATATTACGTTGCTTGGTCAGGCTAAAAGCCGGTTTCAGAATAACAGAGATTGTCAGCAGTACCCAGTAACTGTGGTGGCCGTAGGGGAGGAGTTTCGTGAGTACATAGCCAAACAGCATGGCCAGGGACACCCGAATGGCATATCGAAAAGCCAGCGATTCGAGCGTTAGATTGTCGACCAGGGATTTTGAACTGATGGCCTGATGGGAAACGAAACGACCAAATTCCAGTTCTTCGCGGGTTGTCTGTTTCGGGGCGGGGGCCACTAAATTGTTCTGAATCGCGGTCAGCCGCTGGCTCAGGTTGCGCAGGCTGACAAGCACTTTTTTCAGGACCAGTACGCTGCCTTCCTGATCGCCCAACGCATCGATACGTTGTTTGAGGGCTTCTAGTTCCGGCACAAAATCGGCTGAGGAGTGGCTTAGTACCGGCGACTGAATAGCGAGTCCAATGTGATCCAGTTCGATGGCTAGTCGGCGGATTAGGCGGGAGATGTCATCCAGAATGCCCGTTGGTCCGAATCGCTCCCGAATGGCTGAGTAATCGTAATACATAGCGACGATCTGCTCGTACAGATCCACTACGTCCACGAAGGTTAACAATAAAACGCGACCCGTGCGAGTAGTTTCGGCCACAAAACGCCGACTTTTAAAGAGAACTTCCCGCACAGCGTCCTGCTTTTCGCTGACGGCTACCTGCTGCGCGACCAAACGCCGGTAATCGTCTTCCAGCCGGGTCGACATGGAGTAGAAATCGGCTTTGATCTGCATAAACTTGGCAATTTCGTGAATGCACTGTCCCAGCGCCTGTTGTCCCAACCGGTACGGTTGCAGGCGGGAAGCCAGCAGGCTAATGCCCATGTACCAGCTCCCCCCCGCTAAAACCAGCAGACTTTCCTTGAGAACCCCGGCCGCGTCCAGTGGCCGGTCGAGCATCAGAATCATGATCAGGGAGGCCGCATTACCTACTGAAGTAGCTCGGGTGCCGTAAACGGCAAACATGGAAAAGACGAAGGAGAAGACAACGACTTCCACGCCCAGCACATAGTCGTTCATTCGGGCAAAGCCCGTAACCATGGTGACAAGAAAACTTAGCCCGATCGTGGCCAGCATACTGTTCCGGCGGTGGAGTACCGGTCCCGGGGCGTCGCTGATGCTGACGGTCAGTGCCCCCAGCGACATGGCCATACCCGTGGTCAGCTGCCCAAACTGATCCAGCAGCAACGAAGGGAGTAGAATGGACAGCGTGATACGTAGCCCATCCGAGAAATACTGGCTGGAGAGAAAATAGCTGACCTGCCGGGCACGTTTGTTCATGGGTGTTGATGGAAAACGACCTGTACAGGCTTAGCACGTGCCAAGTCTACACAGGTCGGACTCATATCAGTGAGCGCTTCTGACCCACTGAAACGTAGAGGCCGAACGCGACACTACGCGTCCAGCTCTTGGATACGAGCGATGTGGCGACCGCCTTCAAAAGGTGTGTCGAGCCAGATTTTAATGATGTTAAGGGCCGTCTCCTGGCTCATCATCCGCTCACCGATGGAAATTACGTTAGCGTCGTTATGCTTGCGGCATAGTTGAGCCGATTCTTCGTTCCAGCACAGACCGCAACGAACACCCTTGATCCGGTTGGCCATCATAGCCTCACCGTTGCCAGAGCCACCCAGCACAACTCCGCGTTCTACGTCACCATCAGCGACTGCTTCGGCAACGGGACGAATAAACAATGGATAATCGACCGGTTCTTCCGAATAGGTTCCTTTGTCCACTACCTCATGGCCGAGGCTGGTCAGCAGTTCTTTGATGGCTTCTTTGTAACGGAAACCGGCGTGGTCGGAGCCGATAGCAATTTTCATGGGTACACAGACTGAAATTAGTGAGGCTCAAAAGTAGCAGAATCGACTACGAAGATGAAACCTTAGCGTAGTAAACTTGTTCAGAACAGAGGTGCTCGATAATTTGCGACCTCTATACAACCAAGTTATGATTCCATCATCCAATCATCGCCCACCAGCGACGGTGTTATTCATCTTCGGGGGCAGCGGAGACCTGAACTTACGCAAGCTAACTCCTGCTTTATATAACCTGTTTATCGACGAGTACATGCCCGAGCAGTTTGCCGTGGTTGGGCTTGGCCGTAGTGATTACTCCGATGAGTCGTTCCGGGAGCGGCTGTTAGAAGGTGTACAGTCGTTTTCCCGCCGGAAAAATGGACCCGACGATGCCTGGAAAAAATTCTCGCCCGCCATTACGTACATGAAAATGGACGCTGGCGATGCGGGGTCATACCCAATGCTGACTGATTTCGTGAAAGCGAAAGAACAGGAGTGGGGCGGTATGCCGAACGTTATATTCTATCTAGCCGTTGCCCCTCAGCTCGTACCTGAAATTGCTACGAGTCTGGGTAAGCTGGAATGGTGTGGCGATACGTCGCACGTTCGGGTGGTGGTCGAAAAACCGTTTGGTCACGACCTGAAAACAGCCAAAGAGCTGAATACCCTGCTGCGAAATCTTTTCGCCGAAGAGCAGATTTACCGCATTGACCATTATCTCGGGAAACAGACGGTACAGAATATTCTGGCACTTCGTTTCGCCAACTCGCTGTTCGAGCCGATCTGGAACCGGCAATACGTTGAGCATATTCAGATCACGGCCGCCGAAACCGTCGGACTGGAAGGCCGGGGCGGTTACTACGAAGAATCAGGCGCGTTACGTGACATGATCCAGAACCACCTGCTACAGGTGCTCTGCATGGTGGCTACCGAAGTGCCGACAACCTTTGAAGCCAACGAAGTACGTAACAAAACGGCCGACGTGCTGCACGCGATCCGCCGGATTGCGCCCGATCAGGTCAACAACGTAGCGGTACGTGGCCAGTATGGTCCCGGCAAACATGGGGACAAAGAAATTCCGGGTTACCGCGAAGAGAAAGGTGTTGACCCCGAATCGGCTACCGAAACCTTCGCTGCGGTCAAGCTATACGTTGATAACTGGCGTTGGGAAAACGTACCGTTTTATCTGCGGACCGGCAAAACCCTCCCCGAAAAAACGACGACCATTACCATTCAATTCAAAAAAGCGCCGGATTACGCCTTCCCGGAAGAAGCTGGACAACACTGGCAGTCGAACCGCCTGATTATCGGTATTCAGCCGGACATGGACATCCGCCTGCGTTTTCAGGCTAAACGCCCTGGCCAGTCGATGATCCTGGATCCCGTTGAAATGGTGTTCAGTTATAAAACAGCCTACGAAGGCCAGGAGCCCGAAGCGTACGAAACGCTGCTGCTGGATGTGATGCTGGGCGATGCTACCCTGTTCATGCGTGCCGATCAGGTAGAGGCAGCCTGGGAAGTTGTAACGCCTATTCTGGAGGCATGGGGCAGCGAAAAGCCAGCCGATTTTCCGAATTATACACCCGGTTCGTGGGGGCCACAGGCGGCTATGGACCTGATCGAGAATGACGGGTTTCACTGGATGACGGAATAACACCATGACCACCAATTCATCGGCTCCCTGGTCGACGCCCAACTTTATTGCCGAACAGAACATTCCCTGGGAAGACATGGGCGAGGGGGTAAGGCGTAAAATACTGGTTTACGATGCCAATCTGATGCTGGTGAAAGTAGCGTTCGAGACGGGTGGGGTTGGGGCTATACATCAGCACGTACACACCCAGATGAGCTACGTCGAAAGCGGTACGTTTGCTATTACTATCGCCGACGAAACCCGGATTCTGCATACAGGGGATTCGTTTTACGTACCGTCCAATATTTGGCACGGAGCCCAGTGCCAGGAAGCCGGGATACTGATCGATATCTTCTCGCCCATGCGCGAAGATTTTGTTTAAAGCTGTTACAGGTCGGCCAACGACCCAACGCGATGCAACTAATTATTAAAAAGAACCCAACCGATCTGGCTAAAGCCGCGGCTGATTTCATCGCCAAACGGATTAAGGATGTACTGAAGACTCAGGATCGGTTTACGATTGCACTGTCGGGTGGTAGTACGCCCAAAGCGCTGCATGAACTGCTGGCTCATTCGCCCTACCTCGAGCAGATCCCCTGGTTACAACTGCATTTTTTCTGGGGTGATGAACGTTACGTTCCCATTGATGATGAGCAAAGCAACGCGGGCATGGCCTATGATACGTTGCTGGGTCACATTTACACCCCCGAAGAACAGATTCACGTCTGGAAAACGGATTTGGAGCCAGAGGCTGCTGCCGTCGACTACGACCGGGTTTTGCATGAGTACTTTGGAGAAAGCGGTCCTACTTTCGATCTGGTACTACTGGGCATGGGCGACGACGGGCATACGCTGTCGCTATTTCCCGGAACGGACGTCGTGCACGAAGCGAACGCGTGGACGAAAGCGTATTTTCTGGAAAAACAGGACATGTACCGCCTGACGCTGACGGCTCCCATCGTGAACCGGGCGTCCTGTGTCGCATTCCTGGTCGCTGGACCTAAGAAAGCAGAGCCGCTACACGAAGTGCTGGAAGGTGCTTACCAACCCGATACGTATCCGTCGCAGGTCATCAAACCTACCGACGGCGACCTAATCTGGATGGTAGACGAGAAAGCCGCCAGCAACCTGACAAAGATGTAGAGGCAATAATCTTTACGAAAAGCCCACCGGTGTAACCGGTGGGCTTTTCGTTTTTCTGGCTGGATGAACGAACAGCTTAAAGTGAATCGAACGATAAGTTACGAAAAATACAGCTACTCATTATTTAGACTAATTTTAAAATAAGATCTTTGGTGCTGTGATGACACTGCACAAAGGAGAGGTAGTCGCCAGATAGCGAACAAAGCGGGTATGAATATTAGGATAAAGTTCAGCGAAACGGGAAACTGGCTACATCAGCAGCCAACAACGGATAACGATGTGACCGATGAAGCCCGGCTGGACTTTCCTGATAAGAGTTATTTCATCAGCAGGCAGACGCGGGCGGGGGGCTTTCTGCTCAGCGATTTACAGGGGCAACTTCATCGACCCATTCAGTTGGTCTACTCCGGCGAAGAAGATCTGATACAGTTGCATTTTCTTTTGCGTGGTGAAGCCTGGCAGGAGTGGGGGGAAGAAGGAGTAACCCGTTCATTAACCGAAGGGCAGCATACCATTGGTTATCATGCTTTGGCAAAAGCCACGATTGGATTAACTGCTCAAGCCGGAATCGTTGACTGTTTTACCGTGTATGTAGCTCGTGAGTTGTACTTCCAGTTGATTCCTCCTACCAGCACACTACATGCAGGCTTTGCCCAGCGCATAAAAGAAAACCAGTTTGCCTACATCGCCGATCAGAATCTGCCCATCACCCCGGCCATGAATCGATTGATCGACGCCATTCGGCAGTGCCAGCGGGAAAGCGAACTAAAGCGGCTATACATCCAGGCTAAACTAGTCGAGTTGCTCATGCTTCAGCTCGAACAGTATCAGCAACTGTTGCTCAAGGATGGTAAGCTCATGCTGCCTGATCAGCAGAAAGTCCAGGAAGCCCGAATTATTCTGGAAAGTCGATTTGCCGATCCACCAACGATCAGTGAGCTAGCCCGGCTAGTTGGGCTAAATGAATTCAAACTCAAGAAAGGTTTTAAGTGGTTGGTGGGTTGCCCAATATACAGTTACGTCGTTAAACTACGGATGGAACAGGCGCGACACTGGCTGCTGGAAGGCAACCAATCCATTGGCGAAATAGCTCACTGTGTTGGGTACAAAAATCACGCTCACTTTACGGCCGCCTACAAACAATACTACAACAGCCTACCCAGCGAGTTGTCAGGCCGAACCAGTTGCTAAGTGTTTGATAGCCTGCTGTTGCGGTCAAGTAAGTCACCTGTCTTATCGCGACGAAAATTCTGATAGATTATTTCCGGAAAATAAGCGAATTGTGCCAGTAAGCTTATACTTTCGTTCTCCAGCACGCACCCGAACAGGCGTGAATACAACCAGCCGTAGATCTTATTGCCTCCCTTTATGAAACATCAGTACTGGTACGTTACTGTATTGCTGATTGCTCTTATTGTCGACACACCTGCCTGGTCGCAACGGCGGTTAATTGATAGTTTGCAGCGAAACCTGACCCAGAAACTACCGGACACGACGCGGGCGAATACCTACTACGACATTGCCAATGCGTTTTATAAGCAGACAAATTATGATTCGGCGCATGTGTATGTTGATCAGATGCCGCGCTACTGCCGCCGATCAAATTACTGGTTGGGCCTGGGCCATTACAATCGACTGAAGGGGATCATGTATACCCAGCAGGGGCGGTTTGATGATGCCATGCAACACCTGCATACTGCGGCTGATAATTTTGCCAAGGCTAACAGGATAAAATACGTGGCCAGAACGTACAGTAGTTTGGGGCTGCTGTACAAAACGATGGGCCAGGATAATCAGCGGGTTGATGCGTTGCTGAAACAAGGAATTGCGTACCTGACTAAAGCAATTGCGATCAATCAGCGGTTGAAGCTGCCTGACCAGCTTGTCGACAACTACATCAACCTCGGCATTACGTACGAGGACATGCACGAATACGACTCTGGCCGGGATTGTTTCCTGAAAGCGTTAGCGATCAACGACGAAACCAAGGCCGACGACGATTCGTACCGGGTTATCTACAACGACCTGGGAAAAAATTACAACGTGCGGGGGGAATACGAAACCGCGATTGGTTACCTCGACAAAGCGTTGGCTATTAACCTCCGCCTGAACCGTATATCCAGCCTGGCTCACAACTACCGTAATTTGGCTACGTCCTACCGGGGGCTGAACCAATTGGACAAAGCGCTGGACTATGGCGAGGAAGCTCGTCAACTGGTCGAGCAGAGCAAGAGTACAGCTTTGTCCCAGTCCGTTTATCGGGGGTTATCGGCTTCGTACGCTGAGGCCAAGCAGTACGAGAAAGCCTATCTGTACTTATTGAAAGGAAAGAAACTGGAAGATTCGCTCATGAATATCCAGAAGGCGCAGGTTATCACGCGAATACAGGCGCAGTACGATACCCGGAAAGCCACCGAAATAGCGGCCATAGAAGCCAAAATGCAGCTGGATAAAGCCCGGGAAATTGCGCAAATCGAAGCCGAAAAGACATTGGAAATAGCGGCCATTCAGGCTGAAGAGCGCACGCATCTGGCTGATCTGCAAACAGCCGCTGATGTCGAAAAAACGCGTGCGGTGGCCGAGGTCGAAGCCAAATACGAGAATCAGAAACGATTGCAGCGGATTTCGGAGCTGGACGAACTAACTCATTTGCAGACGCGTCAGGTTAACTACATGTCGGGGGGGCTGGGCGTGCTGGTCGTATTACTCTGCCTGCTGGTTTACCAGTATCGCGCTCTTCGGCTAGCCAACCGCCGGTTATCCATTCAAAACAAAGTCATCAGTACAAAGAGTACGTTGCTGGCTGAGCAGGCCGATCAGCTACGGACTCTGATGAAAGAATTGCATCACCGCGTAAAAAACAACCTGGCTATCGTGTCGGGGCTACTGACGTTACAGGCTAATGGGTTGGAGGATGAAAACATGGCGCACGCTGTGCGTATTGGTCAGCAGCGCGTCGAAGCCATGTCGCTTATCCACCAACGGCTTTATCAGACCGACCGGCTTACCGTGATTAACATGAAGGAGTACCTGACCGATCTGGCGGTGAGTTTGATGCGCGCCTATGGGTACCAGCCTCACGAGTTCGACCTGCACCTGGATATTACGCAGAAAGAACTTGATGTCGACGTGGCCATTCCCCTGGGGTTGATCGTGAATGAACTCGTAACGAACGCATTCAAGTACGCCTATAATACGGTGCAGAAGCCTTTTCTTCGCATTAGTCTCCACAAGGCAGGTCGATCAGCGGAACCAACGATTACGCTGGAGGTGCAGGATAACGGACCCGGTATCGAAGTCGTCGACTGGCAGCAACGAAGCAACCGGACCTCATTCGGTAAACGGCTCGTTACGTCTCTGACGGAGCAACTGGAAGGAAAACTGGAACTCTACAAAAAGAATGGCGCCCTGTTCCGGCTGTATATTCCGCAAACTCGGTTTAGTTGAAAATTATTAAGAGCTACCATCGATAAAACTAGAGTATCCTACAAGAGTATGCTACATTAGCCGTTCGAATAATAAACAAGGCTATTTTCGGGGTTCGTATGACCGCTGATGAACGGATGCAGATTCTAATTGTGGAAGATGAGGCCATCCTAGCGATGGAATTGTCGGACTCGTTAGAACAGGAGGGATATCTCGTAGTAGGGAGAGCCGCCAGCGGGCGTCGAGCGCTGGAAATATTTCAGCAGCAACGGGTTGATCTTGTCTTGTGTGATATTACCATCAAAGGGGATTGGGATGGTATCGAAACGGTTCGGCAGTTAACCAGCGAACGCCCAGTCGCGGTTGTCTACCTGACGGCCCTGACCGATCGGGAAACCCTGAATCGGGCAAAACAAACTCATCCGGCGGCCTATCTGAACAAGCCCTATCAACTCAACAGTTTGCGCACGGCCATCGAACTAGCCATTCATAACTTCTTGCAGCGTCAACCCGCATCCGCTGAAATCAGTCAGCCAATTATTGATCGGGAAAGCCTGGGGCACGAATCGATCCTGCGGATGGGTAATTCCGTGTTCATTAAACAGAATTACCAGTTTGTTAAAATAAGCCTGGACGAACTGCTGTATCTGGAGGCCGAGAATGTGTACACTACGCTGGTAACAATCAACCGGAAATACGTACTGCGTTTATCACTGGGCGGGGTACTGGATTTGATCCGACTACCTCAGCTAATTCGTATCCATCGGTCGTATGCCGTCAACGTTCAGCAGGTGTCATCCTTCAGTGATACCGAAATTGTAGCCGGTGGTTGTGCCCTACCGCTGGGGCGTAGTTACAAAGACTCTTTTCTGCAACAGTTTCGCGGTCGATAAACTGTTCTCAGCCAAATTTCGGGGTTTCACATACAGAATCCTGCCACTCACCTCATTTAGTCACCGAAAGGGCGGTAAATACTTATATTTATCAATCAGCTACTCAGCAGTCCACCTGATAGGGTGATTTTTGAGGAAACGTAAGTCTTTTAGGATGTTATAAGCTGTGTTGAAGGGCTACGTTGAAACGTCGTTTCTACGTGGCTGACATTACGCTACTAACCCATTTTCAACCGAACGAATCTATGCACGCGTCATCCATCACTGATGAGGAAGTAATCCGTTTGTATCTCGAAACTAATCCCGACGACTGTTTCAATACGCTCTACAGCCGTTACGTGAACAAAGTATACCGACGCTGCCTATCGTTGACGCGCCACGTTGAAACAGCTGAGGATTTTACCCACGACATCTTCATAAGAGCGTTTTCCAAACTGAACGCCTTTCAGGGGCGATCGAGTTTTTCGACCTGGCTCTACGCTATTTCCTATAATTACTGCATTAGCCAACTGGAACGGATACAACGGGTCAACGCCATTAGTCTGGACGAACAGGGCGCGGCTGTGCCCGACAGTAGTAATGACGATATGATAGAGGTGGTCTACCAGCAATTAAGCCGGGCCCTGGCCGCTCTTTCCGCTGAAGAAGTGGCATTGCTGAAATTGAAGTACGAAGACGACTTGAGCATTGATGAGCTGGCCGGAAAATACGCTGTAGGAAGCGGGGCCATCAAGATGCGGTTGAAGCGGAGCCGGGATAAAGTCCGGCGTATTTACCAACAACTCGACTTAAACTGATTGGGGTTGGATCACGATAGAGGGAGTGAAATCGCGCTTTCTCTCCGAACAAAAAGCTCCTGTCTGGCATAGCCAGACAGGAGCTTTTTGTTGGCAGGGCTGGTAGTCTAGAGTCGGGTAGATATTAAACTAGGATTAAAAAGGCCAGATTGGCTCGCTAAACCAACCGAACCTGTTTAGGCTGTTATACTTTTGCGTAAAATGTAATCAGTCTAAATAAATGAATATACGTTTCCGTACAGGTATTTTTTGCTCACTACTGCTTATCCTGCTGAGTAATCAGCTTGTCGCGCAGACACTCGGTTCAATTAGTGGAACCGTAACTACGCGTGATGGTCGTCCGGCATCCTTTGTGAATGTTGGCTTGAAAGAAGTTCGCAAAGGCGCGGTAACGGCCGAGGATGGTTCGTTCCAGATCAAAGGTATTGCTGAAGGGACCTACACCCTGAAGATCAGC
This sequence comes from Spirosoma pomorum, assembly GCF_054776615.1. Taxonomy (NCBI): domain Bacteria; kingdom Pseudomonadati; phylum Bacteroidota; class Cytophagia; order Cytophagales; family Cytophagaceae; genus Spirosoma; species Spirosoma pomorum. The sequence continues at coordinate 77,201 of NZ_BAAHBP010000023.1, forward strand.
TTTGTAGGGTTGGAACCCCAGGAGAAGTTAGTAACGGTTCGGGCCGGGCAGGCCGCCAAACAGGATATTACGCTGGCCGAAAGTTCGTCGCAGCTCAATGAGGTTGAAGTAACGGGGACCAACAGCGTGGTGACCCTTGGCAAGGCGGGTATTGCGCCATTGGATCTGCCGCAGATGACCGGTGTTGTGAGCAACGTGGTTATTGAAGATCAGCAAATCAACCGCCTGGGTGATGCGCTACGTAACGTGAGTGGGGTTTCGCTCACGCAACAGCGGGGTGGCGTTGCTGAAACCTTCACCGCCCGTGGGTATAGCATTGGTATTGCCGGCGCTGGCAGCAGCGGCAGCATTTTTAAGAACGGTGTAATTTCTAACTCAGCTGGTTTCCCGGACGCCAGTACGCTGGAATCAGTTGAGGTGCTGAAAGGAAGCGCGGCTCTGCTGTATGGTACGGTATCGGGTGGCCTGATCATCAATCTGGTCACCAAAAAGCCGAAGTTTAACTGGGGGGGCGAAGTGTCGATGCGCGCGGGCAGCTACAGCCTGTACAAACCAATCATTGATATCTATGGACCCATCGCCAAAAACCTGGCGTTCCGGGTGGTCGGTACGTACGAAAACGCGAAAAGCTACCGCGACGTGGTCAAAACGGAGCGGGTGTACGTGAACCCGTCGCTGCTCTATAAAATTGGGGATAAAACGACCGTGCTGTTACAGGCCGACTATCTGAAATCGAATCTGACGCCCGACAACGGTATCGGCTCGCTGAACGCCAACCGGGATGCTGAGATTCCCACGACCATACCCCGCTCGCGTTTTATCAATACCGTCTGGGCTTACAACAACCTCGATCAGAAAACGGCTACCCTGAACGTGGATCATGCATTCACGGATAACTGGAAGCTGACGTTTATTGCCTCGGCGCAGAAAACGAACGTAACGGCCTTCAGCGCCGGGGTTCCTAACAACAATATTGCGGTTAATGGCGACTGGAGCCGGACATTGAGCCGGACGCTGACCTCGGAAAACGATTATACCGGGCAACTAAACCTGAACGGGCGCTTTACTACAGGACCGATTGCCCACCAGCTTTTGGTTGGTACTGATCTGGTCGGTGTCAGTAGCGTCACTAACTCGTTCACGATTACTAATAATGGCGTTGGCGTAACGACCTATGACCGAATTAACATCCTCGACCCAGCCAAATACCAGCAGCAGACGTACATTCCGGACTCACGGGCTACCAGCCGGACGACTTCTCCGCTTTACCGTTCGGGGGTGTACGTACAGGACCTGATTAGTCTGACGGATAAAATCAAAGTGCTGGCCGGTATTCGCTGGTCGTACCAAAAGACGTTACAGACGCAGATGTTGAATCTGCTCACGGATGCTGAAACGCGCGGAACAGCAGCGACTCGTTACGACCGGGCATTCTCGCCCAAAGTAGCCCTGATCTACCAGCCGATCCGGACGACTTCGGTATTTGCGAGTTACTCCAATAATTTCTCGACGAACAGCGGTGTTGATATTTTTGGCCAGCAATTACGTCCGTCGATTATCGATCAGTACGAAGTTGGTGTCAAAAACGAACTGTTCGATGGTCGCCTGACGGCAAACGTGGGCGTTTACCGCATTCGCAACAGCGATTTTGCTCAGACGGCACTGACCAGAGCCGACGGTACACCCAACACGGATACGAACGTAAAAGAGTTTACCGGCGAAACTACCAGCGATGGATTGGAAATTGACCTGGCAGGTAACCTTTCCAAGAACGTGTATTTCATTACGGGCTACGGCTATAACTACATGCGGTACACCAAAGCGTCGACGGTACCCGGTGTTGGCGCCCCCGTTCTGGGGGAGCGCCTAATCAATAACCCTGCTCACACGGCCAATGCTACGCTATTTTACACCTTCGATTTGCCACAGTTGCGTGGCCTGAAACTGGGTGCGTCGGCTTTCTACACGGGTGCCCGTAACGGTGGATTGAACAACACCGTAGGGCAGACGCCCGCGTATAATCGCCTGATCCCGCTGACTGGTTTCACAACGATTGACCTGACCGCCGGGTATACGTATCAAAAAGTATCGCTGCTGGTAAAGTTGTCGAACATCACCAATGAGCTAAACTACCTGATTCACGACCGGTACAGCATCATGCCCATTGCACCTCGTCAGGTTGTAGCGACCCTGTCATACAAATTCTAACCGACGGACTGCTTACAGCATAGACAAAGCCTGCCTGATCACGCCGTGATCAGGCAGGCTTTGTCATTATGGTATTGTGATTGCCTCTGGCGTATTTATTGGCCTTCTCCGCAGGCTTGCCGTGACTAAGCCCGTCAACCGGTGGTATTGAGTACAATAACAAACTGTACATCAAGCATCACACGAAATACAAATGACTCTGGCTCACTAAACGCTCGTGTGTGACTTACCTTACAGAAGTATAGGATCGCTATCAGTTCTGTTTATACCGCGCCGGAATACAATAGGTTTCAATTAGAGCCCCTAAGCTCACACCCACGGCGTAACACAGCAGATCGCTCCAGACGAAACTGAATCCGAGGACCAGTCCCCCCAACCGCGTCGCCCGCAGACTGTCGATCCAGGGAGCATGGTATAATTGGCCGAGTTCAATACACACCGAGAAGCTAAAAGCGACTGCTGCAACGGCCCGGATTGACCATCGACGGAAAAGAAGGGCGAAGCCAAAATACATCCCCTACGTATAATTTTACGAAAAGCCAGTCACCCAGAAAACGCCGGGAAGCCAGGCCGAGCAGCATTGCGCTGAGCATGAGCGCACCATACACAAAACGGTTTCTGGTAACGATTAACTTGGACATTCTTGGGCTCAACGGCTTTTTTGGGATTCCCCAAGGCGGGCAGTTGACAAATATTGATAAAATATATGTTATCGTCGTGTAGGTAGCCAGCAGGAACCAGAAAGGCGTACTGAAGAATCAGTAACGCTGACCAATTCGCTGTACCTTTGTAGGCTTTTAGACAATACGACCATGACTTTTGACGATCTGAATCTGAGCAAACCACTACTTCGCGCTCTGGAAGACCTGAATTATACGACCCCAACGACGATTCAGGAAAAGGTTTTTTCGGTCGCGATGTCGGGTCAGGATGTATGCGGAATTGCGCAGACCGGTACGGGGAAAACTTTGGCCTATTTGTTACCCTGTTTGCGCCAGTTGCAGTATTCGAAAGAGCGCCTGACGCAGATGCTGATTCTGGTGCCGACCCGGGAACTGGTTGTCCAGGTAGTCGAAATGGCGAAGCAGCTTACAGCCTATATGAGCCTGACGACGGTTGGGGTGTACGGGGGCGTCAACCTGAAACCGCAACTGGCCGAAGTACAACAAGGAGCTGATATTCTGGTAGCTACGCCCGGCCGGATGGTCGACATCTTGTCCAGTGGCGTGTATAAAGCAAAAAGCATCAAGAAACTGGTCATTGATGAGGTGGATGAAATGCTTGATCTGGGGTTCCGGCCACAGCTAAAGATAATTCTGGACTTATTGCCCCCTCGTCGCCAGAACCTGCTTTTTTCGGCAACACTCACTGCAGAGGTCGAAGCCCTGCTCGATACGTATTTTAATAGCCCGGTTTACGTTGAAGCGGCACCAGTGGGTACGCCATTAGAAAATATCAGCCAGCTGATGTACCGGGTCCCCAATATCAATACCAAATTAAACCTGCTGAACTTGCTGCTGGGCCGGGACACAAGCATGACAAAAGTCCTGCTATTTGCTGCGACTCGCCAGCAGGCAGACTTACTGTTTGACGAACTGGCCGATGAGTGTCCGGACCGTGTGGGTATTATCCATGCCAACAAAGCACAGAACTACCGGTTCAACAGCGTCAATCAGTTCAAAGCTGGTACGTACCGCGTCCTGATTGCGACTGACGTAATTGCTCGTGGTCTGGACGTATCAGGTGTATCGCACGTCATCAACTTTGACACGCCCGACACTCCCGAAAATTACATTCACCGGATTGGTCGTACCGGCCGTGCCGATCAGAAGGGGATTGCTATTACGTTCGTTGCCGACAATGAGCAGGAATACCTTGCCTCCATCGAGGAATTGATGAACTACACGATCCCCGTGCAGGCCCTGCCCGAAAAATTAGTTATCTCCGATGAATTGCTGGACGAGGAGAAACCCCAGATTCGAATGAAGAGTATTGACCTGACCGGGCCAAAACCCGAGTCGGGTGGGGGAGCCTTCCACGATAAAATTGACAAGAATAAGAAAGTCAACATTCGTCGAAACCACGCGGCCGAGAAGATGCAGAAGTACGGTCGACCCATCAAACGAAGTGGTAAAAAGTAGCCCACACCCTTTAACACAGCTAACTGGTAGATTATTTGATTACCAGTTAGCTTGGGAAATTGTGCGCTTTTCGTGAGTAGATAAGTATACCCCTTGTATTATTACGCCAACGGCCAGGTTAGCCGTTACCGGATACATCCTCGCTCGTTTGTGATGAATCCAGGCAGGAATCCCATACGCTTTGCCCACTAATCATCTGAAATTTTAGTTCATCATGCCTTCTTTTTCGTCCGAGCAGCTCCTCACTCTTCTCCGAGAACACCCAATCGTTCCTGTATACTATAATGCCGATAGTCAACAGGCGCAAACCATTGTGCAGGCCTGCTACGACGGGGGGCTGCGTCTGTTTGAGTTCACAAACCGGGGCGACAAGGCGTTCGACGTATTTTCGGGATTAATCGAGTACGTTCGGACTAACTGTCCCGGAATGGCACTGGGTATTGGGACGATTCTGACGCCTGAAGATGCCGAGCGCTTCATGGATGCTGGGGCCGATTTTGTGGTGCAGCCCGTAACAACTGAATTAATCGGAAAGCTTTGTCGGACACGGGGGGTACCCTGGATTCCGGCGGGTTCGACGCTAAACGAAATATACCAGGCTACTCAACTGGGCGCCGATGTTGTAAAAGTATTTCCTGGCAACGTAGTCGGTCCTGGTTTCATCAAAGCCATTCTGGGCCCCATGCCACACCTGAAACTTATGGTAACGGGGGGCGTTGAGCCGAACGCGGAGAGCCTGACGACCTGGTTCAAGGCGGGCGTAACGGCGGTTGGTATTGGCTCGCAACTATTCTCCGGCCCGAGTGCCGATCCCACAGCGCTGCGTGACCGAATCGCAGCGTTGGTTCAACACACCACCTCTCTTACCGTTTAAACTGCATGAGTAAAGCCGTCGGAAATTACCGTTGGACAATTGTAGCCCTACTATTCTTCGCTACAACAATCAACTACCTTGATCGTCAGGTTGTTGGTTTGCTAAAACCAACGCTGGAAAAAGAATTCAACTGGTCGGAGCTGGATTATAGCCGGATCGTGCAGGTATTTTCGGCGGCTTATGCAGTCGGTCTGCTGCTCTTCGGCCGGTTCATTGATTATATCGGTACCAAGCTAGGCTATACCATTGCAATTATTTTCTGGAGTCTGGCTGCTATGGCACACGCCCTGGCTACGGGTACGTTCGGGTTTATTGTTGCCCGGATCGGGCTGGGGCTGGGAGAGGCTGGGAATTTTCCGGCGGCTATCAAGACCGTAGCGGAGTGGTTTCCCAAACGGGAACGGGCTTTGGCAACGGGTATTTTTAACTCTGGAGCAAACATTGGTGCCGTAATCGCCCCGATTCTGGTGCCCTGGTTGTTGGGAGCCTACGGCTGGGAAATGGCATTTATCGTTACGGGAGCGCTGGGCTTCATCTGGCTAGGCTTCTGGTACTTTGGTTACGAACTGCCGGCGAATCAGCCCAAACTGTCGAGCGAAGAACGGGCCTATATTCATAGCGATAACGCAACGACACCCGACGAGGTCGCTGATCATGGATCGCCGGTATCCTGGAGTGAATTGCTGAGTAAGCGTCAGACGTGGGCGTTTATCTTTGGAAAAATGCTGACAGATCCGGTCTGGTGGTTTTTCCTGTTCTGGCTCCAGGATTATTTTGCGACAACATTCCATCTGGATACCAAAAAACCAAACCTGTATCTGGCGGTATTGTACACCCTCGTCAGTATAGGGAGTATCGGGGGAGGGTACCTGTCGTCCTGGCTAATTGCCCGGGGGTGGAGCGTATGGAAGGCCCGGAAAACGGCTATGCTGATGTTTGCGCTACTGGTAGTGCCGGTCATCGCTGTACGATTTGGTCCTGGCATCTGGACCGCCGTTGCCTTGATTGGCCTGGCCGGAGCTGCGCACCAGGCCTGGAGTGCCAACATTTTTACGACGGCTTCGGACATGTTTCCCAAACGGGCCGTGAGCTCGGTGGTGGGAATTGGTAGTATGGCCGGTTCAGTGGGCGGGATTATCTTCCCTGAGATCGTCGGTCGCATACTGGACACCTACAAACGAGCGGGTAACGTGCAGGATGGCTATGGGATTATCTTTCTGATCTGCGGTTCTGCTTATTTGCTGGCCTGGCTGGTGATGCACCTGCTGACACCTACCATGAAGCCCGTTGAACTTTCGTCGCGGTAAACTAATATGATACTTATCTAAGAAAAAAGCCCGCCGATCCGGCAGGCTTTTTTTTATGGTGTTGAGTAGCGTTTGAAAAAGGCCCACATCAGATCATTCGCGGACAGAACACTCGGCGGATCGCTGGATAAAACTGCTCCCTGATTACCACCGGGCCAGGAATGTCCACCGTCTTCGGTCAGATAGCACTCAGTAGAAGAGGTCTCTTGATCACTCTTCGCCCAACGATAGTGTGTGTAGACCGGCGTTGTTTCAACAGTTTGTCGGTTGGATTTACCAGGAGTCAGATTCGCAAAAACAGATAATGTACTATCTACCGAAGGATTCCATTGGTTGCTGATTCCTCGTGTGCCAAATCCGCCCTGGTAAGGTACATTTTTATCTAGTTTTGAATGAAAGTGTATGACTGGTACCACGCGCGCAGGCTGGCAAGGTTGCTGCAACTGAATAGTACCGGCGTTAGGAGCAATTGCCGCAATTTTACTGGAAAGCTCACAGGCTAGTCGATAACAGAACATCGCTCCATTAGAGTGTCCGGTGGCATACACTCGTTTGGTATCAATTCGATAGGTCTTGGCCAGGTCGTCAATCAGGGCGCTAACAAAGCCAACGTCGTCTGCCTGACGACCCAGCGATGCTTTGGGATTGCAGCATTTTCCTGCATTCCAGGTCCGAATCGACAACGCACCCTGGGATAACATGCCGTCTGGATAAACAACAATGAACCCTTCTTTGTCGGCCTTCTCACTCAGACGAGATAGCGTTTCGAAACGGCCGCTACGTCCACCGCCACCATGAAAAGCAAGCACAAGCGGCACCCGTTGTTTATGTTTTCCATACGTAGCCGGTAAATGAATTACGTAGGTTCGGGTCGTGCCACCAAACTGGAATGTCCCTGGTAAACTAGGAGTCGCCCGAATGGCAGGCTGTGCGTTCGCTAAAGAGCATATTAATAGCGAAAAACTCGTCAGAGACAAAAGAAAATGGATAAGTATCCGGTTAGGTGTCTTTGGTTGACGCCTGCGAATCATAGGAATGAAGAATTGAGTTTACCGTTAAAAGCTGAAAATAAATAACAATCTGCCGATTACTAAATGGTGTAAGAAAAAAATAACTGGAGTATACAAAACGTATTATATCTGGCAGTATTTATGCTCATTTTAAAGAAGACGAAAAATAATAGCGTGAGTTTATGTTGAGCAGTGACTATTCAAAAGCTACTCGTCATAGACTTATTGTAAAGTGTTTTCATTAAATTAGTTCCGTAAACTTGTAAGATATGAATTCAGTGAATCGCTCTCAGTCGGTTGATGTAACCAATCTTGTTACTTGGCTAACCGTAACAGCTATCTCCGTGGGGTTAGCCAGTCGAATAATCGCTTTGTTTCTCTAATATGTATCCTAAAAGGCTGGTCCCGTTGACCAGCCTTTTTCGTAAGCCAGCTTGCTCCGAATAAACAAGAAAAAAGGCTGTCATGTAAGCGACAAGATTCGTGTACGTACGACGATCAAAGCCAGTTATTCTCTTCCTGCCTGGCACAAAGTTTGTGAAGCGGATTTTGAGCCACTTTTGCTTTATAGCACTGGTTCAATGCACACGAATAATCTACACGAAATAATTTTTCTCCAACCGCTTAAACAATTTAGGTCAATATAGACAGTGCAAAAGCAGGCACCCAGTGGCCTTTATGGCTACTTGTTGCCTGCTTTTGCATTTGAGTTACTAATTTTTACAATTATTTTAGATAAGTATACGAAAATATATGTATAGTTAATCTATAGGTTGATTTTATTTATTACGGCGGCATAATTATTGAGTTTTGCCGAATGGAGAAATGCAGTTGATCAGTAAGCGCGTCGCCCGAATTCAGGAGCTGACTGCCTGTAAACTGAGAGCCGTAAGGTGCATTATTTATTCAATCAATCCGTAATAAGTCAGTTAGCCTATGAACGTTTTTACCGACCTACCATCGCGGTACCGCTTTTTCCGACGATGGTGTCTGCTACTGGTCATGAATCTGCTTGGGTGGGGGCCTGGGTACGCTGAAGACTCCCCCAACAAAGCCGCTACTGTTGCGATAGGAAGTCGCATTTTTCAGGATGCTAATCGAAACGGTATTCAGGATGCCGGCGATTCTAATTTAGGTGGCGTAACGGTTCGGTTGTACCAGAGTGGTATCCAACGTGCCCTGACAACGTCGAATGCGGCAGGGCAATACTCGTTCGATGACGCAACGGTGACGGGCGGTGTCAAACCGAATACACCGTACGAAATTCGTATTCTCTCCACTGACTTTCCGGCTGGACAAAATCTGACGCTAAGTCGCCAGGGAGGAAATCCCACGCTCGATAGTGATGCCGATCTTGTAGGGAACATTGCGGTTATTCCATTCACTACGGGAAGCGCTGGCAGCTTCATTAGCGGTTATGACGTGGGCTTCGTCGCTGGTCCACCTGATCTCCGGATTACCAAAGTAGCCAATACCAGTCAGACGACAACGGGTAGTGCCGTTACGTATACAATTACCGTAACGAATATTGGTGAAAGCTCGGCGGCAGGTGTTGTCGTACGCGATACCGTCCAGTCGGGATTAACGTACACATCGTCGTCTCCTGCCGCGACGGTTACGTCCGGGAATATTCTTGCGTGGAATATAGGAACAGTGGCAGCAGGGGCAACGTCAACCATTACGCTGAACGTAACAGTAACGGGTGAAGGGGTACTGTATAATACAGCATATGTATCAACAACTGACACAGATCCGAACTTAAGTAATAATGTTAGCCGATCAACCTTCACGGTGCCGGTTAAGATTTGCGCGGGAGAAGCTTATGTGGCAAGTCTGCCTGCTTCCTACTCAAACGTACAGTGGTATAATGGCTCAACGCTTGTTGCCTCCGGAAACAGCTTCACTATTACGGCGGCTGGTAGCTATAGTTTTACTACGACATCGAGTGTAGGCTGCCCCGTTAACGGATGTAGCCCAATTGTCATTTATCAAGGTACAGTCCCTTCCTTGGCCATTACGCCCGCCAATCCAGCTATCTGTAATGGTACGTCGACCACGCTGACAGCCTCGGCTACTGGGACAGGAACATACCTCTGGAATACGGGAGCGACGACAGCTGGCATTACCGTGAGCCCAACCTCCACGACAGCTTACTCCGTCACTTTTACACCAGCTAGTACGAGTAGTTGTCCTGCCAGTACTTCGGCAACGGTGACGGTGAATCCAGCGGTGACGGCGACGATCGCGGGCAACCTCACGATTTGTAACGGTACGAGCACCACCCTGACGGCTAGTGGTGGCACGGCTTACCTGTGGAGTAACGGTCAGACTACGGCGGCCATCTCGGTTACGCCGACCTCGACGACGGCTTACTCAGTGACGGTGACCAACGGGAACGGTTGTTCGGGGGTGACCTCAGCGACGGTGACGGTGAACCCGGCGGTGACGGCGACGATTGCGGGCAACCTGACCATCTGTAATGGCACGAGCACCACCCTGACGGCTAGTGGTGGCACGGCTTACCTGTGGAGTAACGGTCAGACCACGGCGGCCATCTCGGTCACGCCGACCTCGACGACGGCCTACTCGGTGACGGTGACTAACGGGAACGGTTGTTCGGGGGTGACCTCAGCGACGGTGACGGTGAACCCCGCGGTGACGGCGACGATTGCGGGCAACCTGACCATCTGTAATGGCACAAGCACCACCCTGACGGCCAGTGGTGGCACGGCTTACCTGTGGAGTAACGGTCAGACCACGGCGGCCATCTCGGTCACGCCGACCTCGACGACGGCCTACTCGGTGACGGTGACCAACGGGAACGGTTGTTCGGGGGTGACCTCAGCGACGGTGACGGTGAACCCCGCGGTGACGGCGACGATCGCGGGCAACCTCACGATTTGTAACGGTACGAGCACCACCCTGACGGCTAGTGGTGGCACGAGCTACCTGTGGAATGACGGTCTCACGGGAGCTGTTCGGACGTTCTCGCCAATAGCCACAACTACCTACTCGGTGACGGTGACTAACGGGAACGGTTGTTCGGGGGTGACCTCGGCGACGGTGACGGTGAACCCAGCAGTGACGGCGACGATTGCGGGCAACCTCACGATTTGTAACGGTACGAGCACCACCCTGACGGCTAGTGGTGGCACGGCTTACCTGTGGAGTAACGGTCAGACTACGGCGGCCATCTCGGTTACGCCGACCTCGACGACGGCTTACTCAGTGACGGTGACCAACGGGAACGGTTGTTCGGGGGTGACCTCGGCAACGGTGACGGTGAATCCAGCGGTGACGGCGACGATTGCGGGCAATCTGACCATCTGTAACGGTACGAGCACCACCCTGACGGCTAGTGGCGGCACGGCTTACCTGTGGAGTAACGGTCAGACTACGGCGGCCATCTCGGTCACGCCGACCTCGACGACGGCCTACTCGGTGACGGTGACCAACGGTAATGGTTGTTCGGGGGTGACCTCGGCGACGGTGACGGTGAACCCCGCGGTGACGGCGACGATCGCGGGCAACCTCACGATTTGTAACGGTACGAGCACCACCCTGACAGCTAGTGGTGGCACGAGCTACCTGTGGAATGACGGTCTCACGGGAGCTGTTCGGACGTTCTCGCCAATAGCCACAACTACCTACTCGGTGACGGTGACTAACGGGAACGGTTGTTCGGGGGTGACCTCGGCGACGGTGACGGTGAACCCAGCAGTGACGGCGACGATTGCGGGCAACCTGACCATCTGTAATGGCACCTCGACCACCCTGACGGCCTCAGATACAGGCACGGGCACGGGTCAGAGCTACCTATGGAGTACGGGATCAACCAGTCCAGCCATCATCGTATCGCCGGCTTCAACCACCGCTTACTCGGTGACGGTAACGAACGGTAATGGTTGCGCTGGTGTGGCATCAACAACGGTGACAGTTAACCCAACACCAGTTCTAGCCGTGACACCGGCTTCCCCAACCTTGTGCCAGGGACAATCGACAACGCTGACGATTGCTGGTTGCGAAGGTGGTACATTACTCTGGTCGACGGGTGACAATACCAGTTCGCTGGTCGTTGCTCCGCTGGCAACTGCTACCTACTCGGCTACCTGTACGTTTGGCTCCAGCACCAGTTGCGCGAGCACAATCTCGACGACAGTAACCGTAACACCAGCGCCAACGTACGTACCAAGCAGTATCACGGCTACAGCATCGACCTGTACGAACGGAAACGCAAATAACGATGCACGGATCGTATTGGCTGGTCTACAAAACGCTCAGAGTGCGGGAATCATCGCTGGTTCTACGTACACCGGTGGTCCTGCCTTCGGAGCAACTGGAACGGTTGCGGTCGTTAACGGGACCGTTACGTTCACCGGGCTTCCAGATCCGTCAGTGCCACAGGTATACACGGTTCGAATCTACAACGCAACGGGTTGCTTTACGGACGTGCAAGTGGCGCTAACACCGGCCAACTGCTGTCCAGATCCGACTTGTCTGCCGGTTGTTTTGCAGAAGATAACCAGGTAAGATTAGGAGGACGTAACGTAAAACAAATGAGCCACGACGCTAACGTCGTGGCTCATTTGCGTTTTTAGGATTGATCGTGGCTAATAGTTCGTTTATGTGCTGAACGACAGTTGCAAAATCGGCCGGGTGTTCGGCGTAGTCCAGGGTGTTGACATCGAGAATCAGGACTGGTCCTGCCTGATAGGAACGGATAAATTCTTCGTAAAGTTGATTCAGCTGGAGCAGGTATTCGTCGCTGATCGATTGCTCAAAGGAGCGCCCTCGCTTAAGAATCTGCTCCCGCAGCTTAGGCAGATCAGCGCGTAGGTAAATCATCAGGTCAGGTGGCCGAACCAGGCTGAGCATGTTTGTGAACAAACCCAGATACGTCTGATAATCGCGCTCGGTCATCTGCCCGCTCTGGTACAGATTACGGGCGAAAATAGCGGAGTCTTCGTAGATCGTCCGGTCCTGGATGATCGTTTGCTGCTGATCTGGATTAAACTGGTTCGTGGCTTGTACCTGACTAATCCGACGGATCTGAGCAAATCGACTATTCAGGAAATAAACCTGTAGTTGGAACGCCCAGCGCGGCATATCGTCGTAGAAATCGGCCAGGTAGGGGTTGCCGTCAACAGCCTCATAAAGAACTTCCCAGCCGTAATGAGCAGCCAGTAATTCTGCCAGTGTCGTTTTACCAGCGCCAATATTTCCCGTAATCGCAATATGCATACAAAGAGGAGAATGGAGGAAAGGAACACAAAAGGCGCCGGAATGTTGTCGTGCCAGCCTACTGTTCTATGGAACCAACTTTGGGCAAATGGGTTTATTTTTGTGCTATGAAACCGTACCGCGTTCTTCTTTACTACGTCTACTCGCCAATTGAAAATTCGGAACAATACCGCGAGGAACATCACCTACTATGCCTGAACCTGAATCTGTTGGGTCGGGTTATTGTCGCTCCCGAAGGACTGAACGGGACCGTGTCCGGACTGACAGCTGATTGTGAGGCTTACATGGCGGCCCTGCATGCCGATCCTCGCTTTGCCGGTATCGATTTCAAAGTGGACGAAGCCGATGAACATACGTTTCAGAAGCTGCATGTGCGGGTGAAAAAGGAGATTGTTCACTCGGATCTGCCGGTTGACCCACTTCGCCAGACGGGGATTCATCTGGATGCTGACGCGTTTCGAGATATGAAGAATGATCCGGATGTCGTGCTGGTTGACATGCGATCCAATTACGAGCACGCGGTTGGTAAATTCAAGGGCGCTATTACGTTTGACATGGATAATCTGCGCGAACTGCCGGAGCACGTCCACGAAATCGAGCACCTGAAAGACAAGAAGATTATTACGTATTGCACCGGCGGAATCAAATGCGAGAAGGCCAGTGCTTATCTGCTGGCCCGTGGATTTGAGAATGTCTACCAGCTCCACGGTGGGATCATCAAATACGGTATGGAAGCGGGTGGGGAAGATTTTGACGGCCAGTGCTACGTGTTTGACAACCGCGTGACAGTTCCGGTCAACCACGTCAATCCCGAAACTTTGTCGACCTGTCATCGGTGTGGCACGCCTACGAGCAAGATGATTAACTGCGCTAGTCCGACCTGTAACAACCACGTAACGCTCTGTGAGGACTGTGGTAATGAGCACGGTGGAACCTGCACCGATGCCTGCAAGAACGATCCGCAGCTACGCCCTTACGATGGTACGGGCTATTACGGAAAGAAAACGCAGGATTACTCACCGCTACAGGGGTATAAGAGTCGGCAGGGCCAACAGGTTGGCGTCCTGCTGGATCATGAGTAATCGTTAGCAAACTTTAGCATAAACCGCGTTAGCCTAGTGTTGATGCGGTTTTTTTGTGGCATCAGACGTAAAAGAAAGAGTGCGTAAATGTGGATAAAACAGTCTGAAATGGCACTTTTGGCATTTAGAAACCGAATTGGCTATATTAGCTGAAACTTTAGTAAATCCACCTCTGATGTCACTCGTCAGCGATAATATCCGCTATCTGCGTAAACTGAATGGTCTGACGCAGGAACAGTTTTCCCGAAAAATAAACATAAAACGGTCGCTGTTAGGGGCCTACGAAGAAGCGCGGGCGAATCCGAACCAGCAAAATATGCAGGCCATTGCCAAAGCGTTCAATACCACGGTTGAACTGCTAACCCGGCAGGATCTGCGCAAACTGCGTGAGACTCCCACGCTTAGTATTCCGCTGGGCCAGAAGGCGTCAGCGCCCGAACGTATCCAGTCAACGAGCGCTATCCGGTCAGATGGATTAATCGACGCCGAAGCGGACGATCCGTTTCAGCACCCGGACTTTCCGGATATTTTTGCTCAGCCCGATCCAAAAGCGTCGGCCACCCCGGAGCCCCAACCGCTGTCGTCAGTACTGAATAAATACTACCGGCCCCAGGAACCCGTGCGCGAGTCACGGCCCGCGCCCGCGCCCCCCGTTATCACGCCCCCCGTACGGCCAACGAGTGAGCGCGTTCAACCCGAAGTTTTATCCTTCAATAATGTGTTCGAGGGCGAGACGCCCATGGCGCAACCACGCTCGGTGAGTCATCCGGCTGCTCCCATGATTCCAGTGGTGATGCTTGCCTACTCCACTGAATACGGACACCAGCGCCAGCAGTCTGATTTTCTGCATCGGTTGCCAACGATGCAGCTACCGACGCTGTCGGAAGGCAGTTACCGGGCTTTCGAAGCGGGGGAGGATTTTACGTTTCCAGGGGCCTTGCTGGTTGGACAATTCGTGCGCAACTGGTTCGATATTGCCGACGGGCAGATGTACGTATTGCTGCTCCAGCGAGCCGACGGCGTACGGCCAATCTGCTGCCGCCGGATCTACAACCAGGTGAAAGTGAAAGGAACACTGCTGCTAACGGCTGATCGTCCTGACGTGCCCAATCAGGAAGTGGCGCTCAAGGATGTGCTGGAGGTATGGGAAATAAAAGCCTTTGTTAGCCAGCAATTGCCGCCCCCTTCACCGAGTACCGACCGCCTGCGTCAGCTCATCGAAGAATTACGGTTCGAAGTAGAGCGATTGTAAAGGACGATCAGTGGTATCCCGGTCGGCTAACAGAAGTGATAACCTATTCAACGCAACTCGAACGATCCATACTATCAGATGAAAACGATTGATCAACTAACGCCCACTGAAGAGGAGCTTTTAAATCCAGGCTATAATTACCAGAAGGAATTGACCGTCAAATTAGACGATCTGGACGACGTTTTTACTCAGGAGACCATCAATGAGATTGTGCTGTGGAAAGTCAATCGTTACGTTGCTCTGGATGATGGTACGCTTAGTATATTCAACCTGATAAACAAAAGCGATAGCACTATAAACATTGAACTAACTAGGGAAATCCTAGGCTGTTTGTTGCAACAGAAAGGTATTAGACTGCCGATGGCGTCAACGATGCTGAGGTTTAAAAATCCCGCGATCTATCAAATTATCGATCAGCGCGTGTACCGGTTTGTTTACGGTGAGGAGTTGCCTTATTCTACCAATGTAAAGAAACAAATTGACCTTTACCTTGATTATCTGAAACGGTTGAAAGAATCCTGCAACCTACGTAATATCCCGTTTGAATTGTCTGATCGGATACTTTACTCGATGGACAAAGTTCACAACCCAGATTTAAAATTGAAGGGTTACGGACTGTAAAAGGGCTTGATCTCTTCTGACTATTACGGTATAAATCCATAGCCATTCAAGCAGGAGTATGACGATGTTTCGTCGTTCGTGAACTTACAAATACCATCGGCGTCCTGTTGTATTATGCGTTATTTTCTTGAACTGGCTTACCGGGGAACGGCCTTCCACGGCTGGCAGCGACAGCCGAACGGCATCAGTGTGCAGGAGGTGCTGGAAACGGCGCTGACCACGGTGCTGCGGGAGCCAATTACGATTGTAGGCAGTGGACGGACGGACACGGGCGTTCATGCCGGACAGCAATTTGCTCATTTTGAAACCGAACGACCCTTGCCGGAAACGTTGATTCGCTCGCTGAACGGGCTGGTTTCGAACGATATTGCCGTTTATGAGTGCTTTCACGTACGGGCCGATGACCATGCTCGTTACACCGCTACGTATCGCTACTACCAATACACGCTCATTCGCCGGAAAGACCCGTTCCGCACCGACCTGGCGTACGTTTTCACGCATCCTCTGGACGTAAAACTCATGAATGAAGCGGCCAGTCTGCTGCTGAACCACACGGATTTTGAAAGTTTTAGTAAGGTCAAAACCGACGTGCGTACGTTTAACTGTCGGATCGATTTTGCGTACTGGGAAGAGCAATCAAATGGGAGCCTGATGTTTCACATCAAGGCCGATCGATTTCTGCGCGGTATGGTTCGGGCGATCGTAGGAACGTTGCTGGCAGTAGGGCAGGGGCGACTAAGTGTTGCTGACTTTGAGAATATTATTTTAGCTCGAAATCGGAAGCGGGCGGGGCGGGCGGCACCGGCTGAAGGGCTCTCGCTGGTCGAAGTTGGTTATCCTGCCGAGGTGTTTTCCGGGCGGCAGAACCCACCCGCACTATAACGTGTTTTACTAGTAGCTAACGATCAAAAGATATTGAAAATAGGAACAATCATACTGGCGGCTGGCGATTCGTCGCGCATGGGCGGACTGAATAAACAGCTGATTACCTATAAAGGACAGTCGCTTATCCAACGCATTACCGAAAGTGCTATTGCCTTGCAGCGTGGACCGGTTGTGGTCGTACTGGGCGCGAACCGGGAGCCCGTTTTGGCCGAGCTGGCCGGTCTTCCGGTTACGTTAGTCGATAACCCAAGTTGGCCAACAGGACAGGCTTCGTCGTTAAAAACTGGCCTGGCCGCGCTGTATTTGACACTCAAAGAGGTGGACGCCGTACTGGTGCTGCACATTGACCAGCCAATGGTATCGCTGGGCCTGCTGCTGCATATGCTGGAAATTTATAAAGATGAGGGCAAACCAATTGTCGCCTGCCGGTACGATACGCAGCTGAGCGTTCCGGCGATCTTCAGCCGTGATTACATTACCGAATTGCTGCAACTGGAAGGGGACAAAGGCGTTAAATGGGTAATTGGTCGTCACAGGAAGGACTGCGTTGAGGTGCCGTTCGAAGCTGGGTCAATTGATTTAAACTCCCGACGCGATCTGGAGATGTTTTCACTGGCTCAATCGTCTGACCATGCATAAGCTGGAGACCGCTCGTCAAATGCAAACGCGCATCGATCGTGTACTGGATACCATAACACGCGAGTTTCGCTCCTTACCGGAAGAACAGTTGCGGTACAAACCCGCGCCGGATCGCTGGAGCATTCTGGAATGTTTGCAGCATCTGAATCTGGCTGAGCGGTTCTACATTCGAAATCTGCAGCATAAAGTTGATCGACTTGGGGTTATACAAACTAGTCCATCTGATCAGGCACTTGTCGCCGGTTGGGTTGGAAAGGCCATGTTATACATGGTCGATCCCCAGACAAAAATTAAACTACCCGCTCCGGGTATTTTACGTCCGCGTCGGGCCAGTGAACTTGATCCGACGGATGTACTGAACCAGTTTGTGGAGCTACAGACGCTACTGCGTGATCTGCTCAATAAAGCGGTTTACCTCGACTGGAATCAGGAGTCGATGAGTACGCTGTTTGGTAACTGGCTGACTATACGATTGGGAGACGCCATGCTCATGCTGGTCGCACACACGGAACGCCACATCAATCAGGCGATTCGCGTAAAGAGTGAAATGAGTACCTTTACTGCCTAGCACAAGGGTGGTTACTCCGTAAACAACGCCAGAGCACCCATGTTACCAAGGTGACTAATTGTCTAAAACGGCGTTTAAAAAGAGGTAGCACACAGTTACCACTTATCCAATGAAGCATTATTTAGAAAACGATCCCTGGCGAATTGTCGAGACTGACTTTCACCGGGAATACAACGAAATTACCGAAAGTCTGATGTCGCTCGGGAACGGCCGAATGGGGCAACGGGGTAATTTTGAAGAGAAATTCACCGGAAAAAGCCTGCAGGGAAATTACGTTGCCGGCGTCTATTATCCGGATAAAACCCGCGTCGGCTGGTGGAAGAACGGCTACCCGGAATACTTCGCTAAAGTACTGAATGCCGCCAACTGGATCGGCATCGATATCGATATTGACTACGAATCGCTGGACCTGAATCACTGTGAGGTGCGCGATTTTCGGCGGGAATTGAACATGGAAGAGGGGTACCTCGAACGTTCATTCGTAGCCGTTTTGAAAAGCGGCAAAGAACTCCGGGTCAACGCCAAGCGGTTCTGTTCGATCGTGGACGACGAGTCGGGCGCCATTCGGTATGCCATTACGCCCCTGAACTTCGATGCCAAAATCACGATTACGCCTTACCTAGACGGCGCCATCCGTAACCGGGACGCTAACTACGACGAAACGTTCTGGGATGAGGTACGTAAAGAAACGGCTTACGGCGAAGCATACATCGAGATGCGAACCCGTAAAACCGGTTTTCACGTCGCAACAGGCATGTGCGTGGCCATCGAACAGGACGGGCAACGCGTCGATTATCAGTCGCAACCGATCAAGTACGAGAAGTACGTAGCCAACCGGATTAGCCTCGATTGCCACCAGGGGCAGGAAACTGCGATCTTCAAGTACGCGGTTAACTTATCGTCGCTGAATTACGATCCCGATACCATTATCCAGGATGCACACAAGTACATCCAGCGTATCACGCGCAAGGGGTTTGAAAAGATGCTGTATGAGCAAAAGCAGGCCTGGGCGGATAAATGGAAAACCAACGATATCACTATCGACGGCGATGTCGAAGCACAACAGGGCATCCGGTTCAATATCTTCCAGTTAAACCAGACGTATACTGGTGAGGACGAGCGGCTGAACATTGGTCCTAAAGGTTTCACCGGCGAGAAATACGGCGGCTCGACCTACTGGGATACCGAAGCGTACTGCCTGCCATTCTACCTGGCCACCGCCGATCAGAAAGTAGCAAAGAACCTGCTGGTCTATCGCTATAAGCAACTCGGAAAAGCCATCGAAAACGCCCAGAAGCTTGGCTTCACCAACGGGGCCGCGTTGTACCCGATGGTAACCATGAACGGCGAGGAATGCCATAACGAATGGGAAATTACTTTCGAGGAAATCCACCGGAACGGGGCAATTGCTTATGCCATTTATGATTACGTCCGGTATACGGGCGATGAGCAATACCTGGCCGAGTATGGACTGGAAGTACTGCTGGCCATCAGCCGCTTCTGGAGCCAGCGCGTTAACTGGTCGAAGGAGAAGCAGCAATACGTTATGCTGGGCGTTACGGGACCGAACGAATACGAGAATAACGTCAACAACAACTGGTATACCAACTACATTGCTGCCTGGACGTTGCGCTATACCCTCGAAGCCATCGATAAGGTGAAAGCGATGAACGCTGACCGGTACGTCGAACTGGTGGATCGGATTCAGATTCGTCCGGAAGAGCTGACACTGGCCGAGCAGATTGTTGAAAAAATTTACCTGCCCTACGACGAAGACAAAGCTGTTTTTCTCCAGCAGGAGGGGTTCCTGGACAAGGACCTGATGCCCGTAACGGACATTCCCGAAGGGCAGCGGCCCATTAACCAGAACTGGTCGTGGGACCGGATTCTGCGATCGTGCTTTATCAAGCAGGCTGATGTGTTGCAGGGGTTGTACTTCTTTGAAAATGAGTTTGATACAGATACTCTCCGGCGCAATTTTGATTTCTACGAACCCATGACGGTGCATGAATCGTCGCTATCGCCCTGCGTGCACAGCATCCAGGCGTCGAAGCTGGGTATGAAAGAGAAAGCCTACGAAATGTACCTGCGGACGGCCCGACTCGACCTGGATGACTACAACAATGATACCGAAGATGGCTGTCACATTACGTCCATGGCTGGTACCTGGCTGGCGGTTGTGAAAGGATTTGGCGGGCTACGCGTGGAGAATAACCAATTGGTACTGAATCCGTATTGCCCTGAGCATTGGCAGGGGCTGTCGTTCAAAGTTCGCTTCCGGGGCGCTTTGTTGCAGGTGACAACTACGCAACAAGACGTAACGGTTACCAACGCATCGACTACGCCCATTACATTGCTGGTCCACGGGCAATCTGTAACGGTATCTGGTAACAGCCAGCAAACGGTCGCGGCCCTAACCCAGCCAGTCTAGAATGACCGACTTGTTTTATTTTATATAGGAACAACGGGCGCAGCGCTTTTTAGTGGACTGCGCCCGTTGTTGTTTTTACGTTGATCGGATGAATTCCTTACGTGCTGCCGGGGGAAACTTTAACGGGGTTGCTCCTTTGTATGATGCACTGGCCTTTTTAATATTCGGTCGGCGGTTAGAGCGAGCCCAAGCTGTTTTTTTACGTCCGAATGCCCGGTTATCGATTTCAAAAGGTGCATCAGTATTGGTAGTGGGGGGCGGTACCGGGAGAATTCTGGAGCCATTAATGCAGAACTGTCAGCCCGATCGGGTAGTCTATCTGGAGAAGTCGGCCCGGATGTTGGCGCGAGCCAGTCGGCGCATGGCCGAAACCGCGTTGCTGGGCACGGTCGAATTTCGGCTGGGGGATGAAACGGCGTTACGCCCAGGTGAGCGTTTTGACGTCGTGATCACCCCATTTCTACTGGATTTATTTACCGAAACTACGCTCAGGAACGAACTGCTGCCCAAGTTGGATAGTGTACTGGCAGAGGGGGGCTACTGGCTGGTTACTGACTTTGTTCGAACCGGCGTCTGGTGGCAGGAAATGTTGCTCTGGACGATGATCCGGTTTTTCCGGGTAACGGCGGGTATTGAAACCCGTGGGCTCGCTGACTGGCAAAAACTAATGTCGGCACTTGGGCTGCGGTTACGGGCATTTCAACCGAAGCTGGATGGGTTGGTATCAACTGAGTTGTACCAGAAGTCCTTAACAAAAAGGTCCGCCTGATGTCAGGCGGACCTTTTTGTTAAGATAGAACAACAACTACTGTCTTTTGACATCACCACGAATGGCACCGTTCGGGTAGTTGTTCGTGTGAATGTTGGCGTACATCTGACCAGCGTTAAGCGAATCGACCTGAGTTTGCCGCAGCGTTACCGTTGACACGATCGGCGACGTTAGCGAAGGGAATCCTATATTAACTGGGCCAGTACCATCCGAGTTCGTTACGCGGTGCAGGTGTCCGCCAGTAACGGTTGACGATGATGGGAAGCCCGAATACGTTACGGTATAGCTCAATACTCGGCTCGTTGAATTTAAAGAACCCATAAACGTACCCGTTGCTGGAGAGGTTGTAGACGATGGTTTCTCGTTGGCCCCGTTCAAGGTCGCGGTGTACATTGTTGTTGTCGTCAAAGGCACCGTCGTTGGATTTTCTTCATCCCAGCAGGATGTCAGGGTAATTCCGAAAAGTACAAGTACAAGTGCTGATAGAAATACGTTTCTCTTGATCATGGTTTGTGTTGGGTGTTAGCCTTCTTTTAGAGAAGAAAAGGCAATCTATAAAAGTTGCTTAAACGGTAAGCCATTTTGGGGTGCTTTTGTTGAGAAAGAGCGCAAAATTAGATTGAATGGTTCTGAATAACGCTGGATCACACGTACGTTCGCAGGATTGTTTCTAAAACGAGGAGAATCTTCTAATTTTGAGTCGCCATCCGGAATCCATTTCGGCGCTCGGGTGGTTGTCTAAGTAGGAATAGATACCTTTTTACAAAGAACCGTTATTTTGTTTTATTATGGCTTTTGATGTCGATATGATTCAACGCGTGTATGCCAACATGGGCGAACGCGTCGAAGCTGCCCGTCGGGTCGTGGGAAAACCTCTCACCCTGTCGGAAAAAATTCTGTATAGTCACCTTTTTGCCGGTGTGCCAACCGAGGCATTCGAGCGGGGCAAAACGTACGTAGATTTTGCACCCGACCGGGTTGCCATGCAGGATGCAACGGCACAAATGGCTTTGTTACAGTTCATGCAGGCTGGTCGGCCCCAGGTAGCTGTTCCATCAACGGTTCACTGTGATCACCTGATCCAGGCCGAGGTTGGTGCGGAAACGGACCTGACCGTGGCTAAAAATAAAAACAAGGAGGTATACGACTTCCTGTCGTCGATCTCGGATAAATACGGTATTGGTTTCTGGAAGCCAGGGGCTGGTATCATTCACCAAGTTGTCATCGAAAACTACGCTTTCCCCGGCGGTATGATGATCGGTACTGATTCGCACACGCCAAACGCGGGTGGTCTGGGTATGATCGCCATCGGTGTAGGTGGTGCAGATGCCTGCGACGTCATGGCGGGACTGGCCTGGGAGCTGAAAATGCCAAAACTGATCGGTGTTAAGCTGACGGGTAAACTGAGCGGCTGGGCATCGGCAAAAGACGTTATCCTGCGTGTTGCGGGTATCCTGACCGTAAAAGGCGGTACCGGCTGCATCGTTGAATACTTCGGCGAAGGTGCTGAAAGCTTATCAGCAACGGGTAAAGGGACCATTTGTAACATGGGTGCTGAGATCGGTGCAACCACCTCGATCTTCGCTTATGACGAAAAAATGGGCGATTACCTGCGGGCAACCAGCCGCGCTGAAATCGCCGATGCAGCTGAATCTGTAAAAGCAAACCTGCGCTCGGATGACGAAGTGTACGCTGATCCAGCTACGTACTACGATCAACTGATCGAAATCAATCTGTCGGAATTGGAGCCGCACATCAACGGTCCGTTCACTCCCGATCTGGCGTGGCCGCTGTCGAACTTTGCTAAAGCCGTTAAAGAAAACAACTGGCCCGAAAAACTGGAAGTTGGTCTGATCGGTTCCTGCACTAACTCCAGCTACGAAGACATGACCCGGTCGGCTTCGGTGGCAGCGCAGGCTACGGCAAAAAATCTGAAAGCGAAAGCTGAATTCACCGTAACGCCGGGTTCGGAACTAGTACGGTTCACCGCTGAGCGTGATGGTATCCTCAATACGTTCGAAGAAATTGGTGGTGTGGTGCTGGCTAACGCCTGTGGTCCCTGCATCGGCCAGTGGGCGCGGCACATGGATGACCCAAGCCGCAAAAACTCGATCATTACGTCGTTCAACCGGAACTTCGCGAAGCGGAACGACGGTAACGCCAGCACTCACGCGTTCGTGGCTTCGCCCGAAATCGTAACGGCGTTCGCTATCGCCGGTGACCTGACGTTCAACCCAATGACTGATACGCTGACCAACGAAGCCGGTGAGCAAGTAATGCTCGACGAGCCACAGGGTATCGAACAGCCCCTTAAAGGCTACGCCGTTGACGATGCTGGTTACCAGGCTCCCGCCGAAGATGGATCGGGCGTTCAGGTAATCGTTAGCCCAACGTCGGATCGTCTGCAATTGCTGGCACCGTTCGCAGCTTGGGAAGGTACGGATCTGACCGGTCTGAAACTCCTGATCAAAGCGAAAGGAAAGTGCACGACTGACCATATCTCAATGGCCGGTCCTTGGCTGAAATACCGTGGTCACCTCGACAACATCTCGAATAACATGTTGATCGGTGCGGTGAACTACTTCAATGACAAAACCAACACGGTGAAAAACCAGCTGACGGGTGAGTACGGTGAAGTACCAGCCGTACAGCGGGCGTACAAAGCGGCTGGTGTCGGTTCGATTGTCGTGGGTGACGAAAACTACGGCGAAGGGTCGTCGCGTGAGCACGCGGCCATGGAGCCTCGTTTCCTGGGCGTTCGGGCTATCCTGGTACGTTCATTCGCCCGGATTCACGAAACCAACCTGAAAAAGCAAGGTATGCTGGGTCTGACGTTTGCCAATCCTGCCGACTACGACAAGATTCAGGAAGACGACACGATCGCGATCAAAGGATTGACGGAGTTTGCCCCTGGCAAACCACTGACCATCGAATTAACGCACGCTGACGGCACGACGGAAGAATTCCCCGTGAACCATACGTACAACGAAGGTCAGATCGAGTGGTTCAAGGCAGGCGCTGCGCTGAACATCATCCGGATGAAGCAGAACGCGTAAGCGGTTCATAGTAGATAAAACAAGCAGGGCGCTTGACCAGACTGGTTGAGCGCCCTGCTTGTTTTGGTACCATACGTCTTTATCGGAGTTTCTCCATGACCTGCTTCATGCTGGCAAACTGACGCTTTTTCTGGAGAACCGTAGGAGCGGCAACGCGTTCGCGGCAGTCAAACAGGGAGCAGCGTTCGCAGGCGTCATTCACAACGCGGAAGGGCGCGCTAGCCGGATTGGTCCGCAGAAATTTCACCTTGCTCTTCAATGTGTCATTCATCGCGAAGCACATCGACACACTCATATTTTGCTGCGTTGCGGCTTGGAAAGGATGAGCGACGGAGATAATCAGATACTGCAAGCCCGAATCGGCGTATTCGGAGAGCTGAGCTCGGCAAAGGGTTTCGTTTGTTGCGTTGCTTTGTTGCAGAGCAGATAATTCCTGTAGAATGGTGAGCGCAACCCACCGACGGCAAAAGTGTTCGTCGGCGATACGACGAGGCCCCTGTTGCCGTGACAGGTGCATTTCTTTGGTAAGCTGAAATGTTGTCTTCCCAGTGGTATGATTAAATCGATAGAAGAATAGCTGGTCAATCCCGAAGTGACTCGGTAGAATGTTACTGAGTCGGTAGAAGAAACGCTCAGGTGTAGCGCCAAACTCATGAATCAAGGCGAGGAACCGATCGTTATCCCAGCTTTCCTGCTCAAATAAGACAGTGATTTTTTCAATGAGAACGTCGCGTCGGATCAGGATGGCACCGGCGAAGTAAGACGCCTTGTAATTGTTTAAAATCTGTTCGAAGGATTCTACCTCCACCCAGGAATACGTATAAGGCCGGCTTTTGATCGACAGATACTGGAAACCAACTTCGCGAGCCAGAATGAACACGCGTTGCTCTGCCGATAAACCCGCGTTCAGGTACAAAGTGGCACTCTCCGGCCGGTAAACCGATCGAAGTGACATCAACTCGGGCTGAGTGAGCGGGTCGAAGTTGTCAATTTTTGTGCCATACTGGGTCTTCAGTAAATTAATCAGCAACGTTTCCGTAACTGCTTGACCCTGTCCCGCAAAGGCAGTCAGAAAACGATCCGCGTCAGCTTCGATTTCTGGGAAATAATTATCATGCATTTCCTGATAAGACCGCAGCATTGTTTGGTAAAGCCGCTCAACGCTCATGTTGTAGCTCAAGGCAATATCCATAAACGTACGGATCATAGCACTGACTTTGGCGGGGGCTTCCGCTAACAATTCGAGAAGGTCAGACGGATCGATACCGAACAGCTCCAGTGGAATTTCGGTCAAAAACTTAGAGCGTAAAAGGTCTGATATTGGCTCCAGCTTTTTGCTGAGTTTCAGCGATACCAGTGTATCGTAATCAACATCCATTGCCGTAGCCAGCGCAGATATTTTGTCGGCTTTCGGATACTTACGCCCCTTTTCAATTTCAGTAACGTAAGAAACCGACAAGCCTGATCTATTAGCTAATTCGCTGACCGATAGGCCTTTGTCAAGGCGAAGTTGTCGCATTTTCAGCCCAAATAAAAGGCGAATATGGTCGGCGGGAAGGCTTAGGGATGCGCTCAATACGTAGCAAGTAAAGAAGGATGACAACGTCCGCAGGCTAGTTTATACAGGCTAGCCTACGCATTGGTACAGTAAAAATACAAAACAACCTGTAACCATCCGTTGCCGGGAAGGTGGAATACAGTATAAAGTTCAACGCTTGGTTTTGTATCGACGTAGGGGGATGAAAGAACAGTGACAGGAAGGATGAGCCTATCTGCGAATTGTACAAATCCGGTAGGATGAATCAGTAACAGGTATTTTTTTTCAATTTAACTAAGTTGTTAATAAACCTATAGGCAACTATTTACCTTTTTTGACAAAAAAACTCTCATTTATTAGTCAAATTGGTTTGTTGTGTATATAAAATCGTATGACTATTTTAATTATTGCTATGAATAAATAAGGTTAATTTGTTTTTAATTTTTCATTTTACACGGTGATCATAAGGTATAGTAATAGAAATTATAATCTTATAGAAAAAATTAATAAAAACGTATTTATCTGTAAATTAGATACTTGATAACATATGAAACTCGTACTGTAGTAAAATTGGCTTGGCTTTTCTGGGTTGAACACGGTCCGCTCTGCAAAAAGAGTGCCATTAGTTTTTACAAAAAGGGGAGTAACCGAATGATTATCCAGTAGTCTAAAATTCAGATTGATGCTAGTTAAGAGATTACTAAACGCTTTTAAATAATGAATTCGAAACGTCACCTACTTATAGTGGACGGTAGCCCATACGTAGCTGGGATTCTTCTTCAAACACTGAAAAAGGATTTTGACGTAACGGTTGCCACTAACGGACAGGAGGCCGCTCAATTGCTCACCCAAGGAAACCGCTTTGACTGCGTGCTAACCGACTTAGACCTAGACGTATTCAATGGTTTTGATCTGATTAAGTTCATCCGGTCTAACCGGTTGCTTTGTCAGACTCCTATCGTTGTGCTGTCTGCTAAATCCGATAGCAATACCCGTATCCAATGCTTGGAATTGGGCGTTGATAACTTTATCCCCAAGCCATTTAACCCTACTGAAGTAAAGGTACGGCTTCTGGCAACCGTACGCCGGTCCGATATGCCGGTTGCAGAAGAATTACCTGAACGACCAGTTTCGGCCCGATTATTGCCCGAGGTTGAATCGTTTTGGCAAAACAAATCACGCATTCTATTTATGGTACTTAAAGGGTACTCGTTAGGGCAGAGTGCCTAATAACTACAATGAATGGGGCAAATCAGTCTTGGTTTAGCCTATTATTATTCAATAGACACCCAAATAGTTGCAAAATGCGTGCCAATGAGTTGTACCAAAGCGGAGCTAGAAAAAGCGTAAACCTGCCTAGTTTTGTGAACGATACTCCCGCATTTTGTATCCTGCTTGTAGAGAAAGACACCTTAATCGCTGGCCGGTTCAGTGCGCTCGTTCCAAGCGATACCTCTGTAGTACGCTTCAACAACGTAAAAGACGCTGGTCGATGGCTGAGTGATACCAAACAGGTAGACCTTATCATTGTCGAAGAAAATGCCTTCAATGTGCTGCTACCTAAAGTACGCAGCAATTCTACCTGGCAGCATGTTCCTGTACTGGTAGCTTGCTTCTCCCTTAACAAACAGCTGATTGCGGCTGCCATCAAAGCACGGGTTACTGACTTGCTGGTGCTTACCGAGAATGATCAGGACATCCGCGTTACCATCAACAACTATCTGGATTTAAACAAGCGCGTACTTTCGGCACCGCCTGCGTTGAAACATTCAGCAGCTGTCGTCTTTACGATGCCTCTCTGGAAACGCTCAATTGATGTGGCCGTTTCATTAACGGCGCTGCTTCTTGCCTCGCCAATCATGATTCTGGCGGCTATTTTTATTAAACTGGATTCCAAAGGCCCGATCCTGTATAAATCAGTACGTATCGGGGCTAACTATAAAGAAATCAGCATGTACAAGTTTCGCACGATGAAGGTGCAGGCTGACAAGCTGATTTCGCAGATGAGCGATCAGAATATTTACGCCAAACGGCCTGCTCAGGAAGTAGCGGATGAAGACACACGTTGCGACGATTGCAAGCTGAAAGGAGTGCTTTGCCAGCAACCACTGTTTGACAAGGATAAAGCCATCTGTGAGAAAGTTTACCAGGCTAAACTTGACGATAATGCCAAGTTCATGAAGTTTCGGAACGACCCACGGATTACTCGCCTGGGTGGATTCCTGCGGAATAGCAGCATTGACGAACTACCTCAGTTGTTCAATATCTTCTTCGGTGATATGTCGCTGGTGGGCAACCGGCCGTTACCCCCTTACGAAGCTGAGCAATTGACTACCAGTCAGGCTGCCGAGCGTTTTGCGGGACCTGCTGGGCTAACGGGACTGTGGCAGGTTAAGAAACGGGCCAAAGGAAAAGGACCCGTGTCGGATGAAGAGCGGATTGCGCTCGATATCGAATACGCCAGAACCTTCTCCTTCAAAACAGATATGTACATTATCTGGAACACAATCTTTAGTGTATGGCAAAAGGAGAACGTGTAGCCGAAGTAGATCGACCGGCTGGCGCTCCGGTGTCCAATACCTCAATGGTCGACAGTCCGGTGTGTAATGCGCCCGCCCTGGTGTCGATTGTTACGATCAACTATAATCAGGCTGAAGTTACCCGTCAATTTCTGGAGTCAAGTCGAGCCCTGACGTATGCAGAGGTCGAAATTATTGTTGTCGACAATGCGTCGGAACCCGCGCTGCATACCTGCATCGATCCTGATCAGTATGATAATCTGCATCTGATTCGCAGTGAACGTAATCTGGGATTCACGGGGGGGAATAATCTGGGAATCGAAGCCGCAAAAGGCGATTTTATCTTCATTGTCAATAATGATACTGAGCTGACGCCGACTCTGCTCGACAAGTTACTGGAGCCCTTTCAGCTGGATCCGCGTATTGGCGTTACCTGTCCCAAAATCAAGTTCTACGATTCGCCGGATGTACTCCAGTATGCTGGCTACAATTCGATGAATATGTATACCGGAACGGCAACGCCGGTTGGTCTGAATCAGCCGGATACCGGACAATATGATAACCCTGGGGTGACGAACTTCGCACACGGCTGTGCCATGATGGTTCGCCGGGAAGTGATCAACCAGGTGGGCCGTTTTGCCGAGCGGTTTTTTCTGTATTACGAAGAGCTAGACTGGTCGCAACGGATAAAAGACGCAGGCTACCTAATTTATTATCAACCTTCGGCCTACATTTTGCACAAAGAATCTGTGTCTGTCGGCCCCCAGAATCCGATGAAGACGTATTATCTGACCCGGAACCGGATTCTGTACATGCGACGACACTGTTCACCCACGCAGCGTCTGATTTTTTATCTATTTTTTGCGGGCTGCGTTTTCCCAAAGCATATGGCTTCGTATCTGCTCCAGGGAAAGTTGACGCATGCTCGCGCATTTGCAAAAGGCGTCTTCTGGAATTTTACGTCGACGAGTACGTCGACGGTATAATTCCCGATAGGCGGATAACGTATTGACTCCGTGTACTATCTGATTGGTTTTTTATTTTTTCTGCTGAGCTTTCTCGTCTTATACACGTATCTGGGCTACGGCCTTGTTGCCTGGTTTCTGGTCAAACTGCTGCGAAAAAAGGGGCCAGCACACCAGTCAATTCTTTCCGACGATTCGCTGCCGCACGTCACAATGGTTGTGCCCGCGTATAACGAACGGGCTTACCTGGCTGAAAAGCTTCAGAACTGTCTAGATCAGGACTATCCGGCCGAGAAGCTTCATTTGCTGTTCGTTATTGAAGGATCGACGGATGGATCGGAAGAATACCTTCGGCAGCGTCAGGCGGAGTTACCAGGCCTGCAAATGCTCTCGGGAACGCAGCGGCTGGGGAAAGTGTCGGCTATGAACCGGGCCATGCAGCAGGTAGCAACCCCCATCACCATTTTTACGGATGCCAACACGCAGCTAAACGAGGAAGCCGTCCGGCGACTGGCCCGACGTTTTGATGATAAAGCCGTTGGCGCTGTGACGGGCGAAAAACGCATTAGTCTACAAGGCAAAGAATCGGCGGCCGGAAGTGGCGAAGGGTTGTACTGGAAATATGAGTCGTTTCTGAAAAAACTGGATGCCAAGCTCCATACCATTGTAGGAGCTGCCGGTGAATTGTTTGCGGTACGTACGGATTTATACGAACCCGTTGAACCAGATACGCTACTCGACGATTTTATTATCTCATTACGTATTGCCGGTCGGGGGTATCGAGTTGATTACGCACCGGATGCCTATGCGCTGGAACGTCCTTCGCACTCGGTGGCGGAGGAAACCAAGCGCAAAGTCCGCATCGCGACGGGGGGCTTTCAGTCGATGCAACGATTGGCATACCTATTGAACATCGTTAAATATGGCTGGCTAAGTTTTCAGTACGTATCGCACCGGGTACTACGGTGGGCAGTTACGCCGTTCTGTTTACCACTGCTGGTCTTGCTGAATCTAATCATGGTCACCCAACCCGTCGAGGAAGCTGGATTGTGGTGGGCATTGTTAGTTGGTCAGGTGCTGTTCTACGGCGCTGCATACGTGGGGTACATACTGGAAAGCCGGCAGACGCGCTGGAAACTGACGTTCGTACCATTTTACTTCGTGTTTATGAACGGATGCGTGCTGGCTGGTTTTGTTCGTTTTAACCGGGGGAATATATCGGGAGTCTGGGAAAAATCCCGGCGTGCTGACTGAGGCTCTAACTTATGGATGTATTTGATCGGGATACATATAGTCTTGATGAGCCCCGCCTGAGTGGCTGGGTGCTTGGCGGGATTGGAATCGTACTGGCCTTAGCGTCCGGGTGGCTGATCGGTAACTTTGGCGCCCTGGGAGGAGTCGTTACGATTGGTGGACCCGTCGCTCTGATTATACTGATGGGAATACTGATCGAGCCTAAAATAGGCTTGTTTGTTTTTATCACCCTGGGTTTTGCTCTGGGTTTTACCCGCTTTATTCCAACGGAGGCCCCATTAGGGCTAGCGCTGGACGCTTTGCTATGGATGACGTTATTGAGCGTTTTTCTGAATGGCAAGCGAATGGTCTGGAAGCGGCTGAATAGTCCAATCTTCTATCTGCTGCTGACCTGGTTTTTTTATACGGTGCTAGAGTACTTCAATCCCGAAGTGCCCAATCATGAAGCCTGGTTTTATAAGGTACGCTCGTTCTCGGTGAACTGGCTACTAGTGACTATCATTGTTCTGGTTCTACCCATATCCCGACGGGAAATCCGCTGGCTGTTAGGACTCTGGCTCTTCTGGTCGTTCATGAGCGCGCTCTGGGCGTTCAAGCAGCAATACCTTGGTCTGGCCGATGCCGAAGCCCACTGGCTGTTTGCGCTGGGCAACGCCAAAACGCACGTGCTCTGGGGACAGTTGCGTAGCTTTTCGTTCTACAGCGATGCCTCGCAATTCGGGGGGGAAATGGCCGGCGTAACGCTGATTTGTCTGATATTCATGATGTCATTCAAAAATTGGTGGAGTAAGCTCTTCTTTCTTGTACTGGCCCTTGTTTTTTTCTGGGGATTCGCCGTATCAGGGACCCGTAGCGCTTTGTTTGTCGTGCTCGGAGGTTTTCCGACGTATCTGGTTCTCCGGCGTAATTCGGCAACGCTTATCAAAGGTGCTCTTGTTGCCGCGCCAATAATGGCTATTCTGCTGTTCACGCACATTGGTGACTCGGTCTACCAGATTTACCGGATTCGTACGGCGTTACGTCCATCGGAGGATGCATCGTTCATGGTGCGGATGGAAAATCAGGCGCGTCTACGGAATTACATGAAAGATCTACCTTTTGGGGCTGGCTTAGGGACATCGGGCGGTATGGGAGCGCGTTTCTCCCCCAACCACGGCGCTGCTCAGATTCCCCCCGACAGTTGGTACGTAGAACTCTGGATTGAAACCGGAATCGTCGGTATGGTGCTGTATATACTGATGCTTCTGGCTATTATTGGGCTCGGAACGCTGAAAGTATGGCAGCTTAAAGACCCCTGGCTGACAACGATTATGCTGGCTATACTCGCAGAGTTCGTGGGTATATCGGTGATGAGTTACTCGAACCCGACACTAGGTCAGTTCCCGACCAGCACGATGCTGGCCATTAATGCGGTTCTGTTTACTACGTGCTATCGTTGGGATATGGCTCCTGGTCAGGTAGAAGACGAAGAATCGGGGCGATAAGAAAAAGAGTCCATGGAAAATTTTGACTGCATTATCTGCGTAGGGCAGACTGCCTGGGAAGGTGACTTCCAGAAGGCAGTTGTACAACTCATGACGGAGCTGTCTGTACGGCATCGGGTCCTTTACGTCGATTACCAGTATACGCTGAAGGATTATGCCATGCATCTGCTGGGTAGACGACCACTTCCCGGCCGAACGTTGTCGAGATCCCAGCCGCTGATAACGAAAAAAATGGCGAATGGGGGAGAGGTTTATGTCTGGACACCGCCCGTCATGTTGCCGATCAACTGGCTATCAGCCTCGCCTTACGATACGCTGTTAAAACAGAACGTAGGGCGGCTAACGCGTCAATTACGGGAGGTAATGCACAGTCTGGGTATGCGACGTCCGCTGGTGATCAATGGGATGAACCCGGTCTTTGGCTTACCCATGCTGGGCAAACTCAACGAATGGGCTACCATCTATTATTGTTTTGACGAAATAACGATCGGGCGTTGGATGGGGCGACACGGTGGCCGCTACGAGATAGATTATTTGCGCCGGGTTGATGCCGTAGTAACAACCTCAACAGCACTGCTTCAGACGAAGTCACGGATTCAACCCAACGCTTTCTGCGTTAAGAATGGCGTCAATTTCGAGTTGTTTAACCAGGCGAACCAGATGCTCGAAAAAAAGCCGAGCGTGAAGCCAATCGTGGGCTATCTAGGGACGGCCGATGACCGAATCGATTTACCTTTAGTTGAGCATTGCGTACGCACGATGCCCGACGTTCTGTTTCAATTTGTGGGTGAGGTTCACGAGCCTACTCTTAAACAGCAGCTGTCGGCTTACCCCAATGTTACGTTTACCCCGCCCCACCAGCCGCACGCGCTTCCTCCTTTACTAGCTCGCATGAAGGCGGCTATAATTCCCTATGTGCGTAACGATCACACCTACACTATTTATCCGTTAAAAATAAACGAGTATCTGGCAGCCGGATTACCAGTGGTATCAACACCATTTGCTATTCTGGACGATTTTCAGGGAGTGATTGAGCTGGCTAAAGAACCAGAAGAGTTCGCGCAGGCACTTCAACGGGCGTTGGCTGACGATGATCCGCAGCGTCGGGAAGATCGGGTGGCTACGGCAAAAAATAACTCCTGGGCACACCGGGCGCAGGAGTTTGAAGAAGTAATTGACACACTTGGTAAAAAGCGTCGACCAGCCAAACAGATAAGCCGGAACGCTTAACTGCCGGCTTATTTAATTGAATCAGCTTCGATCGAACTTGTCGAGCTGGTACTAATCCACTGATTCATTGTTTCGTCATAATATTTGAGGACTCGCGCTGGGTTTCCGCCGACAACGGAGTAAGGCTGCACATCACGCGTAACGACACTTCCGCCCGCAACGACCGAGTGGCGGCCTATCCGAACACCCGCCGTTATCGTTACGTTGGCGCCTATCCAGCAGTCATCTTCG
This sequence comes from Spirosoma pomorum, assembly GCF_054776615.1. Lineage (NCBI taxonomy): Bacteria > Pseudomonadati > Bacteroidota > Cytophagia > Cytophagales > Cytophagaceae > Spirosoma > Spirosoma pomorum. The sequence goes on from NZ_BAAHBP010000023.1 coordinate 110,505, forward strand.
ATGACAATCTGCTTCCGGCTAACCGGCTGCTTCCGGATGAGCGTATCGTTAATCTGATAGCCATGATTTAAGCCGGAGATAACGACGTGCTGAGCAATGATCACGTCGGAGCCGATACTGACAGGGCCAATCACCACAGAACCTATTCCGATCAAACTATCGCTGCCAATCTGCACGTCACCTACGCCGTTGTTGATTACGCAGAAGTCTTCAATGGCACTACGGGCGCCAATGGAAAAATCGTTGAAGGGCAATACATCGAGTCTAGCCGAGGATCTGACAGCGGCCGACTGATGCCGTTTATGAATAAAAGGATTAAGGAACCAATTGACCCAACGCCGGGGGCGAGCCTGATTCTGAGGAATGAGCAAGTGATGCACAAAACGTTTCAGAGATGGATTCGCGTTGAGGTAAGCAGTTACTCTCATAGTCGTGAGTCAGTGGTGAGCGTAGGTAAATAACACGGCTGTAGTGAGCAATGTTATCGTTTATACGCTGCCTTACGGCCGTCGTCACATAAATGGAAGAGTATAACTGGTATTATATAAGTTTTTTTACTTAAAAGACAGTAAGTAGAATTAGGTAGATGAGTTAGCCTGGTTTTTTCGGTTACTAATCAGTTCTTTATCTGTAAAAAAGTAATAAAAATAGAGCAGCAAGTCCTCGTTCTGATGGATGAGTTACATATGAAAAAAAGACGTTTTTGTCAGAAATCTATCCGCACGGCAAGGCTTGCTCAACTGATTGGTGGTAGGCACTAGCCAAATCAATCGAGCAAACCTTGCCGAGAAAATAGGGTTTAGAGACGCAGACAACTAGTCCGCGGAAGTTTTGGTGTCGTGGGGAGCTAGCGGAGTTAAATACGAGAAAGCCCGACGAAATTCTTTCTTGGCCCGTTTACGTATGGCCTGCCACAAAGTACCGTCTTTTGCCAACGTTCGGGTACCAGTCCAGACGCGTGCCGATGAGATCTTCATCTGACGCACTTTCCCATAGGGCATCATATCGAAGCAGAGTCGACCATCTTCTCCCCATGTTCGGTTATGCATCATGTAACCTGCTTTCAGGCCCGCTTCCCGGACATAACCCATGCTGATGCCGTATGCATTGAGGTAAGGGCGCTTGTAATGCCGGAACTCCGCGATGACGTCCTTCATCGTTTCGTGCATCGTTAACTGCCAGCGCGGAATCTGGGGAGTAGCGATAAAAGAATACCGACCATATACGCAAACTACACCCGGCCGCTGCAGGACGTTCATCATTTCGTCCAGCCAGTTGGTTGGATAGAAACAATCCGCATCCGCCAGCAGCATATATTTTCCATGGGCCATCTCCTGGCCCATCTGCCGGGCCGGGCCACATCCCTGAATTGGCTGGAAAAATTTACGGATATGTAATCGATCCAGCGTTTCCTGCGTCCGATCGGTGGAGTTGTTATTAACAGCTACGATCTCAAACGGAATCGTCGTCTTCAACTTTGACAACGTACTGATGCAGCGAAGAACGTTAATCTCTTCGTTGTAGGAAATGACCATAATCGACACCAACGGTTGTTGGCTGATCTTCTGATCCAGCCGTTCGTTGATCTCGTCGAAAATAGATTGGGGGATAGCGTCAATGGACGTAAACGCCAGTTCGTGCTGCTGTAGCCAACCAGGATTAGCAAGTATGTTTTTAAGAGGAGCCATAAACAAAAAAGGCGTGAATAGTGACTATAGGAGCCCAGGCGAAAACATGTTGCTTAATGAAATTGCCCGGGCTACAAAGGATCAGTCTACAACTTCCTTTTAGAATGTAAAATAGCTATTTGGTAACACTCACATACGAATCCATGTCGCTGGAATAAGGTCGATTGTGTTCCAATCTGGTTTATTTCGGAACCAGGATTGGGGGGCCAGCACCGTTTTGGCCGGATCCGGATTCAACCAGGCGCCCCACCAACTGAATGAGCTGTTCGCAATAATATGATGCCGACACTGGCTCATAAGCTGTAAATCATCCACATCAGCATCTGGACCAGTGTTTTTGACGAACGTGTGCGCCGTCGTCAGATTTAGGTTTTCCTGGACCCAGGCCGGATCGTCGCTAAAGACAAAAAAATGTCCGTCTGGATACTGATCCAACATCTTTTCCGTGGCCCGGCGATAATAGTCGAGACCGACGAAGCCAAAAGACTGACTGAACTCCGGGTGATTTACGTAGTCTCCCCGCCGAATGTGCAAAGAAATTGGCGTTCGGGTTTGGGCAATCGACGCCTGATAGCCCTCGAAGGCGGGACCGGGAGTCCGTTTAAAGGTCAACTCCTGACGAATCGTGTCTGCATGCTCGGCAAAGTACTTCTCCGACTGCCAGAAGCCATCCAGCGTAATAAACCGGGATTGCGTCTGACTTACCAATGGGTTATAATGAAACTGTTGCTCCTGAACAAAAGCGAAAACAGGCTTCAGACTCCGATTGGGTAATAAGCGGGTGAACTTTGATACGTATAAATAAGGGGACGTATTCAGTACCTGATAATCAATCGAAAAACGATCCAGCTTAAAGGCTCTTGCCGTATCCGTTTCGTACGTCTGTAAATAATAACTTAGGTCGAAATAGAGGGCCGTACCGTACCGTAACGACAAGCTCCGTCCGAGTGCATACTGAAAGAGCTGATTGCCCAGACCACTCGTGATTCGGGTAATAATCATACTTCGGAAGAAGTTACGGGCGAATAGTCAGACGGCGTGGCTGGGGGATTGGCATAATGCTGTGCCAGATACGGCATAATCTCGTCGCGGGTGCTGGCGTGTAGAATGGTCGCACCGGACAAGGCCGGGAAAATGGTGGTATATTCGTTGAACGGATGCTCCATGCCACCCGAGGGGTGAGAAAGGACTATATTAATCCCACCAAAGTAACTAGCTAGTGCGGCTGTTCCGCCATGCATCGAAATAAACCGATCGCAGTTAGCGTATACGAGCAATTGCAGGTGGTTGAAATTCGTGACCCGGTCCCGGTACTGATCATGTAGATCATGCATGAGCAGTACATCGGGATGACGCTCCCGCAGCCAGGCATGCTCATTCAGATCCATGATTTCACTGTTGTCCAGAACAATCTGCGACGAAAGAGGACGATTATAAACGATCTGATACTGGTCCTTGTAGGTAGAAATGATCGCGTCCAGCGTCGGGATGTCCAGAAAGTTGATGGGAGGGCGATCCCATTCGATATTGTATTTATTGGCAATGATCAACAACGGTTTGTTATACACAAACCAATCATTCTTGTAATGGCTTTTCAGCGGTACTCGCGCCCACTTGCTATAGTCAAACGTAGGGCTGTGTGTCATATTAGGCACGTCGTAATAATCGTAACCCGCCTGCCAGACTCGCTTCGGGTACTTTTCGACGTGATCCTGACTGAAGAAATAAAAGGGTTGAGTATCCGAGCAGGAAATGGTCTGGCGGAGGGTCCCGTTCAGGTGATGCCAGTACGCAAAAGGTAATACGTAACGTAGCTCCTGATCAAACTCACCGTGATAATCAATGACTTTATAGGGCTTCCGGCTGATGTAGTCGTCGGTCAGAAAGCGAAGCTGATTAAGGCGACTAAAATAATTATCCCGCACAAAGTACCGCAGATCGCGACGGATGCGGGGGTACTTTAAAGCGGCTACGACGTAAAGAGATTTCAGCAAGAAACGCTGCATGGGCAAACAAACAGGAAAATGGAAACAAAACGCAACGAATACGTTGTCGGGACCAATTATCCTATTTGACCCAATCAGATAAGGTAGGTCACCAGTTTTGTTTACTAAAATGAGTGTTCGTAAACTTTTTGCGCTACTGAGCGGATAGCCAGGATGCGGAAAGGGTGTAAAACTGAACAGGAGCCGTTGTTGTCTGGTAGGCAAGGCCCGCTGGATAATCGGGCGCTACGTCGAAACTGGATATACTCCAGGGACCCGGCTCGCCGAGTAGGGACAAGTCGACGTGATGATGACCATCCAGGGCGGGGATGTCAGCCAGTGCGTCACTAATGCCCTGGCCGGTCGCTTTGATTAGCGCTTCTTTACGGGTCCAGAGTCGAAAAAAAGTCGCTCGTGGGTCGACAGCCTTGTCCAGCGAATGCTGCTCCGTCGGGCTGAAACTAAGAGTCGCTATGTCCTTAAATGTCAGTTCGGTTGCCGCATTCTCCAGATCAACGCCTACCGCTGATGGGCTGATTGCCAGCAACGACCAATCTCCCGAATGAGCCACGTTGACGTGCTTACCCAGCTCGGGAGGAAGCATGGGTTTACCATGCTGGCCAATGTGTAGGGGAATAGATGTTGGCTGCAACTGGCTATAGCGAGCAATTAATAAACGCAAAATCGCGCGGGTATAGGCAAATCGACGTCGGTCGTTGGGACGATGGTAGCGCTGAGAGCGGTCATATTCATCGGGCTGTAACTGAGCTAATAAGAACGAATCGGAAGCGACGAAGTCGGGCAAATAACACCGAAAAACGGCTAGTTCACTCGTTGACCAATCGAGCTTTTCGGGTAACCAGTTAACCTGAGTATGAATAAAACAGTTTATCGTCGTTTGGGTCATGGAAGAATTAACTTAGTACACAAAACTATTGGATTAGTAATCAAGAGCAAACGATAAGTTACTTCAAGTGAGGATACCAGATACTTTCAGCGTGACGAATTGGGAGATATGGCGTCCAAACAATCAATTATGACAACGCTGTTTCGCAAATTATCCCAGAACGAGTCCTGGCTTTGGAACAGATTGTTGACTGTAAGTTGGTTAGGATGCCTGTTGCTCTTCATAATACAACAAAGCGCAATAGGTCAACAATGTACTGGTGTTTCTGGTGAACCGCCTATAAATCAGTCATTCGGTACCCTGAGTGGTGGTAATCCGCTGGTTGACGAAACAACGTATCGACTCGCGACGTCGGCCTGTCCGGAAAACGGTGAATACGGTATCATGCCGAGCATAACCGGAAACTGCTTTGACAATGCCTGGCACAACATTTCGGAGGACCACACCCCTGGCGATGTGCGGGGAAATATGCTCGTGATCAATGCAGCTGATGAGAAAGGGGCTTTCTATCAGCAAATCTTAACGGGGCTGTGCGGAGGAACCCAGTACGAATTCTCGCTCTGGGGAGTCAATCTACTCAAACCAGGAATCTGCACTGATTACGCGCTACCCAACCTGACGATTCAAATTGAAACCCGGAGCGGGCAGGTGCTGCAAACAATCAACTTTGGGTCTATCGACGTAACCGCGACGCCGGTCTGGCGCCGATTTTCTACTACGTTTGCGGCCCCTAAGGTAGCTGAACCTGTTGTCGTACGATTGATCAACAACCAGGGAGCGGGTGGCTGTGGCAATGACCTGGCCTTGGATGATATTCAGTTGAGGCAGTGCGATGTATGTCCACCCGAACCAGCTTACGTTCCTGATGTATTTACGCCCAACGGCGACGGGGTCAACGACCAGCTAGGGGTTTATCTACAGAACGCCGTTTCGTTTTCCATGAGCATTTTTAACCGATGGGGTACCCCCGTTTTTTATAGCGACAAACTGACGCAACAGTGGGATGGCAAGCTAGCCGGGAGTCCCTGCGAATCGGGGAACTACACTTGGGTTGTCAAGTACGAGGTTCCTAGTTCAGAAAATACAGTTCGACAATACGTACAAGAAGGGCGGGTATTACTACTACGTTAGGGCTATTTCCATAAGCAGATAGTACTGGAGAGAAGGGTGAGGAAGTGAAAAACAGTATGATCTGAACAGATATGATACTCATGAAGAGCTTACTAACGACGTTGGTCGTGTGTGCTGGCATATTTTACCTCATCGGTCCTGCCGAAACGCATACGCTGCTGGTCGACACCAATCAGCAGCAAACGGCGGGAAAGATTCCGATCGAGGCCAAACGCTGGTACCAGCTAAATAACGTAACCAGCGGGTTAGAGGGGCTCTTTGATGGTAATACGCAGGAGGCCGTTAATACGGGCTGGAATAAGTTAGTAGCCAATTACGATGCGTATTACCCCTTGCTGGATGGTGAACAAATGACCATCGAACGAATCCGGATGTATGACGGACAGGGCGAAAATAAAGACGAACCCCTAACGCTCTATATCATCAACGACCGGTGGCAGCGAATACCCATTGCCCGCTTTATAGGTGATCGCTATAACAACTGGGTAGGGCCTGATCCCAAAGACCTGGATAACTTTAATCTGAAAACTCCCATCACCGGTGCCCGCTACCTGGTGCTGAATACGTCCGGTGCTTATCCCAACGAACTAGAGTTATACGGGACCTATCAGGCGGGAGCAGCGCCTACGGCTACACCCGTACGAAAGACGCCTTTTCGGCAGATGGTAGGCGTGAACGCTTTTGAGTGGAACCTGGAAGAGAGTAACGCACCCTGGAAAATCGATGAAAGTCGGATGCCTGCGGTCAAAACGTTTTCGGCCATTCGCCACTACATGGATTGGGAAAAGCTGGAATCTGAGCCGGGCCAGTATACATTTAATCCCACCGGAGCGGGGAGCTGGAATTATGACGCTTTCTATGAGCGCTGTAAAACCGAAGGCATTACGGTGTTATCCTGTCTAAAAACCATTCCCAAATGGATGGAAAATACGTATCCAGTAGGGGAGCGGGACAACGAAAACGTGCCAGCACCGTATGGGCGTAACTTATCCAAACCCGCGTCGTACATTGAACAGGCCCGGGTGGGTTTTCAGTTTGCGGCCCGGTATGGGTATAATCAGCGGGTTGATCCAGCCCTGGTGAAGGTTAGCTCGACGAAAACATGGGCCGGGATTAACACCAAAAAGATCGGGCTTGGATTGATTCGCTACATTGAGTGCGAAAACGAACGGGATAAAACCTGGAAAGGACGTAAAGCGTATCAGACCGCCCGCGAATATGCCGCTAACTTGTCGGCGTTTTATGATGGACACAAAAACACGCTTGGGCCGGGCGTCGGCGTAAAGAACGCGGATCCATCCATGCAGGTCGTAATTGGCGGGCTGGCAGCCTCCTCAACCGACTATGTGCGGGGAATGATCGACTGGTGCCGGGAATTTCGCGGTTTAAAACCCGATGGACAAGTTGATCTATGCTGGGATGTTATGAATCAACATTTGTATGCTAATGATGCGCGCTCGTCGCAGGGGGGCGGCTCGTCGCGGGGGGCAGCACCGGAAGTATCAGGCGTTGGCAAACAGGCAAAAGCGTTCGTGACACTGGCGCATCAGGCTGCGCAGGATATGCCGGTCTGGATTACGGAAGCCGGTTACGACCTGAACCAGGGTAGCCCCTTGAAAGCAATTGCTGTTGGCAATAAGAGCGTACAGGAAACCCAGGCGGACTGGATTTTGCGAACGGCACTGTTGTACGCCCGGGTCGGAATCGAACGGCTGTTTTTTTATCAGCTGTACGACGATAATCCTGCTAATCCAACCCAGTTCTCGTCCATGGGACTGATCAACAGTGATAAAACACGTAAGCCAGCTGCTGACTATCTGTATCAGGTACGAAATCTGCTCGGCGATTATCGATACCAGGAAACCTTACCAACGGAGCGGACGACCGGGGCTGTTGTGGACCGATACGAGCTGTCAGGAAAGTCGGCTTATGTGCTGGTCGTTCCTGACGAACGTAACCGGACCATCACGTATAATCTGACCATACCGAGGGGAGATACCGTGCGGATCTGTACGCCCAAAATGGGCAGTGAGACCATGACGCAGGAAACGCGGGTAAGTACTACAGGCGTAATTCCGCTGACTATAACTGAAAAGCCGATTTTCGTCCTGCCCGGATCAGGGGAGGGAACAACCGACAGTGGTCTGGCCTCCGTTCAGATTTTTCCGAATCCGACGGTTGGTTACGTTGATATCGCTCTGGAAAATGGTGTTTTTACGCCGGTTAGCATTATTGTTGTGGATAGTAAAGGCAGCAAGCAAAGTGATCCTATCCGATTTGCCAAGCCCGCTCGTCAGTTCCGCGAGCGACTGGATTTAAGTGATCTGCCCGGTGGTGTCTACCTGCTCGATATACGGCAGGATCAACACCGAACCGTGAAGAAAGTTATCAGAACGAATTAAGAAAGCCGTAATTACTGCGCGTAAATGAGTAACAAAGAGAAGGCGATGAACGGGGGGAAATGGATTACCATTTCGACGGCTATTTCCACCGTTTTTCAATTCGTTCAGGTAGCTATCCTGGCCCGCTTGCTGGACCCGTCCGACTTCGGTATTGTGAGCGTCAGTAACCTGATTATTGGCTTCTTTCAGATTTTTTCTAATCTGGGGTTTTCCAATTCGATTATCTATAAGCAGGAGAGTGACCGGAAGGTATTGTCGACATTGTACTTGCTCAATCTACTGGTAGGGGCGGTCATTTTCGTTGCCGTCTATGTCAGCTCGCCCTACATTATATCCTTCTACGACGAGCCGAAGCTGGAAGGCGTTGTCAAGCTGGCCGCTTTTTACTTCCTGATCGTTTATTTCGGGCAGTTGTATATGTTTCTGCTGGAGAAGGAGCTCCGGTTCAAGTCGGTCGCCACCATCGATATTCTGGGGACGGTGATCGGATCAGCAGTAACAATTGCGCTGGCCTTCAATGGCTTTGAAGAATTGTCGATGATTATCGGCTCGCTGGTTGGACAGACTATCCGGACGATTTTGCAAGTTATTTTGGGACGGCCATTGTTCAAACCCATGCTAACCTTTAACCTGCGCGAAGCGGGGGAGCACCTGCGTTTTGGCATGTACAATCTGGGCGACGGTTTACTGGGGTTCATCCAGTCGAACTCCGACAATATCTTTATCGGGGGAATGCTGGGGGTTAAATTATTGGGGTATTACACCATTGCTTACCAATTGGCGATTTTCCCCATTACGAAACTCAATCCGATTATTCTCCAGGTTGCCTATCCGATTCTGGCTCGTATGAAAGAGGACACGGCCGGATTGAAAAACTCGTATCTGAAGATCCTGGATTTTATCAGCTACTGCAACATGCCGTTGCTGGCGGGTCTGTTCGTCACCGCCGAAAGTATCGTACCACTGTTTTATGGGCCAGGCTGGGAACAAACGATTGACCTGATCCGGATTTTCGTGTTCGTGGGGATTTTTACGTGCCTGAGCCACCCGCTCTTTACGCTGGCGTTTACCAAAGGCAAACCAAACCTGTTGTTTTATCTGAACCTGGGTACGCTGATTGTCAAAATTCCATTGGTGTACGTGCTAGGAACGTACTGGAGCGTTACGGGAATTGCGATGGCATTCTTACTGGCAACACTACTGAACCTGATCGCTAACTTCGTCATCGTGCACATGCTGATTGGCGATTTTATGAGCGTTTTTCTTCAAAACATTGCCAAGCCGCTTATTTTCTGCCTGATTATGGTAGGGGTGGTGACGCTCTATAAAACCTTCATCGGCTACGAAGGGCTGGTAAACACGATTGCCGAGGTAGTGTTGGGTGGGGGCGTTTACGCTATACTGACACTCGCTTACAAAATTTCTCTCACTGAGTTGAAGACATATCGACAGGCGTTACTCTAAACTACTCCGCCATTCCGTTAGCGGTGATGCGAAACGGGATATTCATCGTTGAGAAATGATTGTGGGTATCGTATACGTAAACAAACAAACGATAGGCGTCTGGCTGACTAGGTAGTACAAAGTCAACAAAAGGACCGTTGGTTGATCGGATTAAACCACTGATGGCAGGCCGGACGGTATTTATGTAATCGGACGTGTTTTTTGCCGCTAGTTTGATCTCCCAGCGATAAGATAACGTATCATCATCAGGGTCGATGGCCATAATATAAGCACTATGCCGTCCTGCTGATTTCGAGAAAACCTGACTAAGCGCATCAGAACCATCGACAATCATTTTCTGGATAACGGGGGCTGTGTTGGCGGGCGTTTGACCCGTCCATAACTGTTGCATCAGAGCCACCTGCGGGGATTCGCGCCCCTTTTCGTCGAAGAGGCTGAACCAGGTGTGCGTTTCTTCCTGCTTTTGCCCCCAATAAAAGACGTACGAGCCAAAGCAGTTTTGCGGCCGGGAACCTCCGCCCGGCTGAGAAGTAATATACTGGCGGTAAGTCTGGCTGATAAACTTACTTTTCTGGGTACTATTGGGCTCGATGGGCGTGTCCCAGAGGGTCGTAGTTTCTTCCCAGTAGCCTTTGGCGCCAAATTCAGAAATCAGGTAGGGCTTGTTCCAGCCACCTTTCTGGAGGTATCCAGCCAACTCGGGCATTAGTCCATAGGAGTTAACGGATAAGATATCAAGCGCTGGACAGCGTTCTCGGACCAGCCAGATCGAACGCTCACTATCGGGCGAGATGGCCGTGGTAACGGGATGGTTTGGGTCCAGCTCATGAACCAGCTCAATCAGTCGGTTGACTTCGTCAAAAACGTCGAAATTGGTCGCATCCTGTGACCATTCGTTGCCCACGCACCACATTAACAGAGCGGGATGATCTTTATATTTCAGAACAGTTTTTCGAATCCGCTCGTACTGCCGATCGACGGCCTGCTGATCGTTGTAATCAAACCCGTCCGCTTCCCGCTCGACCCAAAGACCGAACAGAACCGTAAGATCCAGCTGCTGGGCCTGATTCAGTAGCTGTTCGCCATCAATGTCATCCCAGGTACGTACGGAATTTCCACCACTTTGTTTTAGCCGTTTCAGATGACTTTTGCCACCTGCCCCCTGAATAAAATAAGGCTTTCCGTAGCGTAGCAGCTTGTAGGCCTGTCCATTGTGATAGATCGAAGTAGGCTTGGCCCGGTCGTAAACGGAGTAGTCGGCCGTGCGGTCCTGTAGACAGGATTCAAAAAGCCAGGTAAAGGGGAAAAATAGAAAAAAATGTACTACGCGCATTCGGCAAAAGAGAGCTTAGTACGTAATGAAAACGTGCAAAAAGTACGCAGACGCGCCTAGGCGCGCAGGGCGTATCTTTACTTGATACGTTATTCTTACAATTCGTCACTGACGAATGCAACAATTCGTCGTCATAAGTTTGTCCGAAACGTATATTTGTTCATCCGTAAAGCAACTGTTAATGACAAAAGGGCGCGGCAGGAGCGGGCTGGAGAATTCAGCGAAACGACGGTATTCAAACGGATTTAGTCTATGAACTGGCCTGTTTTTACGGAAACTTCTCCCAACGGGAATTATAATTTCTCGTACCGAAAGAAGGATCGCATGCCAAGCCGCTTGCTGATTCTGGTTGGCCTTTTGTTCATGGCCGCTTTTCTGTGGAAGTATTTTCAGCCCCAGAATCGGGGGTATACGTTACTGTTTGTACTCCTGTCGGTATCGATCTGCCTGAAACTGCTTCGGCTGTTGCACGAATGGTATCACTACTGGAAGGTGATTCCCCCAAAGCCGGCGGAGATCAACAAACGTTGGCACGTCGATATTTTTACAACCTACTGCGCCGACGAGCCTTATGAAATGGTCATCAATACGTTGCGGGCCATTCAGCGCATCGACTACCCGCACACAACGTATCTATGCGACGAAGCAGGCGACCCTTACCTGAGCATGATCTGCGAAGAATTGAGGGTTGAACACATCGTTCGTTACGATAAAAAGGACGCCAAAGCCGGTAATATTAACAATGCCCTTCAGGTAGCGGAGGGGGATATCTGTCTGATTCTGGACCCTGATCATATTCCTGTTCCCGATTTTCTGGATCACGTCCTGCCGTATTTTCAAGATCCCAAAGTGGGCTTCGTGCAGTGCGTACAAGGTTATTACAACCGGAAGGAAAGCCTGATTTCGTACGGCGCTACAGAGCAGACCTACACGTTCTACGGGCCGATGATGACCACGATGGGAAGCTATGGTACCGCCCAGGCCATTGGTGCGAACTGTACGTTCCGGCGCGATGCACTTGATTCGATTGGGGGGCACGCGGCTGGGCTGGCCGAGGATATGCACACGGCTATGCAGCTTCATGCCAGAGGTTGGAAATCGGTCTACGTACCGTTACCGCTATCCTATGGGCTGGTTCCGGCTACGTTATCGGCCTATTACAAGCAGCAGCTGAAATGGGCACGCGGGACCTTCGAACTGCTGTTTGTTACGTATCCCCGGTTATTCAGCAAGTTCAGCTGGCGACAGCGGTTGCATTACCTGACTATGCCCATGCATTACCTGATGGGCGTAGCGCAACTGATTGATCTGCTCATTCCCATAGTGGCGCTGGTAATGATGCGGCTGCCACTACGACTCGATCTCACTGATTTCGCCACCGCTTTCCTGCCGCTCTTTGCGACTACATTGCTAATCCGCCAATATGCCCAGCGGTGGTTGATTGAAAAGCACGAGGCCGGCTTTCATATTTTCGGAGGAATTCTGAGTAGTGGTACCTGGTGGGTGTACGTACTGGGCTTGGTATATACGATCTTTCGTATTGAGGTTCCGTACCTACCTACGCCCAAACAGGATAAGATGCGGAACAACTTCCTGTTATGCCTGCCCAATATTCTGATGATACTGCTGACCCTGGGAGCGCTGGGGTACAGTATCCATCATTATGGGCGATTTGCATTCAGTAACTTCTATTCGCAGTTGATGATCGGCTTTGCCTTACTGAATGTTTTTATTTTAGCCATCAATGTGGGAATTGGTCAGGAAGAGGCCCTGGCTACCGTAAAAAAATGGGTACAACGACAGACCTTTCCCCGCTCAAGTATGCGGATGATTCGGTTAGCGGTCTGGTACATTCGGCACGGGATCTATGGCTGGCTGCGTATGTCGGCCATCCCGCTCGCCGTTTTGGTGCTGTTGTTGACTACGGGCCTGATTGCCTATGATCAGCAACGACGATCGGCCAAGATTACGCATGATATTCAGCACGCCACCACGCAGCCTTTTTATTACGGTTTGCTACCCGGAGATACAACCACGGAGGCTGATCTGAAACGAATCTTTCTGCCGGACATGGTTATTGCTCCGCAGCACCTGGCCTGGTCAACCGGCGGACAGGGGGCGGCTACCGATGCTGTTGTGTCAGATACAAGCTGGTCGGTCGATTCGTCGCGGACTGATACGTTACGCCAAGAAACATCTCTAAAATCGGCCATCGTACCACCGGTCTGGTCGGTGGCGTCCAACCAACTGCCACTGCTCTATCTGGAACCGTCGCTACCCGCGACCGAAAGGTCACGAACGCTGGAACGTTGGTTACAGGCAATTAAAACGGGGAAGCGCGATACGGTACTGACCGACTTTTTTAACGAGATCAAGCGCTACCGCCGACCGGTATTGGTATCGTTTGCCCCTGGGTTTGATGACACAACCCGCCAGTGGGGGACCGCCAATGAGAAGCTACTCCTGCTTTACCGACAGGCCTGGCAGTATGTTGTTCGGTTTAGCCAAAAACGAAACGTAACCAATGCTACGTGGGTGTGGTGCCCGGTAGAACCCTCGACGGTGATTTCGTACTATCCCGGCTCGGGCTGTATTGACTGGATTGGCGTCGAGGCCGTTAATGACTCCGCGCGCGCCGAAGACCACCAGAGCCATTCATTTGCCTCCCTGTATCAGTTGATGCACAGTACCATCCGGACGCACGTAACGTATGGTATTCGCCAGAAACCAATTCTGATCACGCAGCTTGGCCAGCCGACGGGCCAAATCGAGAATGCTGAGCAAAGAAGATGGCTGCTGGACGCGCGGGATATTATTCGCGAACGTTATCCTGAAATTCGAGGTGTTATCTTTAGTCGGGAGCAGGCTAAAGCTTCGGGTGTTGGAAAGTAGCGATACGTAAAATACAAGAAATGACCCATTAATGGTTTAGGTCATGACTGCTCGACGCCCGACCGCAGGCGTTATCTGCTTGTAAGCTGATGCAGGTTGCTACTCGTATTAGTTTGGCAGTGAAGGGACGTTACCTAAGCCCTCCGGCCAAGACCCGACACTCGTTTTAGCACTACGTGTTCGAGCTGATTGCCACAAACTAACGCTGGTGTTTTGGGTTAACTCAATAAATCAGACGTTATGAAAATATCTTGTATCAAGCTGGGCGCAATCGCGGCTTTACTGATCGCAGGCATCAGTTTCTCAGCTCAGGCTCAGGAATACGTGTCACCCACTAAACCCGCACAGACAGGCCGCTCGCCGGGCGTAAAAGTGAAACTACTGAGTACCAGCGGAAACGTTAAAACCTACGCGGTCATTTTTTCTACCGGCGATGAGGTTGTATCGGGTTTGACCGAATTTGCTCAAAAATACGACGTGAAAAGCGCTCACTATACCGCTATTGGTGATGCAAAGTCGGCCAAGGTAGGCTGGTATGACTATGGGCGTAAGCAGTTTAAGGTAATTCCCATTGGCGAAGCTGAGGTTACGTCAATGGTTGGTGATATTGCGGTTTTTAATGGCAAACCAGTTGCCCACACGCACCTTAACCTGGCAACCGAAGATGGTATCAGTCATGGCGGTCACCTGCTGGAACTACTGGTTGGTCCTACGTTGGAAGTATTTGTTACGGTTGAACCCACCCCACTTTACAAGAGGCTTAATCCCGAATTTGATGCCGCAGTCATTGATCCCTCGCTGAATAAGTAGACAGTCGATGAGTTTGGCCGCCTGTACGTATTCCCACAAACTTGCCAGGAGCAGCGGACGAGACACTGATTGGTGAGGTGGTACCACGAGAATTTCTTTGCCCATTTCTTCAATTCCCACAAAAGAAAACGGGCGTTTGACGGGACAGCATATGCATCATTTCTGATCCTCTTTACGCCTAAAGTCCGTGATTGTCTTTCCGTCATAACGGTACACACCACTCTTTGCACCCAAAGCGCCAAACCAAATACTGCCATCGTTCGCTTCCAAAATCCCACAGAGCATTCCCGGCCCTTTTATTGACATTATTTCGGTTACAGTGGGCTTTGGATTATACAGGGACTTCTGATCATAACGGGAAAGGGCCCAGACCGGCCCGTTAGGAGGATTTACGCTGCCCGTTGTCCAGATGTTTCCTTTTTTATCTTCGATTATGAACGAGGCACCTCGTTGTGATACTTTAGTGAAACTACTGCCGTCATAGCGCCACAGACCATCTTCGATGAACAACACATTGTCCTTTCTATTTTTGATTATCGCGCCCCCGAACCAAATACTGCCTTTTCTGTCTTCGATGATCGACCAAACGTTGTAGAAGGCTTTACCATCTTTGTTGACGAGCGTGGTGAATGCGGTGCCATCGTAAAGGCTTAAATAACCCCTTGTACCAATCCAGAATTTCCCGGTTTTGTCTTCCAGAATAGTATTGACACTATTATGGGGCAGCCCGTCCTTGGTTGTGAAGTTTCGAAACGATTTCCCCAATGCCCGTCTGGGATCATATTGGCTTAGTCCTCCTCCGGTTGCGAACCAAATAGTACCGGCTCGATCTTCGTAAATAGCCCCAACCGCATTACTGGCAAGCCCCTCCTGGGTTGTAAAATGTTGAAAAGACTTCCCATCGTAGCGATAAACACCTGAATCGGTAGTCGAGACCCAAAGGTTTCCACGTCGATCTTCCAGAACATCCCAGAATCTACGCGAACCTATTTTACTACTTGTGAGATTGGTAAACGATTTTCCAACTGCCCGTCTGGGATCGTATCGAAAAACGCCAGCAAAGGATGCCGCAATCAAAATGTTTCCGTTTTTATCTTGCTTTACATTCCGAACCATTGTGTTAGGTCCGTAGGCGGTAACTGTATCTTTGGGTTCGGACCTGAGACTGTCTTTTTGTTCTTCTCGTTGATCGTGCCCACAGCAGATGAGAAAAACAGCTAGTAAGAACCAAGCAAATACACGAATACAGTTCACCATCTTCTTTTTTAAGTAGTAAAGAATTGCTTTTACATCCGTTGTAAGACCTGGTCGGTTAATCATTCATGAATGATTAACCGACCAGGCTACACCTTTCACCGTGGGCTATCTTGGGATTTAAGGAGAATGAATCGTTACGTCCCCCAATGCCGAGCGAACATGAACCGGTTCTCAGATGCGTTCGTATCAAATCCGACTCAAACCTATCTGGTGATTATCTTAATAGAGTTAATCGCCTGTAAAAAAGTGTTAACGGAATGTAAAACGTGAAAATCATCACCTATCAAGGCCTACTTTTGGTCGATGAAAAACGTAATATTCACCGTACTGCTCCTGCTACTTATCGACCTGCCAGGCTACAGCGATGAAAGGGACGTGCTGGTGACCATGCGCAAAATTGGTCACGAAGTATTACTGGCCTCGGGCGATTCCACTTCCTGGGTATTGCCCATCAAACAGGTGGACTCCCGCACGTTTCTGATTCGGTTTCAAAATTCCTTTGCCTTCACGCCAGAATCTCTGATTGAGATCATCCACCGGCATTTGCTGCAAAATCATGGGTCTTTGGACTACCTGGTGGAAGTCAGGCAGGAAGAGCAGAATGCGGTAGCCTACAGCTATGAAGTCCGTCAACCGTTGACTAGGGGGGCGATTGCCTGTTTAACCAGAACACCTCCCCGGGGGGCCTACAGCATCCAAATTCAGTTTGCCCGGCCGCTGGTTAAGATGACCTCGATCAGCAGTGCGGAGAGGTTGACTTGGCTTCTCTTACCAGTTCTCCTAACCGGAGTTGGTTGGCGTTTAGGCAATCGGAAAGCACCCTCCCCAATCATAGTCGAAAAGGCGTCTCCACTTACTTTGGTTCATCTGGGTCCGCTTACGTTTTGCCTGGAAAAGCAGATTCTGCGGTTGGGCGAGGAACGTATTGAGCTATCAGCTAAGGAGTCTAAATTGCTGAATGTGTTCGCTAGTACGCCAAATAAAGTAATCGATCGGAATCAACTTATGAAGCAGGTTTGGGAGGATGAAGGCGTGTTTGTTGGCCGCAGCCTGGATGTGTTTGTCTCCCGACTACGGAAAAAGCTACAGTCTGCGCCTACGGTTCGGATTGTTAACAGCCACGGGAAAGGGTATAAGCTGGAGATTGATTCGTCAAAAGAACCAGTTTAGGATAAATCACGGTGGAGCCTGAAGTTGGCGCATTTAACCAAGCCGCCGGTATGGTAGTTTAGACGATGGTACGTTTATATACCTGTTTCTTAAGCGGACTTTGGGTGCGTTTGAGAGTGAGCTCACCGGAGCAGGCGTGGACTGCGAACAATGAAGTTGGTCCTTTTTTCTATCGCTGGTAACGCTTGTTCGTTTTGACCAGCCCTCAGGCTGCTTATTTTTGAGTAGCTTTATCCGATGTACTCCATTTTTACCACTTTCTTGATCGATGAATTCTCCTCTTTCTTCCCCCGAAGAAACGAAGCGTTTGGCTGCTCTTGATCGCTATGCCATCCTAGATTCACTACCCGAGCAAGAATACGAAGATATTACCCAGCTGGCTGCTCAAATTTGCGGTACTCCCGTGGCCCTCATCAGTTTGATTGATAGCCAGCGCCAGTGGTTCAAATCCAACCGGGGACTCTCGTTTCGAGAAACCCCGCGCGAATACTCCTTTTGTGCTCACAATCTAATCAGCCCCGCTACGCCCTTTATTGTGCCCGACGCGCGGCTGGACGAGCGCTTTCGGCTCAATCCGCTGGTGACAGGCGATCCGCATATTGTCTTTTACGCGGGCGAGCCCCTGGTTGATGAAGACGGGCAGGCCCTGGGTTCGTTGTGCGTCATCGACTCGCAGGTGCGCCGGCTGGACGAGGGGCAACTGAATGCCTTGCGGATTTTGGACAGACAGGTAGTCTCCTTGTTGACGGCCCGACGAAAGACGATTCAGAATAGGCTGCTGAGCCAACAACTGGCTAGTAGTGAAGTTCGCTTTGAGAACTTGGTGCTGGCCAGCCCGGTGGCGACGGCGGTGTTTACCGAACGTGATATGCGCATTCAGCAGGTCAATGCACCAATGCTGGCTATTTGGGGGAAAGATCTCTCCGTTATCGGTAAAACCCTGCACCAGGCCATTCCCAAGTTGTAGGGCGCAATCGCTAGGACCAAAGAGAGTGGTTCTTGTCCATCTAGCAATAACTCGCCTGATTTTATTCAGCTCCCCCCGTGAGACGAAGAGATATTTTCGTATCCTTTATTCGGGCGTTTCTTGAGATGCCAAATACTGTTTTATAACTTGGTTGGATTATTACCGGGCTTTCGAAACCAATACGATTAAACTGACAGCAACCACCCAGAGCAGTATACCTGCCTGGTGAATAGACTTTACAAACAACAACCATTTGCTAGCCATGCTGATTGTCTTCACCACCTTGCAGCAGTGCCAACATCAAACCCACCGCGCAAACGTAGCCACCCTGGAAGAAGGACTGGATTGGCTCAACGCGCTGGTAGCAACTGGCCAACAACTTTGCAGTGCATACCTGGTTGACCAACACAGCAACATTCGCTTGCCCGCCGATGCCTTTGATGGCCAGTCGATGACAGGCGCCCTACAGGACCTCGAGCAGCAGTGGCAGGCTCTGTTGCCAGTAAAAGCACAACCTACGAAACGCGCTTTGGTAGGAACTCGTTGGGCTCAGAGCCGTATTGATCTGACTCAACAGCAACTTCAACGCTACGAGCGTAAGATTGATCTTATCGACATCAGTATTGGCCGGATAGAAGCCCTGCTGAAGCGAAGCCACTTGGGAGCGGTAGCCTTAAGTCAGCACTACCAGGCGGTACTTACTCAGCTCCAACTCAGCAAGCAGCGTTATCAACAACAACGAGTGACCTACTTGACTAGGCTGGGTCAACTGCTTAAGCAACGCGAATCCGGCGATACCAAATCAACTGATTGAGGCTTATGCTGTGAGAGGGGTATTTAGTAAACCGGTTACTCCGTCGTAGTTGCTCACTGATCGTACCTACAATCTGTAAGCTTGAATGATTTCGTGTCAGAAAACTCTCCTCAAAGAAACGGATAGACCGTTATCAAGTACAGCGCAACGCAAAGCCGCTTACAAAATCTACTGAACGGGTAAACGCTCATCGCCCCTGTGAACCTCTATTCACAGGGGCGATGAGCGTTTTATTAGCCCATTAGGTTAGCAGGCATCCAGTGCCCGTTGAAGCGTACGAGCAAATTCCTTATCATTAGGCGGTAAGAGCATATACTGGTGGTCGCCTGGTACGTCATGAACTCGGACACCTTTAAGTGCGTATTTCTTCCAGCCTAAGTATTTGATGTCGTCCACGAAATAAAGCCGTTCTTTCGCCTTAAACAGGTCGATAATGCCGTCATACGGCTGCATGATGTAGTTTTGATAGGCTACTTCATGCTTTTCCATAATCCGGTTTAACTGTTCAAAGCCAGCTTCCGGCTGCGGTTCTTCGCGAAGGCCGATGGCTTGCATAAACTGCTGAACCTGCCGTTCGACAAATTCGCGTTGGTATTGCAGCGTGTTGACCGGGTGCTTCAGAAACGATTTACCAATCCAGATCATTTTGGGGACCTGACGCGCAATCTTCCGTCCCAGCCGGTACATCGGCGACCGGAAGGTCAATGATTCTTCGGCGTTGGTGTCGAACATCGCCAGCATTTTCACCTCCCTGCCCATGGCTTTCAACTGGCGGGCCATCTCAAGCGCTACGTAACCACCGAACGAGTACCCGGCGATAGCATAGGGGCCTTCCGGGTTCTGGTCAATCAGTTCCTCGTTGTAAGCGGCCGCAATGGCTTCCATGCTGTCGAGCGGCTCAGTTGTACCATCCAGTCCACGGGCCTGTAGTCCATAAATGGGCTGATCTGGATCCATGTATGATACTAGGCTGCTGAAGTTCAGTAGGTTAAGGCCAATGCCGTGAATAATGTAAATAGGCGCTTTGGTGCCTTGTGGTCGGATCGGTACCAGGGATTTCCAGCGGTTGGTAGGCTTATCATTTTCCAGTAAAGCCGCCAGTTTTTCGATAGTTGGGTACGTTAGCAGCGTCGATAGAGGCAGTCGTTTCCCCGTTTCCTTTTCCAGGCGGGCCATTACCTGAACGGCAATCATGGAATGACCTCCCAACTCGAAGAAATCGTCCTGTATACTAACCGTATCAAGCCCTAGTATATCGCTCCAGATAGCCGCTATTTGCTTTTCCAGCGCGGTCTCCGGCTGCTTAAGCCGTTTCTGCGTGTCCCGGGCTGAAGCTGGTTTGGGCAGGGCGTTCCGATCAATTTTTCCGTTGGGTGTTACCGGAAACTGGTCGAGACGGACGAAATCCGCTGGCACCATGTACGTAGGCAGGGTTTCCGCAAGAGTAGCCCGCCATTTGACGACTTCGTTCAGAAAGGCTGGCTCGGCCAGAGGTGGATTCGTCACGACGTAAGCTACCAGCCGCTGATCACCGGGGCGATCCTCGCGGGCTATGACCAGCACTTCCTTGACGCCTGCCTGTTTAAGAAGCAGTTGCTCAATCTCACCTGGCTCAATGCGGTATCCCCGGATTTTAACCTGGTGGTCAATCCGGCCCAGACAATGAATTTCACCCGTGGTGGTAAACTTGCCAAGGTCACCGGTGCGGTACATTCGTTCGCCGGGAACGTGGCTAAATGGGTTCGGAACAAACTTTGCCTCGTTCAGCTCCGGACGGTTCAGGTAGCCCCGTTGGGCAACGCCATCACCCGCCAGGTAAATTTCCCCGGCAATGCCTTCGGGCAGTAGATTGAACTGCTCGTCCAGGATATACACCTGCGTGTTGTTGATCGGCCGGCCGATGGTAATCAGTTCGTCGGTGGCAAGAATCTGTTTCCCCGTCGAGTAGATTGTCGTTTCGGTTGGGCCGTACATGTTCCAAAGTGATGCGCAGCGAACCGTAAGTTTCTGCGCCAGATCGTTGGACATGGGCTCGCCACAGCAAAGAATCTTCAGTGATTCCTGAAGCTCGGGCACAATCGTATCGTCCCAGCCGGCCGCCAGCATCATCTTATAGGTGACAGGCGTTGCCTGCATAACCGTAATGTGCTGATCAACCAGCATCTTCAGCAGCGCCCTGCCATCCCGGGCTGTTTCGGCGTCGGCCAGTACCAACGTAGCACCTACCAACTGAGGTAGAAATAGCTCTAACCCGGCAATGTCGAAGGAAACGGTCGTGACTCCCAACAGCCGATCATCAGCCGTCATGCCCGGAAAATTGAGCATACTATACAGCAGATTGACGATATTCCGGTGCTCGATCAACACGCCTTTCGGGCGCCCTGTTGACCCGGAGGTGTACAAAATGTACGCCAGGTCGCGGCTCGACATCGTTACGTTCGGCGCACTGACGGGGTTGGCGGCTGATTGATTAAGTAATGTTTCTACCGATAACGTCTTGGTCTGAGTGGCAAAACTGGCTTGATCGGGGCTGGATAGCTCCAGACTGGAGAGTCCCTGTTGATATTTCCGGGAGGTAATGACCGTACTGGCCGAGGAATCGCTGAGCATGAACGCGATTCGATCCTGCGGATACTCAGGGTCAATGGGTAAATAAGCCGCTCCGGCTTTCAGAATGGCCAAGAGCGAAATCAGTAGTTCGGGGGTCCGGTCTAGTACGACCCCAACAATATCGCCCACGCGAACGCCCTGATTGCAGAGCGTATGCGCTAGCTGATTGGCTGATTCGTTCAGCTTCCGATACGTTACGTCCTGCTGCTTGGTCACAAGCGCAACTTTGTCGGGAAACTCGTTGGCCGTTTTTTCGAGAATGGCGTGGAGCGGTTCCATCCGGGGATAGTCAGCATCCGTATTATTCCAGCGAGCCAGCTTTTTTAATAGCTGCCGTTCGTCGGTCAGCGGAATCTGATCGAGCTGAATAGCCGGGTTGGCTACGACGGCGCGGAGAATACTTTCGTACTCCTGCATCATCCGGTCAATGGTCGTGCCTTCGAACAACTGGGTGTTGAACGACCATTCCAACGTCAGGTCCGAAACCGATCCGCCGATGTTCAGAAAAATCTCGACAGTTTCAAACTGCCGCGGGTTGCTGATAAGCCGGTAATCGAGACCGTGGAAATGAACATCGTTATCGAGGCCCATGTCCACATTGAAAATAACCGGAACCAGCGGAACCCGCGACGGATCACGGATAATATTTAGTTTCTGAAGCAGACTGCCGAACGTAAGCTGCTGATGTTCATAGGCATTCAGCAGCGCTTCCTTCCGGCGAAGTAGAAACTGGGTAAAGGTATCGTGCGGCTTAGGGAAACTCCGGAGCGGTAGCAGGTTGACGCAGTGCCCCACCAGCCGATCGTAGCCCGTAGCCGACTGACCTGATGCAGGCAAGCCTAGTACGATATCAGTCTGACCACTCAGCCGGTGCAGCAATACTTCAACGGTTGCCATGAGCGTTGTGACAAAGCTGCAACCAGCCTTCGCGCCCAACTTTCTGACAGCCTGCGCCAGCGTTTTATCCAGCTTGTAATCCTGGCGGGTGCTTTTGTAGGTCCGAATAGCGGGCCGGGGCGAATCCGTTGGTAAGGTTAACGCGGGTACGTTATCCCGAAACCGGTCCAGCCAGAACTGTACGTTTGTCTGGTATTCGCTGCTGTCGGTAAACGCTACCTGCTCCGTTGCGTACTGAGTAAACAGGGGAGCCGCAGGGAGTGAAGCTGGTTGCTGCTGAACGGAAGCCGAGTAGAGCGCACCCAGGTCCTGTAGGATGATACCAAGTGACCAGCCATCGCAGATGATATGGTGGGCGGTCAGGATGAAATGGTAAGCCGTGTCAGAAAGTTTGAGCAACGCTGCCTTGATCAGCGGACCATTTAGTAGATCGAACGTGTAAATAGCATCCTGCTGTGCGTACCGGGCTACGTACTGCTCCTGCGTATTACTGTCAATGCCGGAATAATCTAGGTACGTAAGCTGGATTGGAAACTGCTCAAAGACGCAGATCTGTAGTCCGTCACCACTAAAAACCAAACGAAGCGATTCGTGACGTTGTACCAGCGCGGTGAAAGCACTGGCCATCGCCTGGCGATCGACGGAGCCGGAAAAAGCCAGCGAAATGGATTCGTTATACGCCCGACTGGCATCGTCACCTCCCAATTGGCAGGAAGCCCAGATTTCACGCTGGGGTTCAGTAGTAGGCGCTAATCGATCGATGGACGGGCCGCTGAATGGATCGAAATCGACTTCAATAAAGCGAATGTTGGTGTTGCTGTCCTGCATTCGAACTTAATTTAGCTCAACCTTAAGATACTTACCCGCTTGATCCGGGTTAGGAACGAACCAGGCCGGATTCCCATTTTGGTCACGTCCCAGGCGGGCTCCCGGGGTAGGGGGCGTCGAAATGAACTGGTGCTCAACGACGGGCTCCACGCCCGAAAATATGCCTCCTTCGATCAACTCCTGAATGCTTTGGGTAAAACAGCGAACGATGGTATCCACTTCAGCATCCGTGTGCGCTTCGGTGAGGAAGCAAGGGAAATTATCCCAGATATGAATGCCTTTTTCGCGCATCAGCGTGAACAGCAGCTCTCCGCATAGAATGTCTTCCTTGAACTTGATCTTCCAGAGTGAGCCGAACTGGGCCACATAAATTGGTAGCTGATGCCGCGTCAGCACTTCATTGAGTGCGTCGGCCAGCCGCTTGGTTTTACGGGTCAGTGATTCCTGAAGCTGGGGGCCTTTCTGTTTCATATACGCCAGCGACGCTTTCGAAGCCGCCAGGGCCAGCGGGTGCCGTACGAACGTGCCCGCGAAGTACGTAACGCCAACCTCGGGCACTGAGCCGTCACCGTACTGCCAGAAGCCGCCATCCAGCGCGTCCATGAACTCGCGCTTCCCGGCAATGACGCCAATCGAAATGCCAGCCCCGACTACTTTACCGTACGAAGCCAGATCCGCTTTTATACCGAATAGCGCCTGAGCTCCGCCGGAATGCATTCGGAAACCGGTGATTACTTCATCAAAAATCAGCGCCGTGCCCGATCGCGCCGTAATGGCCCGGACTTCTTTCAGAAACTCGACGGGCACAAACTCCGGACGTCGGCTTTGCACGGGTTCGACAAGGACGGCTGCCAGTTCATGGGCCCGTTCGCGAATGATCGCCAGGGTTTCGTCGGTGCCGTAATCCAGAATCAACATGTTCTGAACGGCTTCCGGCATGATACCGGGGGCGGCCGGGAACGACTTGAGCTTCTTCGTACCCCGGACAATTACTTCATCGACAATGCCGTGGTAGGAACCTGCAAACGCCACGATCAGTGACCGGCCAGTTACGGTACGAGCAATGCGCATCGCCCCTAATACGGCTTCGGAACCGGTATTGCAAAGTGCAGCCCGGTCGTTGCCCGTCAGTTCACAGATCAGGTCGCTAACCTCGCCGGCCAGTGGATGCTGGGGACCAATCTCGTAGCCATCTTCAATCTGATCGAGCAGGGCTTGCTTGATAATGTCGGGCTGGTAGCCAAACATATTGGATCCAAATCCATTCAGGGCGTCAATGTATTCGTTACCGTCGATGTCCCACAAGTGGCTCCCCTTCGACCGATTGACAACCAGCGGATAAACAATCTCTTTGGTTAGCGGGCGAAATCCGGACACAACCCGTGGGTCGGCCATTTGAGCGCGGTGTTCCTGCGCGTAGGTTTTACTGCGCCCCGTCTTTTTTGTGTACCGATCGGTGAGTTTTTGCAGAAACGCCTGTTGCTGATTGGTTAACGTCGTGCTTTGCCGTTCAATGCGCGCGGTTGCACCAAACGGTTTCTTGAGTTCAACCGCTTCTTCAGCAGTTATGTCCGGCGAAGAAGACTGCGGTGGCTTGGATACTGGTGAAGGAACAGAGGCTGGCCCTGCAACAGGCGTTGGCGCTACCGGCGCAACGTAGGCTGGGGCTGGGGCAGGAGCCTGAGTCGCTGGCGCAGCCGCCTGCAACAAAGCGATCTGTCTGGCCAGCAATTGCATTTGCTGCGCAATTAGATTTAACGCAGAGTCGCCGTCAGTGGCAGCAGAAACGGGCGGCATCGAAACCGGCGGGGGCGTATAGGCCGGGGTCGCCGTGTGAGCCGCTGCTGGTGCTGGCGCCGGAGCTAGTATCGGCTCCGCAGCGGGAGGAGCTACGTCGGCGGGTAACTGCTGATCGAGATAATCCGCCAGTAGGGCCGGGCTGGTGAATTCGTTTGTCAGCTGCCGGAAGGTAATGGGAACGTCAAATTCTTTTTTCAACGTCAACGCTACCTGCGTCAATAATAAAGAATCCAGACCGATCTCGAGAAAACTCATATCCGGCGTTACATCGGCCATATCCAGGCCGGAAGCGGTTTCGATGAGGTCGTTAATCTGACCAATCAGGACGGTTTTACGCATAGTCACTTGGAGCGGCTGTGTGGATACGGCCAAGTTTGTTGTTAGTTGAGACAGGTGAGTAGTTGAGGGAGCAGCGATCGGTACGCTAACTTCTGCACGTACCGGAGCTTGCCTGATCGGGTCAGGCAAAACAGGATCAACCCAGCAGCGTTTGCGCTCGAAAGCGTAGGTCGGTAAAAGAATCCGCTGCCGCTGTTGACCAGCGTAAAATGCCTGCCAGTCTGGGTTCAGGCCGTGCACGTAAAGCTGCCCAAGCGTTGTCAGTAAGGCCTGGTTGCAGTCTGCCCAGTCAAGCTGGTCGACCAGACCCGTTATAATAGGAACGGCTTTTTTGCCTGCCTGCTGCCGGGCGAGGGTGGCCAGACCCCGACCCGGACCCAGGTCGATCAATAAGGGATTATCCAGCGCCAATAACGTATCGAGGGCATCGGCAAACCGCACGGTTTCGCGCAGGTGTCTGCCCCAGTAGGCTGGGTCGGTTGCCTCCGCGTCGGTTATCCAGGTACCGGTCAACGTCGAAACGATCGGTTTCTGGGGGCGATTCAAGCTTACGTCATTGACTGCCTGGGTAAAGGTGTCGACGACGGAGTCCATCATCGCTGAATGGAAGGCGTGACTGGTTATTAACAGACGGTTGGGAATAAGTCGCTCGTCCAGCAACCGGGCAAAGTCAGCAATATGCTCATCCGGTCCAGCGACAACGCACAGATTACGGCTGTTGGCAGCTGCCAGTGACAGCGTATCAGGCAGCATTGGTACTATGAGCTCCGCTCCCTGGCGGACGGAAAGCATGCTACCTCTGGGCGTCTCGCTCACCAGCTTTCCACGAATGGCAATCAGCTTAAGGGCATCAGCTAGCGAAAATATTCCGGCCAGATGAGCGCCAACGAACTCGCCGACACTATGTCCGCAAAAAATGGACGGTTCGATGCCCCAGCTCATCCAGAGCGACGCCAGGGCGTATTCAGTCACGAAAAGGGCTGGCTGTGTGTACCGCGTATTCTTGAGCCGCTGTTCTGCTTCGGGATTTGTTTTCCCGGCATACAACACCTGCCGAATATCTAGATCCAAGTAATCCGTCAGCAAGGTAGCACACTGGTCGACGGCAGTCCGAAATACGACTTCGTTTTCGTACAACGCCCGGCCCATGTTCAAATACTGCGCTCCCTGACCTGGAAACAGGAAGACTGTTTCGTCAGGAGTCGGTAGCCCCACCGGATTGATACTATTGGCCGCAGGAGCAGCCAGTAATTGCTTGATCAACTCGTCAGTTGTGGCCGCTACGGCAAACCGCCGATGTCGGAAAGGAGCCCGCGTCGTTTGTAGCGTAAAGGCTATATCTGCCAGATTTAGCTCTTTGGCCTGTGGCAACGCATCAGCCAGCTTCCGTGCGTAAGCTTCCCGACTTTTAGCGGTTTTGGCCGACCACGTAACCAATTGCACAGTTCGGTCTTTGGTCGCTGGTGTTGTATCTATTTTCTTTTGGCCAGAGTCGGAAACAAACTCCTCCAGAATGACGTGAACGTTCGTGCCGCCCACGCCAAACGAGCTCACCCCAGCGCGTCGTGGACTCGACCATCGTGGGGACTGTTGGGTCGTACTTTCGTCATCTGCTCCAACAGTAGACGTAGACGGCCAATCGGTTAGTTTGGTGTTGACGTAGAAAGGACTGTTCGCGAAATCAATAGCGGGGTTGGGCGACGTAAAGCCCAGGGACGGTGGAATCTGCCGATGATGTAAGGCCAGAACAGTCTTGATCAGCCCGGCCACCCCGGCTGCTGCGGTCAGGTGCCCCATATTACTTTTGATGGAGCCGATGGCGCAGAATTGCTTCTGCTCCTGTTCGCCAAACGCCATCGTCAGCCCGTCAATCTCGATGGGATCCCCCAGTGGGGTCGCCGTACCATGTGCTTCCACGTAACTTACCGTAGATGGAGAAATGGCCGCGTCCGCAATCGCCATCGCAATAGAATTGGCCTGGCCTTCGGCGCTGGGTGCCGTAAAGCTTCCCTTTCCTCCGCCATCATTATTGACGCCGATTCCCTTGATTACAGCGTAAACGGTATCGCCATCGCGCCGGGCTGCTGCAGCATCTTTCAGCAAGACAACGCCGGCACCATCGCTGAACGTTGTCCCCTGGGCCTGAGCGTCAAACGAACGGCAATGACCGTCTTTGCTCAACATGGCGCCCTCCTGATAAAGATGACCGCTATGGATAGGGGCCGTAATGCTGGCTCCGCCCGCTAATGCTACATCACATTGACCATTACGAATACTTTGTACGGCCTGTGCAATCGCCAGCAGCGATGTCGAACAGGCTGAATAGACGCTGACCGCCGGCCCTTTTACGTTAAGCTGGTAGGCAGTGCGGGAAGCAATGTAGTCTTTCTCGTTGAGCGTCATCACCTGAAAGGTGCCCACCTGGTTGACTAGCTCCTGATTGGACTGGACGTTATTGAGAAAATAGGAGTTGTTCCCGCTACCGGCAAAAACTCCGACTCGTCCGGCGTAATGCACGGGCAGATAGCCTGTCTGCTCCAGGGTCTCCCAGGAGATCTCCAGAAACAAACGCTGCTGCGGGTCCATGAGCTGCGCCAGTGCTGGTGGAATGCCAAAAAAAGCGGGGTCAAACTGATCGGCACCATCCACGATACCCCGTGCTTTTACGTAACGCGGATCACTGCGAAGACTATCCGGAACACTTGGGTCCAAGTCATCCTCCGTGAAAAACCGAACTGTTTCGATACCCTGACTAAGAATATGCCAGAGCTCGTCAATGCTGCCAGCACCCGGGAACCGACCGGACATACCGATAACGGCAATGTCTGACGATGCATCAGTGGTGTTACTCGGCTGATTTATCTGTGGTTTTAGCGTTGGCTCAGGGGCGGGTTGCAGAAAGTTGGCTACTCCCGCGATGGTAGGAAACTGATACAGCTTCGTAATCGGTAATGTTTGGTTTACCTGCTTCAGGCCGACCACGGTTTTCTGAGCAAGCAACGAGTTTCCGCCTAACTCGAAAAAGTTATCGTCCAGACCAATGCTGTCCAGCTCCAGCAACGACACCCATATACGTTCGATGGCCTTTTCCAGCTCCGTTCGGGGCTTTCGGTAAGGACCTGCCGACTCCGGGCGTTTCCGCTCGGGAGCGGGAAGGCGTTTCTTGTCGACCTTTCCGCTGCTCGTTTTGGGGAAATCGTCCAGCCAGACGAAAGCTGATGGGAGCATATAATCCGGTAACCGCTGGTCGATCGCTTTACGAACCGCCAGCGTATCGGATTGGCCGTCCGACGAAATCAAATAGGCCACTAGCTGCTGACCCGCAACGCTATTACGGGCCATAACTACCGCCTGTTTGATGCCTGGAGTCTGGTTCAGAACAACCTCAATTTCGCCCAGTTCAATCCGGTGCCCCCGGATTTTAACCTGATCGTCCCGGCGACCTTGAAAATCAATACTCCCATCGGGTAACAGACGGCCCAAGTCGCCTGTGCGATAGATACGGACGGGATGAGACTCGCCCGGTACTGATAGATAAGTGAATTTTTCGGCGGTTAGATCAGGCTGATTTAGGTACCCCTCGGCCAGACAAGCACCACTGAAACAGAGCTCTCCAACTTCTCCTTCGGGAACGGCCTTTAATTGGTCATTCAACACATGCACCTGTACATTGTCAATAGGAGAACCAATGGACGGTAAGGCTGGCCATAGAGCCGGGTCGCCATCCAGTCGTAACTGGGTAACGACATGACACTCAGTCGGACCGTACTGGTTGAACAGGAGGCAATCGGGTATACTGGAGAAGAACGTAACGACCTGCGGGGTAACTTTCAACTGCTCACCTGCCGTCATAACCTCGCGTAGGCTGGCGGGGAAATAGTTGGTCGTAACGGCTGCTTCGGCCAGATACTGTAAGGCAACGAAGGGCAGGAAGAGCCGATTAATCTGTTGCTTGCCAATGAACGGCAATAGATTATTCAGATCAAGACGCTGGCTATCGTCAATCAGGACGAGGGTGCCGCCGGTGCTGAGGGTAGCAAAAATTTCCTGAAACGATACGTCGAACGTGAGTGGAGCAAACTGTAACGTGCGCGTACCGACACCAGCACTTGACTGACCTTTCTGCCAGTTCAACAAATTAATCAGGGCGCTATGGCCGAGGCAAACTCCTTTGGGCGTACCCGTCGAGCCCGAGGTGAACAGCACGTAAGCCGTACTGTATTGGTGATGGATCGGTTTGTCCGAAAGAGAGTGCGACTGATTACGGTATAAACGCTGAAGGGGTAATGCTTCTAGTACTTGGTCGTCACCATCTGTAGTGAGGACGGTTTGAATACCGGCGCTTTCAACAATCTGCTTCAGGCGGGCAATCGGGTAGGCAGGGTCAATCGGCAAGTAGGCTTTGCCCGATTTCAGAATGGCCAGCACACCAACGATCATGGACAAATCGCGGGTGGTACTGATGCCGACAAGCGGACTGGCAGTGTCCTGATGCAGGATAGTCTGGGTTAACGCATCTGACTGCGTAACCAACTGTTGGTACGTCAATGACTGATCACCGTGCACAACCGCTGTCTGCTCAGGATAGCGCCGGGCCACTTCGTCAACGAGATGATGAAGTAATGGAGTGGTGAACTCCGTCCCTAAGTCATGGTTGTTAACGGTTTGCATACTACTTCTCGTTTACGGATCAGTTCGACTACGTAAAAGCTAAACTACCCCACCAATAGATAGGATAGTCCATCCGATTACCGGTCATGATGGTTGTCGGATGCTCAGCAGGCCAGATTCAGTCGATGGTTATTGCTGAAGTGAACGCTCTGGCCGGACAGGCTCTGGTCCTCCTTTTGTGGGTTGCCCCGATGTGTCGATCAGATTGACGCTTACCCGGTTCAAAATAGCCAGAATCGGTTGTTTCGTTATCCGGATGTACAGGCTCAATAATTGCTTCTCGGCTCGCGCCCAGGTACTATTCGCGTCAACAACGAGCAACGACAACGCACTTCCTTTTAGCAGGAACGTGGGTACCTGATTGTTGATGAGCGGGGGCAGTTCGAGAATGATTCGGTCATATTGTGACGAGTCGAAACCCATTTCGTGATCGATCAGGTAGTCTACGCTCGTTACGTTCATGAAATCGGGCCGAATCGTGTACGGAAAGAACGTAATACCAATCCGATCCTCGCGCCGTTCCCGGCCGGTCGTCTTGGGATAGCAGTAAGCTACCTGTTGATCGGCACCGGTGTACAAGTGAATAAGGCCGCTGGCTACCCAGGTCTTTCCCTGTTTCGGACGGATGCTGAACAAGGTAATAATGGGCGGATACGGTTTGGTTGTCACCTGCGCAATCTCGACGTTGATCGCGTTGAACAGTTGCTCGAACATGCTTTGCGCAGCCCGCGTGATTTTTGAGTAAACCAGTGGCTTTCGAACCGTTGGGAACATTGCCGTAACGGGTAAACCGATTAGTTGTTCGGCCTGCTCCGGCGAGTAGATCCGCTTGTCAAGCCAGAACCGCAGAGCCGTCAGCAACAGCGCTAGGAACAACCCTACGCCAAAGCCAATGATGATCAGCTGGGTGCGCTTGGAGGGCTGGGGGGCCGTCGGGAAGTCCGGGGCATCGACGATTTCCATCGACCCTGTTACCGAGATATCCTGCTGGCGGGTACGGGACTGATCAACGTTATCAAGCAGCGCCATGTATTCTTTTTCGGCTACGCTTAGTGCCCGGTTAAGCTGGCGTAACTGCGAACCCAGTGGGCTATACTCGTCAGTTTTAGCCTGAAACTCGTCCATCCGCTTTTTGTACAATTCCAAACGAGCCGACGATTCTTCGAATTCCAGCGATTTCTCCAGCCGGTCGTTGGCCAGGGTCTGTACGGGCAGGGCGTCAGGATTGGTAGAAGCCGCGTCGTACTTCTGCGCACTGACTTTTAGCTCTTCCGAAGCCTGATTAACGCTGGCCTGCAGCCGATTGATCACAACGCGAGGTTGGCCGTAGGCGCGGGCATTGGCCAGTTTGCTCTCCGCTTCGGTGAGCTTGCGCTGTTTCTCGTTCAGATCGAAGTTCGCCGAGCCTAGGTTGCCCTGCTGGCTAAGTTTCTTGTCGAGGGCATCCAGCGACGCTTTAGCCGCATTTCTGCGCATAAGCTCCTGGTTGTACTCGGTGATGGTTTCTTCGCGCGAGGAGGCTACGTTTCGAGCTTCTTCGTCGTAGTCCAGTACTTTGTGTTTTACGTAAAAAGCCCGCAGGTTGGCCTCGGCCTGATCAAGCGTTTGTTTGGCTTCTTTCAGTTTGTCTTCGTAGTAGGTAACTACGGAATTACTCTCTGATGTCTTGAAGGATGACGACCGCTTGTTAAGTGCTTCAATGGCGTAGGAGAGGGTCTGCTTTGCCACGGCTGGATCACCAGCTTCGTACTCCATCAAAAGGACGTCGTTGGTTGCTTTGCGGGGCGTTGCTTTCAGATTGTCGTTGATGCGTTGCAGCGAATAATACGAATCCGAGGTGTGCAATAGAGATTTGATTGGATTGTCAAACTGAGATTTTGCCAGACTATCCAGCGTCTTACGTAGTTTGACAGGATCACTTTCGTCCATCAGCAATGGTTGCCATTCTGACGGAATATCGTTACGTAACGCTTCAAAACCGGCTGACGATAGCACCAAACTATCTGGCTGCTGTAGCAGTAGGTGGTCCGCCAGCAAGCTCAGACTAATCTGGGTGAGCGTTTCTTTCGACGTAAGTGTGGTCAGCAGGTTATCCAGCGCAACGGACGACCGATCCATGAAACTGTTTTGCTGATCGGACAGGAGAGAAGGACGGGAAACCAGCCCCGTGTAGATGGTCGCCTGTGATTTATAGACCTTTACTTCGTTCCGGGTAAAATACCAGGCCGTGCCAGCGGTGACGCAGGGGATAACGATAAACCAAACTATGTGCTGCTTCAGCAGACGAAGAAAGACCTCAAGATTCATAAGGCTCTTAATAACGTTTCAGTCGTTGGATAGGGACACCGACTAGTGCCTCAAATTGATGTACGCTTTTCAAAAAATCACCCTTAACCTGTTCCGATACAGATTTTGTCTGCACGTATCTGTTTGTCGCACTCGCCAAGATTTCTGCCGAGGCATTCCCCTTTTTGCTTTCAGCTTCGGCAACCCGTAAGGCGGTGAGTGATGACTGTTCGTCGAGCAGGCGAATTTTCAGCATCTGCTGCGCCGTGATCATGTCCTGGTAGATCGTGATCATTTCCCGACGAATCTGTAATTCGATAATATCTTTCTGTACGGCGGCCGCTTTCAGGTTGGACTGAGCCTGACGAACTTGATACTTACGACCAAAAATATCGTAAAGCGTAACGCGGACATCCACCCCGACCCGGTATCCGTTGGCAATCTGTCCCAGAAAGTCACCCTGTGGCAACGTCGCCGAGGACGAAATCAGCGATTGGTTACCTCCCGAATAGTTGGCGTAACCCGATACGTTCTGCAAAACCTGAAACTTAGCCAGTGTTTTAACGGCGTCGAGGGAGTTTACTATTTCGTTCTGATACTTGATGAGGGGCGAAGACGATACGGCAATCTTTACCAGATCGTCGAAGGGCATCAACTGGACGGCAATATCTTTATCGATATCGAGAAACAGCGAGTCATTCCCTACTCCAGAAGACTGACCAAAGGAAACTAACCCCCTGGCACTCCGCGTCTGGCCGAAACTTACCACCGTGGAAAGAACGACGACCAGAACCAGTAGGTTAATCCGAATAGTACTAAACATGGTACAAGCGTAAACGAAAAAATGCATCCTTGTTGCCGTTTGCAGAGGGCGTAACAGCCAGATAGCCATCAGACACAATTTGGGGGTAACAAGTATGGTATTCCTGAACGGTTTATGTAACTTTATCAGTTTGAGAATACTGTTTGTCCTGTCTTTTACCCTTCTTGTCGTCAAATGAGTGCTATCTTTTGACTAGTATTTCCTCTCTTTGTCACAAAGTAAACTTAACTCGATTGAAAAAAATGGTTCCTCAGGGCACCTGCCGGTCGGGGGAACTGGTGTGAGGAGTTGGTAAAAAGCTTTTGAACGCCTTGCGCATGTTGAAAATCGCCTTCGCAAAGCTGAACATAAGTACCGGGACTAGGAGCAATTCTCGTACCGTTAAGCGTTTTCGTAGATAAGATGGTACCGCTGTTATCAAACTAATCATCAGGATGGTCAGGAGTACCAGCGGAAACCCCCAGATTACTGGATTGCTGCTGAACAAACCCAGAGCGGTGCAGATAGCCAGTATGCCGATTAGCAGAACCCGGGGAAGGACAAAAGCCTGTGCGTATTTGAAGCCGCTGGCCAGCCGCCCTTTCGCAAACTCCGACATACCCCGGCGGAAGTAAAAACGCAGAAATTGCCACTGAGCGGCAATCCAGCGGGTGCGTTGATTTTCGAAAACGGCTTTCTGCGCTACTTTTTCATCGTAGATAAACGCCTGCTCCAGATAGCCGATCGTGTGGCCGGCCAAGATCAGATTCATTTCCAGCTCTTTGTCGTAACCGCCCATCGTCCGTAGATGAGCCATCGCTTCCTTCATCAGAGTCGGCTCAATGCCCATGCCCGAACCAATAATTGAGGCTGAAAGACCCAGCGCCCGGCTGCCTTTCCGAACGATGGTATTGTTGATCTCTTCACTGATGGCGTCCAGCACGGCGACACTGGTGTTGGTATTCTTGGCTACCCGGTGGCCCTGCACCGCTCGCCAACCCTGTGAAAAGGCCGTGTTGATGCGATCCAGAAAATCAGGAGCCATGTGATTGTCAGCGTCAGAAACGACAATGATGTCGTACTCCTTATCCGTAATGCGCGACAAGGCTTCGTTAATAGCCTTAGCAACGGTAGATACCGCAAATGACACCTCAAAGATCCGGATGGGATACGTAGCCAACTGGGCCAGTACGTCGGGGTGAATGGAGTCGGCAATGACAATCAGATCATAACGATCATTTGGGTACGTTTGCTGTAGGTTTGTCCGGATCGAATCAACAATGACCGCATTTTCCTTATAAGCTGGTATCAGCACGCCTATTTTACGAAACGTCTGGACTGGGGCCGGATAATTATCGTCCGTGCCACCTGTGTGGCTGGCTGCGGAAAAAATGGCTACGTACAGAACCGTAAGGCCAATGTAACTAAGGAACAGGAGGTAGAATACGTATAGTATATACATAGCTGCAATAGAGAACGAGATCGAACGGGCTGTTTACCCAATCGCGTTACGTATTACGTTAGACGCATAAAGTTACTTTAGGTCTTTCGGTGCGGGCTGGATTGAGAAAAATAATGAGTAGGTTGATTGTTGGTATGTTTATTAATCGGCTGTCGGATTCAAAACAGACTAATCATTGATGCTCAGTATGTGACTGTTAGCCGTTTAAGGGTTTTCGAAAGGCAAGTATACTTATATTTTAAATTTTTTCTAAAACGCCACCGGCTCGTCGGGATCCGATGGCGTTCTGCGACCGCCTGATCTGGTATGCGCAGAGATACTTCCTGGCCGACATCGATGAGAAAGGACACTGCACCGGTGATCAATTTGTCGATTGGCGAACAGACAAGGCCGGTTTGGTGTAAGTTTGTCGCCCACGTACTGAGTGATTGGCTATGCCTGCTACTATTCTGATTATCGACGACGAAACCAAGCTCCGACAATTACTGGCGCGCATTCTACAACTGGAAGGGTATACGCTTCTGGAAGCCGGCGACGCGAAGTCCGGGTTGAAACTGCTGGAGCAGTCGGAAGTACAGCTGGTTATCTGCGACGTAAAACTGCCGGACAAGAACGGGATTGAGTTGTCGGCGCAGATCAAGCAACTCCACCCTGCTACTGAAATCATCCTGCTGACCGCTTATGGAACCATCGCCGACGGCGTGACGGCTATCAAAAATGGCGCGTTCGACTACATCACCAAGGGAGACGATAATGACCGGATCATTCCGCTGGTGAGTCGGGCGGTCGAAAAAGCCAACCTACAATTCCGGATTCAGCAGCTAGAGGCTCAGGTCAGCCAGCGCTACGGATTTGACCGTATTCTTGGCGATTCACCGGCGATTCATCGCGCTATTGATCTGGCACGAAAAGTGGCCAGTACGGACACCACGGTGCTGCTAACCGGCGAAACCGGGACAGGAAAAGAAGTGTTTGCGCAGGCGATTCACTACGCCAGTCCGCGTCGAACCGGTCCCTTTGTGGCAATTAACTGTGGGGCGTTGGGAAAAGATATTCTGGAGAGTGAGCTGTTTGGTCACCGGGCGGGGGCGTTTACGGGGGCTGGTCGCGATCAGAAAGGCTTGTTTGCTGAAGCGAACAAGGGCACTATATTTCTGGACGAGATCGGTGAGATGCCACTCGAACTACAGGCCAAGCTGCTGCGGGTGCTGGAAACCCACGAATTTTTGCGGGTAGGTGACACCAAGCCGACAAAGGTGGACGTACGCGTGCTGGCGGCTACCAATCGGGGGCTGGCCCAGGAGGCCGATGCGGGGCTATTTCGTTCGGATCTGTATTACCGGCTGTCCGTTTTCACGATTGAGCTACCGCCGTTACGTAGTCGCCCAAACGATATTCCGGAACTAGTCCGCTACTTTGTGTCACAGCAGGCCGCTAAGCTAGGCAAGCGAAACCTGCAACTTAGTCCCGAGTTCGTTCAGGTTTTGCAGCGACAACCCTGGAAAGGAAACATCCGGGAATTGAAAAACGTCATCGAACGCGCTGTTATCCTGGCTGATGAGTCGACGCTACTGCCCGATGACCTGCCGTACGACATGCAACGGAAGGATCTGTCGGGAGAAAGGCAGGGAAAAGGAACATCGGATGAAAATACCTTCAATTTGGCTGAGCTGGAACAGCGGCAGATCAAACGGGCTTTGCAACACACGCAGGGCAACAAAGCCGAGGCAGCCCGGCTACTGGGTATTGGTCTGACGAGCCTGTATCGCAAGCTGGCCGATAACAATTCCCAAGTCTAGCACAATAGGCCCGCCACCTGATCCTTTACGGGGAATACAAACCTACCGAACCGCCTGTCACATTTTTTTGAACACAAAGCTGTGCTGGAAGTAGTACGTAAGGAAAAATTCCCCATATGACTTCGCATCACACAGTTGATAAAGTATCACCCCAGGGATTGCTGATTGCCATTGGTATTGTGTTCGGCGATATTGGAACGTCGCCACTCTATACCATTTCT
The DNA here is from genome assembly GCF_054776615.1 of Spirosoma pomorum. Classification (NCBI taxonomy): domain Bacteria; kingdom Pseudomonadati; phylum Bacteroidota; class Cytophagia; order Cytophagales; family Cytophagaceae; genus Spirosoma; species Spirosoma pomorum. Next base: position 147,040 of record NZ_BAAHBP010000023.1, read on the forward strand.
GCCGTTGTTCGCGGTCACGCGTTATCCGAAACCCTGGTGCTGGGAACCTTGTCCTGCATTATCTGGACCCTAACCCTACAGACGACAATTAAATACGTCATTATTACGCTACGGGCTGACAACAAAGGGGAGGGAGGCATCTTTTCGCTGTACGCTTTAGTTCGGCGGTATTCGGGGCGCTGGCTTATGGTGCCGGCCATCGTGGGGGGCGCTTTCCTGCTGGCCGATGGGCTGATCACCCCGCCTATTTCCGTCGCATCAGCCATTGAAGGACTACTCATCTATTATCCCAAGCTCGACACGGTACCCATCGTTGTTGGTATTCTGATTGCCTTGTTTGTAGGGCAGCAGTTTGGCACCCAGCAGCTTGGTCGGTTATTCGGTCCTGTCATGCTGGTCTGGTTTACGTTTATCGGAGCCATTGGGCTGTACGCGCTGCTCAGCGAACCTTCGGTCCTGAAAGCAATAAATCCCTACTATGGCTACCGGTTTCTGCACGACTATCCAGGCGGTTTCTGGCTACTGGGTAGTGTCTTCTTGTGTACGACGGGGGCCGAAGCACTTTATTCGGATATGGGGCACTGTGGCCGGGGTAACATCCGGGTGAGCTGGGTGTACGTAAAAACGACACTGGTGTTATCCTACGCTGGACAGACCGCTTACCTGATGCAGCACTTGGGGGGAAAGATCAGCGAGTCGGGTGCGTTTTATAGTACCGTACCACCTTCGCTGACAATATTCAGTATCATCATCGCCACACTGGCGACAATCATCGCGTCGCAGGCGCTGATTAGCGGGGCTTTTACGTTGGTGGGCGAGGCCATGCGTTTGGATTTCTGGCCCCGACAGCGCGTGGCCTATCCGTCCGACGAGCGGGGGCAATTGTACGTTCCTTTTGTTAACTGGGGGCTGATGATAGGCTGTATCCTGATCGTGCTTCACTTTCGCGAGTCGAAAAATATGGAAGCTGCGTTCGGGCTGGCGGTGACGCTGACTATGCTTATGTCAACGCTCCTGATCAGCGCGTATCTGCTCGTGAAACGGGTAGACAAAGTAGCTATCATAGCTATAACGGCTGTCTTTCTGACCGTTGAAATTACGTTCCTGATTGCTAATCTGGTCAAATTTGAGGAGGGAGGCTGGATTTCGGTTACGTTGGGATTGCTGCTGATGACCATGATGGTATTCTGGTACCAGGGCGAACGGCTGACCAGCAGCCTGACACGGTACGATACGTTACCGGGCAACTTGCCTGCACTCAAAGAACTAAGTAACGACACCAGCATTCCTAAGTATTCAACGCATCTGGTGTATTTGACTTCCGCTGACGACTACAACCAGATAGAGAACGAAACCCTGTTTTCTATCCTGAATCGCGCTCCCAAACGCGCTGATATGTACTGGTTTATTCACGTTTGCGTCGAAGATGAACCCTACGGAATGCGGTACAAGGTTGATACGCTGGCCCGTGAGGATGCGTATTTCGTTACGTTCTACCTTGGTTTTCGGATCGAACCCCGACTGAACTTGTTGTTCAGACAGGTAGTACAGGACATGGTAGCCAACAAGGAGGTGACTATTGAAACCAAATACCGCTCGCTAAACATCCACCGCATCGGTGGTGATTTCCGGTTTGTCTTATTTCGCAAGTTTATTTCGTACGACAATGACCTAACAATCGTGCAACGCCTGATCATGACGGGTTATCTGTTGCTGAAACGCATCGCGCTGTCGACTCAGGAAGCGTACGGGCTTGACACTAGTAATGTCGTAACCGAAGCCGTTCCACTCGTCATTCGTACGCCCAAACACTTGCCTATGAGTCGGATTCCCTCTCACCTGCAGTAATCATTTGATCAAGATAAGGCAGTTCAGCAACCTGAAACACCGGAGGCAGATACCAATCTGGTTTGCCAAAATGAAAACGGACCTTACCAAAATGGTAAGGTCCGTTTTCATTTTGGCCTCCTGAGAAGGACTAGCTTATTTGTAAGTATTTGTTAGTTAGGGTATTATCTGTGAAATTCAGGGTCGGTGAAAAGATGGACTACTTTTTGGCATTACCAGAGCAAATCAAACTAATAAGCTCAAAACAATGAGTACTCTTCTGATTCTGATTGGTTCGGCACTGCTCTGCTTTATCGCGTTCTATAAAGCCATTGAGTGGTTCGAGCATATCTAAGTCAATTGCAAATCTGACATCCCATGATCACGCTCCTGTTTGTCGTAGCCCTGCTGGTATTCGCCTACATGCTCTACGTCCTCATCAAACCTGAACAATTCTAACGAGTGAAGCTATCAATTCGCTCATTCACAATTCACTCATTCGCTCAATATGTTTTCTGAATGGATAGGTATCGCAGTGATGTACGGACTGACCGTGCTGCTGGCGATTCCACTGGGCAAATTCATCGCGAACGTGTTCGCTGATAAGCCTACTATACTTGACTTTATGCGACCCGTCGAACGGCTGATTTACCGGCTCGGTGGTATCGACGAAACGCAAGACATGAGCTGGAAGGCCAACCTGCTGGCTTTGCTGACGATCAACGCTGTATGGCTGATTTACGCCTTTGTATTATTACTGGTGCAGGGAAGCCTACCGCTCAATCCCGATGGTAACCCATCGATGTCTCCAGATCTGGCGTTCAACACGGCCATCAGTTTTCTGGTCAACTGCGACCTGCAACACTACTCCGGCGAATCGGGCGCTACGTATTTGACACAGCTTGGGGTATTTAACTTCCTGATGTTTGTGTCGGCTGCAACGGGTATTGCCGCGCTAATACTAATTGTGCGGTCGTTTCTCCCAAAAAGCGTTGAAACGGTTGGTAACTTTTACGTCTACTTCGTGAAAGCCATCACCCGGATTTTGCTGCCGCTGTCATTGGTGTTAGCTCTTGTGCTGGTGTTCAATGGTACGCCCGCTAGCTTCGACGGGAAAGATAGTATTGTCATGATGCAGGGTGATACCGTCGGTGTATCGCGAGGACCAGCGGCTGCTATGATCGGTATTAAACACATCGGTACCAATGGTGGCGGCTACTTCGGTGCCAACTCAGCACACCCGCTAGAGAACCCCAACTACCTGACCGACATGGCCGAAATGGTCGCGCAGGTCATCATTCCGATTGCGATGATTTTCGCACTGGGCTTCCTGATCAACCGAAAGAAATTTGCCCTAATGATTTACGGCGTCATGACCATCGGTGTGCTGATGCTACTGGTGCCGACGCTTATCAGTGAATTACACGGCAACCCGGCGATTGCCCGTATGGGTGTGGCGCAACCAACCGGCGCGATGGAAGGCAAGGAAGTTCGCTTTGGACCGGTGGCGTCGGGCTACTGGAGTATCCTGACGACTGTTATCTCGACGGGTTCAGTCAACTCCATGCACGATTCGTCGATGCCAGTATCGGGTATGATGCAACTGCTGGGTATGATGACCGGCGCGTTCTACGGTGGCTGCGGGGTCGGTATTCTGAACTTCTATTACTTCCTGATAATCGCGGTCTTTATTTCGGGTCTGATGGTCGGCCGGACGCCGGAATTTTTCGGTCGAAAAGTGGAAGCGCGGGAAATCAAGATCGCGTCGATTGTGGCACTTGTCAGCACGCTGCTCGTCAAAGGTGGTACGGCGCTGGCGGCCTGGATATTCGTTAATTACCCGAATGCCGACTGGGCAGTAAAGCCGTCGGCCTGGCTGAACAACCCCGGCTATCACGGCTTCTCGGAGATGCTCTACGAGTTCACGTCCGCCAATGCCAACAACGGATCGGGTTTTGAAGGACTGGGCGACAATAACTTTTTCTGGAACTACGCGACGGGAATTGTCTTGCTGCTGGGTCGTTTCCTACCCATTATCGGCCCGGTAGCGATTGCGGGTTTGCTGGCCCGGAAGAAATACGTACCGGAGTCGAGTGGTACGCTGCCAACGGACAATGGTACGTTTGGGCTGATGGTCTTCGCAGTCATCATGATTATCACAGCGCTGTCGTTCTTCCCGGCCCTTACGCTGGGTCCGCTGGCCGAGTATTTCAGCCTTAAGTGATGCGCTGTTCGATAATGGTCAGCACGTCGGTCAGCGTCATCGGCTCCGACGGCTGCACATTATCTTCCGAGCCGACATGCTGATGGTGGGGCGAGGTGGGAAAGGGAACTTCATGGGCGTTATCCCAACGGTGAATAAGCTGGTTATCGGCGGTTTGCCAATGGTAAGAATAATCGATCCAACTAGACAGCGTTACGTAGTTCTCGCGCACGTGGAGCACCGACGAATCTTTGAAGGTAATCGACATACGAAGCCTACGAGTGGCTCGTCCCTGCTGAATCTGTTGGTCAGTTGAGAACGCAATAAGCTGATCAAATGGAGAAAGGTCGTGCATCAGGATACAATTTTTGCCAGCCGTCTTTCGATTTCGCGAAGTTCAGCCAGTTCAGCCCGCCAGTCCATGATGTCGTCTTCCCGTTCAAACAAACCAAACTGGGTCAGGTCGTTGAAACGCTTGTCAAACTCCTCATAGCGCATCCCGTATTTCGCTTCAAATGCGTCGATCCGGTCGCTGCAGACTTTGAGTTCTCGCAGTAACTCTTCCTGCATCTTTTTGATGGCATAATCAGTGCTCGATGAGTACCCTGCTTTCTGAAATACCTGCTCGATAGAAGCCTGTTCGACGGTCATATCCAAAATCTGTTTTTCAAAGATAACTAAAATGGCAACCCAATCTTCTTCTCCCAGTTTGTTCCAGGGCGACCTCGTTCGAACGGCCATCCGGGAGTCATTTGTCAAATTAAACCCGGCAATTCTGATCAAGAACCCGGTTATGTTTACCGTCGAAGTCGGCACGCTGATCATGGTGCTGGTGACGATATACATCGGCGTATCGGGCGATCAGACGCAGGGCTCGCTGGTCTATAATATCACCATTACGCTGATTCTGCTGCTGACGCTGCTGTTCGCCAACTTCGCCGAAGCCATTGCCGAAGCACGTGGGAAAGCACAGGCAGAATCGCTGCGCAAAACCCGGCAGGAAACGCCCGCCAAGGTAATTCGGCCCGTGGGTAATATGTACACGAATGAGGTCCAGACAATTTCGTCGGCGCAGCTCAAAAAAGGCGACGTTTTCCTGTGCGAGCCGGGTGATATCATCCCGTCGGACGGTGAAATTATCGAAGGGCTGGCTACCATTGACGAGTCGGCGATTACGGGTGAATCGGCTCCGGTTATTCGCGAAGCGGGTGGTGACAAATCGTCGGTGACGGGTGGTACGAAAGTGCTGTCGGACCGGATTAAAGTACAGGTGACGACGCAGCCGGGTGAGTCGTTTCTCGACAAGATGATCGCGCTGGTCGAGGGCGCGTCTCGGCAGAAAACGCCGAACGAGATCGCGCTGACCATCTTACTAGCGGGCTTCACGCTGATCTTCATCATCGTCTGCGTCGCGCTCAAACCGTTCGCCGACTACGCCAATACGCCCATCACCATCGCAGCCCTGATCTCCCTGTTCGTCTGTCTGATCCCCACCACCATCGGTGGACTGCTGTCGGCCATCGGTATCGCCGGTATGGACCGGGCACTGCGGGCCAACGTAATTGCGAAGTCGGGACGGGCGGTAGAAACGGCGGGTGACATTGATACGTTGCTGCTGGACAAAACGGGGACGATTACCATCGGTAACCGGAAAGCGACCAATTTCTACCCCGCACCGGGTGTCAAGCAGGCGGATATGGTACGGATTGCGGCTTTGAGTTCGCTGGCCGACGAAACCCCCGAAGGGAAGTCGATTGTCGAACTGGCCGGACAGGATGTCACGCGGCATCTGAATACGGAAGGGTCAAAATTGATCAAGTTTACCGCCGAAACGCGTTCATCAGGCATTGATCTAGTAACCGGCGAGCGTATCCGTAAAGGGGCGACCGATTCGATTCGGAACATCGTTGAGCGCGCCGGTAATCACTTTCCGGCGGAGACAGAGGCGAAAGCCAAGGAGATTGCGGCTAACGGTGGTACACCGCTGGTCGTGACGGAAAACGAGGAAGTGAAAGGCGTAGTCGAATTACAGGATATCATCAAACCCGGTATCGCCGAACGTTTCGACCGCCTGCGGAAGATGGGTGTTAAGACGGTGATGGTAACGGGTGACAACCCGCTGACGGCCAAGTTTATCGCGGAGAAAGCGGGCGTTGATGACTTCATTGCCGAAGCCAAGCCGGAAGATAAGATGCAGTATATCCGCCACGAACAGACCGGCGGTAAGCTGGTGGCGATGATGGGCGACGGTACCAACGATGCGCCTGCCCTGGCTCAGGCCGATGTAGGTGTGGCCATGAACTCGGGTACGCAGGCGGCCAAGGAAGCTGGCAACATGGTCGACCTCGACAACGACCCGACCAAGCTGATCGAAGTCGTTGAAATTGGCAAGCAGCTGCTCATCACGCGTGGTACCCTGACGACCTTCAGTATCGCCAACGACGTGGCCAAGTATTTCGCCATCGTACCGGCGCTATTTATTACGTCGATTCCGGCGCTCCAGGCCATCAACATCATGCGACTGCACAGCGCCGAGTCGGCCATCCTGTCGGCAGTTATTTTCAACGCAATCATCATTCCGATGCTGATTCCGCTGGCCCTGCGCGGTGTCGAATACAAACCCATCGGTGCATCGGCGCTGCTGCGGCAGAACCTGCTGCTCTACGGCGTCGGTGGCGTCATTGCTCCCTTCATCGGTATCAAGCTGATTGACATGGTAGTCGGGTTGTTTGTGTAAAAACGTAGAAGAAAGAAAATAGACAAAAGAAGAAAGATTGTCGCTGAAAGAGCGGGTAAAATGCACCCCTCTTTCGTCAAGCATCTTTCTTCTTTCATCCCAATAGTCATGAAAACGAATCTCATTCCTGCTATACGCCTGACTGTGGTCATGCTCATTCTTACGTCCGTTATCTATCCGCTGTTGGTGGCGGGCATTGCCAAACTGGCACCCGGTGGCGGCAAAGGCGTTACGGTCGAAGCAAAAGGCCGGGTTGTCGGCTACGCGCTGATCGGGCAGAAGTTTACCGACGATCGCTATTTCAACTCACGTCCGTCGGCGGTCGACTATAACGCGGCTGGCTCGGCCGGCTCGAACAAAGGCCCGTCGAACCCCGACTACCTGAAAACCGTACAGGCTCGTATCGACACCTTCCTGGTCCACAACCCCACGGTGAAGAAAGCCGATATTCCGGCCGAACTGGTTACGGCGTCTGGCTCCGGTCTTGATCCCGATCTGTCGCCCGCAGCGGCTAAAATTCAGGTCGCCCGTATCGCGAAAGTACGTAGCCTGTCGGCAGAACGGCTGAACCAATTGGTCGATGCCAACACGAATGGGCCATTAATGGGACTGTTCGGCCCGGCAACCGTGAACGTGCTGAAACTGAACGTCGCGCTCGACCAACTCAACTAACCTAACGTACCGGTCTGTCCGGTGGTTCACCGGACAGTGCCGGGGTGAATCGGAAATGACGAGTGAATTAATTGGCTTCGCGCTCCTGTTCGGTACGGCTGTTGGTCTGGCCGTGCTGATCGGGCGCTACCTGAGTCGGGTGTTCCGACACGAAGCGAGCTTACTCGATGGGCTGGCCCCGCTTGAACGACTCTTGTTCCGCCTGATCAGTGTCGACCCTACCCGGCCGATGCCTTGGTCGCAGTACCTGGGGGCAGTGGCGGTAACGAGCATGGTCTGGCTGGTACTGGCCGTCGCCCTGCTCATGACACAGACGCAGATTCCTGTCTGGAATCAGGGTGGGATTGCGCCGATGGACTGGACGCTGGCGCTGAATACGGCGGTCAGCTTTCTGACCAGTACGAACCTGCAGCATTATTCGGGCGAAAGCGGAGCGACGTACTTCTCACAGCTGGTGGTGCTGATGTTCCTGCAATTCGTGTCGGCCGCGACGAGCCTGACGGTAGGGGTAGCCCTGGTGCGGTCATTACGGAGCGAGTCGGGAGCGAGCCCCGGTAATTTCTACGGCGATCTGGTGCGTTCTCTCACGAGGGTGTTACTGCCTCTATCGTTGCTGATTGCCGTCGGGCTGGTGTTTGCGGGTGTACCGATGACCTTTGCGCCCTACGACACCATCCAGACGTTGCAGGGCGACCTGGTATCCGTTGCGCGTGGACCGGTCGCGGCTATGCTGCCGATCAAGCACCTGGGCTCGAACGGGGGCGGGTTCTTCGGCACGAACACGGCGCATCCGTTCGAGAATCCGGGGATGGTAACCTACTGCCTGCACCTGATTACCGTGTTTCTGCTGCCGATGGCGTTTGTCTGCTTCGTTGGGGACTACCTGAACCGGCGGAAACTGGGTGTCATCATCTTCACGTTGATGACCGGTTGCTGGCTTCTGCTTACGATTCCGATCATGCAGCAGGAGTGGGCGGGTAATCCGGCCCTCAGCGCATTGGGAATCGATCAGTCGGCGGGGAGTCTGGAAGGGAAGGAAATGCGGTTCGGCACGTTGGCGTCGGCCTTCTGGTGTGGCGTCAACGTCGTTATTCCAGCCGGAACACTCACCTCGATGCACGATAGCTATACGTCCTTGTCAGGACTATTTATGTTGCTGGGGATGCAGATCGACGCCTTTTACGGCGGGGTCGGAACGGGGTTCATGTACCTATTTTTGTACATCATCATCGCCATTTTCATTGGTAGCCTGATGATTGGCCGGACCCCCGAGTTACTAGGCAAGAAAGTCGGACAGACCGAAATTCAACTGGCTGTCGGCGTTATCGTCGCGCAGCCACTGATCTACCTGGGTCTGACAGCCGTTGCCGTACTGATCGTTAGTCAGGCACCTAACGGCGGTGTAGCGCTGGGGTGGCTTAGCAGTCGGACTGCTGGTCCGAACGGTTACCACGGGTTCACCACCATGCTGTACGAATACGTATCGTCGGTGGCGGGCAACGGGTCAGGTTTTGAAGGATTGGGCGATAACACGCCGTTCTGGAACCTGACGACGGCGCTGGCGATGCTACTGGGCCGGTTTATTCCGATCGTTGGCACACTGCTGATTGGTGCGCAACTGTATCAAAAGCCATTTGTCCCGAGTTCATCCGGTACACTGCCTACGGAATCGTATACCTTCGGCGCGCTGCTGTTTATCGTCATTGTTATTATCGGCGCGTTGTGTTTCTTTCCGGCACTGGCCATCGGTCCGATTGCCGAGTACCTGACGCAGCCGAGATAAGTTTACTGGATTACTGAATACAACAAAACCAACGAGTCTGTCCTGTGCGGACCAACAACCATGAAACGTATTGCCCAATTTTTCTCCCTTGCTGCCGTACCGTTGCTGACGGTCTCGGCGATCGCCCAAACTACCGACACGACTACCACGTCGGCACCAACGCAGGCTGCGACAGTAGCTGCGCCAAATTCCGGCCTGACAATGTCGGGTTATGTGGAAGCGTATTACACCCACGATTTTACAGCCCCGAAAACCGATCAGGAGCGGCCTGGTTTTCTGTACAATCACAAACGGAACCGGGAAGTCAATGTCAACCTGGCGTTTCTGAAAGCCGCCTACGCAACGGAGCGGGTGCGGGCGAATCTGGCGGTGCAGGTGGGTACCTACGCGCAGTATAACTATGCCGCTGAACAGGGGTTGCTGAAAAACGTGTTCGAAGCGAACGCGGGGGTAAAGCTGGCAAAGAACCGCAATCTGTGGCTCGACGCCGGTATTTTCTCGTCGCACATCGGTTTTGAAAGTGCTATTTCGAAAGACTGTTGGACGTTGACCCGCAGTATACTGGCCGAAAACTCACCCTACTACCTGTCGGGCGCGAAACTGACCTACAACAGCCCAAATGGCAAATGGACCTTGCTGGGGTCGGTACTCAACGGCTGGCAGCGTATCGCCAAACTGCCGGGCTACAGTGGCATGGCCGTTAGCACGCAGGTGCAATATCGCCCGTCATCGATGGTGACGCTGAACTGGAGTAGCTTCCTGGGCAGCGACCGGCCGGATTCACTGAAGCAGGGCCGCTTTTTCAACAACCTGTACGCCATCATCAACCCTACGGGTAAGTTTGGGATAATCCTCGGCTTCGATATCGGTGCCGACCGCAAACCGGTGATCAACGCAATGACCGATCAGCGGGTAGGCAGTGGCTCGTATGTCTGGTATTCACCCGTTATCATTGCCCGCTACAAAACATCCGACAAGAGTTACCTCAACGGTCGCGTCGAGTACTACGATGATAAAAATGGGGTGATCATTGCCACGAATACGGCCAACGGATTCCAGACGCTGGGTTACTCGCTGGGTTACGATTACGGAATCCTACCCAACGCCCTGTTCCGCATCGAAGGTAAAGTGTACGACAGCAAAGACGCTATTTTTTCAACCGACTCAGGGGCCAGCAGAACCAATATTTCGTTGACAACCAGCCTGGCCATTAGTTTTTAAGGTATAAGCGGTCTGGGTGTCACTGTACCAACACCTAGACCGCCCGCTGTAAACTGTAAATCGATTCCTGTAAACCGCCATGCTCCCTGACCAACGCGATCAATCGGCTGACAATTTCCTCCGGCTTATCCAACAGTCGCGACGGGGGAAATTCAAGGTGTATATCGGCATGAGTGCGGGTGTGGGTAAGACCTACCGGATGTTACAGGAAGCCCACGCGCTATTGCGAAGTGGTGTCGACGTACAGATTGGATTTGTCGAAACGCACAACCGGGCCGAAACGCACGCGCTGATCGACGGTTTGCCGATCATTCCGCGCCGGACACTGTTCTACAAAGGACGCGAGCTGGAAGAAATGGACGTGCAGGCGGTGCTGAACCGGCACCCCGAGATCGTGATCGTTGATGAACTGGCGCATACGAACATTCCCGGCTCAAAAAATGAGAAGCGCTGGCAGGACGTATTCGAGATTCTCGACGCGGGCATCAACGTCATCAGCGCGGTTAACATTCAGCATATCGAAAGTCTGTACGATGAAGTTCACGCCATCACGAGCGTCGACGTAACGGAACGGGTGCCTGATCGTGTGCTGCAAACCGCTGACGAGGTGGTAAACATCGACCTGACGGCCGACGAGCTGATTACCCGGCTCAAGGAGGGTAAGATTTACGACCCCGGTAAGGTGCAGACGGCGCTGGCCAACTTCTTCCAGTCGGAGAAAATTTTGCAGCTGCGCGAACTGGCTCTGCGCGAAGTAGCGTCGGCCGTCGAACGAAAAATTGATACGATCCTGCCGCCGGGCACGCTACCCAAGAACGAACGGTTCCTAGCGGCCATCAGCAGCAATCACCAGATGGCCCGACGCGTTATCCGAAAAACCGCCCGGCTGGCGGCTTATTACAACTCGCGCTGGTTTGTGTTGTACGTGCAGACACCGTCGGAGAGCGCCGATCGCATTAAACTCGACGTGCAGCGGCACCTAATCAACAACCTAAAACTGGCTACCGAACTGGGCGCGGAAGTGATTCAGGTCAAAAGCGATCACATTGTCAACAGCATCATGGATGAACTCAAACAGCGCAACGTAACGACCCTCTGCATCGGCAAACCGCATTTCAGCCTGATTCAAATTATCTTACGCACGAGTGCGTTCAATCAACTGCTCAATAAACTCGCCGATTCTGACACGGACCTGATCATTCTATCCTAGCAAATTGTGAATGAGCGAATGAGTGATTGAGTGAATATGGTTAATGCAGACCAGTCGCTCAATCACTCATTCGCTCAATCACTCATTCACCATTAGCCTATGTCTCTCAAAACAAAAATATCGCTGTCACTGGTCTTTCTGTTCGGTATTAGTCTGGTACTGGGCGGGCTGGGAGCGTATTATCTGAACCGATTGTCTGCGGATTCGCAGGCCATTCTGAAAGATAATTACATATCGCTTGAGTACGTCAGCAATATGGAGAAGGCGCTGACCGACCTGGATGACCCCGACGCACTGGCGGATTTTGATCAGAACTTGCGGAAGCAGGAGGCTAATGAGACTGAGATAGGAGAACAGGAACTGACCAGTTCCCTCCGGCAGGAATTCAAACGGTTGCAAACGGGACAGTATGAGCCGTCGACCATCAATAAAATACGACAGAATCTGTTCGCTCTGGATGATTTGAACCGGCAGGCGAGCATGCGAAAGAGTCGGATTGCTGAGCAAACTGCCAAAGACGCGCTAGGTTGGCTGGCTTCCGTCGGGACACTGTGTTTTCTGGTGGTACTCTCGTTCGTTATCAATATTCCCAGTTATATCGCCAATCCGTTACGTGAGTTGACAAGGGGAATTAAGCAGGTTGCCAGTCGCAACTTTGAGGAACGACTGCACTTCCGGTCCAGCGATGAATTTGGCGAACTCGCTCAGTCATTCAATTCAATGGCGCAGAAACTCGACGAGTACGAACACTCGAATCTGGCCCGGGTATTGTTCGAGAAAAAACGACTGGATACGCTGCTGGAAATCATGGCTGACGGCATTATTGGACTAGACGAAAAGCGCCGTGTTTTATTCGTGAACTCCGTTGCTGAGCGGTTATTGGGTATTGATCGGAACCGGATCATCGGGCAGTACGCTCCCGACGTAGCCACGGGTAACGACCTGATGCGGAAACTAATTCAGGACATTATGCGGCCTGAGGTGAATAAGGAACTGACGCTGGCTGAATCAATAGACCAGACGGCTAATTTGTTGAAAATTTACGATGCCAGCCAGGGGGAGAAGGGGAAGGAAAGCTACTTCACGAAGCAAATTCACACGGTGGACGTAACGCCAACCGGTGAAACGGATACCGTGCCCGCTGGCTACGTGATTGTGTTGCAGAACGTAACGCCGTATAAAGAGCTGGATCTGGCCAAGACAAACTTTATTGCGACCGTCTCCCACGAACTGAAAACGCCCATTGCAGCCATTAAAATGAGTCTGAAACTCTTGCAGGACAAGCGGCTAGGAAGTTTAAACGAAGAGCAGCAGGGGCTGGTGACACACGTGCAGGACGATGCCGACCGATTGCTGAAACTTACCGGCGAATTGCTGAACATGGCGCAGGTCGAATCCGGACAGATCCAACTACAAATTCAGGCTGTCGCTCCGGCCGAACTGGTTCAGATGGCCACCTACGCGTTACGAGCGCAGGCAGAGCAAAAGCAGATTCGTTTTGCGGTCGATTTATCACCCAAGCTGCCCGCCGTATGCGCCGACCCGGATAAGGCGTCGTGGGTACTGGTTAATTTCCTGTCCAACGCGGTACGGCACAGTCCGACGAATGCCGTCATTGATATCAGCGCGCGCTCCGTTGGTAAGCAGGTCGAATTTACCGTTCGCGACTATGGTCCGGGCTTGCGTCCTGAACACCGCGACCGTGTGTTTGATCGGTACTTTCGCGCACCAGGCCTCAATGGGCAGGTGAGTGGTACGGGACTTGGTTTGGCTATCTCCAAAGAATTTATTCAGGCGATGAGTGGCCATATTGGTTTGCATGATGACGTTCAACCCGGCGCTTCGTTCTATTTTCGGTTGAGCGCTGCCTAAACCGATAGTATCAATAAACGATACGTAATAAACAGTAAGCCCCGCCCGAACAATATATTGTTCGGGCGGGGCTTACTGTTTATCTAGAAAACGCTTTGTTACTAGTAGCTAGGGTTTTGAGCCAGATAACCTGGTATGTTAGAAGCTCCGTCAATGGCCGTCTGCGGAATCGGGAATATCCGTTTCTGGGGATTGTTGTTCGTCTTCTCGGTCCATGTGCCTTCGTACTTACCAAAGCGAATCATGTCGGTCCGGCGAACCATTTCCCAGTACAGTTCAAAACCACGCTCGCGGTATAGCAGGTCCAGGGTCATGCTTGTCAGCGCGGGGGCTGGCGTACTGGACGTACGGGCCGACCGAATTTTGTTTACATCAGCCAGGGCACTGGCAGCATCGTTGCTTTTACGCAGCTTGGCTTCCGCCCGCATCAGGTACACGTCGGCCAGACGCACGATTGGAATGTCCACATCGCCGAGGTTCCGGCCGGACTGTGATTTCGGGCTGAATTCATACTTCAATACCCGGTAGCCGGTATTGTAGTTGCTGCCCGCTACGCTGAAGTCCACCTGCTCCGTGAAGTTTACGGGGAACGTTGGCCGGTTGCGGGTGACGTAAAACAGCTTACCAACCCGGTAATTGCTGCCGCAGCGCGCAAACGCACCGTTTACCCGTAGCAGACCATACTGCTGCCCGCGAAGAATACCCCGGTCCATCACGACATTGGATGCCGCCACGCACGAATCAGCCGGAATGGTCTGATTCTTCTTGTAGAAGCGTGGGTCAACGCCCGCCGGGTCCTGCGTGTAGGCACTGGTCCAGGTCCGGTAAAAGTCGGGCGTAATCGCTGGCCCGTCGGTACCGTTGGCACCCGTGAACGCTGGCAGTGGAAACTGGTCGCCCGATATCGAGAAGTATGCCAACCGGTTATGACCGTTCAATTCAGAGCGTTGGTCAACGGCAAAAATCAGCTCCTTGTTCGTGTGGTTGTCGGCGTTGAAAATAGAGAAATAATCCGTCGACAGCTGGTATTGACCCGAGTTGATAATCTTGTCCGTATACTCGACAGCTTTATCCATGTCGGCTGACTGGAACGTGAACTGCGTCGCGTACCGATCCTGGTAAACGGCGGCATTCAGATACAGCCGGGCCAGTAATCCCCAAACTCCCCCTTTGGTCAGACGGCCGGGTCCGACGTTGGTGGCCAAGTCTGGCTCAGCAGCCAGAAATTCGCTTTTTACGTATTCCAGAGCCTGTTCGCCCCGCAGAATCTGCGACACTCCCTGCGGATCGTCTTTGACGAACACCAGCCCAAACAGATCAAGCAGCACCATGTTGTAATACGCCCGCATGCCCCGTGCTTCGGCAATGTACGTTTTCGTGTTCGAATCGTTGATGGTTGGCAACGTATTCAGCGCCGTCACCGACCGCGAGATGCCCTGCGTCAGTAGGACCCAGGTGTTACGCAGGTTCGGATCGGTGCTGGTCGGCGTATGCTGGTGCAAGGCCAGATAGATCCCGTTGTCGCCCCAGTCGGTACCCCCACGATAAGGCAGAATAGCCTCGTCGGTGGAGATTTCCTGAATGGTGAAATAGTTGGTATGCAGAAAAATGTCCGGCAGCCGGGCGTAAACCGGGGCCAGATTGCCATCGGCAGCCTGGCGGTCGGTCAGGCCAGTCGCCGACGATTCGTCCAGTACGTTTTCGTTCAGATTCGTGCAACTGTTCAGGATCATGATCCCGGCGAGCGCTACGGTTGACAAAAGTGTCCGTTTCATGTTGAAGGAGAGAAGAAGCACAGACCATTTTCTTGGTAAATAAGCTGCGCTTTATAGCTTGTTTAGAATGTCACATTTAAGCCAAAGACAACCGAACGGGCTTTGGGATAGCTCAGATAATCGATGCCGTACGACGAAACACCATTGACCGTCCGATCCGTGTTAACCTCGGGATCGTAGCCGTTGTATTTGGTGATGACGAATAGGTTCTGGCCCGTTACCGAGAAGCGAACGTTTGAGATCCACCGGTTCATGCCGATCAGACGAGGATTCAGATTATAGCCCAGGGTGAGGTTGTTCAAACGGAAGAACGAGCCATCTTTCAGGAAGCGGGTTGATACCGGCGCTGAGTTGTTGATGGACTCGGTTGATTCGCCGATGCCTTCGGGAGTCGTGTTCAGGTTTTTAACCAACCGGGCTTTGTAGAAGAGTGCGTTGGCCGTGTTGTCATAGATTTTGTTGCCGGATACACCGTTGAAGTTGGCTGTCAGGTCAAAGCCTTTGTAAGCCGCGGTGGCATTGAAGTTAAACTGCTTGGTTGGCAGCGCGCTACCCGCGGCAATACGGTCTTTGTCGGTACCACCGTTTCCATCACCGTCGATGTCGTTGTACTTACTCACCCCTTTCTCATCGATGCCGATATACTCACGCAGGTAGAACGTACCGATCGGCTGGCCGTTTACGTAGCCATTGATGGTTGCCGACGTCAGCCCCGATCCCGTTGCCGAACCCGATGTGATAACTGAGTAAGGGGAATTATTCACTACGTTCTTGATGAACGTAATGTTACCACCCAGATCGAGCCTGAAGCCCTGCTTACTAGCGTAACGATAGTTCAAACCCAGTTCTACACCCTGGTTGGTGATCGTCATGGCAGGTACGTTCGTCCAGTAGGTAGAGGCTGGCTGAATCGGATCGGCTGGAATTACCTCAAGCAGAATTTTGCCAGATACTTTGCGGAAATAATCGACCGTACCGGTCAGTGCACCGTTTAACAAACCAAAGTCAAGTCCCAAATCAGTCTGAGTCGATACTTCCCATTGAATGTCCGGGTTTGCCAGCCGAGTGTAGGTGGTGCCAGCGGGATAGTTCGTTGACGCGTCAAGCGGATAGCTGGTTGTAGCGCTTACGGTTGAGGTAAACAGGGCCTGGGTAATTTTCGACGGAATCTCCTGGTTACCCGTCTGACCCCAGCCCGCTCGGAGTTTCAGATCCGAGAACGGACCCGACCGCAGGAAGGGCTCTTCCGACAAACGCCAGCCCGCCGAGAACGACGGAAAAACCCCGTATTTGTTGTTAGAACCGAACTTCGACGATCCGTCAGCCCGCACAGTTGCGGTGAACAGATACCGGTCCCGGAACTGATAATTTACCCGCGAGAAGAAGGATTGCAGTTCGTTGTCAATCGCTGATCCGTAGGGCCGGTTGTTCGCCAGCGACAGGTCCTGGCCCTGGCCAGGGTTGTTGATCGGTTCAACGGGCGAAATTGGAAACTTATTGATACTCCAGCCCCGCTCCCGAATCTGAAACTTCTGGTAGGAGTGCCCCACTAAAGCCGTCAGGTTGTGATTACCCCAGCCGCGGGTGTAAGTAAAATAGTTTTCGAGCAGTACGTTCTGGTTATTAGCGTAAATGCTTTCGAGCCGTCCATCCTGCTGCGGAACCAGATTCGCCAGCGACTGTATATCCCGCGTCGAACTGGAATTATCGACACCCAAATTCATCTTGTAAACAAGGTCCTTCGTGAATTTATACGAGGGCGAAATATTAGCAACAATGCGGCTGGTTGTCGTGAGGTCTTTTTGCAGATTCAGCGTTACCAGTGGATTCGTAAACGCCTGGTATTTGATAGGGGCGCCTGTACTGTCATAGGCCGGGTAGGTTGGGTTGGCCGAAAGCGCTGCGCCAACGATACTTTCGATGGGGGGGCGGCTGTTGGTTGTTTGCGAAGCCGTCAGATTGACGTCCACCGTAAGCCGATCTTCGAGGAACTTCTGCGAGGCATTGAAGCGACCCGTATAGCGTCGAAACAGGCTATTTTTCAAGATACCTTCCTGATTCTGTACGCTCAGCGACCCGTAGTAGGTGAGCTTCTCCGTGCCACCGCTCAGACCGATGTTGTAATCCTGCGTTACGGCGGTCCGGCTGATCAGACGCTGCCAGTCGGTTGATGATTTCTGGTCGTCTAACGTTCCTCCGGCGGCTACAACCTGCCGACGAAACTCGTCAGCGGAGAAAACGGGCAGTGGACGGGACATATTCGATATGCCAACGTTGGCAGAAACCGTGAGGTTAGACGCCCCCGCTTTGCCTTTCTTGGTGGTGATCAGAATGACCCCGTTGGCGCCACGAGCACCATAAATGGCCGTAGCTGACGCATCCTTCAGAACGTCAATCGACTCAATATCCTGAGGGTTTAGGAAGTTCAACGGATTTTGCGGGCTGGTTGATCCACTCGTGCTGGAGTTATCAAGCGGAATGCCGTCAAGTACAAACAATGGCGTACTACCCGTTCTGACACCACCTGGTCCCCGAACTGTAATCGTCTGCCGACCACCTGGTTCACCACTAGCCGACGTAACGTTAACCCCCGCTACCTTGCCCTGCAGCAGTTGTTCCGGCGAGTTGATTATACCGCGGTTGAAATCGGTGCTTTTGACCGTCGTTAGCGCGCCCGTTGCGTCTTTCTTCGTGGTGGTTCCGTAACCGATAACCACTACCTGATTCAGTTCGGAAGCCGATGCCTTGAGCCCTACGTTAATAACCGTACGGTTGCCGACTGGAACTTCCTGCGCGACAAAACCAATAAAACCAAATACCAGAACGGGGGAGCCGTTGCTAGGGACCGTAAGGCGGTATTCGCCGTTGGCATCGGTGGTAGTACCACGCGTGGAACCCTTCAGGACAACGCTACAACCCGCGAGCGCTTCGTTCGTCGTAGCATCGGTAACGCGCCCACTGATGGTAATATCAGCGGTAGCACTATGACCAATTACTAAGAACTTATTACCGGGAGTTGATGGAATTGGGGCGCCCTGAACAGTTGTCGAAAGGACGACGACCAGCGGCATGAATAGCCTCCTTAAATTGGTAAGAGGAGGGGATGATACGTAGCAAAATGTCATAGTGCAGCGTGTAATTTTTAGTACAAAATTCACGTAGCTAACTTATCGAAAGAAACTGATAGTAAGATTTAAAAATAAAATAATATGGTATAAAAGCGAGAAGAGCAGACTTTGATGCATGCCATCCGGATGAGTGTAACGCATTCACTTGTCTTTATGGTAATATTAAGATACTTTATAGACAGTAAGTTATAGTTTACCCGTGTTTTGTCGTGCCTCTTCGCTGGAGACGATTCGAATTGAATTTATTGTAGTTCTGCCTGTTTCGCCTGCTGGCCGTTATGAGTAGAGGCAAAACAATTTGATGGAAAGTTGAAACGGTTGTTTGTTACGTATATGTTAAGAAATGAAACAGAGCATGAATTAACGGGCTGAGAGGCTTTAAAGCGGACTTTGTGTGCTTCGGTCCGAACCGTAATCTGTGTGTTATTACATTTTTACGTGGTTTGGCACCATCCCTGCTGTTTTTTGTTATTCCAGTACCGGATTTCGTCCACTCGATGGCTATGTGGCTTTGTATGTGTTGGCCCGGCTTTATCTGATTATAGTACCTATGCCAATACAATTCCCCATTCTGGTTATCGACGACGAACCTGCCATTGCCGATGTGTTGAACCGGGTAGCCAAGACTACTTTTCCCGAGGCTACTTTTACGCACCTAAGTGATTTTAACGGGGCCGTAAACTACCTGGAACACATGGGTGGTCGCCCGCCGAAACTTATCCTGATGGACATTGACCTCCATACCGGGAAAGATGGACTGGAACTCTTAAACCTACTGCGTCGCCATCCGTCGGGGCGTCTGCTACCGGTGGTGATGCTGTCTAGTCACAGTCACTCCGCTAAACTAAAGCGGGCGTATGAATACGGGGCGTCGTCGTTTATCAGTAAGCCTTACTCGTACCAGCAGTGGAAGGATCTGGTTTCCCAGTTGCGGCAGTACTGGTTCCAGACGGTAACCATACCTACGTTGTGGCTGGAGGACGGAATTGATCTATAGCAAACGTATCTCGCACGTGAGCTAACAACCAGAACTCGTCCCCTACTGGTTGAAACGACGCCCGGCGCGGCCCATTATAGTCCACATGAATACACTCCTGATCAAAGTAACGCTGATGCCTGTGGTGATGGCCATCGTAACGCAGGCTAGCCGAAAATGGGGGAACAAGATTGGTGGGCTGATCGCCAGTATGCCGTGGATTGCCGGACCTATCCTTTTATTTTTCATTCTGGAACAGGGGAAAACCTTTGGTATTCGGTCAGTGCCGGGTATCCTGACCGGAATTGTTTCTCTGGTTTGTTTCTGTTATAGCTACGCTCGGCTGTCAAGCCGGTGGAGCTGGCTGCCTACATTGCTCTTTTCGTACGCCATATACGTAATGGTGGCTCTGCTGCTGAACCACGTCCGCGTTGGCCTGTGGATTGGTTACGGGATAGCCATGGGAAGTATTTTACTGTGCCTTCGTTTCTTCCCGACGCCAGCTGCACAGGCTTCGTCCGTCCGACGCTTACCCTACGATATGTTACTTCGGATGTTGGTTGCCACGTTGTTTGTCATCGCCATTACGGAATTGGCGCACCGTGTGGGACCGACCTGGAGTGGCATCCTGACGCCCTTTCCCGTTATTACGTCGATACTAGCTGTGTTTACCCACTACCTACAGGGAAGCTCGGCGGTCATAGCTATGCTAAGAGGAAGTTTACTAGGGTTCCTGGGATATACGACCTTTCTGTTTTTACAGGCCTTCCTGCTGCCGGAACTATCGATTGCGATGTCTTTTTCGTTGGCGCTGCTAGCCAACTTACTAATCAGCGTGGCGGTTAGTAAAATCAGCTGAAAGCGAGGACCGAGCTGATTGATGATGGGCTACATAATTACCCAGAGCTCATAGAGTGCTGCCAGCGACAGAAATGTACCGAGTAAGATACCGACACTTGATCGGCGCGACGGTTTGTCGGCTGGAATTCTCCAGGCAGACACGCAGAAAAAGACTGCCCACAGCAAACTGAAGAGGAATAGGATCTTGATAAACATAGTATGAAGTATGGATTAGGCTTCGAACATAATGCATCTCTGAGCGTATTGCTACGTGAAATTTACCATTTGTTTGTGAACTGCTGAGCTTTGTATGTGAACGACACTAATTAGTTTGTTGACTTAACGGAGTGTAAGTGCCACAAGCTCCCTTGATAAAGAGTTGGAGAAGGTTAAAAAGAGACGCACTGTCGCATGGCCCGAGATCGTGACCGACGTAAAAGGTCAGACTGGAAACGAAAAAAGCCACCCCGTACGGAGTGGCTTTTTTCGTGGCTATAAATGGGGATACTTACTTACTTGGCTTCTTGAAAATAGCGTCGTCTACCGGACCGTTAACCACAACTTTGTTGGTTGTCATAACGAGGTTTCCCATCTGGCTCGTAATTTCCAGCGTATTCGGGAATTTTACGCCCTCTACTTCTTTGTAATCCGAGTAGCCGATTTCGTTATCCTGCCCGTTGACGGACATTTTAACTTTGCTTACCAGGTACGAATTGGCGT
Organism: Spirosoma pomorum; assembly: GCF_054776615.1. Classification (NCBI taxonomy): domain Bacteria; kingdom Pseudomonadati; phylum Bacteroidota; class Cytophagia; order Cytophagales; family Cytophagaceae; genus Spirosoma; species Spirosoma pomorum. The sequence continues at coordinate 168,004 of NZ_BAAHBP010000023.1, forward strand.
CAACAAACTCGTCCAGCGTTTGACCTTCTTTGGTGTTGATCTTGAGGTGAAAGTTTTCTTTTCCGTCTACTTTCTCTTTGCCAACCAGCTCGACTTTGTTGCCCTTTTCTTTGTAGTTAACCAGGGGGCCAAACGCATCAAGCTGCGAAACCTGCGATTTTAGTACATCCGCCGGCATATTTTCTGGATCACCGGTGCCACCCATCATCGCGGGGCGGACCATCCAACCGGTAGAGCCATCAACGACCTGAATCATCGAGTTGCCCATTACCGTGGATTCCGTACGGAGCGACTTGCCAACAACCAGTGTCGATTTGGTCGGGATTTCCATGCCCTGTACTGATAGAGAACGGTCGGTTACGATCGTTTTGACATTATTAATTTTGTCCATGCCACCCAGCGCCTTAACGTGTTTGTCGACAATCTCATCGACGGTTTGGGCGTATGCGCCAATTGACAGGAAGAAGGCGGCCGTGGCTACCAGAAATTGATTCGCTTTCATCAGGTACTATAGTTTGATGCTAGTTTAGGTTTACTTGCGTGTAAGGCTATTTTTTGTCGCTCCGAAGGTAGGAGGAATCTTAACGTTTCCGGCAAGGATAGAGTAAGATTCCTCCTGTGATTTTCTGAGCGGCCTGTCAGAGAAGCGTTAGCTTATCTTCTTTTGCTACTTGTTACCGGGGTTGACCAGTACCGGTGCCACCACCGGCTGGCGCCTGACCGCTACCTTCGCTCTTAACATCGTCGTTGTTTACAGAACGTGCTTTTTTGCGAGGGGCATCCATACTCATCTTGCCAATTTTGTAGCTGAACGTCAGACGAACGCCCCGGTTGTACAGATATACGTCGTTCACCTGGTTGAACTGCGCCGAGTTCAGCGTTGTGTGAATATTGAAGCGATTCGACAGGAAGTTCTCCGCGGCCAGGCCAAGGCTCGCTTTCTTGTTGTTGAATTCCTTTTTCACGCCAATCGTGTAGAAGCCAAAGCCGCCCTGGCGTCCCTGTAGCTGCACCTGCGATCCTTGTAGGAAACCGAATGCCTGAGCACCCCAGCCGTTCTTAAACTGCGCCGAGAAAAACGATCCGCCACTGGCTGTAAAGCCCGTATTCGTCAGCGTTTCTGAGAGACCGTCCGCCGTGATGGCCTGGCCGGTTAAGCTCGTGTAGAAGGCATTCAGGAACAGACCGACGCTGATTTTAGAGGTGATGGCGATGTTCGAGAACAGGTTAGTACCGTACGTATGCTGGCGACCAATGTTCTGATACGTCGTTACGATAGCTCCCGGCAGTGTATCGGAGGGCTGGCGTACCTGCGTGATTGCGTTGTTGGTGATCCGACCGAATAACGTAGCGTTGATAAATGTTTTCTTGATCGTTTTGCTCAGCCCCAGCTCGACGTTGTTGGTCAGTTCAGGACTCAGCGTTGGGTTACCAATTGTGATGTTCTGTGGGTTGGCCGCGTTAAAGTTTGGGTTGAGCTGCTGGAGACCAGGCCGCTGAATCCGGCGGTTAAAGCCCAGCTTTACCGTCGTTCCTTTGAACGTTTTCGATGCGTTGACGCTGGGAACCAGGACGCCGTAGTTACCAACGCCCAGGCTACCGTCTTCGCGGGTGCTAGCGTCGATGAACGTACGCTCGTAGCGCAGACCTCCTTTGAACGTGTAGCGTTTCTTGGTGGTGTATGTGTACGAAGTGTAGCCAGCCGCAATGTTCTGATGGTAGGTCAGGGCACCCAGCGTACCGTTACGTTCCGTCGAAAAACCACCCGTTGGTCCAGCCAGCAGATACCGATAGTCGCTGTTTACTTCCCGGAAGATGGCTTTCCCGCCGAATTCGAGAAGCTGGTTTTTCTTGATTGGTGTTTGGTAGTCCGTTTGCAGCGTGAATTCCTGGTTGACGTTTTTGTTTAGGTTCCGCTGACGGGCCGTTAATTCGTTGGATCCATTCAGCAGGTTCGCGTCAAAGTTGTTGGTCAGATCATTCCGGCTGTACAGCGTCGAAATGCTCCATTCCTGCTGGGGCTTAAAGGTGTGCAGGTAATCCACGTTTACGTCAACCGTACCCGACAGGTTTTTGGCATCGACGTCCCGGTTAGAGACCGAACCGGGTGTACCATTAGTAAACAGACGCGTAACGAGGTCCTGCTGACTGATCATGTTTTGCACGCCGTACCGAACGCCCGCCGTTATGCTCTGGTTCTTGGCTAGATCGTAGTCAAAGCCCAGGTTGTACTGGCCGAACTGCCCCGAACTGTAGCCATCGCCCGACTGGCGGGTCAGCGTGGTAACGCCATTTACGTTGCTGGTCTGATCAAGGTTCGTCTTGGTAATGACATTGTACATGGCCCGGCCGAAACCGCCCAGCGTGAAGCCCGCTTTTCCTTTGCGGTAGTTACCGTTAAGCGAAAGTTGTGATCCCCGGTTACCCACCCCGCCGTCGACGTTGAGGTTCAGTCCCTGAAGGCTGTTCTTTTTGGTAATGATGTTGATAATCCCCCCCGAACCTTCTGCATCATACTTGGCCGATGGGCTGGTGATTACTTCCACCGTTTTGATCTGGTCGGCAGGAATCTGCTTGAGGGCGTCCGACACGCTGCTGGCCACAATGGTCGATGGCTTATTATTGATCAGTACCCGGATGTTCGAACTACCTCGCAGCGATACGTTACCGTCCAGGTCAACCGTCAGGAGGGGCACTTTACGTAAGATTTCGGTGGCATCACCGCCCTTTGCCGTAATATCCTTGTCGGCGTTATAAACCAAACGGTCAACTTTCTCCTCAATGAGGGCCGCCTGACCGGTTACCGTCACTTCATCGAGAGTCTTAACGTTGGAGCTGAGCTTGACAACCCCCAGATCCAGACTCTGTCCGTTACCAACCTTAACATTATCGATGGTTTTATTGCGGTAACCAACAAAACTGATCAGCAGGCGGTACTCGCCGGCGACGAGTTTAGCCAGTGTAAACTTCCCTTTCTCATCGGCTACGGTACCGTCTACCGTTTTACCAGTCGCTTTATCAAGTAAGGCAATGCTGGCAAATTCGACGGCTTTTGCCTGGGTAGAATCAATAATTGATCCGGTGATCTTGGCGGTACCTTTTGGACTCTGATCACCGGCTGTGCCGGGCAGGGCTTTTGGTTGGGCAGCTCCACCCATGGCGGGGAATTGAGCTTGGGCGGTGGAGAGAACACCAGCTGCCAACAAGGTGCTAACAAAAAGTAAAGCGTTCGTTTTCATAGATGTGCTTTGGACACGACAAAACTGGCATCACTTTCGACCGCATAAAAAGAAAACCGGATGGACGACGTAAATGAGAGGATGGACATCGGTTAAAGCCCGATGAACGGTGTAAAGAAGCAAGTATATGGATAATCCATCTTGACGACTAAAATAGCTAGTACGGTATTAGGTTTACTGGACTCAGCGTCTAGTGCCCCAGCTAAGGGGCATCCACCCAATTAGTTTATGTCACCAAATAAAATAATGACATTACTTATTTGACTATCTTACAACCCAATAATTTACCCCTAAACCGTAGTGAATAGCCATGAAAAAAAAATACTCTACTCTGTGGATGATCACGCTAGTAGCAACGTCAACCCATCTACTGGGCCAATCGAATTACGTAGTAACCACGCCTAACAGCCTTACGCCAGGTGGAGATAACACAATCATTGGGCCGCAGGCAGGCAGTAATCAGTACGCCGGGAATAGCAGTGTCTTCCTGGGAGGTCAGGCGGGGAGCAACGCAAAGGCAGGCAGCAATAACATTTTTGTCGGCTACCAGGCCGGACAGAATAGCGATGGAGGTACCAGTGTTTCGATAGGAACTCAGGCTGGACAGAATAACCAAGGTGGCAGCAATGTCTTTGTAGGCGCTACGTCTGGTCGATTTAACACGACTGGCAGCAGCAACACGTTTACCGGTGATCGATCAGGGTCAAATAACACGATTGGGTCCCAAAATACGTTTGTTGGGACCAATGCAGGGGTGTTCAATACAGAGGGTAGAGCGAATACCTTTATTGGGGCCGATGCGGGTAGAAATAACACGACGGGCGTATTTAACACCTTTGTGGGAGTACAGGCAGGGGCTAGTAACACGACTGGTAGCAGTAACTTTATGTTGGGTACTAATGCGGGTAGCAACAACACGACTGGTACTGCTAACTTCTTTGTTGGTGATAATGCTGGCAGCAGTAATACAACCGGTCGATTCAACGTATTTCTGGGCGTGAATAGTGGCTTCACCAATACAGTTGGGACTAATAACACACTTATTGGCTTCGGAGCCAATGTTGGCTCCGAGGCACTAGTTAATGCCGCAGCCATTGGAAACGGCACGCGGGTAAACGTGAGTAATAGTCTAGTGCTGGGCAATGGTGCGAACGTTGGCATCGGTACTTCGTCACCGAGTAACAAATTGCACCTGGTTGCTGATGCGGATAACCAGTCTGGCTTACGGCTGGAGAAACTGACTAGTAACTCACCAGCCAGCGCAACCAGTCAAAGCAAGTTTCTCACCGTCGACGGCTCGGGCAATGTTGTACTGGGTAGCACCACCAGTGGTGGTCGATTAGGCGTTGATCTGTGGCAACAGAAGGGCAACTACCTGCAAAGCACGTCGGGTAATGGTGTGGTAATTGGTGAAGACGTAAACAAAACGCCGGCTGGCTACCGGCTTTACGTGCAGGATGGTATTTTGACCGAGAAAGTGAAGGTAGCTGTCAAGAATGCCAGTGATTGGAGTGACTACGTCTTTGAGAAGGGTTATAAGCTGGCCCCTCTAGCTGAGGTTGAACAGCACATCCAGCAAAAGGGCCATTTACCCGGCGTTCCATCAGCCACTGAAGTGATGGAGCAGGGGGTAGATGTGGCCAAAATGGATGCAAAGCTGCTAGAAAAAATCGAAGAACTGACCTTGTACAGTATTCAACTAGAAAAAGAACTCAAGACAACCCGGCAACAGCAGCAGGCCGAAATCGACGAGCTGAAAAAGCTGATTAAGCAGCTAGTCGAGCGGAAATAGAACTGACTTCATATACACTAGGAAAGCCCGGTCTACCGTAAGGGGACCGGGCTTTCCGTTTAATGCCTCTAGATGCTCACTGCGTAAACGTTCTGCGGTATTTACTGCGGACAAGTGTCAGGCTTCGATTCCAGAAATTCAGGAACGGAAACCAATTCAATGTCAGTGAAGCTACGCAAGTAGGCTTCTAGGAAGGGCTTGTGCGCTGCGCCAACAATCAACAGCGCTCTTCCCCCGGCAATGGGGGCCGTCGCTTGACGAATGGCGACGGCCATTTGGAGGTTTTGGGATTCCCAGGCTGCTACCCGCTGCCGTCCCACGCGGCCCATCTTATTGCTTCGAAGCATCGAGAACCACTGCGCATCCGCATCCAAAGAGGCAAAACGAGCTGAGTTTTTCCATTTAAACATGGGCATGACTTGCTCCGCCGAACCAAGCTTCATGGTATCTTCAGCAACAAGACGGAATTCAGGTGTTTTATGATTAAACAAGTCGACCAGGCCCGGTTCGGCAGCAACAGCCGCCCGCATATCGGCATCGTCTGGCAGTGCCACATCACTGGCATGATCGCCTGCGCCGTAGACACGCTCCAACCCCACGTCGGCTGCCAAGCGTGCCGCCAATGACGTTAACTCGCTGCGAAGCCCAATAAAGCGGTTAAGCCGCTTGGCTAGTGAAGGGGAAATTCCGTCCTGGGCAATTCGATCGTCGGCAGATAAGCGCATCCATTGGACAGTAGCGGAAAACGGTTCAGCAGCGGCAACAAATAACGCTGCCAGATGGCGTCGCTGAGAGGGTGACGAGAGGCCCGTTTTGATTATGCTATCGGCTTGGACCAGGGCTTGAGCTGCCGTGAGTTTCATCTCCGTCTGAGCAGCTTTAGCCATCTCAAGGGTCGGGCCAGCGTATTTACCCGCATCCCCGTGGTAAGCTGCGTAGGCGTCTAGTCCCATAACTTGTTCACCCGGTAAGGCCTCAGTCAGGATTACGTCGGGCTTATAGGCGCGCAAGCGACACAAAATAGGCTCAAGCCAAGAGAGTTGAAAATTCTTCGAAGCGGCATCCAGATGCCAAACGCCCAGGATCATTACCTTGGTTGGTGGTAGGGCGAGTTGCGATTTAGCGCTTGCCGGATCAAAAGGAAGTGCGTGTTGCGCCCGAACGGACTCAAACGTGCAGGCCAACAGCAAAATCGCGGCCAGTAATCGGTAACGCATGGTGCTTTAGTAAATACAAGAGGTAAGTTTCGTACACAAATCTAGGGGCGGTTTGGGTATGAAACCTACCAGGAGACAAATTAGTCCCAATTATAGACTGACCGAGATTTCAGTTACACCGCCCAATGGGCTCAGCAACGATCGTGTTTTCATTCCAGACGAAATCGACCATCGCTACGGTGGGCATCTTAGCTTCTTTTCAAATTGATATTTGCTTCCTTGCTCAGTTCAGTAGCAGCTGTCGAGGTTCTGATACCTATGAAATTGAATAGTAAATGCCTGCTAAATATCCCCCTTCCAACGAATACGTCTGTAGGATTTTATTAAACAGATTAATAACGAAAAGCCTCTGGAGCCATCAGGAGGCAAGATTAGCGCGGCTTTGGGGCAGTTCTGTTTCTTAATAAAGAAGGCCTTTTGGCTGAATTGCGCCAGGACGACATCAACGATGCTATGGATGTACTCTGAGAGTAAAGCAACCTATTGGTGAAACAGCGCTTCATTAAGTCTATCCTATAAAGGTGTATCTGTGAGTCCAGACGCCCACAAAAAACTTCCGCTAACTGGAAGCTTTTTGTGGGTGCATGGTACTTGATAAATAGAGAAACGTTGATTATCACAATTGTGACAAAATTCTTTACAAATAGACTCAATTTAGTACATTCGAAGCACAGATAAATATTTTGTAAATATTGACTCATTAGGAATATACTTTTTATAGGATGTCATGTGATTAGGTTAATTAGCTAAAATAATATTTACTTTTGTTGGGTAATTAAAATAAAAAACAGTATAAGTACTTAACTTGTTAGTAAAAATACTCAGCTTATTTTTAGTGCTCGCTTGTAATCTATTTGTGCTGATATGGTTACAAATAGTGTTGTTAGTTTAACTATTTATTTGTCAGTTTATCAAGAAAATGAAGTTAGAGAGGTTGTCTCAATTCGCTACAGGTAGATATAATAATTTTAATTTAATTCGATTTTTTGCAGCATTGATGGTTATCTTTAGTCATTGCTACCCATTGACTGGTCGTGAAAAAATAATTACTCATTTTGGCTATGATTGCGGAAATGTAGCGGTAGATATATTTTTTGTTACAAGTGGCTTTCTGGTTACCGGGAGTTTGATCAGTAGATATGATATCGTCTTTTTTTGCTGGTCACGTATACTGAGAATTTTTCCGGCGTTATTTATTAATCTGCTGTTTTGCGTTTTTATTATCGGTCCAATATTTACGGAAAGAACTTGGCAAAGTTACTTTCTAGATCAACAGACAGGGCGCTTCTTTTTTAAAAACTTGTTTATGTTTTTTGGGGCCGAAGGAGGACTTCCGGGTGTGTTTGAAAGAAACTTCTTTCAAACGTACGTCAATGGCTCACTCTGGACGCTACCGTATGAAGTAAAAATGTACGCATCGATAGCAGCAATAGGTTTAGTAGGACTTTATAGTAAACGTATTTCATTTCTGAAGTTTTTTACGGTAACAAGTACACTTATTTCGTTAGGATTAGTATCAATAATGCTATTCAAATTTTTAAAGTATAATGATCTTAATCACATAAATACACATTTTCGGCTTGGATCGATGTTTTTCATAGGGTCTGTTTTTTATACGTACAAAAGTGAAATTATATTATCGACTAGGATTTTTGTTGTTTGTTTAGTGGTATTGGTTGTGCTAGCTCTAGGAACTCCTTGGCTATTTATTGCCTACATTCTGCTGATTGGCTATATTATTTTTTATCTAGCATACGTTCCAAAAGGATTTATATTGAAATTTAATAGTTGGCCTGATTATTCATACGGGTTATATATATACAGCTTTCCTGTTCAACAATCTTTAGTGGCCTTATATCCGTCCATTAGCGTTTGGGTAATGTTCCTGGCGAGTTTTAGTATTACCCTTCTTCTGGCCGCCCTTTCGTGGCACTTCATAGAAAAACCAGCGCTATATTTAAAAAAATATTTTCGACGGATTGAGGTCATTGGCGTTTCATAATAATCTATTCATTATACGGTCGCTAATAGTGTGTTTGCCGAATTGTCACTTTTGGGTAATGGTTTTGGTCGTAATTACTGTCAATCAAGGGTAGTTCAGAACAGTATCTGGCGATACGAGGTGAACGACCAGATCCTAAACTAAAAACCCGGAATAAAGAAAGCCCCCCGACAGCAGGGGGCTTTCTTTATTCCGGGTTCAATTTTTACGTAACGTTTGCTTATAAAGCTAGTTTGTCCAACAAATGAGGCAATCGTCGAGCTGATTAAGTTTTTTTGTACTAGCGTACGTAATCATCTCACGCTTCGAATGCGCCTGAAACAACTTACCTGCCGGACCATTTACTTCTCTGAATCAGTGATGGTTCTCAATACGACAATCAACCATTTCATCGATCAGTTTTTCTCTGCCGCTAAAGACAGATAAGCCCTTACCGGCAGAGACTACTACAATAATCTGCTCTAAGTTCATACCTGTAGACCGTACGTTCCTGTAGACCGTACGTTCAACAAGCCATTGCTCACTCCCAACAGGCGGCAGCATTAGGTAAACTATCGCTCTCTCAACCCCACCAAGGCAGGTTCTCTGAACAAAAACAGCCTGACCATTAATGGTCAGGCTGTTGACTATTTTGCAATAGAACTATGTTTGATGTGATTTTAAACGCTCAATGTCAATCTATTTCAGTAGTCTATAGGTCTGACGTATTGTAGACGTGTACATGGAGACGATCAAGCCAAACCTAGCAATTTCCGTACTTAACCGTTAACGTTCACTAATGGGAAAAGTGATGAGATTGATGGCGCAGCTCTGGGTGACTATTACCGATCGTAGTCCGTATTTTGCGGGTTGAAATTCGTCCAGCTGGCCAGCCAGTTGTTGGCACCAAACGCCCCCCGATACGATACAGACGTAAAGAATGCGTTACCAACTTTATCTCCTGTCACAGCTCCGGCCAGCAGGGGCGAAGAAGCCTGAGGGAGTAAATTCGGGGTAGTTAGCGTAAAGTTTGCCCCGTTTAGCAGCAGTGAAGGGATGTCCGACGAGGATATAAGCTGGTTGCTGCGCCCGGCCGTGGCGAAGTAGCTCGACAACACATCGGAGGTGATGACGCCGGCACCCACCACGGGCGTCAGTACGTTGGCCAATACTATTCCTCGCAAATCAATTGTCCCGCCGTTCAGCGCTGAGCCCGTTGCCGACTCGATATGGAGGCCCTCGGGGTAGCCATAAATGATTGAATTATAAATGCTGATGGCACTGTTTCTACGCAGATAAATGCCAGCTGTGTAAACACCAGTACCGCCGGGGCGGGTAGCTGTCGTGGGAGCGCTGGTCGAAGCAAAGTTACTGATATTCGTAAAGACGGGTGCCGTCTGGGGCAGCCCGTTGACCTGAACGACGGGCGATACATCAGTAGCGGTCGTCGAGGTGAAATTCTCCACCTCAAAACCATTCGAACCCGACGGGTCGGCTACGTCTTGGTCGCGGAGCGCCACACCAAACTGTACGTTCCCCGTATACCCCCAGTCTACACTCCAGTCGTCGTCAAAACTGCGGTGGGCGACCACGTATTTGAGGTTGGCTGAGCCACCAAACCACGAAAAGGCATCGCTGCCGCTGTAGGAGACCTGAACGTGATCAATGATTGTATTCGATCCTACGCCGTACAAGGACAGGCCGTTTAAGCGGGTAGCGGGCGTGGTAGGCTGCACGGCACCCGCGTATTCGATGCGCACGTATTGGAGGGTGCCGGAGTTGTCGAACGGTTCGCCGTAGGTTTCCACCGTGCCCCGAATTCCGTTCGGGTTAGGAGTCAGGCCGGGCTGGTTAATTGGTGATTTGCCAATTAGAACCAAGCCGCCCCAGTCGCCGTAGGTACGTTGACCAGCGGCTTTCGCCGACGTAAAAATAATGGGTTGCGTAGCCGTGCCCTGGGCGATAATTTTTCCCCGGCGCTCAACGATCAGTGCCCCCGCGTGGTTCGTTCCGGTAGGATCGCGTTCGGGACCAGCCCCTTTGATAACCGTACCAGGCTCGATCGTCAGCGTAAAATCGGCTGGAATATAGACCAGCCCCCGCAGTATGTAAACCGTATCTTTTCGCCAGCGCTGGTTGGCGAATGTTGTTCCAATCACTTCTCTGACGGGTTTGATGGGCGTAATGGCTACGGTAAATGCCGTTATGCTCTGGGCTGTTTGGCCACCAGCCGTTACCGAGATAGGACCGTTAGTCGCGCCAGCCGGTACCACAACGACTAGACGCGTATCGGTTGCCGATACGATTGTGGCTGGTACTCCACCAATGGTAATGGTATTGCTGCCAGGGTCCGAACTAAAATTGGTGCCGTTGACCGCAATCGTGCTGTTAACCGGGGCCGTGGCTGGGTCAATGCTGGTAATGGCCGTTATGCTGGGTGTTGGTTCGGGTTCGTCGGTTCCTTTTTTACAGGCGTTGAGCAGGACCGATAGGCTTACCAGCAGGAGCAGTACCGGTAGCGCATTTCTGAATGTGTTCATAAGTTATTCATTAGATTGTTGTAGGTACTCTGGGGCAATCGTTGGGAGCTGAATGATTAAGATTGAAGCGTGCATTCCAGCAGCCGGTGTCCTTTGATGTGGATCGGTAATTCACGAATGACGCGTACCTGACCAGTGCGAATGAAATGTTCGATCTGATACTGGCTGCTTTCATCGACGACGTAAAAGTGCGGTACTGCCGTTTGAGTGAAATTTTGTACGGGTAGTATGCTGGTCACCTGATAGTTGTCCCGAACTGATTTGAGGATCTTATGCGCTACCGTTGCGTTGAGGTTGTTGCCTTCCCGAACGGCGGTATTCCAGTCCAGCAGATAATGCACGCGGCTGTCTTTGTTGTGAAACCAAATGGGCAGGAAGTAATCCGCCGTTTCTACGAAGACCGGGTACCGCTTGTCTAACTGAGGCAGATAACTCAGCACCCCGCTCGGGAAAATGACAACCTTCCGGTTCTGGTAAAAAACGAACCCGGCCAGTAGGAGGCCATACATCGCCAGTAGGCGCGGAGTCCAGGGCCGGAACCGGAAGGTCCATTGTTTGCCCAGCGCGTACCAGGCATAGACCAACTGGTAAATCAGCAGCAGGTGACTTGGCCACAGATAGCGACTGATGAACACGGAGGTATGAACGAGGGTAACGACCAGCGCGATGCCGATCGTCAGTACGTAGATGAAACCCGCCAGCAGGTAGAACGTAAAGGCTTTGTCGGTTAGAGCCGCCTGGAAGCCAGCTCGTAGTCGAGGAAGCGCCAGATAAACAAATAGAGCCAGCACGAACGTAAACCGTAGGACGGGCAGTAGCCAGAAGCGATTTTCTAGCGCCGATGACAGGGATGGAATCAGTTCACCAACGGTGTGAAAAAACGAGACGAACGTGGGTTGCGGAATCCAGGAGTGGGGTTTGCCGGCGTCGGTCTGGATAACAAACTTGGTATACCAGCCCAGCAGCCAAATCAGCCCGGCGAAACCGTGAGCCGCCAGCACGAACAGGTAGTCTCGTTGTCGCGACCAGAGCAACAGGAAGGCGAAAAAGATGCCTGATGCCGTCAGATAGAACAGCCCAAAATTATGCGTAAACGTTAGCAGTAGCCCCAGCGAACTAAACGAAACCAACCACTTTACCTGCGTAGGCGTAGTGATCAGGCGATGCGCTGCGACGAAATACCCGAGGCTGATGAGCAAAAACAGCGAATAAGCGCGGATTTGCGTTGAGAGAAGCAGGTTCAGGTAGGTCAGGGCAACAATGGCTGTGATGAGTACGAAATTCATCACGGGCGTTCCGGTTAGCCTGGTAGTGTACCCGTACAATAAAGCAATAGTGACTGCGAACAGGAGCACCGAAATACTTCGTAAAAACAGCGGATTCGAACTGATCGTATGGAAGAGAAACCAGTATATGTTCGCAAACAGCGGAGGATTGGCGTCCATTCCGCTCACGACGGCCTCATTCATGTGCGTAACCGACGGATCTGAAATGAGCAGGTAGCTGAGCACCTCATCCATCCAGAGCCATTGTGCCTTGAAAAACAGGGACGTAACGAGACTGACTGACAGCAGAATGACAATCAAAAAGCCAAGCCAACCTACGTGTTGTTTTGTAGATGTCATGCACGAGAATTTAGTTGGATAAGACCCGGTTATGGGGTAAGACTTCGACGCGGTCGGAGTTAGGTACTGCCGTATAGGGTCGGCGATTTAGTATTCTGGTAACTGGCTCAGAACGAGGGACAAACTGACACCCTGCTCAATCAGCGGATTGTAGTATTTCCGAATGACGTGCTTCACTTTCGCCGACCAGTTCTTCTGACGGGCAAAGTCGTACGCGTTCTGGCCCATTTCCGTTCGCTGTTCCGGGTTATGATACAGCCACTCGATAGCGCGGGCCAGTTCACTAGCTACCGTTTCAGAGTCTGTGACGGGCACCCGAATGCCAGTCGCCGGACTAACCAGATCGGCCTGTCCGTGCAAGTCAAGCGTTACGACGGGTAGCGAATAGGCCATCGCTTCCAGTACCTGAGCTGGCTGGGTATCGCGCAGGCTGGTGAAGTAAAACGCGTCTGCCTGCCGGTAGTACCGATCAATCTGATCGAAACTTACTTTGCCGACCCAGGTAACCCGGTCGCCCAGTTGGTAGGTTTTGAGGTAGTCAGGGATGTACTGCCCCATTTCGCCGTCGCCCACGATAGTCAGGTGAACCGGTAAACGACTGTCTACTTTACTTAATCCGTGCAGAGAGAGCTCGAGGCCTTTGCGGGGCATCAGCCGCCCAACCCAGACCAGCTCCAACGTCTTGTGAACGGGACGATGAATTGGCTCCGAAGGAATGAATTTTTCGCCAACTCCACCGATTTCTTTCTCAATGCGCTCCACGCGGCCCATGGTATTCGCCAACCGGCGGGTATCTTCATTGCGGACCAGCAGGTAATTGGCCGACTGAACGGATCGGTAGCAGCCAGGATTGAAACGGGTCAGCAACTGGCTCACTACCGACCGCAACTGCTCTTTCCACCAGTAGGGACCGAAATATCGGCGCATCGAAGCGGGGGTTTCCTGACCGCCCCCAACGGGTCCGTAAATGAATGGTCGGCCGAGCTTGTACATAAAACTGCCCAGCTGAAGACTAGTGTAACTGACATGATGAACCAGATCGAACGGGTGCTGCTGGTCCAACTGCTTGGCCATACGCCAGGCTGTCCACTGCCAGTAAATGTAATGGAAGTACATACCGACAAGTCCCCAGTGAAACGCTTTTTCGGCCCAGCGGGGAAGGGTGACGTAAACGAAGTTGAGATTCGGATGCGGGACCGTCCGCAGTTTCTGTTCGATCCTGGATTTTCCCAGGTCGCGGGTCAGGCACCACACCTGATAGCCCTGCTGGCTGACCAGTGACGAATAATACCAGCCGTTTCCTTCTTCCGAACCCATGTCCGGAACGCAGGAATAAGCGGATATAAGTACTTTTTTCATAACGTTGATTGGTTTAGACTGACAGCGAAATGCAAGGCTGTTGTCAATCTGGGATATAGTTAAGTAGGTGTATTTATTTTTAGGTCGCCCGTTCATTAATGCGAAATGTCACGAACGCCAACCAACTGATCCAGCCGCCGTTCGAGCGGGCCTAGCGCGACAGAAAGGTCCGCGTTGACGTAGGCGTGATCGTAGGTGCCAACCGGTCCGGCACAATGGGCCGTATAGTGCAGGCCGAGCAGGTGGGCCAGGTAGCGGAAGTAATCCGGCGCGTAATTCGGCGCAAATAATTCGAGCAGCTGAGTACCCGGCTGACACCAGAGTATATTGGCGAACGAAGCGCCATGCGGACCGACGATATGCGAAGCATTGCTGTACAGGGCTACCTGCTCGGCCAGGCTTCGCGGTTTGTCCTCAATCGGAGTGAAACCATACGTTTCCAGTAACCGGATCAGGGCCGCTTCATTACGTACCCGTCGGCGGCCAGCCCGGCTGATGTACAGACGTTTCGGCGTGTCCGTCGGTAGCGGTGTATTGGCCATTACCTGCCGCTGTAAAGCGAGTACGTCCGTTCGATTCGGATAAAACCAACCGGGGTCGTTGTCACCCAGGAAGCAGGTGTCGAACTGCAGGGCGTGGGTTCGACTGTCGATAATGTTGTCGGGGCGGATGCCTAGCTGAGCGAGCAATTCCTGCTCGAACGATGTGTTTAGTAACGGATACGCCACTACGGCCTTCGCAAAATCGGCTTCGGGTAACGCGTTCTTGATCCGGCACAGCTTTGCCACTACAAATAGCAGATAATCATAATAACCGCCCCAGTAATGACTCCAGGGAGCAATCAGGAGCTGGGTTTCCCGGACCGTTCGTTTTTTGGTTGCGAACAAATCACTGAACAATGTCGATGTACCAAAATCGGTGTCCAGTACTTTGGCACCACTACGTACGCTTCCGTTTCGCAACTGATGCATGCGCTGATTTGCGTTCTGGCAGGCCCAGACGTGCGTAGCCGCTGAGGTTACCGCTGTTTCGTCGAAAATAAGTCGGTTGTCAGCCCCATAATCACGCGTAGCGGGCAACTGGATGGCGCTGCTCTGGCTACGGGCAATCAGCGACGGTCGGAGATAGGCTTCCGTTTGCGTTCTGCTGAGCATATCCAGCCCGAACGGTCGGGCTAGCAGCGGAGCCTGGTTCTTCAGCGTCTTCCGGATCGTACTGACCAGATAATTCATCGTTGCCATACTGCTTCAGGTTTTAGGGGAGCGTCCTGTTGACTCGTTACGTCTGTTGGGCGCCGGCCAGGGTAGGTTCCGTTGCACTGATGGGCGAATAGCCCAGCACGCTTGGGTAAATGTGATTGATGACCTGATTGATCTTGACATCCCACGCCTGCGACTGGGCGAATGCGTAAGCCGCCCGACCCATTTCCAGCCGTTCATCTGGATTATCATACAGCTGTTCGATGGCACGGGCCAGGTCGGTCGTCACCTGCTCCGGCGTCCCAACGGCGACTTTTAGTCCGGTTCTGTCAGCTACTAGTTCGGCCTGCCCGTGCAGGTCGAGCGTAACGACGGGCAGTGAATAAGCCATCGCTTCCAGCAGTTGCATAGGACACGAATCGCGTAGGCTCGTGAAGAAAAATACGTCTGCCTGTTGGTAGTACTGGTTCATCTCAGCGTAAGAGACTTGTCCCACCCAGTTAACCCGGCTGGCTACTCCGTACTGCTCGATGTAGGCCGACACCTGCTCGACCATTTCGCCTTTTCCTCCAACGATGGTCAGGTTGATGGGTAATGTCGGGTTGACTTTGCTAAAGGCGTGAATGGTTAGTTCCAGCGCTTTACGGGGCATCAACCGCCCAACCCACAATAGATTGAGCGTGTCACCCGGCTGGCGTTCGATAGCCCGGGGGGGCAGAAACGACCGGCTCAGGCCCGCATCGAGCATCCGGTCGATGGGCCGAAGAGGACGTAACTGCCGGGCCAGTCGAAACGTATCCGCGTTCGTGACGACCACCCGGTCGGCCAGTCGTACCGCCCGCGAAAAGCCGGGATTGCAGTACTGCAAGATCGTGCTGACCCATTCGCGCATCCATTCGCGCGTCCAGTAGGACCCGAAGTAGCGTCGGAAGGCTTTAGGCGCGCGCTGCCCTCCCCCGACTGGCCCGAAAATAAACGGTTTGCCCAGTTTGTAGAGGAAGCTGCCCAGCTGA
This sequence comes from Spirosoma pomorum, assembly GCF_054776615.1. Taxonomy (NCBI): domain Bacteria; kingdom Pseudomonadati; phylum Bacteroidota; class Cytophagia; order Cytophagales; family Cytophagaceae; genus Spirosoma; species Spirosoma pomorum. The sequence continues at coordinate 183,969 of NZ_BAAHBP010000023.1, forward strand.
ATACTGCCGTAGGTGACATGGTGAACCAGATCGAACGTGTATCGCTGATCAAGCTGACGCCCTAACTGATAGGCGCGCCACTGCCAGTAGATGTAGTGAAGGTACATACCAATTAGCCCCTGGTGATAATACCGGTCGGCCCATGCCGGCATGCCTACGTAATGCATGGTCAGGTTGGGAAAAGCGTTATCGGACAGCGCCGGTTCAATGGCCGTGCGATTTTGGCGCGTTGTCAGGCAGTGGATGATAAAGCCACTCTCGCTGAGTAACGTCGCGTAATTCCAGCCGTTTCCCTCTTCGGAGCCGTGGTTGGGTAGGCAGGCATAAGCCGATAACAACACGTTTTTCATGGATTAGACCGGTTTAACCGAGCGCATTTTTCGGAGTAAAAAGCCCGCGCAGATGCGCGATACGTCACAGACAAAATAGAACTGCTTCGTCCGGGAGTGGGTAATCGCGAATCGGTAGCGAATTTTGAGGTTGGTCGGAGACTTGATCGACGTAAAGCCCTGCCAGAACTCCTTCCAGCCGGCCTGATGGGTAATCAGCGAACTGGTAGAATTGACGTATTCATAGACCAGGCTGGCCACGTTGACGATCAGGCGATACCCGGCTTTCCGGGCGCGCACCGAAAATTCGATATCAGACAGGTAATGGATGTAATGTTTGGAATCGTACAGGCCGATCTTATCGAACACATCCGTCGGGATCAGCGTGCCCCGTCCGGGCAATGACTGCGACTCCACGAATCTAGCCCGGCGAACTAGTTCCGGGTAACTGTAGTCATAATCTTCGGCCATGCGCCGACCGCCAGCTGTGTACAGCTCAAAGGCCGTACCCACGTACTCCAGTTTGTCGGGCTGTTCACTGTCGACGCAGGTAGAACCGATCAGGCAGGGTTTGTGCTGCTGATACGCATCCAGCATCGTTTGCAGGTAGTCCGGCCTGACGAGCGTATCGTTGTTAAGCGTAAGCACGAAGTTGGCTACCCGCCAGTCCTGCTGTTCCAGCGCATAGCGCACTCCCCAGTTCGTCGCTTCCGTCCACCACAGATTACCGTCACCCCGTAATACGACGACCTCCGGAAATTCTTCCTTAATCATTATGTCGGTTCCGTCGGTCGACCCGTCGTCGACCACAACGATCCGATAATCACGGTACGTCTGAGCGGCCAGAGAGACCAGGCATCCCCTGGTAAACTCCCGTCGGTTATGTACAGGAATAACAATGTAAATCATAATCGTATAGGATGTTCAGTCAAGGTAGCCGACGGTGAGAACGCGTCAGGCTGCGCTTGATCGTGTAAGTAATTGTCTGATTCCGTGTCCGATGGGCGCTTCAGGCCATAGTACATACCCAGCCCCAGGAATCCCCAGAAGCCAACGGGCAGCTGGTAGGAAACGGCATAAATCAGTCCGCCGACGGCGAAACCGAACAAAACCAGCTGCTCGGTGCCGAACGTTGAATTCCGGCTGTACATAACCACCAGCGTACCGAGGATCAGCAGCAGATTGAGCGCCAGACCAACCGCGCCGTAGTTGAATAGCATGTCGACGTACTGAGAGTGAATGATGGTTCCTCGTTGCGGGAAGTCTTCATTTTCCATGATTTCACCCCGATCGTACCCATCGTATCGCCAGCCAAGCAGGGGGCGCTCGGGAACCTGACTCAGGTAGTAAGTGGACTGTTCGACACGCCAGCTACCCGTATTATCTTCCTCCGGCGCCAGAATTCCGCCGATACTTTCCATAAATGAATTCAGCTTGCTTTCCGGCAACAGACCGGCTAGTGGTGCCATCAGTGTCAGCAGGACGATAAACAGCGTCAGCGTTCGTCCAATGGGCAGACCGGTCGTCGTGGTCGTCAGCCGACCCATACCGGCGATTCCGATCACCATACCCGCAGCCACGACCGCTGTCGAGATAACCGTCCGGTGCAGCAGAAAAACAATAAAGGCGAACGTAAACAGGCTGGCCAGCAGGTGGATCAGCCGGTGCTCTTTCAGGTAAAGGACCAGAAAATACAAAAACGGAATGACTAGATACAGCGCTTCGGGCGCGGTGGTCGACCGGGTCTCGGAGGTTAGGGCGTAGCTGAAAATCTGCCCCAGCAAAATCTGGTTGATAAAGAAAAAGGCCAGAATCAGGTAAGGAATGAGCGCAAACCGGAACGGTTCAGCCCGGTCTGCTACGTAAAATGCACTTAGTGCTAAGCCGCAATAGATGAATCGCTTAATGACGAAAAAGGAATAGACGTACTGCCCATATTCGTATTTCGATTCCAGAACCAGCAGAATGACACCCAGCAGCAGCGGCCAGGCCATCACTTTGTAAAAACGCGGGTAGCTCGGATAGCCGATGATCAGCGCTGGTATTCCCAGCAGTGCCGATACATTGACAACTTTATCCAGAAAAGGATTCAGCGAATTGCCCCCGTAGGTCAGCGCACTGACCCCGAACAGGAGAACGAACAACAGAAATCGATGGATCCAGCGTTGCATGGTGTGGTTTGTTTCGGCTACGGATTGGCTAGTACGTCGCGGTAAATCGTCTCGGTGGTGCTAATGATCTGTTGCGGATCAAACCGCTCCAGCGCTACCTGCCGGGCGTGCTCGGTCAGTGAGCGTCCCAGATCAGCATCCCACCACAAGGAGTCAACTGCCCGCACCAGTTCGGCTACCCGCAACGAGGTCAGCAGTCCGGTTTCATTGTGCTCAATCAGCGACGACACGCCCCCTACGTCCGAGGCTACTACCGGCAATCCGGCCAGCTGGGCTTCGCAGACGCTGTTGGGGCTGTTGTCGATGTAGGACGGGTGCAACAGGCAGAACGCTTCGTGGTAGGTTTGCCAGAGTTGCTCGGCCGACAGCATGCCCCGGTGCTCCATATCGTCGGGCTGAATGTTCCGCAGCGACAGCGAATCCGCCAGCCGGAGTAAATCATTCTGGCTACCGGGTCCGGTAACGATTAGCCGCACGGGCAGGGTTTTACGTAGCTGATCGACGGTCTGGAGTGCTTCCCGTATTCCCTTAATGTAGTTAGTGCCCCCCACGAACAGCACGGCATTGGCCTGGCGATCGGTCGATGGGGCGATGGGCGTGTAGAACTCCGGCCGAATCATTTCCCAGTTGTGGTGAATGATAGCCTTTGGGTGTAATTGACGCACAATGGACTTATCCCAGTGCGTGCGGCAGATGAAATGTTTGACGCGAGACAGATAGCGCTTTTCGTAGTATCCTGCTACCAGCCACGACAAATGCCGGTAGTCGGGACGTCTGGGTAGGTGGCGGTAGTATTCCGTCACGAAGCCCTGCGCTGATAATACTTTGGGTAAGCTGACCGCACTACCCATGACGTGGTACTGCTGCTCAGCCCCGTGAATATGCATCAGGTCGTACTGACCGGCTACATCACGCAGGTGCTGTTGCACCCGGTTGATCCGGCCCGTATACCCGCGTAAGAGATCCCGCTTATCGTCGGGTACTTTCAGGATCGTGTAGTCGATGCCGTCCAGTATTATATCCTCATCCTGCTCGATAAATGGGTTGTAGCTAACGACTTTTAGGTTTACGTTGCCGGTTGCCAGCAGGTGCCTGCCCAGCGACGTAATCCAGGGGACCGGATGCTTAGCTTTCGACGATTGACCGGTAGGGGCGAGCCAGAGAACATTCATGTATATACGCAGGAAAAATCAGAATTGATCGGTAACGAATCGTACAACTAGCGGCCTTTGGGTCGGGGGTAGACGATTAAATGGGGTAAATGGTGGGTCAGACCTGCGGACTGGAAGGAGCGAGGTAAACCGCTTCCGGAGTTGGCTGGTAAGCAACTTCCTGCTGGTTCAATACGTCCCGGTAAAAAGCCCGGTGCTTATCGACCATGATGTCCAGCCGAAAACGGCTCTGCGCGTATATCCGCTGTTGATAGGCAAGATGGCGTCGGGCGTTGGCAAACTGATAGCGGAGAACGGTATCGGCTAGCCCAGTCGCGGTTGTGTCCGCCGGTAACAGTCCGGGCTGGTGGGTATCGAACTGCTCGGGAATACCGCCCGTTGCGAGCGCCAGGACGGGGGTTCCAGTAGCGATGGCTTCAGTGATGGTATACCCCCAGGACTCATTGAGGGCGGTATGCACGTAAAGCGACACTTTCGGCATAATCGTCATGACGTCGGGTCGGTAACCCATAAAGGTTACGTAAGCTTCTAATTTACGTTCCCGAACCAGTGTCTGCCATTCCGCTCGTTTTTCGCCTTCACCCAACAGCCAGACCTGGAAATTGACAAAACCCCGGCTCCGCAGTTCGTCGGCCGCTTCGATCAGCATCCGCTGATTTTTACGGTCTTCCAGCGTGCCGATATTGGCGATAATCAGAGAGCCCTGTTTCCGGCGGGGTGGTAAAGGAACCGGGAATTCGACGCCGTTCTGAATAACCGCGCAGGGCACCTGTTTGGGAATCAGCCAGGCAGCCATTCGCTTCGTATAGTCCGAAACGGTAATGAAGGCGTCGGCTTGTCGAAATAGAAACTGATACCAGCGGGTCAGTTGTCGGTCGGTCCAGGGACCAATCGCGTAGTTGGCACGGTATTCTTTGAGTGGGTCATCGTTGAAATGGCAGGTTACCGCCACGGGGGTATTGTTCGAGCGGGTCGCGAAAGCGGCCGCAGCACCCGACGTAGCATCCTGGGCGTGGATCAGGTCAAACGTGCCGGCTCCGCGCTGGCGAACGATGGCCCAGATGCTCACGAAGTTTTCCAGTTCCCAGAATAAGACCCGGCCGTTAGGACCGAACCGGGCAGCTACGCGCCGGAGCGCCCCCAGACACTTTTTTAGCAGGCGGGGGGTATCAGCTGGCGTAATCAGCTCCACCGACTCCCCCTCGTCCGCCAGTTGAGCCAGTAAGCGGTTGTAATGGGCCGTGACGCCCGTCCGCGAACTTTGGGCAACGACTGATGTAAGCAGTATTTTCATACGTTGAGGTTGTTTAGAAAGAGTTGGCTACTTGTTCAGTAGGTGATATAATTTCACCGTCAGAATGCCGCCGGGTTTTTTGCGAAAGTTGTTAAAGAGGCTATCCAGAGCTGCTTCGCCGAACAGCAGGAAGTTGTACAGCCGGTTGTTGTGCTGGCTAACCGCCTGGCTCATTGTGGCCCGCGCCGACCATTTCATGAAGATCAGCAGGCCGTACTTATTCCCGTGGATATTCTGAAACACCCGGCGCTGATTCCGAACGGCGTAATATTGCTTCCAGGCGCCCGGCCAGGGAATACCGTCCCGGTCGAAGGAAGGCGGGTGGTAGAAAATGGATCGGGGTACCGTAACGACCGGGTAGCCCATCTTCTGAACGCGAGTCATGTATTCGACTTCGTCACCCCAGATAAATAGTTTTTTGTCGGGCAACCCCACGTTCTTCACAACGTCTGAACTAATCAGGGTGCCGTTGAAAAAGAAGGCGACGCCGTACACCAGATCGTAGGGAGCCATGTCGGCCACTTTTCGGTAGCTGCGGTTCGGCCGGTCGACGAAGAATGCCAGTTCGCTGTGGTCTTTGTTGCTGACCGAAACGCTGTTCTTGATGCAGGGACCGATATTGGGTGAGGCTAGCAAGGTTTCCAGCGCGTCGGGGGCGGCCAGGCAGTCGTCATCCATGCACCAGAGCCAGTCATAGCCGGCTTTGTAGGCTGTGTCGATGCCCGTGGCGAATCCCCCCGCTCCACCGAGGTTTGGCTGATTCACCACCTGTAACCCCGGCTGTTCGTCCAGCCACTCGGCCGTGCCATCAGTGCTGCCATTGTTAATAACGATGATAGCATCTAATGGCCGGGTCTGCTGGTGCAGACTGGTTAGGCATTTTTGTAAATCGGCGAACCGATTATAGGTCACCACCACGGCGGCTACTGTTTTCATAAGTTGTTTTTTAAGGCAGCAGAGCGGATATACGGGCTTTACTGAACTGAATAGCGGTCTGTAGATAGTTCCACTGCACGATCTGTATCCCCCGGTAGCGTAGGTAACCGTACATAACCAGCACAATAAATGCTTCGGAGACGACCCAGGCCCAGGCCGCACCCAGGTAGCCCTGCCGCTGAATGAACAAGGTGTTCAGCAGCAGACCAACCACCGACCCGAAGGCCGTGATGCGGAAAAAGGCTTTGTCCATGCGCAGGTTGAGCAGCGTGTGAAAGCCCAGCAGATTGCTCACCCCGATCAGAATAGGCAGCGTCGAAACGATGCGCAGCACGAGGATGGCGTCGCCGAATTTGTCGCCGTAAAACAGGGTGATGAACAACGGAGCGATAAGCCATAAGCCTACCGAGATCAGCAGCATCAGCGCAACCAGCGGAAAAAAAGTGGTCCGAACCATCCGTAATCCTTCATCCTGCCCCTGCCCGAACGCACTGGCGACAACCGGGAAAAATGCCTGATTCAGCCCCAGCGTAACGAATGACCGTGCAATTCCTTCGAGTCGCGTACCCGCCGAGAAAATCCCAACGTCGTAAGCATTACTGAGCAGGCCCACCAGAAACAGGGTCGAGCCTGCGTAGAGCGTAATCATGGCCGACGAGAAGAACAGCGTACTGTCGGCGCGGAATCGCTGGATCAACTCGTTAGAGGTCGGCCAGGTAAACGTAAGCCCGAACCGCTTTATCGCCACCCGGAAAGCAACGACGCTTACTACCACCTGCGCCACACTGACCGACAGATTCTGGTAGAAATAATCGTCGGCCTGCCGAATCAACAGAAAGATGGATAGCGAGAACAGGACTTTCACCACCAGGTTGAACAGGGCCACCCGGCCCAGGTCTTCCATCGCCTGGTAGAGCCACACCGGAAACAAAACTGTGCCGAGGCAACTGAGGTACGTACAGGTGTGCAGCAGCCAGTGAGCCCGAAAATCGGGGACGCTCCACGTAATTCCCGCAAAGAGAATCGTAGATAGGCTCCAGAGTAGGGCCTTGCCGACGATTACCTGACTAAACAGCCGATCAACCAGGGCTTTATCCGTTCGGTTGGCGGCAATGGTCCGGACGGCGGCCATGTCAAACCCGTAGTTGATCAGCAACGTAAAATATGCGACATACGCCTGCGAGAAATTGAGTAGTCCCAGACGCTCCGGGCCGATAATCCGCACCACATAGGGTACGGTAAGCAGTGGCAGCAGCATGTTAGCTACCTGAACGCTGAATAACGAAGCCACGTTGATCGCCAACCGCTTAAGCACCGGCTTCGACAGACCCGGCTGCCGGGGCGCAACCGCATGGGAAGCCGGGGCCAGGTCACCCTCAACGGGTAGACCTGACAGCTCAGCTACACCGATGTCGGTTGTTTTTGTGCTTGTCGTCGGATTGGTTAGCATGCTTGACTCATGGATTGGTACGTACTGATGACGATTAGTCGGTCGCCACGCCGAAATAAACGTATTCCAGTGGCTCAGGGCCGGTGGCTTCCAGGCGGTGGAGCACCCCCGCCGGAATCCGGACGAAAACGCCCGGTTCCAGTCGGATGTGCTGTTCCGCGACTACGTAAGTGCCCGTGCCTTTCATGAAGAAAAAACATTCTTCCATAGTAGCGTGCGCATGCAGTTCACAGTAGTCTGTCTGAGAAAAGGTACCGTACGCCACCTGCGTGATTGCGGTGGGCGTATCACCGTTTCGCAAAAACACCTGCTTGAATCCCTGATCGTGGGCTGTCAGCTCGCGGTCGAGCTGGTCGAGCGAAGCCGTAACACGTTCCATCAGGCCGCTACCGGTTCGAGCACGCTTTTCTGGACCTGCTCCGTAATCCAGACGTAGGTTTTTTCAACGCCGTTACGTAAGGGAATCGACGGTGCCCAGCCCAGTTTTTCCTGGATCAACTGGTTGTCGGAATTACGTCCGCGCACTCCCAGCGGGCCAGAGATATTGTTGATCGTCAGATTTTTGCCAGAAATGTTGATCACCATTTTAGCGAAGTCGTTCAGCGAAATCATTTCTTCCGAACCAAGGTTGACCGGCTCCGAGCAATCGGAGTTCATCAGCCGCCGGATACCGTCGATGCACTCGTCAACAATCAGGAACGACCGCGTTTGCTTGCCGTCGCCCCAGATCTCGATAGCGTCTCCGTCTTCGGCCATGGCTACTTTCCGGCAAACGGCCGCCGGTGCTTTCTCACGTCCTCCGTCCCAGGTACCCTGCGGTCCGAAAATATTGTGGAACCGGGCAATCCGGGCTTCGATACCGTGATTCTTCTGGTAGGCCAGAAACAGCCGCTCCGAGAAAAGTTTTTCCCAGCCGTATTCGCTATCAGGAGCGGCCGGATACGCCGATTCTTCCGAACATTTAGGGTTGTTGGGGTCCATCTGGTTATATTCGGGGTACATGCAGGCCGACGACGAATAGAAGATTCGTCGGACACCCTTGTTCTTGGCGGCTTCCAGCACGTTCAGGTTGCAGAGCACCGAGTTGTGCATGATAGCTGCGTCATTCGTGCCGGTAAACACGAAGCCCGCGCCCCCCATATCGGCCGCCAGCTGGTAGATTTCGTCCAGGTCGTCCGTAATTACCTCATTCGCCACCTCGGGGTCGCGTAGATCACCGGTGATGAACTCATCGGCGTTATTGTTGTCATATTCATTGACTTTGATGTCGACTCCCCGGACCCAGTATCCTTCCGATTTAAGCCGATTGACTAGGTGACCACCAATGAAGCCACCAGCACCACAGACGAGCGCTTTTTTCATAATATGTGTTATTTAACAGGTAAGAAAATTTCTTTCAGATTGAGAAAAATGAACATTGGGACTATCTCCAGGTAGCGTCTGTACAGGCGCTTTGGCTCGGTCATTAACCGGAAAGCCCACTCCAGCGACAGCTGCTGCATCCAGCCGGGAGCCTGTACCACCCGGCCGGTGTGGAAGTCAAAGGCGGCCCCCACCGTAACGATGAAATGCACGTTGGTCCACTGCGCCAGCCGACGGGCAAACCGCTCCTGTTTAGGCGTGCTGAGCCCAATCCAGACGACATTGGTATTGGTCTGGTTAATGGTTTCGGCCAAAGCTTTCAGCTCCTCGTCCGTCATTTCCCGGAAGGGGGGGCAAAAAGTACCTACCACTCGGTGATTGCCGAATTGGCGGGCAACGGCTTCTTTCAGTTCATTGGCGACACCTTCCTGGCCACCGCACAAAAAATGGTTGATGTTCAGGTCTTTGCTCTTCTGGAATATATCCCGGAAGAAGTCGGGACCGTAGCAGCGGGTCATCCGTTTGGCGCCTTTCAGCTTCCCAATCCAGACGCCGGGCATACCATCGGGCAAATTCCAGTAGAAGGAGTCAAGTACGGATTTAAACTCCGGCTCTTTAACGGCCGTTACCAGCCCATGAGCGCCGGTTGCACTGATGCATTTGTTTTGCTTGGACGAAGCCACACACTCCCATATTGTTTCCTTAACGGCCGTACGTAGACCGGCATCGTATAGATCAACTTGTAGTATTTTGGCCATAGTGGTCAGTTGGTTTTAGAAGATGTGTCAGATTACCAGGCGTTCTTGTTGCCGCGCAGGGCCGCCCGAACCGTCCACCAGCAGATCTTGGCGTCAAGCCGGGTCGATTGCCGCTGGATGTAGAGTTGATCGTAGCGCACGCGTATCCGCATTTTATAAGGCTCGTCGGTTTCTCCACGCGCGCCCCGGGACTGGGCTAACCCCGTAATGCCAGGCCGCACAACGTAACGGTGCCGGTAACCGGGCAGCGAGTCCCAGTGCAAATCATCTAGTGCGAGCGGGTGCGGCCGCGGACCAACGACACTCATGTGCCCGATCAGTACGTTCAGGAACTGCGGCATTTCATCCAGATTCGTTCGGCGCAGAAACCGCCCGAGCCGGGTGATGCGAAGGTCATGGCGGGTGGCTTGCTGAAACGTTGCCTGACGGTTATAAACCATAGTCCTGAATTTCAAACACGGGAATATATGGCCGTTGCGACCGGTCCGCAGCTGAACGAATATGGCCGGTCCTGAAGAATTCAATTTGATCAATAGAGAAAGTAGAGGAATAAGCCAAATGAGAATCGTCACCGTTATAATGCCGGCAATCAGAATGTCAAAAGACCGTTTTTTAAATTCCGTTAGTCGCAGTCTGTTCGTCTGGGTTTTAGTCTTACCGGTATCACTGTAGTTCAGATGGAAATACAGCGTTTTTTCGTCAGTAGATGCCTGCATATCCGTTGTTGTTTGCACGCACGAGCGTTGCTTGAACCGGCTTAACGGCCGGGTGAAAAGGGGTAGAAATCAATTATTTATCGGTAGGAGTAACCGTTCTTGATGTGATTGCTATAGTGATAGGCTTCCCGACCGTCTACGGCATTCAGCACGATGCGCAGGTTCTGGAAACGCTGTTCCTGATACAGCAATTCGAGTTGTTTCAGACTGTGCTTACGCGTGACGCCGTGCCGGATCACGAACAGGGTAGTATCGACGTAACGAGCAATCAGTTTGGCATCCGTAACAATCCCAACCGGGGGCGCATCGAGCAGAACGTACTGGAACTGATTACGCAACGAGGTGATCAACTGCTTCACGGCGGGCTGCCCCAGCAACTCCGATGGATCGGGGGGAAGCGGACCGCTGGGAATGATGTAGTAGTTTGGATGCCCCGGAACCGGTTTGATGATTTCCTCCAGGGTGGCTTCACCGTTCAGGTAGGAACTGAGTCCTACGGTGTTTTCGAGTTTGAACAACTGGTGCAGTCGTGGTCTGCGCATGTCCATTTCCACAATCACTGTCGGTTGACCCATCATAGCCAGACTGGCACCCAGGTTCAGCGAAACGAACGATTTTCCTTCACCGCTCATACTGGACGTAAAGAGCAGTACCTGCCGGAGTTCTGTATCGTCGTTCCAGGTTTGCAGGTTGGTCCGAATCGTCCGGATCTGCTCACCAATAACCGACTGTTGATGAGGAGCCACAACCAGTACGTCGCGGTGCCGCTTGTTCATGACTTCGCCCAGAATGGGAACCTGCGTCAGGTTTTCGACATCGAGTCGGCGGCTTACCCGCGTGTTCAGTACGTTCCAGCCCGCGATAGCACCGGTCGGTACTAATAGGCCAACCAGGCCGAAGAGCGCATACATCACCACGCCGACGGGCTTCACGGGATCATCGCTGCTCTTGGCTGCGTCGAGTGTGCGGCTATCGGCTACGGAAGCCGCAAACGTAACGGCCATCTCTTCGCGCTTTTGGAGCAGGTACGTATACAGGTTGTTTTTAATGCTCTGCTGGCGGGTGATATCCATCAGTGCTCGTTCTTGTTTGGGCAGCGTACGCACGTTACGTTCGAGCAACTCATTGTTGGCGGCATACTGATCACGCGAGCTGGTTAGCATCGCCTTCATCGTACGAATGTTGTGCTGGATGTTGTTCTTTGTTGTTTTTATCTGATTGTCCGTGGCCTGCACCAGCGGGCTTTCCTCCGAAGCTGTTTGCATGAGGCCGTCCCGCTTTAGTTCTAGCTCCGACAACTTGTTGATTTCACCCAGTAGAGTCGGATCGTTCAAGCCAACGGTGGCTGGCGTACTACCCCGCTTGTCGGCCTGGGTGGTGATAAAGGCCTGCAGGTCATCCAGGACGGCCAATTGAATGGTTACCTGGCTAAGCTGGGTATCGTTCTGCTGCGATGTTTGCAGGTACGACTGCGCCTGCGCACTCAGATCGGTAATACCCTGATTCGATTTGTACTGCTCGACGGTCCGTTCAGCGCCAGCTAGCTCACCCGCTACGATCCGCAGCCGCTTTTCGACGAACTGGAGCGTATTGGCGGCTACCCGATTTTTATCCGTTATCGTCGCCTGGTTGTAGGCCTTAATCAATGTATTTAGAATCGCTTCCCCTTTTTCTGGTACGGCGTCTTCAAGCGTCAGGCGCACCACAGTCGAGGTTTTGCTTGTTGGTTCTACCTTCAGGCTACTGGCGTACCTGCCCGCGGCCGCAACCGGCGACATCGCCTGAATCAGTACCGGCGGTGTCTTTGGGCTCACGGGCCGTCTTGTCAGGATGCGCAATTGTCCGTAGGGAGTCGTCACGCGCTGGTTGAGCGGTAAAGCTGGTCCGTTATCGATTCGAACCGACTGAGGTGTAGGGAACGACAGGGTCATCAAGTCCTTGTACAGCAAAGGCTTCCCTGCTTCTACCAGCACCCAGACCGGGGAGTCAGTATAGATCTCCCGTTTCCCAAACCGCGTATTTCGGTAGTACCGGGTATCCAGGTGCAGGCTGTTAACCACTTCCTCCATCAGCGCGGAGGATTTCAGCACCTCAAGTTCATTCTCGACCACTTTCTTGGGCGAATAGACCTCAAGTTCCTGGAGTGGGTTGGCCTGTACATTTCCGTGTTTTTCGTCCTGTAGTAATAAACTAGCCTGAACCCGGTACACGGGTTGCTTGTAAAGCAGGTAGGCGTAAGCGCCCGCCAGGGCCAGGCAGATCGATAGTATATACCACGGCCAGTGGCGTGTGTAAGGAAGCAAAAAGTGACGGGTGGACTGGTTCGCGTCAACGACCTGATAAGGTGCGTACGCATGGGTAGAACGATTGGTCATGCTTCTGTTTGATGATGTTGAGTAGGTGTGGCCCGATCAATTTCGGGGATTGGTACACTTGAACGTTAATATTCCAGTTGGACTGAGCGTAGGAAACCCTTCATCTGCGTCTTTTACCCGTGCTCTTCGGGGCAACGTAACGCAGTTTGATCAGCTTATCGATGCTTATCAGATCGTCCGAATTTGCGGACCGTTTTTTGCGAAGAATTCTCGGAATCAGATTAGTAACAAAGGCCCGTGAGAATTGCCGTCTTCTCGACCTTAACTACTATAAATTTACAGCCTTCGTTTCAGAATAGCGTATTGGGAAAAGATACCTATGGATTAAGTTATTATCGCTTAACTTGCTTATTACTGGTGATTTAGATAGGTAAATGAGTTATTTGTTAACTAGTATTGGTAAAGGGTTATATGTATATGGTAAATAAGCGAGGTTAAATAAAACTATTCGAAGTAGCGCCGACTTAGACATTTACAACCTGTTGGACCTATTTTGTTAGGCATATGAACTGCTCCGTCTGGAAAATACAGCCGCGTTACGCCACAAAGTAGTAGCTATGTAGCCGGGAGTTGACAAACAAAATAGCCGGCAAGGAAAACCCCACCGGCCGTTTCAGTTATTGACTTCTGAATGAATCTCACGCTACTCCATACACTCGTTCTAAGGAATCAAATTACCCGCTTCGTCGTAATTCGTGGACGCTCGGTAACTGCCGCCTTGTATGCCATCGTAGGGTTTTCCCCCGGTTCCCTGAATGATTACGTTGTTCGTCAGTACGTTGTTCGTCGCCTTGGTGCCGTAGGACATAAAAGTCGCCTGGTTGATCGAGCTGGGTTTGTTTGAAATGGTATTGTTGCTAAACGTATTGTTCGATACGTTGTCGCATATAATGGCTTTGTTGAAAGAACTCTCTATGTAGTTATTGGTGAACAGGCCACCCACCGTTGAGTGCGTGAGCTCCAGCATGCCGGTCATCCTAAATTTGTTCTTACTGAATTGCATCGCTCCGCCGTTATAAATCTGAATACCACCCTGACATAAGCCAACGGTTTCGTTGCCCGTCACGATCATACCCCCGACGATTGTGCCATTGCCGTTTCCATCGTTCGAACCTTCGAGAAATTTGTCGAATACGCCCTCAAATTTATTGTTGGTAATGGTTACGTTATGAGCCGCCCCGGCAATTTCTATCCCGAACAAACTACAGTTTTTTACGTAGTTGTTGTCGATTGTGAGCTGGTCCAGCGGACCCGATAGCGAAAGTCCAAAGTGACAGTCGTGAAAGGTATTGCCGCTGACGTTGATATTCTTGCCGGCGTAAATCCCGTAATTGTCGTGGTTGAAAATCTCGCAGCCCATGCGTTTAGCCTGGACGGTATTATTACGTACCACGATGTTGGTCGCCGTTTTGCCCTTCTGAATTTTCAGGGTCATCCAGTTGGTGCTGTCTTTCGCGACGGCATCCGTGCTTGTGCAGTTCTGAACCGTCAGATCGCGTACGTTCGGCCCGTCTATGTAGATGGCGCCGTAGTTGCCCGACTCCTGCGAGGTTACGTTCCAGGACAGACCGTCGATCAGAATGTTGTTGAGGTCAACCGAAGGGTTTTCCGGATTGACCAAGGAAATATAAGATTTGGGCAACGTAATGAACACGCTGCCCGGATTGCCCCGAAGGCTGAGATTACTCTTTAAATGAACGGGGGTTAGCTGTGTGTACGTTCCGTCGGGAATGGATAGATCATCAGTAGCCAGAATGGCCTTTTCGAGCATGGGCCCAATGTCGGCGTCAGACGGTTTGATCCCGAACCAGGCTACACTGGCCGGACCGGAAAAACTTCGTTTGTACCGGTGGCCTCTGGCCGTTACCAGCGTAATGCCCATATTGTCCTCGCTGCTCAGGTCAGCTTCGTTCAAGGTGAACAATCCCGCGCTACCGGCGTCGGTTACGTAAATTCGACTGGGAATGGGCGTCGTGCTTAGTGTTCGTACCTGGCTGATAGTCAGCGTATCTTCCCGTTGCACAATATGATCCGGTTCGGGATCCGATGGTTTACAGTAGGCAACCCCTATCAGTAGCAGGGCGCAGATAATAAATCTGAATACAATTGATTGCTTCATAACGTTGAGAAAAAATAAACTACCTCTACGACTGGAGCGTCGTGAGTTAATCGAGTACCGGATTGATTGACGCGTCAGCGCATCCCCGTCAGGGTTTTCAACCGGTTGTAGATGCGAACCGGAACGCTGTAATGTTGTAGAGTATGCTGGTGATAATAAGGCGTTGGGCGCGCAGCGCTGTCTAGATCGAATGTACGCTGACTGCCTTCATCCAACCTGGTTTTATACCGATTGAAGATGTCGGTATGAGTGGCATCATGACCGAAGCCAATATTTTCCACTTTCGACACGGTAGGGTAGACCGTCAGGCCATCCGCCTTGAAGCGGTTGTAACAAAACCGAATATCCCAGGCGTCGGACCGTCCTTCCATTTGAGCGCGCAACATGCCCAGTAGGTCGGAGCCGCCCCGCATGAATTCTTTTTGCTCCCATTTGTCCTTTTCGAAATCCGCGTAGTCGGCCAGGGTCCAATCGATCGACTGCCAGCGGTCAGCCCAGGTAGCCCAGCCCCAGGGGCTGTGGCGTGGAATCATGTACGTATGCGTCGGGTAATTGACCGGTTGGGCGAAGGGCAGCGTATACCCCGCAATCGAATAGATACGTGGATTCGACGCGTAATGACGCAGGCACTGGTTCATGAAATCCAGGAAATTAGGCGCCGTGACAAGGTCATCTTCGACAATAATGGCTGACGGGTGGCTGGCCATCACCTGAGAGATGCCCCGAATGATGGAATCGGCACAGCCAATATTCGTGGTGGCATAATCGCGGTAAATATGTCTGAAGCCAGAAACCTCATTCAAAATCTGATGCACCTGATCAACTTTATGTTGGTCCTGCGGCCTTTTTGGGGCGTCGACAAAAATGTACAGATCACTTTCTGGGGCCAGATGATTTGCCTGCAGAGCGCGGACCGTAGCCATAAGTTCGACCGGCCGTTTGTAAGCAAATAATAAAACAGGTGCATTCATTCTTGATGAGTTTTTTTAGATACGCTGAGTACTGGCGGAAGCAAGTCAACGAGGTTATGACAGGTCCGAAAGAGAGAAAGAAGGGCGAGCTTTCTTACAAAAAGAGTCGTTGTTCTTGACCGAAATTTTGCAACAGATTCGTACCTGAATGCAGGGCCCTGGCGAGAGTAATTAGGGACTCTATAGCCTGATTTTCACGACTTCTACCCAATAAAATTAGATAGAGTTTCGCCGGAGGCCAAACTAGAGCGGGCGCACCACCAGCTCTGTTATTTCTGCTAAATAGATTTTAACGATTCTTAATAGATTGTATACAACTATATAAGATATACAATTCTATTATTAGTAACAAAAATTAAAACAATTCTAGTATTTATTATAATATTTCCGCTTACTTCCTGATTAGAAATTAACTAGTTTCTCTGTAGAGCAAGTGTGTACCTTTGTTACACCAGATGATTGTATGCGGGCTGGTAAAAGTTGATTCCTGGCGGTTCGATTTAAACGGGTACTGCACTAATCAGTTGGGTAATTTCTGGGTAACAGCACCGGCATTAACCGGGCAGCGATCAGGTCAAGACGAGTACGGGCAATGGGTATTTCCCGATCATCGACTAACCGAATCAGCCCCGACCGACCGCGCTTCTGTACGAATTCCCGGATGTAGGCGGGGTTGACAATGGCAGAGCGGTGTACCCGGACGAGTTCTGGAAACTGCTCAAACCACTGCAAAGGCTGAGTCACAATAACTGCAGGACTATTCACAAAGTGCACGCGCGTGTAGTTCGCTTCTCCTTCTAACCATAAGATCGAATCGACAGGCACTGGGGTTGGATATCCCGTTAATTGAATACTAGCCATATAGATTATATGTAATAAAGAATATATATACGATGCTCGATGCATTCCGGTTTTATCGAGCGATGCCTACGGGTTCAGGCAAGTGCATAGCCGCATACTTACTATTTCGTCCATGTAGCATATGATCTTGTTTAAGAGTGATAGAAGGTTGTCTGTTACAAGCTTATAAGTAACCGAGGATAATAGTAGTAACCAGTTTTTGCCCAATCGTAATTAAAAAAAACACTTGTACGCCAATGTCTGATCGTCAATCTATCCAAACTACCTTTAGTCCGGACCAGACGCCCTCCCTGACGATTAGTCATCCAGCGGTGGTATTTGCCTATACATCGGCAGGCAAGCCCGCTTTTCAGGTTATAACCATTGCACACACTCGTGCAGATACACCAATCAGTCTTTCTGTTAGTGCACCAGAGTATTTTACGTTGGCTGTCGATAGTCATCCGAGATTCGTCGCTAATCTGGTGGTTACACCAGCTTCCTTGTACTCGTACGTACACATTCGATACGTGGCAAACAAGCGGGGGAAGCACGAAGGGCAGTTAACGATTCGCACCGCTGACGAGTCGCTGACAATTGCTTTAACCGGCCAGAGTTCGGCATTGCTGCTGTCCAGGCGTCCGTTACGGGCGGCAACAATCCGGGCCCGATCCAATCATGCGAATCAGTGGAGGGCGAAAAAACTAATGGCTGGTTTGCTGCTGTTGGTAGCCGCTGGTCTGGCTTACCTGATTTACGCGACTTTACCCTGGGGCGCTGGTTCGCAATCTCCCAAGGCCACTATTGGTACTCCAACTGAACAAGTTGCCCGCCCTGGCGCGATCTATTCGGTTGCGCAGTCGCAACTGACTACGCAGTCGGAATCGAACGGCGCTGATCGACGGAATAAATCGCAGGTGGCCAAAAAGCGTTTGAAGCCGTCTGGGGATCAACGAGCTCCGAAAGCCAGCGACAACAAAAAAAGAAAGGCGACGCAGATTATCCCACTCGTTGCCGATGCGCGTCGACCGGCGGATTTGACTACGCTACCCAATCCGGTCGCTCAGGAAACTGCTCGGAAAGGTCAGAATAGCTCCTTCGAAGAAAGTGATTTGGAACGAGAGCTTAACCATCGTGTGCGTAAGACATTGCCTTGACCTATTCATCAAGTACCGGTAAGTAAGCACTATCTATTGATCCAGTAGCTACCACTTCCCGAGGTGCTGGCTCTAATTGGCCCGTAATCCGGCTGGTTGATAAGTAATCAATTGGCCTTTGGCTCCGCCGACTTAATCGGTAAAATCGTTGGTCGGTGGCTGTTCCTGCGCTCATCAATCATCCTGTTTACCAGCGTACACACGCCTTAAGAACAGGCAGTGAACAAGCTAAACCACGACCTATTAATTACAGCTCAACGTATACTGTAAATGCTTAAACAATCAACGCCCCGACGCCGGAAAGCCCGTCAGATACCAATTCTGATTGTCGAAGACAATGCAGATCAGTGGCTTATCATCCGGGCGGTCTTTGCGCAATGTTTTCCGGAGACACAACCCATCTGGGTTAATTGTGAGTTGCAGGCGAGAACGTACATGACAACCCACGCCCAGGACCTTGATAAGTTGCCCCGGATGGTACTGTCCGATTTGTACCTGCCCCGCCGGGAAGATGGGTTGGCGTTGCTGGAATTTATGCAGTCGGCTCAGTTTTACCGCAAACCGCCGGTCATCATATTCAGCTCCTCGCCCACGCAGGATGATATCGATAAAGTGTATTCGTACGGTGTGGCGTCGTACATCCTGAAGCCGCACACTTACCACGAATGGCAGAACTGCATCACTACGTTTCGGCGCTACTGGTGGGATGTTGTTACCTTACCCTTACGTAAAGAATAGCCATGTTAGTCGCTTTGGGTGCTGGCAAAAACTACGTCGTTGGGTATGGCCTACTGGTTATGTTATTGGCCTTTGAGATTGTTTGCCAGGGGCAGACGATCTATTACGTAGCCAGCACAGGAAGTGATACCAATGATGGGCTGTCGGAAGCCAGCCCGCTACAGAGTCTGGCAAAAGTCAATACGTTGCTAGTCCGTCCCGGTGACGCTGTGCTGTTTCGCCGAGGAGATACCTTTCGGGGACGTCTGCTGATCAACCGGTCCGGTACGGCCGAGAAACCAGTTCGGCACGGGGCTTACGGCAGCGGTCCCAAACCAGTATTGTCAGGCTCCGTACCAGTTCGTAACTGGGTTAAAACCGGCACAAACCGATGGCAGGCAGCCTGTCCGGATTGTGGAGACTACGTGCCCGGACTGTACAAGAACAATCGTGCGCAACCCCTGGGACGGTATCCAAATTCCGAAGCACCGGATCGTGGACAGCTAACGATTCTGTCGCACGTCGGCAACAATCAGATAACCAGCAAACAAGACCTGACAACCAACTGGACGGGCGGGGAGTTGGTGGTGCGCACGCAATATTGGATCATCGACCGGGCACTGATTACGAGTCAGTATGCTAATACGATCATGCTTAATAATCCGTCAACGTATTCTCTGACGGATAGCTGGGGCTTCTTTATTCAAAATCACCCGGCTACGCTGGACCTGCCCGGCGAGTGGTATTACGATCCGGTAAAGCAGGTGCTGCAGTTGTACAGCGATCAGGAAAATCCAAATGATCAATCGTATACCGCTACGGCTGTTGACGAAGCCGTCCGGATCGCGGATGCGGCTTACGTCACCGTGCAGGACCTGTGCATTGCCCAGGCCCGGACCGTTAATCTGCACGCTCTGAACGTATCGAACCTCACGTTAACTAACAACGCCATTGTAGATGCTGGCGAAGATGCGTTACTGATCGAGGGTAAGGGGAGTGACATCCTGATCGACCGGAATACGATTGCGCGCACCAATAACAACGGCGTCAACATCGCCGGTTATCAGGACGTAATTTTCAGGGCGAATACCATTCGTCAGACAGCAATCCTGCCGGGGCGGGGCAGACGGGGCGACGGTCAGTACACTGGTTTTCAGTCGGCTGACGTACAACGTTTGCTGATTGAAAACAACGTCATCGACAGCGTGGGCTATTCGGCAATTTCGGTGCAGAACAGCACCACCATTCGGCAGAACATGATCAGTAATTTCTGCATGACTAAATGCGATGGGGGCGGAATTTACCTTTGGAACGGCAAGCGACTGCCGATGAACGATGTGCATATCCAGGCGAATATCATCCGGTATGGAATAGGTACTCCCGGCGCTTTAGTGTCTACCATTCCCGGCGGGGCCCACGGCATCTTTCTGGATGATTGCGTCGAAGGCACAGAAGTAACTGACAATACAGTTTCTGATTGCGAGGGCTTTGGGATTTACCTCCACGCCGTCAGTAACGTAAGCCTTATGCGCAACACCTGTCTCAACAACAGTGCGGGGCAGCTTAGTCTGTATAACTACGGAGTATCCTGTATCCCGAGAGGCAACGTAATCAGTCAGAATGTACTGGTGGCCAAAACCGCCACGCAGTTGGTCGCCTGCTTTGAATCAGGAACCGATGACCTGGCTCGCTTTGGGCAGCTAAGCGAAAATTATTACGCCCGGCCGTTTCACGATGAATTCTCCATCCGGGCGGTGTACAACCGTACCGTTGGCAGCGACATTAGCCTGCTACAATGGCAAACGCAGTTTAAACACGATTTTACGTCCAAAAAAAGCCCGCTAACCTTCAGGGACTACCGGGTGAAAAGCTTGCTTAATACCAACTATCTCGATGCGGCATCAACAACAAAATCCGGAGGCTGGGAAAACTGGAGTCTGTATAATAATGGACAAGTAAGCTGGGCCGGTGATAATACGTCGACACCGGGTCGCCTGACGATCGGCTTTTCTACTATCACCGGAAAGGCTGATGCTTATCTGTTGACGTATAAAGGGATTCGGCCGGTCAAGAAAGCGAAAAGCTATTTGGTGAGCTTTGCGGTAGCCGCGCCCGCCCCTAAAAAAGTCGCTGTGTTTATGCGGCAACGGCAGGCGCCCTACCGGGATCTGACCCGCCGGTATGAGTTTATAGCTGAACCGGATCAGAAACGCATTGAATTTGCGCTCACCGTGACCGACGATGAGCTCGATGCGTTATTGGCGTTTCAGGTTAGTGAGGACCAACAACCCGTCTGGCTCAGCGATATTCAACTGCGGGAAGCTACCATTGAACCTGTTAATCCGGACGACTACATTCGACTCGTGTATAATCCTACGATCCGTGACAGTACGGTTACGTTGAGTGAGGCCTACCGCGATGTACACAATCGGTATTACGGCCGTCAGATTTTGCTTAAACCGTACGGAGCCGCTGTGATTCTGCGCGATACGCTCCCACCGGCTGATCTGGAACTTTCCTGGCGGGCAGCTCAGACAGGTATCGTACTGGGAGCCGTTACGTCGGTTTCCCTGACGATTCGTAACCGATCCACCGAGCCCGGCCGGCTCCCCAGTCTGGTCGAGTGGCAATGCCACTTACCAGATGGTCTTTCGCTGGTTAGTGGGCTCAACATGTTTAGTGACAGTGTCCTAACGGGGACCGTATACCAGCTCCTTGCCGATACAACCATTGTTTTTCGGTTTAAGGCTGAAAAGATAGGGCAGTATACCGTACGGGCTCAGATCACAGCAGCTACCTACGGCGACCCTGACAGTATCCCTGATTCGGGCCTGGGAGATGGCGAGGACGATCAGGCGGTTATCCTGTTTACCGCCAGGGCGCTTTTAGCCGACGAATCGGGGACCGGAGCCCAGGCCACAGTCGAGCCGCCGGCTGGTTCGGCAGGACAGATGTCCGTAGTGTATCCCAACCCGGCATCCAGAGTATTTACCTTCCGGGCAGACAGTGATGTCATAGAAGTGAAAGCGTTTGATATGCTGGGCCGTGAGCGCTTTCAAATGAACACGGTTCCGCAGGGGCAGACGGTTCAGTTTGGTCAGTCATTACCTGATGCGCGGTACTTGCTTTATATCCGGTACGCAACGGGTGAACGGCGCACGTTGAAACTAATCAAGCAGGCAGGTTTTTCAGAGTAATTCGCGAGGAACTACGCCTGAAATCCTGCCTGCTTAATCAATTCAGTCGTACGGACCTCTATTCCGTCAGCAACACCTTCCGGGTAATCCGGTTTTGACCCTGCACCAACGTAACGATGTAGATGCCCCGGCTCAACTCACTCACTGGTACGCGGATCAGGTTTTCACCAAGAACGGTAGCATGTACCTGCTGAAGCACAGGAACCCCCGCCGGGTTGACTAGCTGTAAGCTCACTTCACCCGCCGTTTGAGCGTAGTATCGCACCCAGAACTCATCGCGGGCGGGAACCGGATACACTTGTACGGTCTGAAATTCACTGACCTCCGCAGCGGCTAACCGACCGCTACCATTGGCCGGGTACAACCGGTTTTGTGGAATGACCTGCTGCCCCTGCCCTGGATATGTCCACTGCAATTGGGCGACGGCACCGCCCGGTCCTTCGTAATATTCCAGTTTAATGTCATATTTCTTACCCGCCGTCAGGGTAATCGATGGACTGTTGTCCCTGGTTGAGGCATGGCCGGTCCAGTTGCTGATAACCTGATTACCGTTGACCCAGAGCCGAACCCCATCATCGGAAACGGTAGTGAATGTATAGTTGCCCGTTACGGGTGCTTCCACCTGACCCGACCAGCGAACCGAAAAATTATCGACGTTAATTGTGCCGGGGACTGGTGAGCCTTCTCCCCAGTCAAAACTTACAGTCGCATCGGTACGACTTACCAAAGCAGGTGAACTCAGATCCCTGTTGTTGAAATACTCCCCCCGTAGCCCCGTACCCGTGCCCATACTAGTACCGTCAGTTACTACCCGTCGGTAAACTGACTCCGGAATGGTCTGCTTGGGAATGTCAGCGCCACTGTAGCTTACGCTGAGCGTTCGGCCGCCACCACCCTGAAAGTATAGAATGGTCATGGCGTGAACGCCCGCTTTCAGTCCTATGCTACCTGAACGTTCCTGCTCTGGGTGACTCCCGTCGTTGTTGACTACTTCAGTTGACCCGATCAGCAGTTTGCTGCCGTCATCCGAAGAAGTATAGAAGGTGTAGATGCCGTCCGTTGGTACGGTAATATAACCCGTGTACGCAATCCCGAAATTGTCGTCCCGATTACGTATCCCCAGGCTAGGTAGATTCGTCGTACCTGTCTTAACGGAAGACAGCCCGGAAAAGTCGGGCAAAGCGCCCCAGCTACCTTCATAGTAGCTGTAATTCAGACCTGCCACCGCATTGGCGGGATTTTCGGGATTGCGCAGTGAAGGCGAAGGCGTTGGTGAAGGTGGAGTTGGCGTAGCAACCGTGGCCACCCGGCGGTAAGACGCATCGGGGATAACCTGCCTGCCAACAGTAGGGCCACTATAACTCACAGTCAGGGTTTGCCCCCCGCTGTTTTCGAAGTACAGAACGGAAATCGCATGTACCCCCGCTTTCAAACCGATGGTGCCAGAGCGTTCCTGCTCAGCATGACCACCATCATTATTGACCACTTCGGTTGACCCGATCAGCAGCTTACTACCATCGTCGGAAGAAGTGTAAAACGTATAAACACCATCGGTTGGCACGCTGATGTAGCCCGTATAGCGTAGAGCGAAGTAGTCGTCGCGGTTACGCACCTCCAGCGTAGGAGCGTTACTGGTACCGGTTTTAGTCGCAGAAAGGCTGGAGAAATTGGGTAGGTTAGTCCAGTTGCCTTCATAATAGCCATAGTCCAGACCGGCTACGACGTTCGCTGGATTTTCCGGGTCGCGCAGGGTAGCTGATGGTTGACCAACATCTTTTAACAGAACCACTGATGAATAAGCGGGTACTGTCACTTGACCTGTGTACACCGTATTCCGAGCATCCCGGTATGTCCCATCCAGTGCTACCTGAACTGCGTTCCCCGTCGGATTAGCCGCAAACTTGATGTAGTCGTCTGGATTGCCCGATGAATACGCAACCGGGCTGCCCGTGGAATTAGCGTCCTTTCCGTACTGACTTTTCCACTGGCTCAGCGAAAAATGAGAAGCCGACGTTCTGTTTATGACAGCCCAGACGGTACGGCTATCTTCAAACGGTCTGGCATATACGTTTCCGCTGAAGTCGCCATAGCTGCCTAAGTCATTTTGATTCGATTCGTACTTAACGGTAAACTGGTTTGCCTGCTTTGTGACGAATACATTGTTCTGAATACTGTTGTTGCGGGGCTGACAGTTATTGGCGCTCATGATGGCTAGTTGCCCCTCGCTATTATTGAACGACGTGTTGTCCGTCAGCCGGATATTAGACGAGCCGTGCAGGTAGATACCCAGGCCTGCGTTGTTATAGACCGTGTTGTTGGACACCTCAATATTTGTCGTGCAATCATCCAGGTAAATACCGTTGGCTGCGGAGGACGAACCACTGGGTGAACCCTCGGACGCACCGATGCCGTTGATGACAAAATTCGCCACCAGCCGAATGTTTCCCATGCCCTGCTGGTTGCCATTCCAGATATAAAGCCCGCTACCATCGCTTTTTGTCAGGCAAAAATTGCTGATCTGGTTGCGCTGAACGGTAGTGTTACTGGAGAAGTTGAGCGCGTTGTAGCCAATATTGCTGATCACATTGTTCTCAATCATCGTATTCGCCGTTGTGGCCGACTGAAAGCCAACATAATTGCCGTCGCCACTCTTGCCCCGGCCTGGAAAAAGACCAATATTACGGACGATATTTCTGCGGAACGTAACGTTCTGGTATCCACCGATTGTCACGCCATTGTTATTGGCGTTGTCAATCAGATTATTCTCTATCAACACTTGACTGCCGTTGCCCTGAATGACAAGCGCGTCCTCGCCCGACTGGGTAATGTCATTCCCGCTGATAACCAGGTTCGAGCTATTGGTGACCAGCAGACCAGTTGATGCCGACTGGGTGATCTGTAGGTTGCGAATGGTTGTGTTGGGTGCATTATTGATAGCGATCCCCTGAGCGTATGCTGTAGCCGCAATCAACTGCTCATTCGGGTTTGACTGGTTATCAAACAATCGAATCGTTTTACTAGACGGATCGTAATACCACTCGCCCCGTTGATCGAGGGTTGCCGGGTGGTTCTGGATAAAATAGCCCCAGTTGTTGGTGACATCGTACGTGCCGGAGCCATCCAGGTTCAGGGTGTTGCCGCTCTGCCCCGTTATTTTCGCCCGGTTGAGTATCCACTGTACCGGCCGGAAAACGGCTTCCCCACCCGTCCAGTTTGTCGGCAGCGACTGCTGACTGGTAAGTTGGGATCTACCTGAGTGCGATTGAACCGTCAGATAGCCTTTGTTAGCTGCGTCGAGATTGGGGTACCGGCCCAGAGGAAGCGGAGTATTGTCGCGGTACAAGCCCATTAGCTGATCGCTACAGGTAGGACAGGACGCCTGCCAAACGTTATTGCCAAGGTTCGTCCAGTTCGTAACCACGACCGAGCCCGCCAGAATGGGTTTGTTGCCGTTGCCATAGGCATCGACTGTAATTCCAGGTCGATTCAGCTGTACGCTACCCCGGAACGTGTTGCCCCGCTGGAACAAGATTTGATCGCCAGGTTGTAGCGATAAGCTATTGACTTTGGCAATAGACTGAATTGGAGATCCCACGGATCGACCATCGTTGACATCGTTACCGTTCGTCGCTACGTAATAAATGGTTTGTCCTAACGTGTAACAGGACGGCGTACATAGTAGGAAAAAGAGGAGTCTACAGGATAAATAGAATAAAGAATTGACATGTTTTTTTGATTGACAATAGATACTCATTCTTAAGTACAAGTTTTATGAAAAGCAAGATAATCGAAAGAAAATTATTGAATCTTTTATTTAACGAAATAAAAAGTGTGCACGTGTGTCTTTTATGAAATGGTTTTGTATACGATTTGAGCCATATAAGTAGCTTAATGGCTTCGATGACTTGGTTTGATCGTACATCAATAGCGCATTTTGCCCAAGCGTTCAACGTCCATTTTTAGTTTTTAAGCCAGCTTCTTAACTCCAGGAAAAGATGACTTTTTCCAGTGCTTAAGCTGCCCTGAATCTTGAGAAAGTGTCGCTTGTTGATCTCGCGCCAACTTAATCAAGACAATCAATGGCTACTGTGCTTACGAAGGATGAAGGTTAGAACTATGATTCTTCTCTCTCCAGCGTGACGCAGCTATTTTCTGTGGAGGTACAAGTATCATACCATTCCCATTAAATGACGGGTACAGTTAAAGGCTTTTGCGATGACCGAAGTGCCCGCATCTTAGGTGTTAACCGAAACACAGTCAGCACCCAATTAAGAAATGGTGAAATCGTTAGTCCCGTATACGTTGGTGGAGACCTAAAAATGAAACTTAAAGGCGACGAGATATGCTGGGCGGCTGCCGGGGTGGTCGTACGTGGGTAATAAAAAACAACCCAATCCCAATGGCTGTGATAGCGACCGATATAGTGGGTGGAGGATGCTGTGATTAGCGAGATCACTGCCTTTGTTTTCGGGTCGGAGAGGCCGGACTCACCAAACGTTTCGAGATTTGGTGAGTCTGTTGGAGCAGGCTAAGATTAAGGGAGTCCGATGAATCACGGACTCATGTTATTGGTTCGTCGGGGCGGTCAGTTGCGGTTTACGACACAACAATAGGCTTATTTATAAATCAGTTTTTCTTCGCCGATCAACGCTGTTAAGCTACTATCACCACAGAATTGCTAAAAAGAAAAAAACCTAGTATGCAAGAGGCAGCTGTTTTGCAACACGTCCTATGACTGACCAACGAAACCGGGCTAAGAGTGAGAACCGGTTTCATTGGTCGAATGAATGTACTTATTAAAATGACTCGTACGTGTAGGTCATTAACGCTCCTTTGCTATCCTCTTTTTTGGTTAAGGGGAAGCCCTGTTCGTTGTAGGTGTACTCGTTTTTTCGGACAGGAGCCTGACTGACCTGGGATTGCACGATGTTGTTACGGCTGTAGCGCAGCACGGGATCGATAGCGTACATCCAGCCGTAAAAGGGATTCACTTTGTCGTCGTACTGGTAGCTGATGGAAAATTCCTCTTTATCATCGCCGTTCAGATACGAAGCCTTGACGATGTTGCCATTCTCGTAGGTATAGACGTACCGCGCTCGCGTGGGGCGGCCATAGCGGATGATGCCTTCCTGGATCCACTCCGTAACCTGTCCGGCCTGGTTAGTCAGGTAGATATCAAGCAGGTTGTTCGACTGACTGGCAAGGGGCTGACCATCGGCTTTGATCCGCACGGATTTGTATTCGAAGCCGTTCTCCTTGTAAGTAAACGAATGACGCTCACCCGTATTCCCGTCGTCATAGGGCTTCTCATACTGCACCAGGTAAGAGCTGACTCGATCCTGCTGGTCGTAGTTGTAATCAAGGGTTAACTGAGAGGGATTGGGCGAGTTGGGTGAATAAATGGCCCGCTGCAGCAGCCGATCCTTTTTGTAGGTAAAGCGGGTGGTTACCCAAAACGGTCCCAGGCCACCATTATCGCCCGTGACGACCATCTGCGTCAACCGCAGGTTCGTTGCCGGGCTTGTAAGGGTCTTGGCCTGTGGAACCACAGCGGATTCCTCCTGGGATAAGGGGGAGAGCGATTCAGTCTGGCAGCCAAAGAGGGCCAACAGGAGTAGCGGACTAATTGATCGGAAAGAAAACATACGTAAAAGCGGTTAAACGTTGAACGGAAATTGGTAAATCACTCACCCACCGACTGACCATGAACGGGTGTTGAGACAGGCAAGTCGTGGCTTAGCCCGTAGACACCATTGTGAGCCAATCTGTTGCATGAATACGATTGTTTTTATTGTCGCCCGTTTCGCCGGGAGTCAGCTAGCTAGTTACGCGCCTGCACTACCCGTCGGAACCGATCAATCAAAGGAACTACCTGACCAGCGGAGGTTGAATTCGAATACTAAAACCCACCACCAGCGGACGAATGACGAGTTGCTGCTGCTCGTCGAGGAGACGATTCAGGCCGTATTCAACAGTTATGCCCACCTGGGCCGCCAGTTGGTGCCGTAGCCTTATTTGCCGACCTAGGCCGGCCCGCAGACCGGCCAGGGGCTGGTCACTCGTGGGCAAGTAGGAAATCTGACCACCTACATCCGCTACGTAACGATCCCGGCTGAAGGACTGATACTGGCTGACACCAATGCCAACCAGCGGGAGCGCTACATTTTCGGCCACTGCGTACGTCTGTCTGACCAGCTGATTGGGATTACTCGCAGTGGGGACAACTCGGTACTGGTTCTCACGAACGGTGTAATACGCCCAGCGCCGGAGTTGACCCGTGGCCAGGTAAGCCTGCCAACGTCGGAAACGGATGCCACCGTTCAGCTGGTACCCCCAGGTGGTGGGGGAGAAGGCCGCCGGGGCGCTGACCTGGGAGAGATGGGCGGCAGATGCCCGCGGGGCGCTCATCCACTGAAAGCTACTCAGCGGCATCGCTTCGACAAACCATTGGGGCCGCCAGGACCTGCGACCGCCCCCCGTTTGAGGGGGGGGGAGCGGAACGGGTAGGCTACTCACCACCGGTAACGGGTATGATACCAAGCTCAACGAAGTGGGTAAATAACCGAGCTCCCGTGGGCTGAGTTTGCTCCAGATACTGAATAAACGGTTATCTGGTGATGACGACTCCGTCTGTTCCGAAGGGAGGGCAATTGACTTTTCGTCTTTGCTGATCGACCGTCCCACCGGGCTCGATGCAGCGCCATCGGTCTTCGGATCGACGGGGCTTGACGAGGGGTAGGAAAAGTTTGTACCAACGAATGAATCCGGCTGACGACGGGATGAACGAGCAGAATTTGGGCCTGCTTCCTCCGTCGGGTGGGCGTGGGATCGGTATTGGGCCGTGGGTGAGTCGGGGCCGGGTGAATGGGGCTGGCTTGAAAGCCGTTCCGGGGTGAGCGTTGATGGCCGGATATTGGTATCCGCTGGGCGAGCCTGCCGGGTGATTAGCCTGTCCGGCGCTGGGGCACTAGCCGAGGAGTTTTGTACCGCTGCTGACGTACCAGGGGCCATTCGCGAATGGGGTCGGTCCGCTAAGCGCGGCTGGGAGATGTTAGCCGATCGAGCCGCCGGGTTGTGAACGTAAGTTGGTTGGGTAGGCTCATTCCAGCCTATTTGGTAGACCACGCCCGCGATCAGCAGGAGTAATATGCCCGCCGTCGCCACCCAGCGTACCCGCCGGCGCCGGCGGGTACGTTCAAGCGAGTAGAGCACGCGCTGTTTCGCCGAGGCCTGAGGATGAACCTCAAAGTCAGCAAACGTTTGCTGCCAGCGTCGACGCAGCAATTCATCGGGGTTTTCATCCCAGGAATTCATGTCGTTGGATGCCATGTCGGTCAATAAAAGTAAGCAATAAGTGCCGGGCCCGGCTGAAGCGGGAGCGAGCCGTTGCTTCGGGAATTGTCAGTAAAGCCGCAATTTCGGCGTGCGTATAGCCTTCGATGACGTACAGATTAACCACCAACCGGTAGTCGTCGGGCAAACGGGCCAGCAGGCCGAGGATCGCTTCCTGATCATAACCAGCCAGCAGGGTCAAATGATCATCACTAGCGGGTTGATGAATCATGGTATCATAGCTGGTGACTTGTTTCTGGGGCTGGGTAACCCGGTTATAGTAGTTGACCGCTGTTCGAACCACCACGGCTTTTACCCAACTGTCGGCCGATTCGGCTTTCTTCAACTCATTAATATGGGCAAACACCTTGATGAACGCTTCCTGAAAAATATCTTCGGCCTCGGCGACCGTGCGGGCGTAACGTACGCAGACCCCCAGCATGCGGGTCTGGTAGCGTTCAAAAAAGATCCGCTGCGCCCGCGGGTGCTGTTGCTGACAGCCCCGCACCAGTTCGGTGAGTGTCCGGTAAGAGGAGCGGCCAAATAGTGCCATGCACGAAGACGAGTCAGGGATGAACGAGTGAGGTTGTCTCAGAAGTTGCCTACTACCAGAAACGAGCGGCTGATGAGTTGACCTGTATCCGAAAAAAATAGCTGCCAGGCCTGTAGCCCGTTAACCAGGCAGACCCGGTAGGTTGTTAGCGTTCCATAGGTATAGCGACATGTGTAGCCGTAAAAGCCACCTCCCCGGCTCAGGTCAAAGCCAGCTAGTTCGGGCCGGCGGAGGTAATCCTGAATCGCTGTTGGCAGCTGATCTAGTTGCTGATAAAACAGGGTGTTAGCAGACGCCTGGTTGGTCGCCACCAGTAGTTGTCCCTCGTCATTGTAGGTTAGCTGCCAATACTGTTCGTCGGACGGAGCCGAAGGCTGCTGGACCGCCAGTTGATACTGACGATTCCCATAAGCGTCCAGTTGAACAATTGCGTTGGAGAACACGAGCCCCTGGTCCGACAATCGTTGCTGGATCACTGCAGGCAAATCAGTTAGCCTTGTCGACTGATAAGTAGCCAGTTGATAAGGACGTAACTCCAGGTTGTAAAAATGCTGTCTAATAGTGGGTCGGGCCAGCGTCCAAACGACTGTATAGCGTTGCTGCTGCCAGGTATAGTCGGCATACACATTTTCCGGCGGGTCATTACTGATCTTATTGGTGAACCAGTCTGTGTATCGCCTAACATAGGGATTGCTGAATGTCCCGCCGGCCATGACCGTTGGTGCTAGTAACCGGGTCAGCGAGTCGGCCAGCGTGCCCTCCACGAGTTGATCAGCGGTCAACAGTCGATCAGCATTAACCAGGGCCTGATAGTGCTGCCGTTGCTGATTGAAGGTTGCTTTCCATAACTGGTTGTCCACCAGGGTAGTGAACAGCACATCCTGGGACTGCGGATACTGCCGGAGCAGCGCCTGAACGCTGATAGTCGAAGGACCCTGGTCGGGGGTAGGTTGATTATCGGTAAAGTGGCTACAGCTGCTACCCCAACCCAGTAGCATGTTAACCCAGAGGAGTCGTATAAATTTATCCATGTAAACGTATTCGAATAGAAGTGCCCAGCTTGGTAAATGCAGCCGAAAGCCACACTTGGCTTCCTGGTGCCACAGACACCAAACATTATACAAACTGTTGCATTAATTCTACTTTTTTTCGCTTACTGGCCTCCCAAATTTATTGGTAGCCTACAATACGCTACAGCTCCGGTTGTATCCACGGGGCCAGCGAGGCACTAGTCGGATCAGGTACGGTCCGATAACCATCCGTCAATCAATATGACTAGTCTGACGCATTTCACTGTCAGCTTAATAAACATTTGAAAGAAGGAAAGGATAGCCTATTATCGGCTGAAGATGTCATTATGGACGAAATTGGCCGCGCCATGATGATCATCTTAATTCCCTTTCTGACAGACAATTGGCTTAGTGTCTGGCAGCAGATCTCACTGGCCGCCGTGGCGCGGTCCAACTGCTACGGAATCGAGTGATCTGTACCTCCGAAATCTCCAATCTATGTTCGTGAGCATTTGTGGGACCACTTCTTTGACCTATAATTAGCGACGAGCCATAAACCTGATTATAGTTCTTCACCCGGTCAGAGAAGTAGGTCAAATAAATAGTCTACCTTTTCTTATCTTGTAGTTCAATAATTGATCAAAAGAAGAAACATGGAGAGAAGATTCAACCCAGGCCGAGCTGTGTCGGCCGATCATACTCTATTTGCAGAAGCTATAGAGGCTTTTCGTCCTCAAAATTTAGACATAGGAGACATTTTCGAGTTACCCAGAGCTACTAATTATATAATGTTAAGCTTTGAGATTGATTCCCTTATAGAAACTCCTCTATTCCGAATTGGTCCTACTGTAAGAGTACATCTTGGTGATGCTTATGTTGGGATTGTAGCACCCGTCACACATCCAACGGTTGATCCCACACACAACAGTCACCTAGTTACCATGGCGCTCGCAGCGGTATTGACCTTTATATCCCAGAGGCCAGTTACTGCCCCAAGGGATGACCATTATGGTAGAAGAGGTTTTGATGATCATGTTTCACGTACGTTGGCTCTTCAATATCCAATTCTAAGAGCGTGTTTTGAAATCCATAAAGGCTGAGAGTCAGAGCATATTTGTGTCGACCAAGACATACAGCA
>NZ_BAAHBP010000024.1:0-285816 GCF_054776615.1 Spirosoma pomorum
TGCCACCTAAGATTTTGCGAAAGCGGGCGACAGAGCCGATCTCAGACGAGGTCGGCTCTTCGCGTTTATATGGTATATAATAAGGAAAGTCCTAAAAGACTGACTGCACTTCTGCACTTTGCTTCAGAGAAACCTTTTCCGCGAACTGTTCTTCGAGCAAGCTTGCCCAGGTGTTCATGTACGTAATAACATCTTCGCGTACGTTGTGCCGTAAATGACGTTTTTCTAATGGTAGGCGTTGAAGCACAGTTCGGTCATCGAGCTTCTCCAAGTGCTTTAAATCTTCAATTTGGAGGCCAGCTGCAATCATTTCGTTAATGATTACGTCAATTGGCATCTGGCTGGTAGGACAGTAATCATCTAGTTGCCTGTTCCAGTCGCCATATCGCTCCATAGCATAGCGATGTATTTGGTTCTTATCCAGTTTCGTTAGCTCCTGCGCTAAATTACCGCAATTACAGCCTCCCATGTGTCCCCACTGGTAAGAAACTCCATGTTTAAGATTACGCGCTGTCTGGCGAAGCGCTTCGATAAGCATCGGTGTTGGACGCGCCATAGCTTTCTTGATGAATTGGTTTACTTAAAGCTAACAAAATTTGGGGCTAGAAAGCTGCAATTTGATTATAAAAAAAACCCGCTCTGAGCGGGCTTTTTGTTATTTGACGAGTTCTACTTTGACAAGCTCCATTAGATCTTTATCGTTGACTTGCTTACGGATGTCAGCCATGTCCAGGAATCGTGCGTAGATTATGTCAAGAGCTGGTTTATCGTATTGAAAGCCTAATAGCTCTAATCGATGGCGCAGGGCATGGCGACCACTACGAGCGGTTAGGACGATAGATGATTCAGGAACGCCAACGTCTTGTGGGTTCATGATTTCATAATTCTCCGAGTGTTTCAGGAAGCCGTCCTGATGGATACCCGACGAGTGAGCAAAAGCGTTACGTCCAACAATCGCTTTATTAGCCTGAACGGGCATGCGCATCAGCTCTGACACCAACTGGCTAACCGGGAAAAGGCGAGTTGAATCGATATTAGTGTAAAGGCCAAGCTCTTTACGGACTTTCAGGGCCATTACAACCTCTTCTAACGACGTATTTCCTGCACGCTCGCCGATACCGTTCATCGTCACTTCCACTTGTCTAGCGCCGTTCATGACGCCTGATAAGGTATTAGCCGTTGCTAAACCTAAATCATTATGGCAGTGGATCGAAATCGTTGCCTGATGTACATTTGATACGTGCTCGTAGATGTAAGCAATCTTTTTACCGTATTCGTCGGGTAAGCAATAGCCGGTTGTGTCGGGAATATTGACAACGGTAGCCCCAGCTTTGATTACCGCTTCCGTTAGCTGAGCCAGGAAAGCAAGGTCGGCACGACCAGCATCTTCAGCGTAAAATTCAACATCCTCAACGTATGTTTTCGCATGCTTCACAGCAGCTACAGCTTGCTCGACAATTTTCTCGCGGGTACTGTTAAATTTATTCCGGATGTGAATGTCCGAAGAGCCGATACCCGTATGGATACGTCCCCGCTTGGCCCATTTCAATGCTTCACCAGCTGCATCAATATCACCCTTAACGGCACGGCTTAGCGCACAGACAGTCGGTTCGGTAACAGCTTTTGAAATCTCGACAACAGAACGGAAATCTCCGGGGCTCGAAATTGGGAAACCAGCTTCAATTACATCAACACCCATTTGCTCCAGCTCTTTGGCAACGATGACCTTTTCATCAGTAGTAAGCTGGCAGCCGGGAACTTGCTCGCCGTCCCGCAGAGTGGTGTCGAAAATATAGACTCGTTGGCTCATATCCGGTTTGTATTGAAATGTTTACAAGTTTACAGACTTTCAAGCAAAAAGCCCTTTCTGGGGAGAAAGGGCTTTTTAAGCATCATATAACTTTCTCCGTCTTACAAAACGATTAGCTTGGGCAGTCGATTGATAAGAATGAAGGTTATCATCAGATTTTGCGAAATTTCGCTGATTGCGTAAATGCGCTACAAAAGTAGCTAATTGTCTGAAATTTGCAAGCAGTCAATATTTTTTTAGCAAGTGTAAGCTGCTTCTGAATCAAGCGTTTAAACGCTGGAGAATTTGCTCTCCCATATCCGATGTTCCTAATACCTTTTCGGAATCTGTGGTGGCATCAGCAATATCGCGCGTCCGATAACCAGCTTTCAGCACGGCGTCAACAGCGTCAATAACGGTTTGCGATTCTTCTTTCAAGCCAAAAGAAATATCGAGCAGCAAAGCAACCGATAGAACTGAGGCTAATGGGTTAGCTACACCTTTGCCTGTAATGTCGTGAGCAGAACCGTGAATTGGTTCGTAAACGCCCGTTTTATCGCCTACGGAAGCTGATGCTAGCATGCCCATCGAACCGGCAATCTGGCTTGCTTCGTCCGTCAAGATATCGCCAAAGAGGTTGCCCGTTACGACAACGTCAAATCGCTTAGGATCTTTGATGAGTAACATGGCCGCTGCATCGATAAACTGGTGCTCGACCGTTACGTCCGGATATTCGGGAGCCAGCGCCTGTACTACTTCGCGCCACAGCCGACTACTTTCCAGTACATTGGCCTTGTCCACTGAACACAGTTTTTTGCTACGGGTACGAGCGGCTTCAAACGCTTTACGAACGATACGTTCTACTTCATATTTACTGTAAATCATCGTATCGTAAGCCGTGTTTCCGTCTTCAATACGTTCGCGCTTGCCAAAATAAACGTCACCCGTCAACTCTCGGAAGAACAGAATATCAGCACCCCGTAAAATTTCTGGCTTAATACTCGACGCTTCAAGGAGTTCGTCGAAGAGTTTGATAGGACGCAAGTTTGCGTACAAACCTAGTTCTTTCCGCATTTTCAGCAACCCTTGTTCAGGCCGTACCTTGGCAGACGGGTCATTGTCGTATTTAGGGTGACCAACGGCTCCAAACAGTACTGCGTCGGCAGCCTGCATCTTGTGCAAAGTCTCATCGGGAAGGGGTGAGCCAGTAGCTTCGATGGCAACGTGGCCGATGAGTGCTTCATCGTACGTGAATTCGTGGCCAAACTTCTGGGCGATTGTTTCCAGAA
The DNA here is from genome assembly GCF_054776615.1 of Spirosoma pomorum. NCBI lineage: Bacteria > Pseudomonadati > Bacteroidota > Cytophagia > Cytophagales > Cytophagaceae > Spirosoma > Spirosoma pomorum. The sequence continues at coordinate 3,079 of NZ_BAAHBP010000024.1, forward strand.
CTTGCTTACCTACCGCGGTAACTTCGGCGCCAATACCATCGCCGGGAACAACAAGGATGTGTTTTTTCATATAAAGGGGGAAAGGGAGGAGAAGGAAAAAAGAGACAAAGGAGTAGGAATATTGTCATAGCTATTCCTTTTCTCCTTCTACGGCGAACCGTTCCCTTTCTTCCTTTCCTCCCTATTCTAAAGTATTCAACATTTTCTGGGTGGCCTTAATAGCTGATACAGTCTGATCCGAGTCGAGGCCCCGTGTTTTAAATTCGTAATTCTGGTGCTTCCAGGTAATGATGGTTTCGCAGAGGGCGTCGGTGTGGCCACCCGTTGGAATCCGCACGGCATAGTCAGTCAAAAGAGGAAGCGTCATTTTCTTTTTGCCGTAAATTTTCTTAAGGGCATTCATAAACGCATCGTACTGACCATCACCCTGGGCGTTTTCTTCAAAGTGTTCGTCGTCGATACGTACCCGCAGGGTTGCCGAGGGTTTGAGATCCTTAGAGTGCGTTAGAACGTAATTAAGCACTTCCACCCGCGACACAAGCGTGTTCGTATTCAATACGTCGGAGATGATATACGGCAGATCTTCACGCGTAACCATTTCCTTCAGATCACCAAGTTCGATTACGCGCTGCGTAACTTTCTTCAGATCACTTTCCGATAACTGAATCCCTAATTCACGCAGGTTATTTTCAATGTTGGCCTTGCCTGACGTTTTGCCCAGTGCGTAGCTTCGCTTCCGGCCGAAACGCTCGGGCAGCAGCGTATTGAAATACAGATTGTTTTTCTTGTCACCGTCGGCATGAATACCGGCCGTCTGCGTAAAGACGTTATCGCCCACCACAGGCCTATTATCCGGAATTCGCAACCCGGAGAACGTTTCGACCAGTTTACTGACCTGGTACAACGATTTCTCGACCACGCCCGTTTTAACGTCCGGCATGAAATCACGTAACACGGCGATGGCACTGGCCATAGGGGCGTTACCAGCGCGCTCGCCCAGCCCATTCACGGTCAGGTGCAGGCCGTGTGCTCCGGCCCGGATAGCCTCCATGACGTTGGCAATGCTCAGGTCGTAGTCATTGTGCGCGTGAAAGTCAATATGCAGACTGGGATACCGATTGACAATTGCGTGAATGAATTGATACGTATCGGCAGGGGTCAACACACCTAGCGTATCAGGAAGAAGTACCCGACTAATGGGCTGTGTGCTAAGAAAGTCCAGAAACTGGTAGACGTAGTCTGGCGAGGTATGCATCCCGTTGCTCCAGTCTTCCAGGTAGACGTTAGCCTGCAAATTATGCTGTTGCGCTTTGACGAGCAACTCCTGAATGTCGGCAAAATGCTCTTCCGGCGTCTTCTTAAGCTGATACGTCAGGTGATTAATCGAACCTTTAGTGAGTAGGTTCATCACCTTGGCACCCGAGGCTAATACCCAGTCGATCGAAGCCTGCCCGTCGACAAAGGTTAGTACCTCTATCTTCTGTAAATAGCCTGCGCCTTCGGCCCAGCGAGTGATCTGCTGCACCGCTTCTAATTCTCCCGCCGATACACGCGCAGAAGCAACCTCCACCCGATCTACCTTCACCTCGGTTAGCAGCGACTGCGCCAGGGCTAGTTTCTCAGATGCGGAAAACGACACTCCGCTGGTTTGTTCACCATCGCGCAGCGTCGTATCCATGATCTCAATGTAACGACGTTTCATGTCTAAAGAGCGAGAGAGTGAATGAGCGAAAGAGCGAAAGGAGGTCTAGCGGAAAATAATACAACCGCATTAGTCACTCTTTCACTCTTTCGTCCTTTCGCTCTTTAAAATGGTCTCGTATCGGCGAAGGATTCGATTTCGGTCTTCATCGATAAGAGATAATCGATGTCGTCGAAGCCGTTCATGAGGTTGTTCTTCTTGTAGCCATTGATGTTGAAGCTCTCGCTCTCGCCAGTGGCCAGCAGAGTAATGGTTTGTTCGGGGAGGTTTACTTCCAGCTCCGTGTTCGGATCGGCATTGATAGCCGCGAAGATTTTGTCCGCGAACTCCGGACTTACCTTCACGGGCAGAATGCCAATGTTCAGCGAGTTGTTCTGGAATATGTCAGCGAAGAAACTGGATACGACGCAACGGAAACCATAGTCATAAATCGCCCAGGCTGCGTGTTCGCGGCTGGAGCCGCTGCCGAAATTTTTACCCCCTACCAGAATTTTACCGCTGTAGGTCGGATTGTTCAGAACGAAATCCGCTTTGGGCGTATCATCGTTGTTGTACCGCCAGTCGCGGAAGAGGTTATCGCCGAAACCTTTACGCTCGGTTGCTTTCAGAAAGCGAGCGGGGATAATCTGGTCCGTATCGACGTTCTCAATCGGCATTGGAACGGCCGTGCTGCGGAGTATAGTGAATTTATCGTAGGCCATTGGAAAAGGTCATTTGCTAGTTATTCTGCTGTGATCGCTACACTACTGGTATAACGATCACAGCAGAATAAGGCGTTAAATCAATTGTCTTGGATCAGTAACAACACCCGTTACGGCAGCCGCAGCGGCAACTAATGGGCTAGCCAGCAGCGTGCGGGCTCCGGGTCCCTGGCGCCCTTCAAAATTGCGGTTCGAGGTCGAGACAGCGTATTTGCCAGCCGGTATCTTATCTTCGTTCATGGCTAGACAGGCCGAGCAACCAGGTTGACGGAGTTGAAAACCGGCTTGCATCAGCACATCGAGAATACCTTCTTCCTGAATCTGCTTTTCGACAATGTGCGAACCCGGAACGAGCCAGGCCGTTACGTTATCAGCTTTCTGACGACCTTTTACAATCGACGCAAACGCCCGGAAATCTTCAATCCGGCCATTGGTGCAACTGCCGAGGAAGACGAAGTCGACCGGTTTTCCAATCATACTTTCGTTTTCGGAGAAGCCCATGTACTGCAACGATTTCTTGTAGCTGGCAGCTCCGTCCTTGACGGCATCGGCTTGTGGAATGTGCTGGGTTACGCCGGTTCCCAAACCTGGGTTCGTACCGTACGTAATCTGTGGTTCGATGTCCGCAGCGTTATAGGTCAGATCAACGTCGAACGTAGCGCCTTCATCGGTTTTCAACGATTCCCAATAGGGAACCAACTTGTCCCACTGCTCGCCTTTAGGGGCTAGCTCGCGACCGTTCAGATAGTTGAGCGTCGTCTGGTCAGGGGCAATCATACCACCCCGGGCGCCCATTTCGATACTCATATTACAGACCGTCATCCGGCCTTCCATACTCATGTTTTCAAACACATCACCCGCGTATTCGACGAAATAGCCGGTAGCACCACTGGCTGAGATCTGCGCGATGATGTACAGAATTACGTCTTTCGGCAACACGGCTTTGCTTAACGTGCCGTTAACCGTAATCCGCATTTTCTTCGGCTTCGGTTGCATGATGCATTGCGTTGCCAGCACCATTTCAACCTCCGATGTACCAATTCCAAACGCAATAGCACCAAAAGCGCCATGCGTCGATGTGTGAGAGTCTCCGCAGACGATGGTCATACCGGGCAGGGTAATGCCGTTTTCCGGTCCTACTACGTGTACGATACCGTTCTTAATATGCCCCAGGCCCCAGTGGGAAATGCCGTATTTCGTTGCGTTACGTTCCAGCGCAGCCAATTGATTTGCTGACAGCGGATCAGCGACGGGCAAATGCTGGTTCATGGTCGGCGTATTATGGTCGGCGGTAGCAAACGTCCGGCCGGAATACATGACCGGTACATGCCGGCTTTCCAAACCTAGAAATGCTACCGGGCTGGTTACTTCGTGAATGAAATGCCGGTCAATAAACAACACGTCAGGACCATCCTCTACGTGCCGGACAACATGGGCATCCCATACTTTATCGAATAAGGTCTTTGGGGAACTCATATGATTTGCGATTTATGACACAAAGTTGGCAAAGTACAATTAATACCACATCTCGCCATTCGTCCAGTAAATAGCGATTTTAGTTCAAAAGACTCTTGAGAGTTTAAAACTACATCTGAGGTTTGCCGAGTAAAGCCAATGCGCTTGATAATGTAAGGAATGAATCAGCCGCTGAGATAAAAGAACAGTCTATTGATCAGATAGGCTTAGATTGGCCCGACTGCCTGTTTGGGGGTAAACCCGTAGTGGCTCTTATACGCTTTAATGAAGTGAGATACACTTTCGTAGCCAATCTCCATGCTTACTTCCGATACGTTCTTATCCGTATTACGGAGCAGAAAATGCGCGTGTTCGAGCCGTTTCCGGCGAATCCAGTTTCCGGGGGACGTATGAAAATAATCCTCAAAGTCGCGCTTAAAGGCCGAGAGGCTCCTGCCTGATAGACGCGCCAGCTCATTCATCGATAAAGGCTTAAGAAAATAAGCACTCATCAGATAATCCAAGTCAATTTTTTGCCCCTGGTAAATGTGCAGCAGGATAGCCCGGAGCTGACTGGCCGAATCTAGTTCCAGCAAATGCAGTAGCAGCTCCTGAAACTTGAGTTGCAGCAGTTCGTTCAGGAACGGTGTCGGCGAGTTGAAATACGGTAGTAACGAATCGATAAAGGTTGTAAACGTTGGCGATGCCGAGAAAGACAAAATCAGGTCGGCGGGGGGCGTTGGCGCTGGCCTCTGAAAAATAGCTAGATGCTGACTGACGAACTCCTTCAGCAAACGCTCGTTAAAGAAGAAAACAAGGCTTCGGTAGTTATTATCGATGGATTCGTTCATCGAGTAACAACCGCGCTGGAAAAACAGGATGTCACCCTTGTGAACGTGCAGTTCCTGCGTGGGGGAACTGAACTTCTTTTCACCTTTCAGGACGACAATAACGGCGTGTTCCTCAAAAAATATTTCGTTCCGTTCGGGGTAGACATCGCTCCGATAGGCCACGAACGTCATCTCCGACGCATCCGTCCGGCGGATGCTGAGCGACTGAAACTGGTTGGGCTCGATGGAGGACGGAACACGAAGCATACCGGCTGAATCCCTTCACAAGACGACTGGTTTGTGAAGGACGACTCTTATTGGGGTTTATGGCGTTTAAATCAGAAACTGGAACAGGTCTGGCTGGTCATTCAGGTATTCGTACACAATGCTCTGGGCATCCATCCGCCGGATGAGCGGCTCAAAATCTTCCCGGTTTTTCAACTCAATACCGACAACAGCTGGCCCTGTTTCGCGGTTTGTTTTCTTGGTGTACTCAAAACGGGCGATGTCGTCATTAGGCCCCAGTACGTTCAGGAAATCGCGGAAGGCGCCCGAGCGTTGCGGAAAGCGGATAATGAAGTAGTGTTTGAGGCCTTCGTACAGCAGCGAACGCTCTTTTATTTCCTCCGTCCGGGTGATATCATTGTTTCCCCCGCTAACCAGGCAAACAACGTTTTTTCCTTTGATCTCGTCCTTGATAAGATCCAGGGCAGCAATTGTCAGCGCTCCAGCAGGCTCGGCTACAATAGCATCCTCGTCGTACAGTTTGAGAATCGTCGTGCAGACTTTTCCCTCAGGAATAAGCAGGACCCGGTCAAGATTTTGGCGGCAGACTTCAAACGTAATATCGCCGATTCGTTTGACCGCAGCTCCATCAACGAACTTGTCAATTTTATCGAGGGCGACGACCTGCCCTTCGTCCAGCGAGGATTTCATGGAAGGCGCGCCAAGCGGTTCAACGCCAATCAGCTTTGTTTTAGGGCTGAGTTGCTTGAATACGGTAGAAACACCAGCTGCCAGCCCGCCCCCGCCGATAGCCATGAGCAGGTAATCAATTTTACCGCTGGCGTCTTTAAATATTTCTAGCCCAACCGTTCCCTGGCCTTCGATTACCTGTAAATCATCGAATGGGTGAACAAAGGTGCTGTCGTGAAGCTGACCGAACTCGATGGCCGCGTGAAAGGCGTCGTCGAATGTATCGCCGGTCAGGATAACATCAATGAATTCCTTGCCGAAGAGCTTTACCTGCTTAACCTTCTGGCTGGGCGTAGTTGAGGGCATAAAAATGGTACCGTGAACGGCCATTTTTCGGCAGGCGTACGCAACACCCTGCGCGTGGTTACCCGCACTGGCGCAAACGACGCCTTTCTCCAGCGCTTCGGCGGGTAAACTCGCCATTTTATTGTAGGCTCCGCGGATCTTGTACGACCGAACGATCTGTAAATCTTCCCGTTTGATGTACACATTCGCGTTGTAGCGATCAGACAGGTTGAGGTTTTCCTGGAGGGGTGTCCGAACGGCTACGCCCTGTAACCGCTCGGCGGCCAGGTAAATGTTATCGAGATCGGGGACAAGCCCTATTTTTTCAGTGTCAATCACGGGATAAAGAAGTAAACTCAAAAATACGAAAAGTCAGCGGGCGATACGTAGCCCGGCCGACGCGTCAGTTCTTTCCTGAATAGGTCTTGAGTAACGCATTGGCTTCGTCAGAAGTTAGCTGTGAAACGCAGCCATGCCGAGCTTCGGAAGGAAAATTTACGTCCTCTTCGACTGTCCAGTGAATAAGGTCTGGCGAATACGACGCGCCGAAACGGTTCGTCATGCAGTAATCATATAACAGAAGCCATCCTGGTTTGATGGGGTCTTTCATAATCGTCGGGCCTTCGGTAATGACCGGAACAATCTGCCCTTGATTCAGATGACCGTCGATGATACGGTACGGTCCTTCAAGATTTTTAGCCGTAGCGACGCGGATGGCCCGGCGCTCGCCGGTTTTAGCCCCGAATTCCTCTTCCTTATGAAAAAGATAATAAGTGCCACCCTGTTTCACTAAGGTACCGTCGATAACAGAATAAGAGGGGGCAAAGAGAACTTTAGCCGGTGTGAACGTTTTCCAGTCGCGCGTCCGGCTGTACCACAGCCGGCTTTCTTTCCAGCCAGCATCTTTGAACGAGGAGGACCAGAATAAGACGTAATCACCGGTTTTATCATCGTAAAACCACTCGGGTGCCCAGATATTTCTGGCTAAAGTGCCAGAGTCACTTCGTACGTCTTTCATAAGGGGCAAAGTACCTTCTTCCTGCCAGTGGATTAAGTCCTTGGACGTTACGTACAAACAGCTCGGTCCTACTTTCTCCCGATCAAGCCCCCTGCCGCCACCAGTCGATAGAATTCGCCAGAGGCCATCCGGGCCCCGCCGAACGTACGGATCACGCATATGGTGCTCCCATACGGGTTTGTTATCGTTTAATGGAATCCAGTGTCGACCATCAGTAGAAAGAGCAATGTGAAGCTTGTTGATCAGCATTGGGTCCGAAAGGGGGATCTCAACAACATTGCCTTTTGCATCAATCTCAACGCGGGTCGGGTAGCGCTGTCGAAAATACGTCAGCATCCAGACCGGTTCTCCGTTTTTGATCGTGAACTGTTCAGTTGCAAGCTTGTTAGTAGAAGCCGGTTCTTTACTGGTTTGTGCGAAAGCACTTACGTAGCCAAGCAGTATTGTGAAAAATAACGCGAGTTTCATGAGTATAGCTTTTGCCCGTAGTTAGGAAGAGTCAATGCTGTTTTAAAAGCAATTCTGTTAGCTAGCTTTATGCTGATTTTAGACACAACACTATGATACAGATCGATTTCACAGATAGTCAGGAGCAAGGTTGGGAACAGGTGAGTGAAGGCGTAGAACGGACATTTCTGCGGTCGAAACCAGGCGAAAACAGAGTTCTCATTAAAATTGGGGCAGGAAAAGCGTATCCTCATCACGATCATTTAAGTCCGGACGAAGTATTCGTGGTCGATGGCGTTTACGTTGATCCAGGCGTGGAGAACAGCAAAGAATTTGGGCCGGGATCGTATCTGTATTATCCCGTCGGAACAGAACACAACGCAACGAGTCCAAGCGGCTGTACCATACTGGTCTGGAATGCGGGGAATCCTAAAAAATAACCCATCGTCTGACCCAAAAATTGAACGGGCAGTCATCTGTCTCAAGTGACTGATGACTGCCCGTTGAAGACAATGAACAAGTACTAGCTCCGCTCTGGACGCAGCGAACGAACGGCTTTGCCCGCCTGCCACATTTCAGACTCACGCAGTTCGGCCAGTTCAACTTCCAGTTTCTCACGGTAGTCAGGCTGTGAGTTACGAGTAATGCTGATTTCAGCCTGCTCCTGCGATTTTACCGAGTTATACAGTTGCTCGAATACAGGTTTGGTCGCGTCGCGGAAAGGCTTCCACCAATCGAGTGCTCCCCGCTGTGCCGTGGTCGAGCAGTTTGCGTACATCCAGTCCATACCATTTTCGGCAACCAGTGGCATCAGCGACTGCGTCAGTTCTTCAACCGTTTCGTTGAATGCTTCCGATGGGCTGTGACCATTGGCACGTAACACTTCGTATTGAGCCGCGAAGATCCCCTGAATAGCACCCATCAGCGTACCGCGTTCGCCGGTCAGGTCGGAGGTTACTTCTTTGTAGAAATCTGTTTCGAACAAGTAGCCCGATCCTACGCCGATACCCATAGCGATAGCTTTGGTGCGTGCGTTGCCCGATGCATCCTGATAAACAGCGAAGCTCGAGTTCAGACCCTTCCCTTCGACGAACATCCGGCGCAGCGACGTACCCGATCCTTTTGGCGCAACGAGGAATACGTCAACGTCGGCGGGAGGAATGATACCCGTTTTCTCTTTGTAAGTCACACCAAAACCGTGCGAGAAGTACAACGACTTACCAGGTTTCAGGGCTGCTTTAACCGTTGGCCACAGTTCGATTTGAGCGGCATCGGAGAGCAGAAAGCAGATGATAGTACCTTTTTCCAGCGCTTCTTCAATTTCAAAAAGCGTTTCGCCTGGAACCCAGCCATCAGCTACAGCTTTGTCGTAGGTTTTGCCTTTCCGCTGACCAACAATGACATTGAAACCATTGTCGCGCATGTTCAACGACTGGCCGGGGCCCTGTACACCGTAACCGATAACGGCGATGGTTTCATTGGCCAGCACTTCGCGGGCTTTCTCCAGTGGGAACTCATCCCGGGTAACAACTTGCTCTTCTACTCCTCCGAAATTAATCGTTGCCATGTGTAATTGATTTTGGGTACTCGTATTTGGGGTAATGCGTTACAGATAATAAGCCCATTCAGCTTCGGGCAGGTACTCAACCAGTCCCTTCTCCGTCTTGCCAACGGCAACCCGACCGGAGCGGACAAACTCCAGGATCTCGTGTTGCTTCAGGTATTCGAAGAAACCGAAAATGTCGTCTTCGTTACCGGTTTTCTCAATCACTACGTAATCAAGACCCCAGTACACCACCCAGGCTTTGTACTGCTTGTTGATCGTTTCTACGTCCAGTGACTTAGCGCCCAGCGGGGTGGCTATCTTAAAAAGAGCGATTTCGTTGTAGACGATTTCGTCATTGAGATAGCCGAAAACCGCCATCACTTCCACGATCTTCCGAATCTGGCGAACCAATTTCTCAACGTCCTCCCGCGATTCGTTCTTGATAACAATCGTGAAGCGTGATACCCCTTTTCGCTCGGTTTCCGATACGGTGAGGCTTTCGATGTTGAGCCGCCGACGGGTAAAAATGATCGTAATGCGATTTAGCAGCCCGATCGTGTTCTGGGTAAATATGCAGATTGTGTAGGTGGTCATGACAGTCGGATCTGGGATACGGTGGCGCCTGCCGGTACCATGGGAAATACGTTTTCTTCTTTTTCAACGATAACTTCCAGCAGGAATGGGCCATCGTGCGCCAGCATAGTATCCAGAGCACCCGCCAAGTTTTCCCGACCGTCACAGGTCATTCCGTCCATGCCGAAGCCTCGAGCAATGGTGATGAAATCAGGATTCTGCAGCTCAACGAACGAATACCGGCGATCATGGAAAAGCTGTTGCCACTGCCGCACCATACCCAGGAAGTTGTTGTTCAGAATAATGATCTTGACGGGCTGTTTATTTTGAACGATCGTGCCCAATTCCTGAATAGTCATCTGGAAACAGCCATCGCCGATAATCGCCACCACATCGCGATCGGGAGCGCCAACTTTGGCGCCAAACGCTGCGGGCAAGGCAAAGCCCATCGTGCCCATACCGCCCGACGTAACGAGGCTATTGGGCCGGTGGAACTGATAATACCGGGACGCCATCATCTGGTGCTGACCAACGTCGGTAACCAGAATAGCTTCGCCGTTCGTTTTCAGCGAAAGCGTATCAATAACCTCCGCCATCCGGATCTTACCTTCGGGGTTTGTCAGTGCGGGTAACGTAATCGTGTCGTACTCGATGGTGTCGAACTTCCGGAACTCATTCCGCCAGACAGTATGATCGTTGGCGTAAACGAGCGGTAACAAAGCTTTCAGTGCTTCTTTCGCGTCACCCACGACCGGCGCGTCAGCCCGGATAATTTTGTCGATCTCGGACGGGTCAATTTCGATGTGAACGACCTTAGCCTGTTTGATATAACGGCTGGCATCGCCTGTAACCCGGTCATCGAAACGCATACCGATCGCAATGATCACATCGGCTTCGTCGGTCATTACGTTAGTGCCGTAATTACCGTGCATACCCAGCCAGCCGACATAGAGCGGATGGTCGGTTGAAATGGTGGACTGCCCCAGTAACGTAGTTGCCACGGGAATGCCCGTTTTCTCTGCAAAGGCAATCAGTTCGTTTTCAGCATGCGCAATTTGCACTCCGTGCCCGGCGAAGATGTATGGCCGTTTAGCGTTGTTAATCAGGCGAGCCGCTGCTTCAATCTGCTCCTTTTTAGGTATCAGACGAGGCCGGTAACTAACGAGGGACTGGCAGCAGTCGTACTCGAATGGCTTCGTCATCAACTCCAGCTGGGCACTCTTGGTAATGTCGATCAACACTGGACCCGGCCGGCCAGACTTGGCGATATAAAACGCTTTTGAAATGATTTCCGGAACCTCGTCAGCAGACGTGATCTGGTAATTCCATTTCGTAATAGGCATGGTTACACCCATGATATCGGCTTCCTGAAACGCGTCAGTACCCAGTAACCTTTTTGCTACCTGACCAACCAGGCAGACGATGGGTGTTGAATCGATCAGGGCATCGGCAATACCCGTTACCAAGTTAGTGGCACCAGGTCCCGACGTAGCAAGACATACCCCAACCCGTCCGGAGACGCGGGCATAGCCCTCAGCCGCGTGGGAAGCGCCCTGCTCGTGCCGAACCAGAATGTGATTAAGCCGGTCCTGGTAGTCGTAGAGCGCATCATAAACCGGCATGATGGCCCCACCAGGGTAACCGAAAATAGTATCAACCCCTTCGGCCAGAAGCGCTTTCATAAGCGCCTGAGAGCCGTTGATTAAGACTGGAGTCTGGATTGTCTCCTGAGTGTCTGTGGTTACACTGGCGATTGCTTCCATAACAGTTGGAGTTGGTTGTAAAGCGTTCAGTTTGTTGTTTATAACGTCAATGAATTAGTCTTCGTCCGTAACGCAGCCTTCGCTGGCTGATTTTACGCTCCGGATATATTTACCGAGAACGCCTTTAGTGAAACGAGGTTTGGGTTGTACCCACTCGCTACGCCGTTGCTCCAGTTCCTCGTCAGAAATGTGCAGGGTCATTTCCCGGCCAACGGCGTCAATAGTAATCAAATCGCCGTCTTTAACCAGGGCGATCGGTCCACCTTCGAACGCTTCCGGCGTTACGTGCCCAACGACGAATCCGTGCGTACCGCCCGAGAATCGGCCGTCGGTGATCAGAGCTACTTTATCGCCCAGACCGGCCCCAATGATGGCGGAGGTTGGTTTCAGCATTTCGCTCATACCCGGCCCACCCTTTGGTCCCGCATTACGGATAACAATAACTTGACCCGGAAGAATTTCACCTTTGGACAAAGCTTCGATAACTTCTCCTTCGTGTTCGCAAACTTTGGCAGGTCCTTCGAAGCGTTCGCCTTCTTTACCCGTGATTTTTGCAACCGAACCGGTTGGCGACAGATTGCCGCGCAGAATTTGAATATGACCCGTTTTCTTGATTGGGTTGGTCAGCGGAAAAACGATTGACTGGTTGTCGAAGTCGAGTGTAGCAACTTCGTCCAGATTCTCAGCTACCGTTTTACCGGTTACGGTCAGACAATCGCCATGAATCATACCCTGTTCGTACAGGTATTTCATCACGGCAGGAACGCCACCAATGGCCAGCATGTCTTCCATGTAGTATTTACCACTTGGTTTTAGATCGGCCAGGAGCGGTGTGCGGTCGCTGATTTCCTGAATGTCATCGAGCGTCAGCGGAATGCCAGCTGCGCGCGAGATGGCCAGGTAGTGCAGGACAGCGTTGGTTGAGCCGCCCAGTGCCATGACGATCGTCAGTGCGTTTTCTAATGACTTCCGGGTAATGATGTCAGCTGGCGTAATGTTACGTTCCAGCAACAGGCGCATGGCGGCACCAATCTTCTTGCATTCTTCCTGCTTGCCTTCGTGCGTGGCGGGGTAGGTGCTGCTTAGTGGTAGGCTCAGCCCCAGTGCTTCGATGCTGCTGGCCATCGTGTTGGCCGTGTACATACCTCCGCAGGCACCGGGACCAGGGATGGCGTTCTGAACGACGCCGTTAAAATCTTCGTCGGAAATGTTACCGGCGTACCGCTTTCCAAGTGCTTCAAAAGCCGAAACGATATCGAGCTTCTGCCCTTTATAATGCCCCGACCGGATTGTACCTCCGTACACCATGATACCGGGACGCTCAAGACGCGCCATGGCCATGATAGCACCAGGCATATTTTTGTCGCAACCAACTACCGTCACAACTCCATCGTACCACTGAGCCGCGACAACTGATTCAATCGAGTCGGCAATCAAATCCCGGCTGGGTAGTGAGTAACGCATGCCATCATTACCATTCGTCATGCCGTCAGAAACCCCAATGGTATTAAAAATAAGCCCCACCAGATCGTTCGCCTGAATCCCTTGCTTTACGTAAACAGACAGCCCATTTAAGTGCATGTTACACGGATTCCCTTCGTAGCCAGTGCTCGCAATGCCAATCTGTGGTTTTTTTAGATCTTCCGTTGTCAGGCCTATACCATAGAGCATAGCCTGAGCAGCTGGGTTGCTTACTTCCTGGGTTAGCGTGGCGCTGTATCTGTTGAGTTGCGTGCTTTTCTCCTCGGCAATCATATTTTCTTTATTAGCGAAATTTCGCTGATAGTGTAATGACGCTGTAAATAAACATGGAGTTCCCGGACGAAGCAAGCATTTTTTGAAAAATTTGTCGGAAAAACGGTCTCTACTAGGGAGGAGAAAGCGAACGGTGGGGTTTACGCGCCTTCGCGAAACTATACGTACTTTTGCCACATCTACTGACAACGTTGACCCAACTATGATAACAGAGACCGCTTCGCACTATGATCATTTAGAGCAAATGCCCGTTCGCGAGCTGCTTACCTCTATTAATAATGAAGACAAAAGCGTTCCACTAGCCGTGGAGAAAGCGATTCCTCAGATAGAAGCCTTGGTAACGGAAGTCGTTGTCCGGATGCAGCAGGGGGGACGTTTATTCTACATCGGTGCTGGTACCAGCGGTCGGCTGGGCGTAGTCGATGCATCCGAATGCCCACCAACGTACGGTGTACCCTTTGACCTGGTGGTCGGGATCATTGCCGGTGGTGACGGAGCTATCCGGAAAGCGGTTGAGTTTGCAGAGGACGACGCAGAACAGGCTTGGAAAGATATGGCTCCGTACGAGCCAACCGAATTGGATACCGTGATTGGTATTGCGGCTTCTGGTCGAACGCCCTACGTAATTGGTGGGCTAAATCAGGCGCGGGCGGCCGGATTGCTGACGGGCTGTGTTGTTTGTAATCCGGGTTCGGCTGTAGCCCAGGCGGCAGAGTTTCCGGTGGAGGTCGTTACCGGGCCGGAGTTTGTAACGGGTAGCACCCGGATGAAGGCGGGGACAGCGCAGAAGCTGGTGCTGAACATGATTTCAACGTCGGTTATGATTCAGCTTGGTAAGGTAAAAGGAAACAAGATGGTTGATATGCAGCTGACGAATATCAAACTTCAGGACCGGGCCGCCAAGATGGTTATGAGCGAAATCAATGTAAGTCGCGAAATGGCTGAGGAACTGCTGGCTAAATACGGAAACGTACGTAATGCTGTCGACGGCTTCACCAACGAGAGACGGTCGTAGTCGAGAAGAAGGAATAAGCTAAATTCTAAACCGGGAGAACGGTCTGGGCTGCCGGACCTGGGCGCAGCTTGTTAAGGCCTGAGCCGTTTCAGTCAGGCACTTGATCTGAGAGTAGCAACCAAAGTCTGGCGTAGCCTTTACCGGTAGAGCTGGCTGGCCGCTTTGATCAACAACCTGATGCCAGCCAACGTGTTGTGCATCCGGGAAATGCTGAAACGTGTAGTCATGTAACCGCTTGAACCACTTCAAGCAGTCTGGATTGGACGTTTGCACGTATCCTTTTGCCAAGGCCGAAAGGGCTTCCATCTGAACCCAGGCCCATTTATAATCATGGCTGATCCGTACGAGTGGCTGGTTTTTGAAGTCAACGTACGAATGTAACCCGCCGGAAGATTCATCCCAGGCTTGCTCACAGATGTGTAAACACCAACCTACTGCTTGCATTACTAGTTTGCGGTTGGCGGCAACCGACTGGAATTCCGTTTTACCCAGATCCAGTAAATAACCTGCCGTCTGACAGATGAGGCCAACGCTCAACTGACGTCCCTCTGGGGTATTGATGAACCCGCCATCAGACAAAACGTAGTTGCGTAACGTGTCTGTTCGCCGGTCCAGAAACTCATGCATCAGGACGTCAAGGACATGCTTAACGTCTTCTTTCCAGATATCCTCGGCTAGTAACGGCTGCATGTCGAGCGTGACCTTTACTTGAGCCACCGCTTCCTCCAGGCGTTTACCATGCCGAAATGAACCCAAGTCCGACTCAGAAGCAGCAAGTTGCCAACGGTGTCGTAAGCGGGTGTATACTTGTTTGGCCAACATAGCCCATTCATCCTCACCAGTGGCTCGGTACAACTGCGTATAGGCCATCACTGTAAAACAGTCTGGTAACCCGTCGTTAGCAGGCGCAACTGGTCGGCCCCGCCGATCTACCTCAGCGTAACAAGTCAGCGTCTGACTATGGGCGAACTGGCTCAGAAAGTTAACCCCGTGCCGGGCGTGGTTTAGCCAGTCGGGACGAGCATCAAACGTGTTGTAAAGCCAGGCAAAAGCCCATGTCTGCTGGGCCTGTAACGTAACGAATTTGTCGCCTTCGATCACTTCGCCAGTTGCGGTCAACAGATCGAAATAACCTCCACAGAGTTCATCACGGCTATGCTGCAACCCAAACGGAACTACCTGACGTAACAACGCCTGCTGGTATTCGGCTGAGAGTTTGGGGAAGTCGAGCATAGATACAAACATAAAAACGCGGATTCAGACCGCTACTATTCAAAACGAATCACTTCGCTCAGACTTGTAGTTATTCTGAATCCGCGTTTCTGAATTCGATTAATAGACGCGCTCGGTTTCGCGCTGTTCCTTCCGATAGGAGGAGTCCTCGTCGGGAAGGATGAATTTCATCGGCTTGCCTACCTGGCCAGGAAGAAGCGCAGCTTCTAATACCTGATCGACGGTATCAACGTAATGAAAAGACAGGTTTTTGATATACGCTTGGTTGATCTCTTCGATATCTTTCCGATTCTTAGAGCATAGAACGATTTCCCGAATACCTGCCCGATTAGCCGCCAGAATCTTTTCTTTGATACCACCCACGGGCAGTACTTTACCCCGTAGCGTGATCTCACCCGTCATAGCCATGTAAGGTTTGACCTTGCGCTGTGTGAAAATAGACGCCATCGACGTCAGCATTGTGATACCGGCGGATGGGCCATCTTTGGGCACAGCTCCGGCCGGGATGTGAATATGCAAATCGTAATGGCCAAAAATTCGATAATCGATGCCCAGATCATCAGCATGCGCTTTCAGAAAGGACAAAGCCGTAACTGCCGATTCTTTCATGACATCGCCGAGCTGCCCAGACAGGGTCAGCACACCTTTGCCGCGGCTGAGGCTTGATTCGATTAGCAGAATTTCTCCGCCGACCTGCGTCCAGGCTAGTCCGGTAACAATACCGGCAATGTCGTCATCGGCGTAGAGTTCCTTGTCGAAAATCTCTGCCCCCAGCATTTTCGGAACATCGGTCGCTTTGATGGTATGGTTGTACTCCTCCTCCATAGCAATGGATTTGGCTACTTTCCGAATCATGGTACCGATTTTCTGCTCCAGGTTCCGAACGCCTGATTCGCGTGTGTATCCTTCAATAATTCGCAGAACCGCCTTGTCTTCTAGCTGAAGATCTTTGGTTTTCAAACCGTGGTCTCTCCGTTGCTTCGGGATCAGGTACTTTTTGCTGATTTGGACCTTCTCCTCAACCGTATAACCCGTAATGTCAATGATCTCCATCCGGTCGCGCAGGGCGGGGTGGATGGTATCAAGCGAGTTGGCTGTGGCAATGAACAACACCCGCGACAGATCGAACTCGGTTTCGAGGTAATTGTCCATGAACGTCGAGTTCTGCTCGGGATCCAAAACTTCGAGCAGCGCCGACGACGGATCGCCCCGGAAATCGGAACTTACCTTATCAATCTCATCCAGAATAAACACCGGATTGGCAGTGCCGCATTTCCGAATGTTCTGAATGATTTTTCCTGGCATAGCGCCAATGTACGTTTTACGGTGCCCCCGAATTTCGGCTTCGTCATGAACACCACCCAGCGCCATCCGGCTGTATTTGCGGCCCAATGCTTTCGCTATGGATTTTCCCAGCGACGTTTTCCCAACTCCCGGAGGTCCATACAGGCATAGGATCGGCGCTTTCATGTCGTTTTTCAACTTCAGAACGGCCAAGTACTCGATGATACGTTCCTTTACTTTTTCTAATCCGAAATGGTCAGCATCCAGAATCTTCTGAGCGCGTTTCAAATCGAAGTTATCTTTGGTGTATTCGTTCCAGGGCAGATCGACCATCAGTTCGATGTAGTTCATCGTGACCGGGTATTCTGGTGCCATTGGGTTAATCCGTTGCAGTTTATTCAGCTCCTTGTCAAAATGAGCCCGTACTTCCGGCGACCATTTTTTACGGTCGGCTTTCATACGTAGTTCATCAAGATCACGGTCGGGTGCATCAATGCCCAACTCGTCCTGAAGCACCTTCATCTGCTGCCGCAGGTAGTAGTCGCGTTGCTGCTGATCGAGATCGGACGAGGCCTTTGACTGAATTTCCCGTTTCAGCTCCAGCAATTGCACTTCGCGAAGCATGTACTCCAACAGCAGCGTTGCCTGTTGGCTACCGTCAACCGTTTCCAGCAAGCGTTGCTTATCGGCTACATCAGCGCTGAGGTTCGACGACAGGAAGTGCAGCAGAAACGTCGGACTTTCGATATTGTCGAGTGCAATCCGGGCTTCCTGTGGTATTTCGGGGTTCAGACGTAACGTTTTATAAGCCGCATCCTTTAACGACTGCAACAGCGCTTTTCCTTCTTTCTTGTTGACATTCGGGAAAACATCGTCAATCTGCCGCACCTGCGCCGTCAAGTAAGGCTCTTCTTGACTAATTTGCTCAATCTCGAACCGCTTTTTCCCCTGAATAATAATCGTAATGTTCCCATCGGGCAACGTAATCATCTTGATGATATACGCCACTGTACCAAACCGGTATAAATCATCCGCGGTGGGCTCATCTTTCTGCTGATTCAGTTGAGCCACAACACCGATAATCCGATTTCCTTTGTACGCTTTCTTTACCAACCGAATCGATTTGGCACGCCCAACCGTAACGGGAATAACCATGCCGGGAAACAGCACTGTATTTCGAACCGGCAGAATAGGCAGGTTGGCTGGTAACTCGTAATCTTCATCTATACCCTCCGGCGATCCCAATGGGACAATCTCCAGATTGTCCGAATCGAAATCTGCCAGTAACAAACGGGTCGCTAAATCTCTATCTAAACTCATAAGAACACTGTCAAACTGACAGCTTTCAAGTCATTGTGGGAATTAAATCTATTGAAGGGCAAGGAGATACATCAGGGGCAAGACCCATGCCAGTCTTGTTAAGTAGGCCGTAAAGTGAGTCTTGTTGTAGTTAATACAAAATAACGATTCCCATCAGGTTATGACTAAATAAATTTATTATTTAGAGCGAAATGGCCTGAATAGGCTGATTCTTTCGAAACACAAACGTCTTCTTCTGACCCTTGTATTGAATATTAACCATGTTGACTTGGTCGTCAAAAACCTCCATCAATATGTTTTGCCGCATCACCCCGCCCTGAAAGGCCTCATCGTATGGCATCTCTAAATAGAGCCAGTTTGCGTCGTCCTCTACCTCATGACCAACGTAGGTGAATGGCTTCGCCTGGCGCTGTGGATTCAGATACGTAAAATGCGCTCGAATGTATTTCTCCAGCAGGGGATCATTTTTCGCTTTTACCGACAGATCTACTGGTTTGCCTACCTCTTTTGCTAAAGTTTTTTCTAAATCGTCGGTGAAGATGCGGATGCTTATTTCAAACGCCTTTTCCTGCGGATTATACTGCATCTGCGTGACGCTGGCATGAAAGTCATGAAGCGTCAGCGGCCGACTGCTTATTAAGCAACCGGCCACCGCTAAAAGAACAAATGAGAAAGCCCTGAATTTTATCAACTTAAAAAACAGCTTTGAATACGTCGTTGAAAATTGCGAAAGCCATCAGACCCAGCAAGATAACCATACCCACACGCTGGGCTCCCTCCAGAAAACGGTCGGATGGCTTACGTCCCGAGATGATTTCATAGCCCAGAATAGTGGCGTGACCACCGTCCAGCGCGGGAATTGGCAGCGCGTTCATAAATGCCAGTGCCATCGATAGCAGACCCGTTACAGTCCAGAAGCGATCCCAGACCCAAATACCGCCGAACAGATTCTGCGCAATACCAATCGGGCCGCTCAGGGCTTTCGAAGCCGATACTTCTCCCCGGAAGATTTTACCGAATCCTTTGATGTTGTCGTAAACGACGCTGAACGCTTTTTCTGTGCCAATGGAGAGCGCCTGCCCAAAGGTGTAATCCTCTTTAGTAACAGGAAGCAGGAATTCGGCGTAGAAACCGATCGTACCGTCTTCGGTCGTCGTCAGATTTAACGTTTTAGATTGGCCGTTCCGATTGACGCCCAACGTAATAGGCTTGTTCTTCAGGGGCTTTACCAGATCAACAAACTCATGGTAGAAGCGAACTGGCTTTCCATTGACGCTGGTAATCATGTCACCAGCTTCCAGACCAGCTTTATCCGCCGGCTGACCCGGTGCCACCTCCCGAACCTTGAAGGGTTCGATGGGATCGATGAACTGCCCTACGCTTTTCTTGTCGGCCAGCTTGTCGATAAAGTCATTAGGAATATCGATATCGATCAGCTTGCCATTCCGCTCAACAGTGTACGTACTGTTGTCGCCCAGAATGACATCGGAGCCCCGTATTTCGTTAAAATCCGTAATGGTTCTGCCGTTCACCTTGACAATTTTATCACCGGTTTGCAGACCAATGCTTTTGGCCAGATCATAGGCAACAATACCGTATTTAGCGTCTTTCGCGGCCAGATACGTATTCCCGTTTTTGTAAGACAGAACAACAAAAATCAAAATTCCGACAATGACGTTGACGATAATACCGCCAAGCATAACGATAAGCCGCTGCCAGGCTGGTTTCGCCCGGAATTCGTACGGAAGCGGTTCGGTATTGGTATGGGACGTATCGAGTGATTCGTCGATCATTCCCGAAATCTTAACGAAACCACCAAGCGGGATGGCTCCCACGCCGTACTCCGTTTCTCCGCGTTTGATACTCCATATTTTCGGCGGGAAGCCGATGTAATATTGTTCAACCCGCATGCCGAATGCCTTGGCTGCCAGTAAGTGCCCTAACTCGTGTAATCCAACCAGAATAGACAGCCCCAAAATGAGCTGTCCGGCCATAACTAAAACTTCCATTTACTACTGAACAATGATATGCGCGGTTAAGCGAATGAATAAATGCACGAATGCCGGGTTATTTTGATCGGCGGTTAAACAGCCTAAGGACAAAGAAACCAAGTGCCAAACCGATAATAAACCAAACCCAGTAGTCCACGTGCTTAAAAACGTTAAGAATGTTCCCTCTTGTACAAACAGTTATACCAAACTTTTAATTCGCTCAGTAGCAAGTAACCGAGTTGCCTCGTCGGTGCCTACGTAATCGTCATAAGACGGTGCTTGAATAAACGGAACCGAATGTAAGCAAGTCTCAATAATTTCGGAAATATCAAGGAAGCCAATCTGGTCGTGCAGGAAGGCATCGACCGCTATTTCGTTGGCAGCATTGATAATACAAGGGGCATTTCCGCCCTGCGCCAACGCATCGAACGCCAGTTGCAGGTTGCGGAAGGTTTTCAAATCCGGCTGCTCGAACGTAAGGGATGGATAGTCCAGGAAATTAAAGCGTGGGAAGTCAGAATGTAGTCGATTGGGGTAACCCAGTGCAAACTGAATGGGTAACCGCATATCGGGTAGACCCATCTGCGCTTTTAAACTACCGTCCTCAAACTGAACCAGCGAATGAATAATACTCTGAGGGTGAACAATCACGTCAATCTGCTCAGGCGTGAGACCAAAGAGCCATTTGGCTTCGATCACTTCCAACCCTTTGTTCATCAGGGTGGCCGAGTCAATGGTTATTTTGGCGCCCATTGTCCAGTTGGGATGCTTGAGTGCTTGCGCTTTCGTTACGTTTGCCAGAAACTCCTGCGATTTTCCACGGAACGGACCACCCGAAGCCGTCAGAATGATCTTTTCAATTGGGTTATGAAACTCACCAACCAGACACTGGAATATAGCTGAATGCTCTGAGTCAACCGGAAAAATGTTGACGCCTTTCTGGGCTGCCAGTTGCGTAATTAGCTCCCCGGCCACTACGAGCGTCTCTTTGTTAGCGAGCGCAATAGCTTTGCCCGCTTCAATGGCTTTGATCGTCGGTAGTAGACCCGCGTAGCCAACCATAGCTGTCAGGACGATGTCGATGGTATCCATCTGCACGACCGAGGCAATGGCGTTAATACCAGAGTAGACTTTAATCCCCAGTGGGTCCAGCGCCGAAAAAACCTGGTCGTAGCGGTCGGTGTTGCAAATAACAACTACGTTCGGCTTTAGTTCAACAGCCTGCTGGATAAGCAGTTCGGCGTTGTTGTTTGTTGTCAGGACCTCAACCTGAAACTGGTCGGGATGGGCTTTTATCACCTCGATGGCCTGTGTTCCGATGGAACCGGTCGAACCGAGGATAGCGATATGGCGTTTTTTTATTTCAGTCATTTAAGTTTGGTGCGCAGGTACTGAATATGCTGGTAATAAGGAGAGTCAAGAGCTTCTGCAAGAGCTCCGTCTTCATAATCCACACTGTCAATCATATGGATCAGCGCTTCTTTTAATTTAGTGAGGCTATAGCGGCTGGTTTGATAAACCAGTTCTTTATCGACTCCTCTGTAATCATGCGCTAAATAGTTACGCATACCAGCCATTTGCTGCCATGCAATATCAGAATAGATATGTTTAAGCTCTTTGTCAATCTTTTTAGACTCTTCTCCAACGACTAATAGTAAGCCCCAAGTAGCATTAAAATTCAGCTGGTCGTTTGCCAAAGCAAACTCTGTTGCGTCGTTGAAACCGTCACTATATAAGAAAATCTTTTCGATACACTCGAGTAGTGTACAGATGTACGTAAGATTACGGTTGCTAAACATAGATTACATCCTTGCGCATGTAGTAGCTTATGAAAGGGTTCATGACTTTATCGTTTACCAGATCCAGCTTCCGTCCCAGGTTTCTTCTTAATACTCGATAAAGACGTTCGCGAGTAGGCAGGTCCAAAAAACGGCCATCCTGCAAATGATATACCAGGTCAATGTCGCTCTTTTCATTCTGCTCATTACGAGCGAAGCTACCATATAGTCCAATCCGTTCGACGCCAAACTCGGTCCGTAATCGTTCCCGGTTGGCACGTAACGTTTCCAGAATAAAGTCGCGAGTAACGGCGGTTGCTTTCATTGATTAAATAGATGCGTTAACCTCCAACAGCCCCTCAGCAATATTGCGATCATTGGCCAGGCGGGGGACTTTATTCTGGCCACCCAGCTTGCCCTGTGATTTCATGTACCGCTGGAATGACCCCCGGGGGAGACTGGTCAACTTCAACGGCTGCAAAATAGAACCCGTGATTAGGTCGTCGTAATAAACGTTTAGCTTCGTCAGGCGTTCGTCAAGTTGCTTTGCGAACGTTGCTACGTCGTTTGGGGGCGTAGCGAATTCGATCAGCCACTCGTGATAGGGTAACCCTTCCCTTGGACTCACCATTGGTGCGACCGTAAACTCAACGACTTCTGTTTCCGGATGTTGCTGCATCGCGTATTGCAAGGCCTTTTCCACTTCCTCACCGATCACGTGTTCGCCGAAGGCAGAGATAAAGTGCTTGATACGTCCGGTTACCAGCAGACGATACGGCTCGCGGGAAATGAACTTGACCGTGTCGCCTAACGAATATCCCCATAGTCCCGCGTTATTGTTAATGATCACCGCGTAGTTCTTTCCTAATTCGACTTCGTCAATCGTTAGTCGTCGTGGGTTTTCGGAAAAATATTCATCGGCTGGGATAAACTCAAAAAAAATACCGCTATCCAACAGCAGTAGCAGGCCTTCCTGATCCTGCGTATCCTGAAAAGCGATGAAGCCTTCGGAAGCCGGATACGTTTCAATAGAATCAACCCGTTTGCCAATACTCTCAAATAACTTGGCTCGATACGGTTCAAAATTGACTCCGCCATATACAAAGACCGAAAAATCGGGAAAAACGTCTTTGATCAGCTTGCCGGTACGTTCCTGGATCCGATCGAAATACATCTGCACCCAGGGCGGAATACCCGAAATCAGCGACATGGGCTGCGTCAGCGTTTCGTCGATGATTCGTTCCAGCTTCGTTTCCCAGTCGTCGATGGTATTGGTTTCATAACTGGGGAGTTGGTTCGTGCGCAGATAAGCGGGGACGTGGTGATTAGCAATGCCTGATAATCGGCCAATGTTGATACCTGCTTTCTGCGTTAGTTCGGGACTGCCCGACAGAAAAATTAGCTTCTTATCTAGAAATCCGCTTTTTCCGGTTTGATAGACGTAATTCAATAGCGCATCACGGGCCGAATTGATGTGGTTGGGAATCGAGTCGCGGGTGATGGGAATATACTTGGTGCCCGATGTAGTGCCTGAAGTTTTGGCAAAGTACAGGGGCTTACCCTTCCAGAGAACATTTTCGTCACCAGCCAGGATTCGCTCAACGTATGGTTTGAGGGCTTCATAATCTCGAATGGGTACTGCCTGCCGGAAATCGTCAACCGTCTGAACATCACGAAAATGGTGATCCCGGCCAAAAACAGTCTGCTGCCCCCCGGCAATTAATTGCCGTAGCCAGCGTTGCTGTGTTTGAGCAGGCTCATACATCCAGGTTTGTTGCCGCTCAACAACCCACTTGGCTAATGGCTTACTTACGACCGAACGAATTCCCATAGTGGTACAAAGGTATAAGTTTCGCTGTTAACCCGCACGGAATGGGATTTCGGAGAACCGAGGGCAATTTCATCACAAACCAACTGATTGTCATCTGAAAAATAGGAAGACCTATTCCGAAAGCAGACGTTGTTTCTTTTGAATAATCTATATTTTTGCAGTCTTTTCAACGACTGCACTCGTAATAAAGCGTTCAGCGCTAACCAGGAATGGGACTTTTCAATTTTTTAACCAGCGACATTGCCATTGATTTAGGTACGGCCAACACCTTAATCATTCACAAGGATCGGATTGTTGTCGATGAACCGTCCATCATTGCTATGGATAAAGTGACTGGCAAAGTGCTGGCGATTGGTCATAAAGCCATGCAGATGCATGAAAAGACCAATGAAAACATTAAGACAATTCGTCCCCTGAAAGATGGGGTGATTGCTGACTTTACCGCTGCCGAGCTCATGATTCGGGGTCTTATCAAGATGATTGATACGGGCAGCAAGCTTTTCTCGCCGTCGCACCGTATGGTAATCTGTATTCCATCGGGTATTACGGAAGTAGAGAAGCGGGCCGTAAAGGATTCCGCCGAACATGCCGGTGCGAAAGAAGTGTACATGGTTCATGAGCCTATTGCGGCCGCTATCGGTATCGGTATCGATATCACGCAGCCGAACGGTACAATGATCGTTGATATCGGTGGAGGTACGACAGAAATCGCCGTTATTGCCCTGTCAGGTATTGTCTGCGAGCAGTCGATCCGGATTGCGGGTGACGTATTTACCCGTGATATCGTTGACTACATGCGCCGGGAGCATAACCTGCTGATCGGCGAGCGCTCGGCAGAGCAGATCAAAATGGAAGTTGGTTCGGCGCTACCCGAATTGGACAATCCACCAGCCGACTACGAAATTCGCGGTCGTGATTTGATGACCGGTATTCCAAAGGAAATCAAGGTAACGTACAGCGAAATTGCCTACTCACTCGATAAGTCAATCTCGAAGATCGAAGAGGCTACCATGAAAGCCCTGGAAATTTCGCCACCAGAGCTATCGGCTGATATTTACACCAACGGCATTCACCTGACCGGCGGTGGAGCGTTACTGCACGGACTGGATAAACGGCTAGGTGCTAAAACCAAGTTGCCTATTCACGTAGCCGATGATCCCCTCAAAGCCGTTGTAAAAGGTACCGGCGAGGTGATCAAAAATCTGGATATGTACAAATCCGTATTGATTAGCTAATTAGGATCAGGGAATAAACTGGACGGCTACGTCCGGGTGAACTAGCTGCGTTGGCTAATCATCCGAACGTAGCCGTCCGGTCTAACAGCCCACCCACTATATGGGAGAGTTAGTCGACTTTTTCCTGCGGAGCCGTAACTTCATTCTGTTTGTGTTGCTGGAAGTGTTGTGTTTTTACTTCATCATCAACACCAGTAACTATTGGAGCGCTACGTACTTTAATACCGCCAATCGATATTCGGCGCAAATTCTGGCGTGGTCGAATACAGTGAATACGTACGTTCAACTGCGGCAGGTTAATGCAGATCTGGCGGCAGAGAACCAGCGGCTCAATATGCGGCTAACTCAGCTGTTGCAAAGTAAGCCGGCGGCTCCAGAACAGTACAAAGCAGACTCTGCTTTTGCCGACCGCTTTAAGTTTACGGTCGCTAAAGTGGTGAACAATACCACTCAGTTCGCTAACAACTACATCACGATTGATAAGGGGACTGATGACGGTATTCGTCCCGGTATGGGCGTTATTTCGCCGACGGGTATTGTTGGCCGGGTTAAAATCAGCAATCGCCACTTTTCGGTCATTACGTCCATTTTACACTCTGAATACTTGGTCTCTTCGCAATTAGTAAAAGCGGAAGAAATTGGAACGGCCAAATGGGATGGTGTTGATCCGCATCTGATTAAGCTGAACGACATTTCGCTCACAAAGCCGGTTCATAAAGGTGATTCCGTCGTGACTTCTGCGCGGAACTCGACGTTTCCACCTGGTATTCTGATTGGCCGTGTCCGGACAGTTGGTGAGCAACCCAACCGGGTATTCCACGATATAACGCTTGATCTGGCTACTAACTTCAGCAGTTTGGCGTTCGTGTACGTCATTGAAAATCGTCTGCAGGACGAGCAGAAGAAAATAGAGCAACAAGTCAATACTGAGAAATGACGCTGCGCGAAATCTTAACAACTTTATTCTTATTCGTGCTGTATCTGGCGCTGCAGATCTTGATAGCTCGTAATCTTGTTCTGTTCGACTACGCGTTCTGCTTTGTCTACATCGCCTGTATTTTGCTGTTGCCTACGGAAATCAGTCTGACATGGACGTTGTTGATCGCGTTTGCTACGGGCGTGATTGTGGACATTTTTTACAATACGTTGGGAATGCACGCTGCGGCTACGGTCTTGATGGCTTATTTCCGGCCGTTGATCGTTCAGTCACAGATTGACGTACCGGGCATGGAATCCCGGCTTGAGTTCTCGTTGCAAGGCCTGGGAGTGGCTACCTTCTTTCGTTACGTCCTGATTCTGGCACTAATTCACCATTCCGCGCTGTTTTTCATTGAAGCTAGCAGCTTGTCATTGCTGCTGCCGACGCTGATCCGAATAGGCGCTAGTGCATTGTTTACGACGATCAGCATCGTTTTGATTCAATTTTTTACCCGTAATTAACGATGGCTGAAACGCTCATTCTACCGCAAACTACCGATCGGAGCGTGGTTTACGAAAGTCTCGTTCCACAGATTGATGCTCTTATCGACGGCGAACCGGATCTGACGGCTAATCTGGCCAATGTAGCAGCCGCACTCAAAGAAGCTTTCGGTTTCTTTTGGGTCGGCTTTTACGTAAAGAAAGGAAACCAGCTCGTCTTGGGACCGTTTCAAGGCCCTATCGCCTGTACTCGAATTAATTTTGATAAGGGCGTTTGCGGGGCTGCTTATTCGCGTCAGGAAACAATCCTGGTGCCTGATGTAGAGCAGTTTCCCGGACATATCGCCTGTAGTTCGTCATCCAAATCCGAAGTAGTTGTTCCGGTATTCGATCAGGCTGGAGACGTGGCGATGGTGCTTGACGTTGACAGCGACCAGCTTAATGATTTTAGCGACGCTGACGCTAAGGGGCTGGAACAGATAGCGGCTCTGCTAACAAGATCGATATAAAGAAAATCAGATTGCAACTAAAAATGAATCGCCCAACCGTCAAGCAGTTGGGCGATTCATTTTTACAAGAAAAAAGCATCCGGTAAACAACCAAATGCTTTTTTAACCACACTATTAACCCTTCAGCGTGTTAGCGTGAAGTTTTTGTGCTTTTTTTCTTGGCGTCAGTAGCGGTCTGCGCTTCTTTCTGGCTAACGACTTCACCTTTCAGATAGAGAACAGCCTGGCTAGAAGCAGCATTGCTGGTTACTGTTACCGTTTTAGTGAATTGACCTGGAGCTGCTGCGTTGAACGTAGCCGAGATCTGACCGCTTTTGCCTGGCATGATTGGCTCGCGGCTGAAGCTAGGCTTAGTACAACCACAAGAAGCTTGCGCATCGTTAATGATTACAGGATCCGAACCCGTGTTTTTGAAGTCAAATACGTGGGTTACTGGCTTGCCTTGCTCGATTTTGCCGAAATCATGCGTTTCCTGAGCGAACTTCATCACTCCTTTTTGTGCATAGCTAACTGCAACAAATACAAAAAAGGCTACGAAAAGCGAAAAGATCTTTTTCATTATACTAAGGAATTATTATTGGGTTGATTAAAAATTTCCTTCCTTTCAACGTTTGTCTAGCAAACAGTTTGCCAACTAATTGCGATTTCTCAACGACTCAACAAAGAAACTCAAAAATTCGTTTTTTTGAAAGCTGCCTTGTTTTACCGTACTTTTACTTTTACTTGGAATTGGTCTTAAGCCAATTTGATGGGAAATAAATTATTGCACGCTCTCAAACCGTAGCTCCGTTGTGATAGCAAACGAACAACTCCGCTCGACCGATATTCTGACTCGCGAAAATATACTTTGGGATTATCAAATGGCTTGCGAAAGCCGACAGGCTAGTCTCCTTGGTAGGCGCGATGTTATGGGCGGACGGGCCAAGTTCGGAATTTTTGGGGACGGCAAGGAACTGGCACAGTTAGCGGCAGCCCGTGCTTTCAGACGGGGAGATTTCCGGTCGGGTTATTATCGGGATCAGACATTTGTTGCGGCTTTGGGGGAACTGTCCTGGCAGGAATTCTTTGCGCAGTTATACGCTCACACTGACGTTGAGGCCGAGCCAAATACGGCTGGTCGGTCTATGAATGGTCACTACGCTACCCGATGGCTGGATGAACAGGGCTTGTGGCGTAATCAGACGGAACTCTTTAATTCAGTTTGTGACATTTCGCCAACGGCGGGACAAATTCCTCGTTCGGTCGGGCTGGCGTATGCTTCCAAGTTATACCGGGAGAATCCAGCCTTGCATGGCATGACTAATTTTTCCCGGAACGGCAATGAAATTACGTTCGGAACGATTGGTGATGCGTCAACCTCGCAGGGTATGTTCTGGGAAACCATGAATGCGGCCGGGGTGCTACAGGTTCCGTTGCTCATGTCAGTCTGGGATGATGGCTACGGCATTTCGGTACCGGTTGAATACCAGACAACGAAGGGTAGTATTTCTAAAGCAATGGCTGGTTTTCAGCGGGACGCTGATGAAAAAGGATTTGAGATTCTGACCGTAAAAGGTTGGGACTACGTAGCATTGCTGGAAACGTATCAGCTGGCTGCCCGGATTTGTCGGGAAGAGCATGTTCCGGTGTTGGTACACGTACAGGAGTTGACGCAGCCACAAGGGCATTCAACTTCTGGCTCGCACGAACGCTATAAATCCAAAGATCGGCTGGCCTGGGAAGCAGAACACGATTGTAACCGTACCTTCCGGCAATGGATTTTAGAGAACGGCTACGCGACAAACGAGGAGCTAGAAACTATCGAGTCTGAAGCAAAGCAAACGACTAAGGAGGCACGAGCGCAGGCATTGTCAGCCTATCAGCAGTCGATGCAGAGTGATTTCAACGAAGTACTTGATTTGCTTCAGCAGGCTGCTCGACACAATTCAAAATCAGCCGAGTTGATGGCGATCCGGGAGGAGTTGCGCAAAAGCTTCTCGCCCCAGCGTCGGGAAGCTACATCGGCTGTTCGAAAGGCACTGCGCGTTTTACGGAGCGATACGGGAGCGGCCCGCCAGAATCTGCGTGACTGGCTGGAGCGTACTAACACCGAAAACAGCGAACGATACAGCTCGCATCTGTATAGCCAATCGCCCGAATCGCCGATGTTGATTCAGGGGGTTCCGGCTCAGTATTCGGAAGAAAGCCCGACCATCGACGGCTATCAGATTATGCAACGCTATTTTGATAGCCTGTTTGGTCGCGATGCCCGCGTGGTGGCACTGGGCGAAGACGTAGGGCAGATTGGTGATGTGAACCAGGGTTTTGCCGGTTTGCAGGAAAAATACGGCGAGATACGTATTACGGATACGGGCATTCGCGAAACGAGCATTGTCGGACAGGGAATCGGTATGGCGATGCGGGGTCTGCGCCCTATCGTTGAAATTCAGTACTTCGATTATGTTTATTACGCATTAGCCACCTTAACCGACGATTTGGCTTCGCTGCATTATCGTACGAAAGGCGGCCAGAAGGCACCGTTAATCATCCGCACGAGAGGGCACCGTTTAGAAGGAATCTGGCACTCCGGCTCCCCACTGGGCGCTATGTTGCACAGTCTGCGTGGTATTCATGTTCTGGTACCACGTAACATGACCCAGGCCGCCGGTTTCTACAATACGCTTATTCAGGGCGATGATCCAGCACTATTGATTGAGTCGCTGAATGGGTATCGGTTGAAAGAAAAATTGCCAGATAACCTGACTGAATTCTGCCTGTCGTTGGGCGTACCAGACGTATTGCGGCCCGGTACGGACGTAACAGTAGTTACCTACGGCTCCATGTGCCGAATTGTAATGGAAGCCGCGCAGCAGCTATCAAGTATGGGGATCAGCATTGAAGTGATGGACGTGCAGACGTTACTACCCTTTGATGTGCATCACCTAATTCTTGAGTCGGTAAAAAAGACGAACCGAATTGTGTTTGCCGATGAGGACGTGCCCGGCGGTGCGTCGGCATTCATGATGCAGGAAGTTCTCGAATGCCAGAACGCGTATCAGTACCTGGATTCGGCACCCAGAACGATATCGGCCAAGGCCCATCGTCCACCGTACGGCTCTGATGGGGATTATTTCTCAAAACCAAGCGTTGATGACGTAATCGAGCTGGTTTATGAGTTGATGAACGAAGCTGAACCAGACCGGTTTCCTGAACTATAGCGAAAGAGTGAAAGAGCGAAATAGCGAAATCGGACCACAAAAGCGGAGCGAGATAGCTACTTTTTCATTCTTTCGCTCTTTCGCCCTTTCGCTCTTTAGTAATGTCTTACTTTGACGATATAAAATCTGGGATTCGGACGACAGTCAAAGGTCTCAGTTTAACATTGCGGCACATACGTAATGCAACGAAGCGCCGGACCCCCGAGGGCATCGCCAGCGATAATTACTTCGATCTGCAAAACGGTCTTGTTACGCTTCAATACCCGCACGAGCAGTTGCCTATTCCGGACAATGGTCGCTACAGGCTTCGGAATGAAATCGAGGACTGCATTGTCTGCGATAAGTGCGCTAAGGTTTGCCCGGTGGACTGTATCACGATCGATGCTATCAAGGCAACCGAAGAGGTAGGTCGCGCATCGGATGGCTCTCCCATTCGGCTGTATGCCGCCACCTTCGACATCGACATGGCCAAGTGTTGCTACTGTGGCTTGTGTACGGCCGTTTGCCCGACGGAGTGCCTGACGATGGACAAGAAATTTGATTACAGTGAGTTTGATTTAGGTAAATTAACGTACCAGTTCGCCGAGTTGACGCCCGCCGAGGCCGACGAAAAACGTGCGCTTTATGAGCAGTTCGTTCGGGAGAAGGAAGAAGCCAAGGCGGCCGCCAAAGCAATTGCCACTCCGGCCGAAGCCAAAAGTCCTGCACCGGCCAAACCGAAACCAGCGTTCCGTCCGACAGCCAAACCTGCTGCTTCAGCAACGCCACCGGTCGAGTCAATCGACTCCGGTGAAGGTGCGGCCAAACACCCATTAACCGATGCGACGCCAGCCGAGATGGAGCAGATTGCGCAGGGAGGACTGGAAGTCGAGAAGCATCCAACGTTTGAAGCTACTGACAAATCCGCTACGCAGGATATTATCCGGGATGAGGTAACGGAAAAAACTGAATCCGCTGAAGAGGCTCCGAAACTAAAACCAGCGTTCCGACCCAGCATGAAGCCGCCTAAGCCGACTTCAACTGAAGCGACTGCATCAGAAACGCCAGCGGAGCCAGCTAAACCGAAGCCTGCCTTCCGCCCGTCAATGAAACCGCCGGGCAAACCTGTTGAACCTACGCATGAGGTTAGTGCTGATAGTACGAATGAGGCACCAAAGCCGAAGCCTGCTTTCAGGCCAACGATGAAACCCCCGGGAAAAGCAGCTGACTCGGTTACACCGGCGCCCTCTGTTTCAGAATCAGTAAGTGATGAAACCGCGCAGCCAGCGGTTGAGGCTTTAAAAACTAAACCGGCGTTTCGGCCAACGATGAAGCCTGCCAAAGATGCTGAACCAGCGGGTGCTGAGCCAACAAACAAAACGTCTTCCCCTGTGCCGGATGAATCGCCGAAACCGAAACCCGCTTTTCGCCCAACGATGAAACCGGCCCCGGTAACTGCGTCCGAAAAAAATACGGAAGAGAGCGCTGCACCACTTGGGGCTGATAAACCAAAACCGGCTTTCCATCCGACGATGAAACCGTCAAAGCCAGCTGGGTCTACAGAGCCGACTGCATCAGCGGAATCAATACATGAAGCATCTGAGACTAGCCCGGTTGAGCCACCGAAGTCTAAACCGGCGTTTCGACCAACGATGAAACCTAGGTCTGCTCCGCCTTCTCCACCTTCCGATGAGACATCGGTATAATCTGTTACGTCAGTGATTCAACTTGCTTTTTACGGGTTTGCTATCCTCATCATCGGCAGCGCATTAGCCGTCCTGCTGACGAAGAACGTATTATACGCAGCCTTCTTTTTGCTTCTGACCTTATTTGGCGTAGCGGGCCTGTTCGTCCTAGCGAGTGCGGACTTTCTGGCGATCGCTCAGTTGATGATTTACGTAGGTGGCGTACTGGTGCTGGTTGTTTTTGGCGTGATGCTAACTCACAAGCCCGAACCGCCCGGCGACACTAATAGCCAGGTTCCTAATACCGTACCAAGTTTAAATCGCAGTTGGGTAGTAGCCCTGTTGGTGTCAGGAAGCCTTTTCGCGGCTTTGTATACGTTACTGTTACGGGCTAATTTTCTGATTTTTGAGCAGCCGATCGGATGGCAAAGTACCATTACGACGATCGGTAAGCAGCTCATGACCGAGTCGGTTCTGCCGTTCGAATTGATCGGAATACTGTTACTGGCAGCGTTGGTTGGCGCTACGTATCTGGCCGCCCCAGTCCTTAATCAAAAGAAAAATGCAGGCCATTAATAGTCATTTGTTTTTACTGGTTGGGGCCGCGTTGTTTAGTATCGGCCTGGCCATTGTCCTACTTAAGCGACACGCTATTGTTGTGTTGATGGGGATCGAGCTAATGCTTAATGCCGTCAATATTAACCTGGTTGCCTTCAGTCAATACGATTCGGATCGGTTGCAGGGGCAGATGCTGGCCCTGTTCGTAATGGTTGTGGCGGCTGCTGAATCAGCCGTGGCGCTGGCAATCGTGTTGCAGGTGTACCGCCATTTCCGAACAGTACAGTTAGACAAGCTCAATGAATTGAAACAGTAATGGAATCTCAGTTTGAGACAATCATAGATGGTATTCTAAGTGCGGGCTACGGCATAACCGATCACTTTCTGACTGCTGCTGAGGTAAATGCCCTCGCCAGTCGCTTGCAGGATCGCCGGGCGGCCGGTACATTCAAGTCCGCGGGAATTGGCAATCAACAGGCTACCGTTGAGCGACAGATCCGGGGGGACGAAATTCTATGGCTTGATGAAGCCGCCAGCACGCCCGAAGAAGCCGCCTTTTTGGAACGAATTGGCCAGTTTGTCGACTATGTCAACCGAACCTGTTATTTGGGGTTACGGGATTATGAATTTCATTACGCGCTCTACCCGCCGGGTACGTTCTACAAACGGCATCTCGATCAATTTCGTAGCGATTCGCGTCGGAAACTGTCCGTGATCTGCTACTTAAACGTCGACTGGAAAGAAAACGACGGCGGTCAGCTCGCTCTCTACCTGCCTGACGAAGCCGGAAATGAACAAACTATTACGGTCGAACCAATGGGCGGGCGGCTGGTCTGTTTCGAAAGTGGTCGGCTTGAACATGAGGTTTTGCCTGCCACCCGCGAACGATTGAGCGTGACGGGCTGGCTGAAAACAAGTTGAGTTGGTTTGTTTCCCCAGTCATCAATCTGGATATTTGCGGCCATAATCGCCTGCCTGCCTAATGTCTCACTCATTCCTCGTTACCATATTGTTACTGCTGCCATTCGCCGGTTTTCTGACCGTAGCGAGTGTCAGCCGTCAATTGGCAGGCAGATTGGCTGTAGCTTTCACGGGAGTTGGGCTGCTGTTATCTATACTGGCTGTCAGCTCAATGCCAGCGCAGGCTGAAACCTTCTCGATTACCTGGGCGCAGATGCCGCAGGTACCCATCCATTTTAGTCTCCGACTAGATACGCTGACAGCGTTAATGCTGCTGCTGGTGCATTTTATTGCCCTGCTGGTACAGCTTTACTCCATTGACTATCTCCACGACGAACCTAAATTAACCCGTTATTTTTCTAGTCTTCAACTCTTTGTGGGTGCCATGCTGGGCATTGTACTGGCGGGAAATCTGCTGGTGCTTTACGCTTTCTGGGAACTGGTGGGGCTGGCCTCGTACTTATTGATCGGTTTTTATTCAGATCGCCCGGCTGCCGGGCAAGCCGCTAAGAAAGCGTTTTTGATG
Source organism: Spirosoma pomorum (assembly GCF_054776615.1). Lineage (NCBI taxonomy): Bacteria > Pseudomonadati > Bacteroidota > Cytophagia > Cytophagales > Cytophagaceae > Spirosoma > Spirosoma pomorum. The sequence goes on from NZ_BAAHBP010000024.1 coordinate 36,649, forward strand.
AACCGGGTAGGGGATATTGGCTTTCTGCTGGGTATCTTTCTGACCTATTATTACTACGATACGTTCGAGCTGAGTATTCTGCTGGACGGCGACTTAGTGACGGCCCCCGCTACGGTTATCGGGCTCTGTCTGTTTATGGGATGCGTGGGTAAATCGGCGCAATTCCCGTTGCTGACCTGGTTGCCCGACGCGATGGAAGGCCCCACGCCGGTATCAGCGCTGCTCCACGCAGCGACCATGGTAGCGGCTGGTATCTTCCTGTTGGCTCGTATCCAACCGCTACTATCGCCTGACGCCTTGATTGTTATTACGGTTATTGGCACCATCACAACGCTTTGGGGGGGCTACTCCGCCATATTCCAGACGGACATTAAGAAGGTACTGGCCTTCTCGACTGTTTCGCAACTAGGCATGATGGTGGCGGGGATGGGCACGGGAAGTGTCAGCGAAGCGCTGTTTCACTTGCTGACTCACGCATTCTTCAAGGCTGGGTTATTTCTAAGCGCCGGTTCTATAATCCACGCTGTTCATACGCAGGACATGCGCCAGATGGGCGGCCTCCGTCGGGTGATGCCAATGACGTTTGTCGGTTACACGATCTGTGCCGCGGCTTTATCTGGTGTGCCGCTGCTATCGGGTTTTCTTTCGAAAGAAGCCTTGATTGGGGGGGTATTTACCTGGGCCGGGCAGCAACCTGGCTCAATGGCGTACGGAATACCAATCTTATTATTGGTGTCGTCAGGTATGACCGCTTTGTACATGACACGGCAATGGCAGCTCATTTTCTTCGGCAATTATCGGAATGAGTCCGTATCCATTGAACAGCTCCACGAACCGAGCTGGCTCATGCGGGGGCCAGTGCTACTGCTGGCGCTCCTGTCCGTCGCGTTCTGGTTTTCGCTTAACCCGGTTTCCGCACACGGCAGTTGGTTTCTGCATCTTTTCCCCGCAACTGAATCGGCAGAGTACATCTGGCTGGCTCCGGTGTCCATTGCGCTGGTACTAATAGGCGGTTGGGTTGGTTTCCAGATGAAAAAGGCAGATACCAGTCGGCTGGCGGTGCGTTTGTCGATTGAATATGGTTTCCTGGATAGTCTGTATAAAGACGCCATTACTAACCCATCGCTCCGCTTTGCGCACTGGCTCAACAAAACAGATCAGAAAGTAATTGACGGAGTGGTCAATGGTTCTGGCGTAACTACTGTTGTACTTGCTCACCTGGCTAACGGCTTCGATCGGTTTGGGGTAGATGGCCTGGTAAACGGAGCAGCCTGGTTAGCTGGCCAGTTGGGGAAGCTGACCAGGTCGGTGCAAAACGGGCTAGTTCAATCTTACATCACAGCCGCAGTAGTAGGTCTGCTACTGATGTTGTGGTGGCTTTTGTAATTTAATGACGACAGAATGCTTCTTACGCTACTTATATTTTTACCGCTACTGGGTGCCTTGTTGGTAGCGTTACTGCCCGACAGGCAAAGCAGCAGTTTCAAGTGGATTGCATTGAGCGTTACGTTCGTTGAGTTAGTACTGGCGGCTTTTGTTTATGTAGCGTTTGATACCAGCGTAGCCGATTACCAATTATTGGTGCAGGCTGACTGGATTACGTTGCCACTGGGTAGTCTGGGGATTATCTCTATCGATTATCTACTTGGAATCGATGGTATGAGTTTACCGCTGGTGCTGCTATCAGCTGTCGTTATGCTTATCGGCGTCGTGTCTTCCTGGAATATGACCCAGAAGCTGAAGGCCTACTACTCTCTCTATCTGCTCCTGACGGGAACGATCATGGGCTGCTTCGTCGCGCTGGATTTTTTTCTGTTCTTCCTCTTCTTTGAGTTCATGCTCCTGCCGATGTATTTCCTGATCGGGCTCTGGGGTGGACCACGTCGGGAATATGCCTCGATTAAATTTTTCCTGTATACGCTGTTAGGATCGCTGCTGATTCTGCTCGTTATGATCGGGTTGTCCCTTTCCGTGATCGATCCTATTAGTACAGCCGTGCAGGCAGGATTAGTCCCGGATGGCACGCTGGTAACAGGTGACGTAATTCGAATGCTACAGGGGCAATTACAAAGTAGCCAGCTCGAGTTGTCGCAGGTGGTGCACACGTTTGACATGCGCCACCTGGCCGATGGGAATAACTACCTGCCCACGGCCTTTCTCCACCCCGCGTCGGAGCTAGTTCTGTTCGGAATGCCCGTTCGGATGGTCGCCTTCTGGTCTATCTTCCTGGGGTTCGCGATAAAACTGCCGATCGTGCCTGTTCATACCTGGCTGCCGGATGCGCACGTCGAAGCGCCAACACCCGTATCGGTGGTGCTGGCGGGCGTTCTACTGAAGATCGGTGGCTACGGCTTTCTGCGAATCGTATGGAATTTCTTCCCGGATGGAGGTATGGTATATGCCCTTCCATTAGCTGGCTTGGGCGCTCTGTCGATTGTATATGGCGGCTTGAATGCCCTGGCACAGAACGACGTAAAGAAGATGATCGCCTACTCGTCGGTGTCGCATATGGGCTTTGTTCTGCTGGGGGTTGCTTCTCTGACGGGCGAAGGCATCAACGGAGCCATCTATCAGATGGTTAGCCACGGGGTTCTATCGGCAATGCTATTCCTGATCGTTGGGGTACTGTACGACCGTACGCACGACCGACGTATCGATTCTTACCGAGGCTTACTGCACGTAATGCCGCAATACACCATCCTGACCGCCATTGCTTTCTTTGGTTCGCTGGGACTGCCCGGGTTCTCCGGTTTCGTCGGCGAATTATTTACGTTGATGGGCAGTTTCCAGTCCAGCTATTTACCTGGTTGGTTGACCGCCGTTTCCGCAATAGGCTTGCTCCTGGCTGCCGCTTATTTTCTCTGGACCTTACAGCGTATGTTCTTCGGAACGACCTGGGTACGGCCCGTTGAGGAACGTAAATTTACCATGGCGGTGCTGCATGATCTGACGGCTCGGGAGAAGCTACTATTGATCCCGCTGGGGCTGATAGCGTTGCTGATTGGGCTGTTCCCCAACCTCGTTTTCAACCTGACAAACGCGTCCGTTGGCCAGTGGATGTTGAAGTTCGTTGCTGAATAACGCTTCATCCGTTCGGTACTGATTTTTTAATTTGTTAATTCAGCTATCGACGCGCTGAAAACCTAGTACCTTTGCCCTCAGTTTGTTATCAAATTGTCAAAAAACACGATTATGTCTGCCACGCTCGACACAGTGAGTTTGTTAGCCGACCGAATTAACGCGCTGGAAGAGTCGTCAACCCTGGCGATGACCAAAAAAGCCCGTGAACTGGCTGCGCAGGGTCATAAAGTAATTAGTCTGAGTGTCGGGGAGCCTGATTTCAAGACGCCCCAACACATCTGCGAAGCCGCCAAAAAGGCGATCGATGATGGATTTCATGGTTATTCGCCGGTGGCAGGCTACCCCGATCTGCGCAAGGCCATTGCCGATAAATTCAAGCGGGACAACAATATTGACTGGAAGCCCGAAAATATCGTTGTCTCGACGGGGGCTAAGCACTCACTGGCGAACGTCATTCAGGTACTGGTAAATCCAGGCGACGAAGTGGTGATCTTCTCGCCTTACTGGGTGAGCTACTCCGAAATGGTGAAGCTGGCCGAAGGTAAGGCGGTTGTGGTTGATGGCTCATTTGAGAACAACTTCAAAGTGACGCCGGAGCAGTTCGAAGCCGCTATTACGGACCGGACGAAGATCGTGATGTATGCGTCGCCTAACAACCCAACTGGTTCGATCTACTCAGAAGCAGAACTGCGGGCTATTGCCGACGTAGTCGCTCGCCACGAGAACGTCTACGTTCTGGCTGACGAAATTTACGAATACATCAACTTTACGCCCGAAGGTCATTTCAGTATCGGCTCGATTCCGGAGATCGCGGAGCGCGTCATTACGGTAAATGGCGTTGCGAAGGGCTTTGCCATGACCGGTTGGCGGATCGGCTACATTGGCGCAGCTAAATGGATTGCCGAAGGAGTCGAAAAGCTACAGGGTCAGATTACGTCCGGTACGAACTCGATTGCGCAGAAAGCAACCGTGGCCGCGCTGAATGGACCACTGGAACCGTCGAAAGAAATGACGAAAGCGTATCAGCGTCGCCGGGATCTGGTGGTTGGCCTGCTGAAAGAGGTACCTAACTTCCGCGTGAACGTACCGGAAGGTGCTTTCTACGCGTTCCCGGATATTAGCTATTATTACGGTAAATCAGACGGTACGACAGCGATCAACAACTCCGACGATTTTGCGTCCTGGCTCCTCAATACGGCTTATGTATCGACGGTTGCCGGATCGGGCTTCGGAGCACCAAACTGTCTACGTATTTCAACAGCCGCAGCTGACGAACTGCTCGTCGAAGCGGTTCAGCGGATTAAGGATGCCGTCGCTACGTTGAAATAAGTACAAAGGATAAATTAAGACGGGAGGACAGGCCGAAAAGAAGTGTACACTTCTTTTCGGCCTGTCCTCCCGTCTTAATTGGTAATAGTCTTCAGAAGGAAAAACGGACTTTCTGGACGATTTGCGTGGGACGGAGCACGTAAGCCGATTCAATGTACGAAAAGGACGTAATTGAGACTGTGGTGAGCGTCGACGTATTCCACACGTTAAGCCAGCTGGTTTCCAGGTCTATCTTTTTTCCGGGTAACGCCCAGCGAAATAGGATATTCGTAAAGAAGTTGCGGTTGGTGCTTGTGCTGAGTTGATTAACGTAATACTCGTTTTCGATGCTCAGCGAGCTGTGCTTGGCAGGATAAGCGTTGAGCTTAAGCTGGTGCTTCTGCTGAGTAGTCGTTTGCGTGCTGCTTTCGGATAGATTCACCTTGTACAACGAAAGCTGATACGTATAACTTAGGTCAGCCCACTTGCCCGCGTTAGTAGCGACACTCAGGCCAGGGGAAAGGCTTTGATTGGTCAGGTTAACCAGGGAACCGTTGATAATCTGTGCGTTGGTCGTGGTGAGCCAGTTCAGCCGGGCTGAAATATTGGTTTTTAGCTCCGGTAGGTACTTACCCAGCTGGCCATCAACGGATTGAACAGACGCATAATTGATCTGGTTGATGGCCGAGTAGTCTACAGCGCCCTGCTCATTAATCCGCGAGCGGTAAAGCAAATTGAGCTGGGAAAGGCTGTACTGGTAGGAGAGGCTACCGAACAGCGAGGTGATCGGGTTACGGTAGTTCAGGCCAACCGAGCCCAACACAGTTTGCCGATTTTGTAGGGGTACATCCCGGCGTTGTAGCGTTCGGTAGGTGCGTAGCAGGTAGCCGTAATGAACGTCGTCGATTTCGCCGAAACGGTTTCGATATTGGAATGTACTATGAATCTCCCAAAATTGGGTCAGATTATTATGGGCCGTTAACCGCGGTTCCAGGACGAGTCGTTCTAATCGCTGGCCTTTATTGGCGAGTGGGTCGCTGAGCAGGAATCGGTAGTAGTTGAGCGGAGAGTCTAGCTCCAGTCGCCAGGCGTTTCTGCGGTACTGGGTCTTGAGCCTGAGATAGCCGTTGAGACTAAACCAGTTTAAATTGTTGCTGAAGTTGTTAGCCAACAGGCGGGACGTACTAGTATCGTCGATCTGAATTGTGCTGTTCAGCGTTTGTTGCTCAACGGTTACGCCTAGCTGCGGGAGCAGTGTAAACTGACGCCATTGCCGGGTTAGACTGAGCGAATTGTCTGTTTCAAACGAAGTCGCCAGTACCTGCTGTCGGATTTGAGCGTTTGGTATGTCTTCGTCCAGCAGATTGGTTAGTTGGCTCGGTTTGACTATCAGCGATTGCGGAGTACGACTGATCCGGGTAGCCGAACGGAGCGTAATAAGTTGTTTCCCGACGTGGAGAATGTCCTCGAACTGATTACTGATCCAGAAGAAAGGGTTACTGACCCGCTGACTGCCCAGGACATCGTTCAACGTAACAGCGCCCTGTTGTTGATCCCAGTTGCCTTTTGCCGACAACTCGTTTTTAAGGTATTTCTTCGGACTATTTTTCTGAATGGTTAGCCGGGCTTCGAGCGAATGAAAAAAAAGCCGGTTGTACTGATCCTCCCGTATCCTGATGGTGTCTTCCGGTGTGAAATAGGTGGTGTTGGTGTACCCCCGCTGCTGCTGGTAGTCGTTCAGATAGGCTACGTTCCAGCGCAGGTCGACATCGTTAGCCATCTTTTTCAAGTGGTTAAGTGTACCCAGGTGAGTGTTGTTATTCAGCCAGCGGGTTTCGTCAAAAAGGGGGGTAGCGAGGGGCTGAAGCGAAACCCAGTCCTTTTTCTGGTCATCGTTTTGCTTCGGGTTAAGCACCGTTCCCGGTGAAAAGCTACGCAACTGCTGAGCGACGTTGTTACCTGTGTTGTTGGTCTGGTATGAACCAATGAACTGATTCCGGCGGGTGAACAGCATGGGCGTTACGTTGGCATCCCATAACAACGGCGCAGCGCCCCCGCCCACCTGGGCTGTACCCGTCACGGTGACGTTATTTTTGAGGCTGATGTTCAGAGCCGCCCGATCAGAAAAAACCAGGCTGTCGAGCATACGAATAGGCTGATGATTTTCGATGACCTGTACCTTCACCACGGACTCGATGGGTAGGTTGTCGTTGGCCAGCCGGTATTTGTTGTCCAGCAGGTCCATCCCTTCGATGTAATATTTGTTGATGGGCTTACCCTGATAAAGGATACGCCCGTCGGCTTCCATTTCGATTCCGGGTAACTTTCTGATCACGTCGGCAATGACCCGGTCGGTCTTGCTCTTAAAAGCATCCACGGCGTAGGATAATGTATCGCTCTGTTTGGTAACGGGGGGGACTTTCACCCGCACTTCTTTCAGGGCGATGGGTTGAGCAACCAGACTAAACGACAGTGTTTGGGTGCGGTTGGGCAGGCGCTTTTCCTGCACGGCCCAGCCTAGGCCAACAACCCGGATGCGCAGGGAATCCTGACTGGACTTCGCGGGGATAGAAAACCGGCCGTCTGGGTCTGTGATACCAAAAGCAACGATGGCCGTACCCGTAGGGGGATGCAGTGTGACACTAATACCGGGTAGGGGGGCGTGTGTCGCATCGGTTACCCGGCCCGAAAAAACCGCCTGCGCCGACGCCTGACAGGTCGCGACGCAGCAAACAAGCCACAAAAGAAGACGCGGCAGGACAGATAGCACCGTTAGTAAAGAGGTTAACTAAGAAGATTATTTTAACTCCAGCGGGTTGTTGTCCCAGCTCCGGTCCAACGACCGCGTAGCTGACGAACCGTCCCGTTGAAACGAACTCAAGTCAATACCGCTCGTCCGCTTGATCTGACCAACTGGATCTTTTCGCATGTCTTCGCGCATAGTAAAGGCTTGCTGACGAGAGATCGCTACCGGCTCTCTTTTTCGGTAGGTAGGTGCTTCGGTGAGTTTGCCCGTGTAAGGGCCAAACTGGTCAAGTGTAAAGACGTAATGGTTGCGGCTGTCGCTGAGTTTGACGATCAGGCCCGGTAAGCCGCTAAATACGTAGGGGCCGTCGGAGATTGGAATATCGGGTGCAAACCAGGCATTGTAAGTACGGCCGGCATAGGTCGTTGTGGCTTTTGTGCAGGCAAAGCCAGCAATGGAATCCTGTTCCGCACTGAGTTGCCACTGTAATTCGTTGGGGAGCGTTATGACAAAAGGCTGTATACCTAAGGTCTCATACAGCTTACTTGTTTTCTGACCATACTCCTTGTGTATGTATTGCCTGAACCGGGTGCGAAATCGGTTTCGGCTATCAAGCAAATCCGTCTCTGGAATGACCCCGTTCTTGACCAGTACGCTGACGGAGTCGCTTTTTAATGCGTTTTCGGATCCGTAGAAGGACCACTCGTTCGGTTTGATAAAGAGCACAAATCGCTCGCTGTCAATACGTTTGAGGTTAGTCGAGTCGGGTTTGTAGGTAAGCTGGTATTGAACCCGGTAGGCAGTTGGCTCCTGCTGGAAAAAGCCGCTGCTGAGGAGCAGGGCGAACAGAAAAATCATAAAGAGGAACGGCTAATAAGACGTATTGGTGTGCAATTAATGGGTCAATATAAAAGGGAACGAGTGTCCATTGCGCTCGTTCCCTCGATTTTTTAACAATAATTAATCAACAAAAGTCAGTTAGTTCAGTAACTGACTTTTTAGCAGACACCCGACTCGGGGCGTGTTTGGCTGGAATAACAGCTGTTTATTCGTTACCTCAGACTATTTTCTCAGATAAGCTAAATCAAGGCGGGGACCAATTTTGCGCATGCGTTATTACCGATTTGACTACCGTAAAGCGTGCTACGTTAGTCGTTGAGTTTACTTTCGCCCAATGGGGACAACGGCTTTTAGGCTGACGTTGCGTCCCATATTATACACCCCCTGCCGACCAGTGGCCTCGTTGACACCAAAATACTTTAGACGGTTCTGGTGGCTTTGATACGCTACGTCAAAGACATTTTGTACCGTCAGGTACAGCGAAAACAACGTCCGGCCTGAATTATTCGTGATGTCCGTTCCTCCGCCCAAGTTAACTAGTGTGTAGGCTGGCGTCGTGGTTTCGGTGCCATAAGCCAGCAGTGCCTGATTCTGGGCTGAATTATGTTCTACTTCCAGCAACGCGTATAGATTACGCCAGTGATTACCCGCTTCGGCGCGAGTCAACTTCAGCTGGCTGATCACACGGGGTGGCGGCAGGAAGGGCAGGTATTTTGTCGAGTCGCTCGTAGACGATAGGTTGCGCGACCGAACCAGCGAGTAGGAGGTTGTGAAATGAAACCACGGAGCGGAACGAGGATTGATGCTGAGTTGGCCCTCGCCCCCGAACAGAACGGCATTGCCTTGCACGTATCGATACGTTAGGATAGGACGGCTAGGATCGACAATTGAGTCGCGGCCAAAGCGGTCGGTCACTTTCTCCGAATAGGTGTAGTTGTTTATTCGGTTCTGGAACAGACTTATCGTGACCGATACGTCGGGTGTTTCGTAATTGATGCCCAGATCACCCTGCCAGGACGTTTCTGAACGCAGACTCGGGCTACCGATCTCGTAACGAAACGTACCCGCGTGTTCCCCGTTGGCTGATAGCTCGGGCGTAGCGGGCGCCCGGAACCCCCGGCCCAGATTAGCTTTCACCGTCCAGCGGTTAGACAGGTTATACGTAGCGCCCAGGCTAGCTGTCGGGTTCGAATAGGTTTTATTCAGCCCCCCAAACCGAAACTGGCCTCCAGCAATGGGCGTTTCGCTAAAATTTCCTTCACTGTCGGCATACAGCCGATTAATTCGCATCTGGCGGATGTCCATACGGATACCCCCGTTGAGCGTTAGGCGATCGGTTTTCTTCTGCCCGAACAGGAATAATCCATTGTCCCAGGAGCGGTAACCAGGGTAGAGGACCTGTAAACCTTTATTTTGATTATACTGCCACAACCCATTTCCACCAATGGTGAAATCCCAGCCGTTCCGACCACCGAAATAGTATTTCAGGTCGTAGAAAACGTTTTGCAGGTAAAAATAAAGCGCAGGTTGATCCGTCAGCGTACTGGCAAACTCCTGCCGTCGGTTCTGGCTGTAGCTCACAATAGCCGACAGGTTACCACTACCAACTTTGGCGAACGTGTTCCAGGAAACTTTCATGTTATTCAAGTTCTGGTAGTTCGCCAGATCGATTTGGCGGCTTCGTAAATCGGCGTTGGTAACAGGAGCTAGTGCCTCTGAATCAGCAGCAACCTGAACGAGTTTTAAAAAGCGCCCGTTGGGAGCCCGCTCACCCGTGACGATGTTGATGTCCTGGTGCCAGTTCGAGAAGTAAAGCTGTGAGTAACCCCACTTCCGGTTTATGCCCACGGTCCCGTTAATGTCGTACTCGCGGTACGCTGAACCGTACACCCGCCCATCGTAGCGATTCTGATAATTGCCGGCGCTTTTTCCACTCAGCCGTAACCGGGCGAAAACACCAGACTTGCTGGTGCCTTCAACCATTGCCGAGAGACCCATCATGCCATTATTACTCTGATAATTCGCCAGGATTTGCCCCCGCGTTACGCCCGCTTCGGGCGGCCGGGCTGAAATCAAACTCATAACGCCCCCCAAGCCATCGGAGCCATAAAGCAAGCTTCCTGAACCTTTGATAATTTCGTAGCGCTCAATGGAATATTCGTCGACCTGAAGCGCATGTTCTTCGCCCCACTGGTTGTCTTCCTGCCGCACCCCGTCGTGAACCGTAATGACTCGGTTGAAGCCAAGTCCCCGGATAACAGGTTTGGATAAACCCACGCCCGTCGTGATTTGCGACATGCCCGGCAGTTTTCCAACGGCATCGACCAGGTTAGTTGAACTGGTTTGCAGCCATTGAATTTTGTTGTACGTCATGATCGGAACCGGACTGTCTTTTACCGTCGACCCCGTCGTCAGTCCCGTAACAACAACTTCATTTAACTGAGTCGATTCCGGAGCAAGTTGAAAGTCGGTGGTCATACCAGCCGTCGTAAATTGAATAGTGTGATTTATCGTTTTGTAGCCAACGAATAACACCTGAACCCGGTGTGGACCCACTGGTATGTCTGCAACGCGAAAGCGGCCCAGCGAATCGGTTAAATCACCTTTTTTGAGGTCAGCAATGTAAATCGTAACCCCGATCAGAGGTTCGTTCGTCGATTTATCCACAACCTGACCGGTAAACAGCGATTGAGCTGTGGATAAAAAAGGAATAAATAAGAAAGCAAGAAGTAGTCGGATCATACAAAGCTGGGTAACAGTTGATAAAAATCAGTTATGAGCCACACGCAAACGCATACAGCTAGACCAATACGCATTGGCTAGCTGATATGTAGCTGTGGGAAAACCAGAATTAAATCAACTGCACCGGCGGACCGCGATGCTGAAAGGCAAGATGAGGTAACGAAATAACAAACCGTACCTGAATAGAAAGAATACGGCTTAACAGGATAACTACGGCAAGGATAGTTACCCATAAGAAGGCACCCGGGCTCTCGTAGAGGGCATTCGTGAACGCATCAAGCCGGACCAGTTCATCCAGGCTGTGCGTATGGTCAGGAAAGCGGGTACCAGAGGAATTTTTGTACGGGTGTGCGTGGCACACAATCGTTCCGTCGGATAGTCGGTGCGCGTGGCGAAAGATAATCCCGTTGGCAAGTATCGCGAGATACAGGCCAAATAGTAGACGGGCAATCCCAAACCGATATGCACTAATGCGAAACAACAAACAGAGAAACAGAAGGAATTTTTGTAAAAGTATCGAAAACCATGAATTCTTCTTCTAAGAGTCGGTATTTAGTGCCCCTTTATAGAAAAAAGAGAGGCTATGGCTGGTATTACGTTATTGGCTAGCCTTGTATGGAGAGGCAAGACTACTTATTCCGGAGTTTTGGATAGGGTGTTATTTCACAAAGCGTTACGTTACTGAATGGTAAACAAAAAGATCGGTACCCGAGTAATCAGGCACCGATCATCAGGTGAGGGGTTTCTATTAGAAGCTTTGCTCGTCGGCGCTTGGGCCATAACTGCCCGGAATAGGTATGTCAAGCAGGCGCAGATAAACGCCCATTTGTGCCCGGTGGTGAACGATCTGGCTAAACGACATACGGATCATCTCGCCCGTGGACGAAACGCTCAATACCTGGTCGCCATGACGTAACGTCCACGTAGGGAGCAAATCAGCGTCGGTGGCTTCCGCCAAAGCGGCCTGACCCTTGGCTTGAGATTCGGCTAGAAACGTTAGTAACGTTGCTGTATCATTAACGACTGCTGGCTCATACGGAGTCACCGCGAAATCAAGTCCATCAGTTGTCAGCGCCAGTTGCGTCCAGGCAGGCAAGTCCGCAATGTGCGTAGCCAATTGCCGAATCGTCATACTTTTGGGATGAGGCTGCCAGTCGTATTTATCGTCAGGAATACGTTCCAGCATCTTCCGCGTGGTGATGGCTTCCTGATCAAATTCTTTCTGGAGTAACGGAACGATAATCGACATGAGGTGCTGTTGTTTTGTTTGAAACAAAGTAACAGCCGCCTAGTGACAGCCCTGTGTCAGTAGCTTTTCAGAAGTATTGAGCCATGCCGCGAATAATTTCCTGGGCGCGCTCACGCAACGAACTTGGCTCCAGAATCTGGGCTTCGTCGCCGAAGGAGAGGTACCAGCGGACTAGTCCTTCGGATGAATAGGTAAGGAACGTCATATCGACATACTCATCGTGCTCTTCTTCTGACACCAGGCCATTATAATATTTCTGCTCAGCCAAATGTCTGACGATTGTTTTATTAATCCGCAGAACGACCCGGTCCAGATTGCGGTCAGGATAAAGATTGCGCAGGTATTCCTGCAAAGGCGGATGAACGGGCTGAAAGCGTTCGTTGCCCAGTTGGATGGCGCTCATACGGTCCATGCGAAAATCGCGATAATCCTGCCGCAAGCGACAAAAGGCAATGAGATGCCAGTAATGGTCCAGATAAAAAACACCAATTGGCTCAACGCAACGAGTCGTCTCCTGCTGTTGGTAGGCCAGGTAACTCAGATGGAGAACCTTACGTTCAGCAATGGCCTGTAGAATGGTTTGAAGCGGATTGATCGTCATTAATTCGGGCCGTGGCCGACGACCCTGAACGATTTCGATGCGGTTGTCAATGTGATCAAGAATATCTTTCTCGGTGCTTCGAAGTACCGATTTTATCTTGAACATAGCTGACTGATGGTCGGTAGTCGTGGCGGTGTCCGTCATTTTCGCAACCAGTTTTTCGGCCGTAAGCAATGCGATGGCTTCTTCCCGCGTAAACATAACAGGAGGGAGACGGTACCCGTCCATAATGGTATAACCTACCCCAGCCTCGCCCAGAATAGGGACGCCAGCCTCTTCTAACGTCCGGATATCACGATAGACCGTGCGTAGGCTGATGGCAAAGCGGTCCGCAATATCCTGTGCCTTGACGATGCGTCGAGATTGTAACTGAATTAATATGGCGGAAATGCGGTCGATACGGTTCATAGAGTGGTAACAAAAGCGATAGCTCAGGCGGGGTTATATTAACAGGATAGCCTATTCTGTGTAATAGGCTAGACAACAGGTAATTGTCATGTGTTAAGTAACGAAAAAGGAAAATTTATATATTTTTATAGAAAATTTAATGAGATTTTAGTTAAATAAAATATTTATTAAATTATATAATTTGTGTAAATTTGGTTGTTCGTAAAAAAGCAAAAGAAAAATTGTGATCAGCATAATTCACATTTGACTTTTTTGTAAACTTATAGACATTTTCCCCCGTAAACTGATGAAAAACGTACGAATCCATATGATCTTTCAATGGGTATTCTTCCTGCCCATCATCTTACCGTTATGTTTAATTTATGGAGCCATACGCGGAGCCATGCAAATGACCGAGCGTGTGCTTGAGCAAATGATGACGGACATCACACAGGTAAAAGAAACCGAAACCTCACCGATTTTGAGTGATAGATCGTAAAAGATCAGGTTTCCAGTCATATAGCTTTTATAGCCGAAAAGCGCCCTAACGTAGTCGTATGACTTATTAGGGCGCTTTTTCGTGGTAGCGAGTGGACTACTCGAAAATAAAATCCATGTTCTTGTCTTTGAATTTCTCGTCGTCCAGTGCCAGAAATTCTTCCCAGAAGGGATCATTCGGTAAAGCCGCTTTGCAGACCAGCGGCTCTTTCTTAACCGGGTGGGTAAAGTAAAGTCGACGGGCGTGCAAATAGATCTTTTTGTCGGGCACGGCGCGATCGTACCCGTACTTCACGTCACCGCGAATCGGGCAGCCCATGTGCGCTAACTGAGAGCGAATCTGATGCGGACGACCCGTGATCGGATTCACTTCAAGCAGATAGTGCTCGTTTATTTTGCCCAGCAGACGATACGATAGTTCTGCTTTCTGCGAACCAGCTACTTCAGTGTCATAGACCGTTACCTGGTTTTTTTGTTCGTCCTTAACGAGCCAGTTGACCAGCTTGTCGGCATCTTTGGGTGGTTTCCGACGGACAATAGCCCAGTAGGTTTTCTGGACCTGACGTTTGCGGAAAATTTCGTTCATCCGCTCCAGCGCTTTCGACGTCCGGGCGAAAACAACCAGACCACTCACCGGGCGGTCCAGCCGGTGGACCAGACCCAGAAATACTTCGCCGGGCTTATTGTACTTTTCTTTGACGTATTCCTTCAGTAACGTTAGCAGCGTTACGTCACCGGTACGGTCACCCTGTACCAGGATACCCGGATCTTTATTGACAATCAACAGATGATTGTCTTCGTAAATAACCTGAAATGGTTGATGTTTCATGCTTTTGTGAACAAAGAAGCCTATACTTATACAGTAACTAGCTCTGCATCTGTGTATTTGCTCTTTCTACTAACTCAATACGCTTCTTTCTCGTTCGGGAAGTCACGTGCTTTTACGTCATCGACGTAATGCGCGATGGCCTGGGTCATGGTTGTATGCAGATCGGCATACTGACGAAGGAAGCGTGGTTTAAACTCATTGGTGATGCCCAGCAGGTCGTGAATAACCAGGATTTGGCCGTCGGCATCCGGACCAGCACCGATACCAATGGTAGGAATTGTCAGGCTCTGCGAGACCTTTTTCGTTAAAGCCGCCGGAATTTTTTCGAGCACCGTAGCAAAACAGCCAATCTCTTCGAGCATTTTAGCATCGTCCAGAAGCTTCTGGGCTTCGGCTTCTTCTTTCGCCCGGACAGCATACGTACCGAACTTATAAATTGACTGTGGAGTAAGGCCGAGGTGACCCATAACGGGAACACCCGCACTCAAAATCCGGATGATAGATTCCTTAATTTCAAGGCCTCCTTCCAGCTTGATGGCGTGCGCGCCGGATTCTTTCATGATACGAATGGCCGAACGTAACGCTTCCGATGAATTGCCCTGGTAAGACCCGAATGGCAGATCGACTACTACCAGCGCTCGCTTTACGCCCCGCACCACCGAGCTGGCGTGGTAGATCATCTGGTCGAGCGTGATGGGAAGTGTCGTTTCGTGCCCTGCCATGACGTTGGATGCCGAATCGCCCACGAGAATAACCTCAACCCCGGCCGCATCGACTACTCGTGCCATGGAGTAATCATAGGCTGTTAGCGCTGAAATCTTTTCCCCTTTATTTTTTAGCTCCTGTATTGTATGCGTTGTAACACGCTTGATGTCTGGATTATGAACTGACATGATTCCGTAAGCAACGTAAGGCCGCAAAGGTAGGGCTTTTTGTGGACTGCTTATTGGCCAGAATCAGTGTGGCTGGAGCCAGGACTCTGGATTAAGTTTAGTAAACGCCTTCCAGATCTGGAACTGAATTTCGGAAACTCCATTTTTGTCGGTCGCTACTGTACCAATGGTTTCGCGTGCTTTTACGCGCTGACCTGTCTGAACCGAAACACTGCGTAGCTTGGCGTACACCGTGAAATAATCACCGTGTTGAATGGCAATTACGTTATTCATTCCGGGCATGCTGGTTACGTCCTGAACGATACCGTCATACACCGCCCGAACGTTTTCTCCCGCGTTTGTTTGAATATCAACGCCCTGATTTTCTACGTAAATTCCTTTTAAAACGGGGTGCGGTTTCCGCCCAAACCGATCGGCAATAAATCCTTTAGAAACCGGCCACGGAAGATGAGCGCGGGAGGCCGTAAACGATGAGGCCAGCGCTGTTTCTTCGTCGTTCAGATTGTTATTACGTCGTTCGTCAGGTTTCTTGACTTCGGGTTCAGGTTCCGGCTCAATTGGACGAGTGGCTTTGGCTACGGTTTCCGGATCGGGCTTTTCACCCGCTTTCTCCGCGGCCGCTACCGCTTCTTCGGCCTTCCGTTTCGCTTCGGCTTTCCGGGCTGCTTCAAGACGAGCCAGGCGGGCAATGCGTTCCCGTTCAGCACGCTCCCGTGCTTCGCGCGCTGCCCGTTCTCGCGCTTCCCGCGCAATGATGCGGGTAATCATGTTTTCCAGCTGACTAATCGCTTTCCGGCTTTCGGCCAGTTCGGTACGCAGGTCCGCTTCTTTCTTGCTCAGTTCCTGAACGACGGCGTTCTTTTCACCTTTCAGGGTTTCGAGTTTTTCAGACTCCTTAACTTTGGAGACCAACGTACCTTGCTGCTGCTGGCGTTTGCGTTGCGTAGCCTGCTGCTTCCCCTGCAAAGAAGACTGTACGGTGTTGATCTGACGGACTTGACTCTGCCGTGCATCCGAATACTGCCTCAAATAACGATAACGGGCAACAAGCTGATTAAAATTATCCGAGGCAAAAAGGAAACCCAATGGATTTACCTGCTGACGACGGCGGTCAGCCGCGTAGACCATAGCTCCGTATTCTTTCTTCAACTTACCAAGGTCCTGTGTCAGTCGGGCGCTTGCTTGTTTCAATTCCGAAATCTCTGACTCTGTTAAACGCAGGTCTTTATTCAATAAACCGATCTGTTTGGACTGCGTCTGGATTTGCTGATCCAGCGCTTTCAATTGTCCTAAGCTGACCTGTTTTTCAGAAGATGTTTGCTTCAGTACCGTATTGATCTGGCTCATACGCTCCATATTCTGCCGCTTCTCTTTTTCCAGCACTTGTCGGTTTCGTTGGGTTTGTTGCGCCATCACAGCGCTCGACAGCAGGAGCAGGCCCAGCAGCACAAATCCAGATCGTTGGAGAAAAAAAGAAAACATCGCTAAAGAAAGACGCATAAATACGGGAAGCCAACAAATTAGTTAAGTCGACGCTGATAGCTGGCCGGCACTGAAAAAGGAAATCCTGGATTTTTATCGCTTAACTCAACCCGACTGTGTCTGATTTGTACGTCGGTTTGACCCGCCTGATCCGTAGCTCTGGGTTTGTAGGTTAGTGAAATGAGATTATTGTACGGAAAAAGAACGTTCGCTACCGCGGTAAAATCTTCGTAAGTAATCTGGAGGGTATTCCGGGTGGGTTGGTCGGTAAGGAGCACCTTGGTCAGTTTCTGATTCGGTACGCTGACGTAGTTTTCGACTAAAATTGGTCCCGCCTGCTGACGGTTTAACACCATCGACTCCGACGTGGAAGCGAGTGTAGCAGGTTGTTGGGGATAAGGAGGATTGCCCAGCAGAATCGACTGTAACAAAGCAAAGTCGATCTTGAAGTTAAACTGTCGGCTTAGCGTAGGGAAATCGAATGAAATAACTTCTTTGTGAATCTTATCCAGAACAATAATCGAATCGGGAGTAATCAGCGTTCGAACGGCCTCCAGGCCCAGCTTGCTAACCGATAACCAGATTAAACTGTCTTTTCGGGCACGAATGGTTAGGCTGGCGTTGTCGAGATCCTGCTTGGGGCCTTTAAACGATAGCTTAGACCGCGTGGTCAGGTACTGAAAGTCGATTTCGGCAACGTTGAGCCGTGCATCAGCTTTAGGCGACGTTTTCGCTATTGTGTCGGTAGCCACGGGCTGAACGGGCGCTGCCTGCGTAACCGAATCACTCTTGGTCGTAACGCCAAAATTTCTGGAGTCCGTCGCTGGTGGCCGACGGCAGGCATTACTCAGCATCAATAAACTGAGCAGTCCAGCCATGCCAATGTATTTAGTCATTGAGTTTTCCCGTTGAGATTTTCTTGTCAAGCGCAGGGGTAGCGTTTCCTTTCGTTTTTGCTAATTTCCATTGTTCCAGCGCTTTGTCGTGCTGGCCAAGCTGATATAGCACATCGCCGTAGTGCTCGACAATGGTTCCACTGACTGTGGCTGGATTAGCCATGGCCTTTTCCAGGTATTGCCGAGCTTTCGCGTAGTCTTTCGATACGTATAGCACCCAGGCATAGGTGTCCAAATACGTTGGATTGGTTGGATGCCGTTCCGCCAGCTTCTGCGCCAGTTGCTGAGCCCGGGGCAGGTTCGCCTTCCGTAGCGACAAGAAATAGCTATAGTTGTTCAGAACGTAATCGTTGATGGGGTCAAGCTTAAGCACCGCTTCATAGGCTTCATCTGATTTGGCGTAATCGCCCACGCCATTGTACGCATCACCCAATTGAGCATCGATACCACGTTTCAGAGCCTCATCATTACTGGCTGCCAGGAGCTTCTTACTTTCTTCCAGTGCATCGACGGCCGCCTGGTAGTTACGTTTGTACAAATTCGCGGATCCGTTCGAATACCAGAAAACTCCCTGCGTCGGAAACATTTCAAGCGCTTGCTGGGAGTGAGTCAGCAGGCTGTCGGCCTGGTTGAGTTCGTTATCCAACTGGAGTAAAGCGCCCCAGACTTCAAACGTGGATCCATCCAGTCGGGCGGCTCGGGCGTAGGCGTCGCGCGCTTCTGCTTTTTTTCCCTGTTGCGCGAGCAGATCGGCCATCATCACCTGCGACTTCGGATCGTTGGGGTTCGTCTGGGCCAGCGTCTGCGCCATGTTCAGCGCATCCTTCTGGGCCGTTGGGTTCTGTTCGGTCATACCGACGTAGCTAGACAGAATCCGGGCCTTCAGGCCGGCTTCCAGATTTGGGTTCGCCAGTACCTGATTCAATTCTTTACTGACGCGGGCCATGTCCCCTTTTTTGCGGTAAATGTCGGCCAGCAGGACGTGGGCCTGGGGGGAATCAGCGTTCAGCTTAAGCGCTCGGTCAATCCAGGTTAGTGCCTGATCCGATCGATCGTTGGCAATCAGGAGTTCGGCACCTTCCAGCAGGTAATCTGGCTCCCCTGGCTCCGAAGCGACCAAGCGTTCGGCTTCTTCAACCGCCTTGTCAACTTTATTTAACTTCAGATAGATACGTTGCTTCTGTCGGATAATCTCTTCGTTCAGGCCCAGTTCACGCTCTACCAGGTTATACGCGTTCAGGGCTTTCTCCGGTTTATCGTCGAATAAGTAAATGGCAGCTAATTCGACTCCGTATTCGGCGTTTTCGGGACCCTGCTTCAGCAGTTTCTCGTATAATTCTTCGGCCTCACCGTACCGCTTCTGTTTGACGTATAACTCGCCCAGAAGTAATGCGTAGAACTTGTTCTGGGAATCTAACGAGTAAGCTTTGGTCGCATGTTGTAGTGCTTCGGCTGGCTTATTGCTTTTGATATAAGCATTGGCGAGCGAATAGTGAGCCGCGGCATTATTCGGCGTTTTCTTCAGTACGTTCTGAAATTGCGTAATGGCCCGGGCTGGCTCTTCCGTCATCAGAAAGCGCATCCCGTCGGCAAACTGCGTTTCAATAGCGAGCCGATCAGCCGTGGTTGAGGCAATACTTGCCAACGATGTGTCAGCCGAGAGGCCCCGGTCGCGCTTGCGTTGTGCCTGCGCCGTGAGTTGACCGGTCCACAGTAGCAAGCTTAGCCCGCCAATCCATGCCAGTAGCTGACGCCCGGAGAAAAACTGGTATAACGTATTCATACTGGTCAGCGTGTCAAGTGCGTACGGAAGAAAAACGCGTGAAAAACCGTTCTATTGCCGCTTTGACGGGTTGTAGGCCCTCACACAAAGTTAGTTTAAATTCCGGCATGTATTCATGAACGTGCAAAACGCCTGCCAGCCTGCTACAGACTCTAACAGTTTCGGGATTCCGTTGGTTGTGTAAACTGGTGTTACAGTACCACAACAAGTACTGAACGGCCAATACAACTAAATATACTCGATAATGGAAACCCTGTACACTGCAACCGTCAGCAACATCGGTGGTCGCGATGGTGATGTTAAATCGCTCGATGGTATTCTGGAAATGGATGTAAAACGTCCACTGGAAATGCACGGTGAAGGCGGAGCGGCTAACCCCGAAATGCTATTTGCTGCCGCCTATAGCTCCTGCTACAATGGGGCGCTCATGGCCGTTGCGAAACGTCGGGAAATAATTCTGCCGGAGCACGCCGTTGAGGTAAGCATCTCGCTGAATCAGGATGGCAACAATATGTTCTTGTCAGGAAAGATTGTCGTGAAAGCCCCTGGAATGAATCATGACCAGCTGCAACAGTTGGCCGAAACAGCTCACTCTGTTTGTCCCTACTCGAAAGCCATCAAAGGGAACATGGAGATGAAAGTAGAGGTGCTGGTATAATACACTGAACGTGCCGTTCATGCATGGAAGCGCGACCGAAAGAAAGAATAGCCAGCTCACTCGTTCTTTCTTTCAGTCGCGCTTTCACTGTTAGGCGGCTACGTCGTAAATCTGAACCCGCTCCCACAGATGCGAGCACTCTGACACAAACTCCTGATGAACTGGGTGAACCTGATAGGCATCATGGGCGGCTTGGTCGGCGAAGACAAGGATCAGCGACAAATCATACGTATGATCAATGACCGGACGACGGGTTTCGGCCGGACCGCCAATGTAAACCGTCGCTATTTCCTGAACGCCTTTCAGTGAGTTAAGACCTGCCTTGAGTGCGTCGCGGTCTTCCTGATTCTCGGGGTGTTTTAGCCAGAAATAAACAGAGTGAACAAACATAATTTCGTCGATAAGTTAGAACGGGCAAATTACAGGCTCTAACCTTACTTTCCCCGCTTCCGCTACGAAAACTTCTCCAACTGCTTTACCAGAACGCCAAAATCCTTGGGATAAGGAGCGACAAACGTTTGCTCCTCGCCGTTCAGCTGAGTAAAGGTCAGCGAATAAGCGTGGAGTGCCACGCGCTGAATCAACGGTAATTCTTCGGTGTCTTGTTTCAGATTGAACTTTCGTTTGACCTCCGACAGATAAACCGGTTTACCGCCATACGTAGCGTCGAACACGATGGGCGCCTTCAGGCACATCAGGTGCACCCGAATCTGGTGCATACGGCCCGTGATGGGCATACACTCCACCAGTGTCGCTGTCCGGTAGGCCTGTAGCGTGTTGAAGATTGTTTCGGCGACTTTGCCTTTCTCCCGGTCGATACGTACTGCTGTACCATCTTTAATGGGGGAAATCGGTAAAAAGACCGAAACACCATCAAAGTCATGGACGCCGTTCGTTACAGCATGGTAGCGCTTGGTCACCTCCCGGTGTTCAAACTGCATGGCCAGATGCCGATAGGCTTCGGGATGTTTGGCGATGGCCAGCATACCCGACGTTTCTTTATCCAGCCGATGCCCGAGCTGAGCGTCGGGGCAATACTCTTTAGCCATCCGCAAAATACTCTGCGTCCGGTCGGTAGTCCGTTCGTCCAGCGAAGCCACGTAGGGCGGCTTGTTGATGAGGATGTAGTCATCGTTTTCAGCAACGATGAGGTCTGCAAAATTTAACTTCATGACGCAGAGAAAGTAGAACACAAAAAGCCTCTTCTGGGCGGAAGAGGCTCAACGATGTATGTGTTGTTGATTACAGCGACAGCGTACCGCGATCGTATGCTTTACGCAACGTTGCTTCCAGACCGTTCTTGTTGATGGTCTTGATTGCTGAGGTAGCTACTTTTAACGTAACCCATTCGCCGGTTGATTCGACGAAGAACCGCTTCTTCTGCAGGTTGGGGTAGAACTTACGTTTCGTTTTATTATTAGCGTGCGATACGTTGTTACCAACCCGCGTGCGTTTTCCTGTGATTTGACAAACTCTGGCCATTACCGTACTCGTTTTCCGTATGAGGGCGCAAAATTGGCTAATTAATTCATAATCTGCAACTACTCTTTCGTTTTTTTATAGCCAAAGGGGCAATGTCGGCACCCATTTTTACAGCAGTACCCCCGTTTCTGGTGGTAAGCCGCTGTAAATACCAAAAAGCCATCAGGTGTCATGTAGTAGTCCTCATCCGTTAGGGCTGGCGTCGATTGGGGAGACCCAGCCGGAACAGCGGTGCTTTTGGGCATGTGTCGGAGAAATCGTATTTTTGAGAAGCAGCGTCTGTGGCCGCAACGTATTGGTTGCCAAAGGTACAGGTTTTGCTGTCGATTTGTTTTGTTACTCAATTCTGGACAAGCTTATGGAAACACTAACATCAATCACGACGCCTACCCAGGCGATGGATCTGGAGTGGGAATACGGCGCTCACAACTACCACCCGATTCCGGTCGTTCTGACGCGGGGCGAAGGAGTGTTTCTCTGGGATGTTAACGGAAAACGATATTTCGACTTCCTGTCGGCGTACAGTGCCGTAAGTCAGGGACATTGCCACCCCCGAATCATCAGCGCTATGACGGAGCAGGCCCAACGGTTGACCTTGACTTCGCGGGCGTTCTACAACGATAAGACTGGCCTTTGTGAGCAGTATCTGTGCGAATACTTTGGCTACGATAAAGCACTTCTGATGAACTCTGGTGCGGAAGGTGGAGAAACTGCTCTGAAGCTAACTCGAAAATGGGCGTACTTAGTTAAAGGTATCCCGCAGAATGAAGCAAAGGTTGTGTTCGCGGCCGGCAATTTCTGGGGACGTACCCTGGCGGCTATTTCGTCGTCGACTGATCCCAGTAGTACCAATGATTTCGGGCCGTTGCTCCCCGGTTATGTTATAATTCCGTATAACGATCTGGCGGCTTTGGAAGAAACGTTCGCCAATGATCCCAATATCGCCGGGTTTATGGTTGAGCCTGTTCAAGGCGAAGCGGGCGTTGTCGTACCGGACGAGGGCTATCTCCGAGGAGTTCGTGAGTTGTGTACCCGGTACAACGTTCTGTTCATTGCCGATGAAGTACAGACCGGTATTGGACGGACGGGGAAGCGACTTGCCTGTGACTACGAAAACGTAAAACCCGATCTGCTGGTCCTGGGCAAGGCACTCTCGGGCGGTACGTTACCCGTGTCTGCCGTGTTAACGTCGGATGAAGTTATGCTCACCATTAAGCCGGGCGAACATGGAAGTACGTTCGGCGGGAATCCGTTAGCCTGCGCGGTCGCGATGGCAGCGTTGCAGGTTGTGCAGGATGAAAAACTGGCCGATAACGCTATGGTGATAGGAGAGGTTTTCCGAGCTCGGATGCGGGCAATTAGCCAGAAAACGGATTTAGTCAAACTAGTACGTGGGCGCGGTTTGCTTAATGCGATCGTTATTACCGAACGCCCCGACTTAGGTGAGCAGACAGCCTGGGAGATCTGCCTGAAATTGATGGAAAATGGCTTATTGACGAAGCCGACGCATGGGGATAAAATTCGTTTTGCTCCCCCGCTGGTCATCACCGAAGAGCAGATGCACGAAGCCTGCGACATCATCGAGAAAACGTTGCTGGCCTTTTGAGGTAAAAATCAGACAAATACGTTGGCTGAGCAGCAAGTCAACTGTGTCTGAACAGGTAAAAGCCTTTCCTCGTCCTGAAACAGGATCAAACGGGGAAAGGCTTTTTTATAAACCCATCAGGCGTTTCAGGCGCTCGTAGAATCCTGTGTTTTTGAACGTAAACGTTTTATGCAGGATGTAGTTGCTAATGAAACTCAGGCCCATACCACTCGTATGAGACAGCAATTTATTTACGTTAATAGTCTTTACGGAATAAGGAATAGTGACCTGGTAGATCCCAAAAAGCGAAACTGATAAGGCGTAAATGGCTGTCGAGCCGTAGACCGTTATTGCACCAGAGAGTATCGACACGAGGGAAAATTTGACCATTTCCCGGCGAGTTTTCGCCGAGTTCTTCGCGTTGAAGGCAAATAGCTTGGTGAGAAAAAAACCGACGAAGAAGGAGGATACGTAACCGCCGATGAGCCCTTGTTCATACGTAAGCTTAAACCACTCCTGCAGCAAAGTACTGATCAGCAGTTGTAATAATGCGCCGGTGGCAGCTACAATGAAGTACGCAACAAGGTCCTTCTGATTAAATAAGTCGTTTTTCACAATGTACCCTTCTCGAAAAGGCCGCAAGTTAGGACGAAACTTGCATTTGCAGGTCCCTTGTGATAAAGCTTCGACGAAGGGCGTTGTTGGACTACTGGCTGCTTCGTTCAGCGCTCACCGTGGAGTATGCCCCGCCGGGTAGTGGTTGACCGTTCCTAAACGTAGCTTTCAGGTTGGCTCCATCAGCGAATTGATAGACGCCTTTCCCATTAGGTACGTTCTTCTGAAACCAGCCTGCGTACTTGTCGCCGTTGCGATAAAAATAGACGCCATAGTCGGAACGAAGGTTGTCGCGAAAGTTACCTTTGTATTTCAGCTTCCCATCGGCGTAATACTCCGTCCCTTCGCCGTGTTTATCACCGTCCTCAAATTCACCGACGTATCGTTCCCGGGTTGGATAGATAAAAACACCGTTGCCATCTTCGCAGTCTCCCGATACGCAGCCAACGGTTGCCGTTACGGGGCGACTGATGGGCCGGTCTGGTACCGTTGTTCGGGTAGCAACTGAGGACGTTGCCGTCGGTATTGGTTTGGGCGAAATTGCTACGGCAGATTTGCTCGCAGAACGAGTTTTGGGATAAAGCGATTCGGCTTCCAACCAGCCTTTCCGAATGGCGTCCAGTCGGGCAGTTTTTGCTGGGTGGGTTGGGGTGGCACGCTCATCACCCAGCGCCCGTACGGCGACCAGCGACTCATCCAAAGAGGCACCTAGTTGATGAAGTACGAAGCCCGAAAACTTATCCGCTTCAATTTCCTTTTGTGGCTGGCCACCCCGCCCGTCAATGGTGTGCCCCTGTAAATGATGACCGATTTCGTGAGCCATGATGCTGATGGCGGACCAGTCGGTTTCGGTTTCTTCCTCCAGGCTTTGCATGAAAGCGCCGTCGTAAACAATGTACCGTTGGCCTTTCAACACTGTAGCGAAGCAATTCTCCGTGTTTGAGCACTCCATAATCTTGAAATTACGCATTAACCCAATCGGCTTCAGAATTCGATCTACTACCTTCTGAGCGTGCGTATTAGAGGAAGTCGTACCCGAGCAGATTACTTGTTCGTCAGTTTTATGACCCGTATAGTTACAGATAAAAGCTTCGGGGCGGGTAGGGAATGCAGGGGTTGTTTGCGCAGCCAGCGGCTCGCAGACCGTAAGGCTGATGAGAAGGAAGGAAAGAGCCGTTTTCACAGAACCAAAGCAGGTTAATCGTTCAACACGGCTCAATAACGAACGAAAGAAGGCTTGTATTTTATTTGAAGCGCTGCACCATTACTTTCCCTTGAGCGCCAACCGCAAAGCAGGTGCCTTTTACGCAGGATACGGAGTGAAAACTTTCCGTGTCGACCTGTTGCCAGGTTTGTCCCTGATCGGCTGAGAGGGCAGTGCCCGACGGCCCGACGGCCAGTAAGCGTTCGCCGGGTAATAAAGCAACTGCTTCTTTGAGGCCGGGGGGATTCGTTGGCGCGACGAGTTGCCAGGTCTGCCCGCCGTCGCGGGTAACGGCTGCGTTTGGACCAGCCAGCTTCTCCTGCTTGTAATTACCTCCAACAACCATACCGGTCTTTCCCGTAAAAAACTGCATGCCAAACAAGCCCGTCGCTTCACCCGCTGGTAAAGGCGTTGTGTGCACTGACCAACTACGTCCTCGATTGGTAGACCGAAAAATTCGCCCGGCCGTACCGCCACCGGAAGCAATCCAGACATTCTGTTTGCCCTGGGTAACGATGCTGGTGCCACTAGCCGCAAAAGCTGCTTCGCCGGGTTGCATGCGTGGAAGTGCTGCTGGGGGAACGGGTTGCCAGGAATCACCACCGTTGTCGGTTGTCAGAATAACCCATTTCCCGTCGACCGGATCACTAAAGACAATACCATGCTGAGCATCCCAGAAGGCTATTCCGTCGAAAAAAACGCCTGGCTGCTTGGTCTGATACTGCAATGTCCAGGATGCCCCCCCGTCGGTAGTTTTATAAATGCGGGCTTGGCCCTTTTCTGCGGGACCAGCGCTCATCAGATAGGCCGTGCGCGCATCAACGGCGTGAACGTCGCGGAAATCACAATCCTCCGCATCTGGTACGGTGCCCGTTTGCCAGGTAGCCCCGCCGTCAGCAGTATGGACAAACGTACCTTTTGTGCCGCCAATCCAAACGACGTCAGTGCTGGCTGCGCTGACTGACCGAAAACTAGCGTCGGTATGAACGACTTGTGGTTGCCATTGGGCAACCACAGGAGATAAAAACAAGATGTTTATAAGCCAAAAAAGAACGACGCGCATCATGGATTGACCGGCGTGGTTCGGCTGCCGGAAAGAGGACTTGTTTGTTCAGTAGCGGCTTTCAGTCGAGCGACTTCATCGGCTAAGCTACCTGCTTTAAAATAATAGTATAAACCAGCGATCAGGAAGACCTTCGATAGAACGAAGACAGCGATGAAGGCCGGCCGCCAGTATTTATGAACACGAATGTGGGTTTCGTCAACCTCAACGTTCACGTAATCTGGACGAGGCTGGCTTTCGGCAGAATCGGAGCGCTGACGTTGGTAGCTTTGCTGCTCACTGGCTCGTTTCTGAATCTCTCCTTGGGTGATTCGTTCGAGTACAGCGTTCCGAACGGATGGCGGTGGGGGAACAGCATGGCGTAAGAAGTGTTCCTCCAACTCCAGTTCTAGTTCGTTGAGCTGGATCTGCAAATCGGGATCCGTCGACAACAGTTGATCGACATCTTTTTGCTGTTCCTCTGAAACTAAGCCCAGCAAATACGATTCAAGAATGCCGTCAGTAAGATATTGATACGTCTTCAAGGTCGTTTACCGGATTAAGAGGTACGAAGAAACAAAAAATAATCGTGAATTGCTTGCATGACTGCAGAATATGGAATCTGCAGCCGTTGAGCAATAGTCTCCGGTGTAATCCCCTGACAGAAAGCTAGGTTGAAAACGTACTTGGCCTGTTTATCGTTCCCGGCCGTCGTCGTCGAAACAAACAGCTCGTTGTTCGTCGAAGTTGTCTGGCGGGCGGCTAATGCCCTGGATCGGGCCTCCCGGATAATGGAACTGGCCACCCCCTGCGATGACTCTGGATGTAATGCTTCGAGCTGCGATGAGGAGAACAGATCGATCAAAACGTGTTGTGCCTGCTCTTTTTCGGGGATGATCTGCAAAATAACTCCGTAGGCCATCGCTCCGTAACGTTCGTATAATCGAATACGGTTTGAGCCTATTTTAACTTCCAGGTTATTAGGCGAGTATGCTGTTACGTTCGTTGTACTCATCTTACATCATCAATATAAAGCTCACACACGATCATGAGCAAAAAGCAAGCCGTTTCTTTATTATTTGGCGTTAAGCAAACTTCTCTGTAAGTATACTCAATTGAGAATTCGTAAATAAGAAGTGTATAAATTGAGGGAAAGTATGATAGTGTGATCAGTGTCACAAACATACGGTAAAGTTTACGCGTGCTGTCGCTGGATGCGTTCACTAAGTAATTGATAGATAGAATAAAGGTCCGGTTGAGTGGCTAACAAGTCCAGATGGCGACGAATGGTGGTCTGGTCTCCCCGGCGAGCTGGTCCGGTCTGGACGGTCCTAGGATCGTCGCTGTTGAGGCCTTTTGCCAACGTTTCTGCCACAAGCGGGCGCAGCAATGTAAAAGGAAGTCCACTGTCTATTGTAAGATCGTGAGCAATTGCCAGCAAATGATTGGTGAAATTACAGGCAAAGACGGCTGCCATGTGTAGTCGAAGTCGTTCCTCCGAATTCAAGACGTAGACAACCTGGCTGATGTCCTGCGCCAGTTGGATCAGTAGTTGAAGTGTTTCGTCGGTTGAGGCTTCGACGCAGATGGGAACATCGCTAAAATCAACCAAAGATTGTTGTTTCGAAAACGTTTGGACCGGATACAATACTCCCGTTTGAACGGGTATATCGCTGTACACCTCAACCCAGTGCGCTAGTGAGGTCAAGGGCTGACTGCCGGAGACATGGACGAGTATGGCCTGTTCAGGCAGGACCAGTTGTGAACAAACCGTCTCAATAGCATCGTCGGATACGGTCAGGAAAAACAAACGCGATGAACTCTCCGAGAAATTCAGGTCCGAATGCGTCTGAGCGTCGTATAAGTTGCTGATGAGCTGCCGGGCGTGCTTCAACTGGCGGCTATAAACCTCATTGATATGATGGCCAGCGGTTTCCAGAGCGGGGGCCAGGTGCCAGGCCAGATTTCCGGCACCAATGAATGATATTTCCATGGTCAAGTATACGGCAATTTCAGACACATCGTCGATAGGTAACGTTTCAGAAATCGTCTCCTAACCTAAGCAACAGAAACTGTACAAGCGACAAAAGGAACAAAACAATCGGGGATTAGTTTTCTGGGAGCCTGTTGTAACGTATACTGATTCGTTCAGTGCTCTCCATCAACAGATATACCCTTTCACTAGAACCAGTCGAGTATTATTTGTATGGAAGTAGCTATCCTAGTTTGTTACGGGTTGGCCTTGTTTCTCCTGTTCGCCTACAACTGTGGGCAGTTAAGCCTGATCATCACCTATCTCAGAACCGCTCGTCGCCGGAAAGAAGCACGATCGTTTGTCCCATCAAACGTTGATGACCTGCCAGCTGTGACTATTCAACTGCCAGTTTACAATGAGCTTTACGTTGTTGAACGGCTCATTGATTCGGTCGCCAAACTGAATTATCCCCGTCATAAACTTGATATTCAGCTTCTGGATGATTCGACTGACGAAACCGTTGAGATCATTGCCCGAAAAGTCGAAGAATACAAGCAACTTGGGCTATCTATCGAACATATCCGACGGCCCGAACGAAAGGGCTTCAAGGCGGGGGCACTGGCCTACGGACTTCCGCTCGCCAAGGGCGAGTTTCTCGCTATTTTTGACGCTGACTTTGTCCCAGATCCGGACTTCCTGCTGAAGACGCTACCGCGTTTCGTTGACCCTAAAGTCGCCATCGTTCAAACGCGCTGGGAGCATCTGAACGAAGATTTTTCGCTGATGACGCAATTGCAGGCCTTTGGACTCAACGCCCATTTTACGGTGGAGCAAAGTGGGCGCTACGAAGGGGGTTATCTGGCGAATTTTAACGGAACCGGTGGGGTGTGGCGAAAGGAAGCAATTCTGGATGCCGGGGGCTGGCAAAGCGATACGCTCACGGAAGATCTAGACCTGAGTTACCGGGCACAGCTGCGCGGCTGGAAATTTGTGTACTGCGAAAACGTTGGATCGCCCGCCGAGCTGCCCGTCGCCATGAATGCCTTAAAATCGCAGCAGTACCGCTGGATGAAGGGGGCTGCTGAATGCGCCCGTAAACTGGCCTGGCGGGTGCTAGCAACACCAGGAATTTCATTCTCCATGAAAGTTCATGCGTTCTACCATTTGTTCAGCAGCGCTACGTTTATTCTGGTGCTGGTGCTGGGGGTCCTGAGCGTCCCCCTGATCTACATCCGCCAGACGCATCCGGAATGGGAGTCGGTATTTACGGTGATCAACCTGTTTCAGATCAACCTGTTAATTCTCATTACGTTCTACGGGATTCCTCTCTGGTCATTGGGCGAAAAAAACAAAGCCAAGCTGGCCTGGTATTTCCCGATGTACTCGTCGTTAATGATGGGCTTATCACTGCATAATACGATTGCCGTTGTCGAAGGCTACATTGGGCGCAAGACTCCTTTCGTCAGAACGCCTAAGTTCAACGTAAAGGCGGCTAACGACAGCTGGGCTGCCAACAAGTACGTGAGTCGTAAACTGAACTGGCTGACCCTGGTTGAAGGCACACTCGCGCTCTATTTTCTGGGAGGACTGGCACTCGCGTTTTACGTAAACGACTTCCGGATGTTCTTCCTGCACATCATGCTGATGGTGGGCTTCGGTATGGTATTTATTTACTCGCTGGTTCATGCGGGGCAAAAGGCTGTGACGGTATAAAAAAGGGCGCTCAATTGAGCGCCCTGATTCGTTTTATTGAGTTGGTATTATCGGTTGCTATTGAGCGGCTTTTTCCATGAACAGGTAGCGGGCCCGGTTTTTATCTGGCTCCACCCGCGTATTAACGTCAATGTGCATGACGGGTGGGGTGTTTCCGCCTTTCAGAGCTGGCCATTCGGGTAAACCGGGACCGTTCGGATTGCCGGTTTTAACGAAGTTGGCGAAGTACTCCTGCATCACTTTCGATACTTTGTAATCGTCGGCTGTCCATTCGTAGGTCTCGTTATACGGCAGGTTACCCATCGCGTATTCAATTTCGGCCGAGTGAACAGCTCCCCGCGCTGGAGGCATTTTAGGCGCATCGCCACCGCGTACGACACCACCCGCCAGACCCGCCGTAGCGTTGCCCATCGAGGCTTTCATCGCCGGACGAGGGCGTGAGAACAGGTATTGATAGACTGGCTTCTCGCCCGTTTTACTCTGTAGGTCGGCCCAACGCCAGGTGCTGAAAGCAATAAACCGGTCACTAGCCAGGTCAGTAGCCGATTGCAGCGCTTCGTCATCGTTCGATGCTGGGTATAATGTCAACACTTCGTCAGCCTGGTCTTTGTACAAGCGCTGTACCGCTTTTTTGTAGTTTTCAGCGGTTGGCTGCTCACGGCCGATTACAGCAAACGGGCTCATCTCTTCGGAGTTCCAGCCCACTAGCAGCGGTACGTGCGCCTGTTCGCCAGCTTTGAAGGACTCAACGGGAGACTTTGTGAAGAAGTAACCGTCAATAGCCGGTGAAAAACGAGGTGTGTTGGGTTTCGCGGTTGCTTCCAGAACCTGTTCCGCTGACATCGCCCGCAGGTCTGCCAGTGATTTAGCGCCGACCATTTCCGCAAACTTAACGCCTTGCTCTTCGGCTTCAGCCAGCTTGACAGGAGGCAACGCACCCAGCAGTGACCCGCTTTCGCCGATGGCACCAGCAATCAGATTTTTAGCCAGGGGAGACACCATCTGCGCGCTAACCGAAATCGATCCTGCTGATTCGCCAGCGATGGTTACGCGTTTAGGATCGCCACCAAACGCTGCGATGTTATTTTGCACCCACTGCAGGGCCGCCTGCTGATCGAGGAAACCGTAATTGCTCGATGATTTATGCGGAGACTCTTTTGTCAGCTCGGGGTGAGCCATGAAACCGAAAACCGAAAGTCGATAGTTGACCGTAACGGCTACCATACCCTTCTGGGCCATACTTTCGCCGTCATAGCGTCCTTCGGAACCATCGCCGGCCATCAGGCCGCCACCGTAGAAATAAACCAGGACCGGTAGTTTTTCTTTACCCGATTTGGCCGGGGTCCAGACGTTCAGGTACAGGCAGTCTTCGCTCATGCCGTCAGACCGGAATCCCATGTCACCGAAAATAGGGCGCTGCATGGCGCGGGGGCCAAACTTGTCCGCTTTCCGAACGCCCTGCCAGTTCTTGACGGGCTGCGGTTCACGCCAGCGAAAATCGTCAACGGGAGGAGCGCCGAACGGTACGCCTTTGTACATTCGGATACCGGTTTTCTCGTTGGTAACGCCCTCCAGCGTACCATTTTTTACCTTAACCTGAGGGCCGGTCTGAGCTATGGCATCCGGTAGAAAGCTAACTGCCGTCAGTAAAAGAATAACCAACTTTTTCATTGATCGTAGGAATAAAAGGTAGTTGTCAGGGAAAATATACAAGGAAAGTAGCCTCGTTATACCATTATTGTAACAATATGATACAATAGTAAATCTTTCCTGGTTAACTGACAAATTCTGTTCGTTATTTGCAACTTATTTTTTGGGAAGATGCAGAAACAGGCTGACTACAAGATAAGTGATGCGCAGGGGGAGGGTTTTCTGCCCGGGTTGGCTATGGATTTTGTTATTTTCGGATTCCACCAGAATCAGCTGAAAATTCTGCTGCTCGAATACAGAAATACAGGCCTGTTTGCCTTGCCCGCTGGGTTCGTGAAACGGGATGAAAATCTGAACGATGCCGCTCGACGAACCCTTGCTGAACGAACTGGCCTGCACGATATCTACCTAGAGCAGTTTTATACCTTCGGTGATCTGGCCCGCTACGATCCGCAGCCCATGCGAGCCATTATGCAGGCGAAGGGACTGACGCCGACCGACGATCATTGGTTGTTACGTCGTTTTGTGACGGTGGGTTATTACGCATTGATTGACTTCACCAAAGCGATTCCCATTCCGGACGCGCTGGCCGATCACTGCGAATGGTGGGAACTGACCAGTCTGCCCTCGCTGATGCAGGATCACCAGAAGATTGTGCAGAAAGCGCTTGAGACATTACGGACGAATCTGGATCGGATGCAGTGGTTAGCGTCTTTGTTGCCCGAAACCTTTACCATGGGCGAATTACAGAGCCTATATGAAACCATTCTGGGGCAGAAGCTCCACCGGTCAGGATTCCAGCGTAAAATCCTGGGCCTTGACCTGCTCGAACGGATTGAAAAAAAATACAGTGGTGGAGCGCACAAAGCGCCTTATCTGTACCGGTTTCGGTCCGGAACCTAACAGGCTACTGTTGAATTCGATATGTTTTGAGCCAGGCTTTCAGTATGGCTGGGTCAGATAACTCCTTGATATCTTTCTTCGTCGCTTTTATGTTCCGTTTGAGTGAACGAATGTCGTTGTTAAAGCTCATCTCCAGACCTATTACCGAACCGACCATCATAAACGGCTGACCCATAGCATCGGCGAGGTGATTCTGTATCCCGTACAGTTCGTTATCGAGCTCTTCTGCCTGCTGCTTCAGAATTTTGTTGTAGTACCGAAGCTGATCGTCGGCCAGGGTTTCGAGGTGCTGCTGATCGATCCGGTTAAATTCGAGTTGCAGCCGAAGTAAAGCCAGCAGGTCACTTTTCTCGTAGGCTTCCGTCACGCGTTGCATAATCTCTGTCTTCCGCTCTTTCTCGGCTTCATCGGGTTCCCGGTCGGGGTGAAACGCCTTGACCAAATCCATATACAGCGTCCGGACGGCTTTGGTGATGTTACGTTCTTCGGTCTGCTTTTTGGCTTCCCGCTCCAGTTGTTTTGCCGTTTTCGGTTTCTGCGCACGTTTTTGTTCGGTCTGCTGCTGGCGCTCGGCGTTGGCTGCCTGCCGGAAGTGCAACTGCTCATCGACGTAAGCCATGAATTTCTCTTTCGTACTGACGTCAACGTCCGGATCGAACGTAATGCCGTACATCGAGCTGACCATCTCTTTCATGACGTCCAAGATTTGTGCATCAGCTTCGTTGTCGACAACATCAAAGCTATCCGCATTGTGTTTATCGAAGAGAGGCTTCAGTTCGTCCATCCCGTGTTCGCTGATGAGATCATAAGCAAGGTTGTTAATCAGATCAGCCAGTTTTTTCTTCTCCGCTTTTGTCGCTTCGTTTCTGTCAAAAGCCCGGTCAAACAGACGGACCAGATTCGCCCGCAACTGATTCAACTCATTCATCAAGGGAACATACTCTTTGTGGACGCGCTGTTGTAAAGTGGTTGCCGCCTGCCGGAAGTCAGCCAGTTGCTGTTCCAGCTCGCTAATTTTTGCCGTCAGTCGGTTGAACTCTTTCTGCGCTTTGGAAAGGGGCGCTCTAGTCTTGTCGGGCGTTGGGATGTAAACGAGTTGCGATTGGCTCATGGAGTAAAAACATAAATTCCCCTGGTCAGGACTGTTCTAACCAGGGGAATTGTATAAAGGGGGATACTACTGCTGGATTCCAGCCAGATTCAGCATAAATGCGTATTCCAGGGCGGTTTCTTTCAGCGCCTGGAACCGGCCCGATGCGCCACCGTGACCCGCTTCCATGTTGGTATGAAGCAGCAGCTGGTTGTTATCGGTTTTCATGGTCCGAAGTTTGGCTACCCATTTGGCAGGTTCCCAGTACTGCACCTGCGAATCGTGCAGCCCCGTCGTTACGAGCAGGTTGGGATACGCTTTCTTCTCGACGTTGTCGTACGGCGAGTACGATTTCATGTAGTCGTAGTACGTCTTGTTTTTTGGATTGCCCCACTCTTCGAACTCTCCCGTCGTCAGCGGGATACTTTCGTCCAGCATGGTCGTCACCACGTCAACGAATGGTACGGCGGCTACTACGCCCCGGTACAACTGCGGAGCCTGATTAATGACCGCGCCCATCAGTAAGCCACCCGCACTGCCGCCCATGGCGAACAGCTTGTCGGAGCTGGTGTACTTGTTCTTGATCAGGTATTCCGATACGTCGACGAAATCATTGAACGTATTTTTCTTCTTCAGCATCTTGCCGTCTTCGTACCACCGACGGCCCATTTCCTGACCACCCCGAATGTGGGCAATGGCGAAAATGAAGCCCCGATCGAGCAAGCTCAGGCGGGTTGAGCTGAAGCCCGGATCGGTTGATGAACCGTAAGAACCATAGGCATACTGAAGTAGGGGCGCTGAGCCGTCTTTCTTGGTGCCTTTGCGGTACACAATCGACACGGGAATCTGAATGCCATCGCGTGACGTAGCATACACCCGCTCCGATACGTAATTGTCCTTATTGAAGCCACCCAGAACGTCCTGCTGTTTTTTCAGCGTCTTGACCTTGGTGTCCATATTAAAATCATAGGTCGAGCCGGGTGTCGTCAGCGATGAGTACGAATACCGCAGCACGTTCGTGTTGAAATCCGGGTTGTAGCCAATGCCCGCTACGTAAGCCGGTTCGCCGAAGTCGATGTAATAATCGTCCTTCGCCGGTGTGCCCGTTTTCTTCTGATTAATAACCCGAATGTTAGTCAGACCAGCTTTGCGTTCGCCCAGTACCAGGTAGTTAGCAAAAACGTCCAGGTTAGCCAGATATACGTCGGCCCGGTTTGGAATCACTTCTTTCCAGGCTTTTTTGTCGGCGTTTTTGCCCTCAGCTACTTCCATCAGGCGGAAGTTTTCGGCTTCCCAGTTCGAGCGGACGTAGAACTTGTCTTTGTAGTGTACTACGTCATACTCATGGCCTTTCTGACGGGGCAGGAAGGTTTTAAAGGCGTCGGTTGGCTTGCTGGCTTCCAGTAGCTGATACTCCGTTGCTACGCCGTTCTGATCCGAAACAATAGTGATGTATTTCTTCGACTTCGTCCGGCCCAGCCCCATGTAGAACTGGTTGTCTTTTTCTTCGTAGACCAGTACGTCATTCTTGGGGTCCGTGCCCAGCACGTGCCGGTACACCTGGTAACCGAGCAGGGTTTTTACGTCTTTTTTAACGTAAAAAAGTGTCTTATTATCAGCCGCCCAGGCGAAGCTACCCGCTTCGGTATTCGGAATGGCTTCTGGATAAATCTGCCCGGTTTTCAGGTTTTTGACCTGTAGGGTATATAAGCGACGGCTAACGGTGTCCTGCGCGAAAACGGCCAGTTCTTCGTTGTCCGACACCTCATAACCACCGAGCTGAAAATAGTTATGGCCTTTAGCCATTGCGTTGCCATCGAAAATAATCTCTTCGGCAGCCTCCAATGAACCCTTTTTGCGGCAGTAAATCGGGTATTCGCCCCCCGTTACGTATTTTACGTAGTAGTAATAGTTGCCCTCCTTATAAGGAACCGATGCATCCTGCTGTTTGATCCGGCCTTTCATCTCCTCGAACAGCTTCTCCTGCAGGTTTTTAACCGGAGCCATTACCTGATCGAGGTAGGCGTTTTCGTCGGTTAAGTACTTGATAACCTCGGGATTTTCGCGTTCGTTGAGGTAATAATAATTGTCCGTCCGGGTATCGCCGTTTGTCGTTAGTTCTTTGGGTTTAACGGTAGCCTTCGGTGGCGATAACGTTTGTGCTTGGGTCATGCCGTAGAGCGTGAGCGTGGTGATGAGGAGTAAACAACGTTTTTTCATAGTTCGTTTAGTGGCAGGTAATACGTAAATGTACGTAGTCGGGAGTTGGTTCGTATCGCTGTCTTTGTAAAAGGTAGCATCTTTGCCGATCAACAGGTAGACCCATGCCCGAAGTAGAAATCGTAGTTGCCCGTTATACCGAAGAGCTGAGTTGGTTACGTAAACGACCAGCCGCGTTGCAGGTGACGGTCTATGACAAAAGTCATGATCAATCTGGGGGCGAAACGGCACTGCCCCTGCCAAACGTTGGGCGGGAGGCCCACACGTACCTGCACCATATCGTCAGTCGCTACGATAGCCTGGCAGACTGGACGGTATTTTGTCAGGGAAAGCCCTTCGACCATGCCTTTGACTTTAAGAAAAGTATGCAGGCCCTGGTCGCCGATCCTGCTGCGTTTATGGATGGAAAGTCGTTCCGCTGGCTGGGTCATCTGATCGACACGGACGATAATCGGGGAGAGCGGCTGTTTAAACCCTGGAGTAAGAACGAAGACGGCCGTGGTCTCGACCTGCTGGGTTTTCACCGGGCTTTGTTCGACACGGACGGACCGGAACTATACACGTTCGTGCTGGGGGCACAGTTTATTGCGCACCGTGATTTGATTCGGCAGCGGCCGTTAGCCTTTTACGAACGAGCGTTGAACATATCGATTATGTTTCCTGACGCGGCTCACTGCTACGAGCGAAGCTGGGACAGAATACTGGGCGTAACTGGTATCGATCCGGACTGGCTGGCTGGCCGTCAGACGGTTTATTTGAAGCTAATGAGACACCAATCGGACGCTTCGCTCGGCCAGTGAGCAGCAGGAACAATAAAAAATTTTGTCTGATTAAAACGTTTTCCTAATTCCTGGCGTCTTATCTACCGACTCCCCGGTTGTATATTTAGCGGAGTGTAAGCCATTCTCTCTATGCATCGAAAGCTTTACGTATCTTCTTTTCAAATCGTTTTGTTGGGCGCGGTCGCCATCGGTTGTCTGACCGCTTTTCTACCGGCCAAAAGCTCGCTCGAAAAAACTTTCGCCCGGATCAACGAAGAAGTGAGCCAGCACAGTCGGGCTTACGAAACACTGGCCGACGCATCAACCACCATTGGTCATCGCCTGACGGGCAGCGCCAACGGGAGCAAGGCCGAAGCCTACGCCTATCAATTACTGGCCTCCTACGGCTTCAAAGACATTCGCTACGAACCGTTCGAAGTAGAAGCCTGGACGCGCGATACCGTTACGTTATCGGTCGTGCCCAAACGTAGCGACGACTTCCGGGAGGTGCCGGTTGTAGCGCTGGCGCATTCGCCCGTAGACGCACACGTTGCGGGGGAAATCGTTGACGTGGGTAATGGGCTGGAAGGTGATTTTGCCGCGGCAAAAGATAAGATAAAAGGTAAAGTAGCTTTGGTGAATATCGGATTGGCGGCTCCGACGCGGGGTGCCCGGAATCTGCACCGCTCCGAAAAAACAGCGCTGGCTATCCAGTACGGTGCGTCAGGGGTAATTATGGTCAATCTCGTTCCTGGTAACGTATTGCTGACGGGGACGGCTTCGGTAACGGGAAAGCTGATTCCGATTCCGTCGGTATGTATTTCGCTTGAGAGCGGACAGGCTCTCCGGGCGTGGATGCAGGAAACGCCTTCCCCGCTTCAGGCGACGATCGACATGACCAACAAAAGTCGAAAAATACGTGCCCGTAACGTAATCGCTACGTTGAAAGGCTCGAAGCTATCCGACGAGAAAATCGTGGTAGGTGGGCATCTGGATTCCTGGGACCTGGCTACCGGGGCGATTGATAACGGGATTGGTTCGTTTGCGGTAATGGACATTGCCCGGACGTTCAAGGCGCTGAAATTAAAGCCTAAACGGACGGTGGAATTTGTTCTGTTCATGGGCGAGGAGCAGGGGCTGCTAGGCTCACGGGCTATGGTTGATGGGCTTAAAAAAGCCGGTAAGCTCGACAACGTACGGTATATGCTCAACCTGGACATGACAAATGATCCGACGGGGCTGAACGCGTTTGGTCGGGAGGACATGGTATCATTTCTGAGTGGTATTGGTGAAACGATGAAGCAGGTCGAGCCTACTTTTGCCAACCAGATGCAGAATCAGGCCGGTCTTCATTCCGACCATCAGCCGTTCATGCTGGAGGGAATTCCGGTGGTGGGACTAAATGGGCACCTGGAGCGCTCGGTGCTGGATTGCTACCACGCCAACTGCGACCGGATGAGCCTGGTTAATGCCGATCAGATGAAAAATACGGTTCGCTACGCCACGATGCTGTTGTACGCGCTGGCCGATGCCGATCAGCTACCAGTCAAACGCCAGACTGACACACAAACCCGTGATTACCTGACGGCCCAGGGACTACGTACCCCGTTGCAATTAGCCAACGAGTGGCGCTGGAAAGAATAAGCAGGTAAACAGTCAATACGAAGAGAGCCGGTTGTTTTGCGAAAAATGACCGGCTCCCTTCGTATACGGCTCGGTTGAATGCTGGATGTTTTCGTTACTTTGTACATACTGAATTGACTGACTAACCCATCGCTTTCGGCACCATGGCCCAAAACACTTTTCGGCAACCGGAACGGGTTGTCAAACAGCAGCAGCAACGACGTCGGCTTCGGCTGGCGTACGGACTGAATCGCCTGATCGGGCTCGATCGGCTTTTTGGTGAGGATACGACCTGGCCCATCCGTAACATTGATCGGATTCTGTGGATTACGTTCCTGATTATTGTCTACATCGGTATGAACCACAATGCCGAGCGGCTTGTCCGACGGATTCAGCGAGCTAACCGGCAGGCGGACGAACTTCGCTCGGAAGCTACGGTGTTAAAAGCTGATTTCATGAAAAGTGGTAAGCAATCTGAACTCAGCAAGCGCGTTGAAGCGCTGGGCCTGGTGATGACCGATAGCCAACGACCTCCTCACAAAATTATCGTTAAGATCGATGAGCAACATTAAGGAAGATATCATTCAGCGATCCAAGCATATTTTTTATCTGGTTATCGTGCTGGCTTTTGCCGTTGTTGGACGGCTTGTCTACCTACAGTATTTCGATGAATTCAAGGGAAAGCACTGGCGCGAGCGGGTTGTTGAAGCGACCATCAAACGAGATACCATCCGGGCCATGCGGGGAAATATCTACGCGGCCGACGGCAGCCTGCTGGCTACTTCGCTGCCAACCTACGTAGTTGGGCTCGACCCGACTATGGCTAAGCCCGACTATTTCAACCGAAAAGTGGATTCGCTGGGTTTGTTGCTGTCGCGCATTTATGGGGACCGTTCGGCTCGTGACTATACCGATCTGGTACGGGACGCCCGCGAACGGAAGCGTCGTTACGTACTACTGAACCGTCGGCGGATAACCTTTCAGGAGCGGCAGGTCATGCTGAAATGGCCGTTTTTTCGGTCGTCGGCCAAAGTAGCGGCCCGGGGCGGTGTGCTGCGTCCGTACTACGAACGATACCATCCGTTTGACCAGATGGCTGAACGGACTATCGGCAATCTGGATGCCAAAACGGGGCGCGGTTTGATTGGTCTGGAAGCTAGTTTTCAGTCGGAGCTGGCAGGCAAAAACGCGGTTGGGCTGGTCGAGGTACTGTCCGGTGGTGTACGTAAACCCGTAAGCGATGGCCCCGATATGAAACCGGAACCTGGTATGGATTTGTACACGACCATTGATGTCAACTACCAGGATATGGCCGAAACCGCGTTACGGAAAACGCTGGAAAAATACAGTGCCGCCAAGGGGTGCGTGATCGTGATGGAAGTGGCAACCGGCGAAGTCCGGGCGCTGGCCAACCTGACCCGCCAGACCCGTCGGGATGGTAGCGCGCGTTACGTCGAGAATTTCAATCATGCCTTGTCGGGCCGTACTGATCCGGGCTCTACCTTCAAGCTGGCCACGATGATGGCGCTGATGGAAGAAAAGGCCGTTGCGCTCGACCAGACGACCGTAAGTACCGGATCGGGTATCGTGAAATACAAAAGTGCCTACATCCGGGATGCACACCGCGGGGGCATGGGCACGCTAACGGCCCGGCAGGTTTTCGAGAAATCGTCGAACATTGGTACGCACCTGCTCATGCAACGCTACTTCTACAGTCGCCCGGACCTCTACTGTAAATACCTCCGGCAGTTCCACCTGACGCAGCCAACCGGGATTCGCATGAAAGGAGAAGCGGTGCCCGTAGTACGTAATCCTGACATGAAAGGCTGGAGCAAAACTTCGCTGACATTTATGTCGTACGGGTATGAAATGCAGATTACGCCCCTGCAAATGCTGTCCTTCTACAATGCGGTTGCTAACAACGGACGCTGGGTGCGTCCTATGCTGGTGCGACAAATCAAACTGGCCGACGAGGTCGTTGAGGATAACCAGCCGTATGTCGCGCCCGAACGTATCTGCTCACCCGAAACCGCGAAAAAAGCGCAGGAGTTACTTCGAGGTGTTGTTCAACGGGGGACTGCCCGGCATATTAACAGCATGCACTATGCTATTGCGGGTAAGACCGGCACGGCACAGAAGATTGTGAACGGTAAATACCAGGTCGGAAAATACTATACGTCGTTCATTGGCTATTTTCCTGCCAATAAGCCCCGGTACAGCGTACTGGCCGTGGTCGATAGCCCACAGGGAGACAACGCTGATTTGTTGTATGCAGGAACGGTTGCCGCTCCCGTTTTTCGCGAAGTGGCCGATCGAATCGTGGCGTACGATATTCAGATGCACGAACCGACGCGGGCCGGACAGCGGCACGGTCAACCCGATCCAAAGCTGATGGCCGGTTATGCCAACGATCTGCACATCATCAGCAATCAGTTGAACATGAACGAAGTGCCTTCAACCGAAGGCTGGGTTGAAGCGACCTCAAAAGGACAATGGCGGTCGCGGGAAACCAAGCCAAACCGAGTGCCGGATGTACGGGGCTTAAGCTTGCGTGATGCGCTGTTTGTTTTGGAGAACAAAGGCTACCGCGTACTGATCGAAGGCAAAGGTCGGGTAAAAGAGCAATCCATGTCGCCCGGTCAGTCCATCGCTGATGTTGACTCCAAGACGATAACCCTACGGCTGGGTTAAGCGCATCAGAGTTGTTTTGCACCGACAATTTGCAGATTGTCGGTGCGCTGTACGTAAAGCAGCAGAGCCGTTTGTTCGCTGGTGAGACCAGCGGGTAAATTTAGAGTCAGGCTTCCCGACGTACCAGTTGGCGTGACTGACGTAAACTGCCGGACGACGTTGACGTTTCGGAGTGTACGGCCACCGTTTTCGCCGGTTCGAACGGTTGTCTGTGCTTCCCGCTGAACCAGGGCGGCATTAACCTGATACGGACCCGTTTCTGATAGGGTATACGTAACGGTTACCTGACCGGGCGCATAGACTGCTTTCCCGGTGATCTCGACCGACGGGCTAGCTGGTTGCTGTTGTATGAGCTGCAGAATCCGCCCTTTCTGGCCACCAATCACATCCTGCCTACCGTTGATAATCAGTTGGGGCGTATAGGTCTGCGTTTTTAGACGCCGGTCATAGGCACGTTGCCGGTCCGTGAAGGCTTTATCGCTGAACGGGTCCTGCCAACCCAGGCGATTCCAGTAGTCAACGTGGAACGAGAGCCCGTAGACTTTCCTGCCAGCGTAGCTGTCCTGCTGGGTAAGTTCGCGTAGAATCTGATCAGCGGGTGGACAGCTGGAACATCCCTGCGACGTAAATAGCTCCAGCACCACCACAGGCTGGGGAGCTGGTCTGGTTGACGCCGTCATCGATAACAGAGCCGCCAGACCAATAAGCAGGCTGACAATACTCTTCTTCATATAAAGATCAATTAGAGACCTACGTAATAATCGTAACCCCGCTCAAA
Source organism: Spirosoma pomorum (assembly GCF_054776615.1). Taxonomy (NCBI): domain Bacteria; kingdom Pseudomonadati; phylum Bacteroidota; class Cytophagia; order Cytophagales; family Cytophagaceae; genus Spirosoma; species Spirosoma pomorum. The sequence continues at coordinate 77,974 of NZ_BAAHBP010000024.1, forward strand.
CCAGAAATCGCGTGGACGTTCGTCGGAGAAAAAGATCCGGCCAATCCGCTTCAGGTTTTTGACGCCGTATTTAACCGGAATAATCAACCGTAATGGCGCGCCATGCTGCGAGTTGATAGGCTGTCCGTTCAACTCGTAGGCTAGTAGCGTCTGCGGGTGCATGGCACTTTCGATGTCAATACCAACGTAATACCCCTTGTCCGGCGTTTCCATACCGATGTAGCTGTACAGATCGTCTGTGTTGTCCGGGTTGGGTACGTTTCCACTGCGGGTTCCCAGTTTGTATTTCTCCAGAAAATCAGACAGCCGAACGCCACCCCAGTGCTGAATCTGGCTCCATCCCTCAATACATTTGAAATCGTACGCGATCTCCTGCTTAGGCAACGCCTTGATGTCGTCCATAGTCAGGTAAAGCGGCTCCTGACCAGAGCGGTCTATCTGGAGTTTCCAATCCTCCGGAATGGCACTTCTTAAGCCGTCGTAGCCGTTCACGCGAGCCATTTTAACGGCTTTGGTTGGGGCGTACGTACGGACGAGGTGGTTCGTGCTGAAATACGTCCGGGATACCGTTTCATTGGCGTCAAGAACGTAACGTAAGGGCTTTTTTACCCCCCTTAGTTTAGGACTGTTGGTAATCCATTCATAAATACCAACGGGCACGGCGGCTGCTAGAGTGAACCAGCCAAATGATTTAAGCACTCGCCGACGAATTGTCGACTCGGGCAGATCTTCCTGCGGTAAGTTTGGTTCGGTTGGTTGGCTCATGAGGCAATGGGTTGGGTAGGCGTATCCGCGGGTTTTTCTTCGATGAGTGGTCGGTCAGGGTCGTTTGGTTTAACGGCTTCAAAACCGGTTACCATCGACTGAAAATTCTGCCAGCCCGCCCGAATAACCTGCCAGATGTGAATCACGAAAAAGAGAACAAAACCAATGGTTAAGACGAAATGCTCAAGCCGGGCCGCTTCGTAGCCACCCAGCAGTGCGGTCAACCAGCTGAACTGGGCTGGCTTATAAATCGCGTAACCCGTTACGGCTGATCCGATACCCATGAGCATAACGGTAAAATAAGCGATCTTCTGCGCGCCGTTGTACTTAACGAAGGGGGGCTGGGTTTTACGAAGGCCGAAGTCATAAAGTGTTACCTGAATAGCCTCCCGGAAAGAATGCCGGTTAGGTATTAAGTGACGCCATTCACCCGAAATGAACGTATAAAGAATATACAGGATTCCGTTGGCAATGAAAACCCACATAAACACCCAGTGCCAGGCCATACCGTCGGCTAGCCGGAACGGTACGTTCAAGGCTTTATAAAAACCATCCGGAAAAAACGAAAACAGTACGTAATCACCGATCTGAATTTTATACGGGTCATAAGCCCAGTAAATGAGCAGGCCGCTCCAGATCATGACGAACAACACTGGAAAGTTAATCCAGTGAAACCATCGGATGGCCAGGGGGTGCTTGTGTACGATACGTTTCATGCAGTAGAAAAGATGAACGGTTCTGTCATCCCGGCCGAAGACGGGGCCCGTCACTTCTTTTGATCGAAATGACGGAGCCGTTCTGTTTAGGTTTTTAAAAGGCCCTAAAGGCTCAATACAATAAGAACAAAAACAGGGCCTTGGCGGTCTAACTTTAGCGGATATTTACAAAAATTTATTGCATGTTACAATCGCTCGATACCGGATTATTCAAGCTTGACGGGGGCGCCATGTTTGGCGTGGTTCCCAAGCCACTCTGGAATAAACTCAATCCCGCCGATGACCGAAACCGATGTGCCTGGGCCATGCGTTGCCTACTGTACGAATCGGACGGACGGCTGTTGCTGGTCGACACGGGTATTGGTGGTAAACAGGATGCTAAGTTTTTCAGCCATTATGATCTGCATGGCTCTGGATCCTTGCACGGTTCTATCCGGGCGGCTGGCTATGATTTGACCGACGTAACCGACGTACTGCTGACCCACATGCATTTTGACCACGTAGGCGGAGCCGTTCAGCGAACTGACGATCAATTAAGACCTACGTTTTCGAACGCAACGTACTGGGTGCACTCCGCTCATTGGCAATGGGCCATTGAGCCTAATCCGCGCGAAAAAGCTTCCTTCTTGTCAGAAAACATTCTGCCTCTGCGGGAAAGCGGCCAACTCAGCTTTCTGGATGAGGACCCCTTCCCGTTTGAAACCGTCGAACTAATCTACGTAGATGGACACACGGAAAAAATGACCCTGACCGTATTTCGCATTGGCGGTCGGACCGTCGCCTACGTTGCCGATCTGATTCCGTCGTCGGCGCATGTGCCGCTGCCGTACGTAATGAGTTACGATGTTCGTCCATTACTGAGTATGGACGAGAAAGCACAGTTGCTCCAGCGGGCCGCCGACGACGATTGGATTCTGGTGTTTGAACACGACCCAGTGGTGGAAGCGGCTACGGTAATGCACACAGATAAAGGGGTTAGACTACGCGACATAGGTGCACTGGCAACGTTTCTGTAGGGAAGCGACGTAGCTAAACTAAAGCACAAAACGAGTCGTTAATCTTACGAGAACAGCAGGATTATGGCAACAATTGGAATCGCGTTATCGGGTGGAGGAGCACGGGGAATCGCCCATCTGGGTGTGATGAAAGCCCTGCAGGAAATGGGCGTTCAGTTCAACCAGATTTCGGGGACTAGTGCGGGAGCCATCGCGGGAGCGCTCGTTGCCAATGGGTATTCTCCCGACGAAAGCCTGAAGATAATTGAAACGTCGTCATTCATGCGGCACCTGCGCCCGGCCTGGAACCGGATGGGATTGTTACGCATTGACACGGCCATTGATCTGTACAAAAAATTTATCCCACACGATAGTTTCGAGGGACTACAGATTCCGCTCCATGTTGTCGCGGTTGATTTGACCGACGGCATACCAGTGGTCTTCGAGCAGGGTGAGCTGATTCGACCTGTACTAGCGTCCTGTTGTTTGCCCGGTATTTTCGAGCCCATGCTGATCAACAAGCGGCAATACGTCGACGGGGGAGTATTAAATAACTTGCCGTCTGATGTCATCGAAAATAAGGTGGATATCATGATTGGTTCCCACTGTAACCCCTTCGGTCTGGCTCGCCCCATTCGATCCATGCGGGGGGTAATCGAGCGTAGCTTAATCCTGGCGGTTCAGAGCAAGACCCGCGAGAAATTCCGGCAGTGTCAGATTCTGATCGAGCCAACCGAACTGATTGGTTACAGCCCAACCGACATCAGTAAGTCGCGCGAGCTATTTCGGATTGGCTACCAGCACACCCGGCAAATGGCAACCCAAATTGAGCAGTCTCTGTCGCTTGCCGCTTCAGCCTGAAGCCCCACTGTTTAGTGGGCATTTACTTGCCAGTAGACGTACGAAAAAAAAGTCCTAAAAAGGGGCTAACACCTGTTTAATTGAACAGGTGATTTTGGTGCGTCTGGTCAGCAAATCAATGGCTTTGGACTACAGAATAACGAAATAAATTATTATTCTGTGGCTATGTTGCTCGAACAAACTTTAGCTCTTACTTTGGCTGCTTCACAGACGTAAAATACTTATCTATGAGATGTTTTTTACTGTTTATAGTCGTGATTGCGTGCGCTATAACAAATAATGTCCTAGCCCAGGAACGACGGGTAACCGGGAAGGTCACGGCGGCCGAAGACGGTAATGTGCTACCTGGTGTATCGGTTGTAGCAAAGGGAACGACCCGCGGAACGCAGACTGACGCTGAGGGTAATTATTCACTGGTACTGCCCGATAATATCGGAACGTTAGTTTTCAGTTTCGTAGGTGTGGAGACGCAGGAAGTCAACGTTGGCAATCGGACAACAGTGAACGTAGTGATGAGCAATGATACTCGCTCATTGGATGAGGTTGTCGTAACCGGTTACGGTGCTCAGTCAAAGCGTAACCTGACCGGTAACATAGCCAAAGTGTCAGCGCGGGAGATCGAGAATATTCCGGTGCCGAGCGTCGAGCAGGCATTCCAGGGTAAACTGGCGGGGGTACAGGTAACCTCGCTGAACGGAAAGGTCGGTCAGGGTATCCAGATTCGGGTGCGGGGCGCATCGTCGCTGACCGCCAGCAGCCAGCCACTCTACGTAATTGATGGTATCCCGCTTACGTCGTCCGATCAGTCAACGTCAACAGGTGCCCCTACCAACCCAATTGCTGACATAAATCCAAATGACATTGAGTCGCTGGAGGTACTGAAAGATGCATCGGCAGCGGCTATCTATGGGGCTCGCGCTTCCAACGGGGTTGTGCTGATCACGACCAAGAAAGGTAGAGTCGGGAAGACCGTTTTCGAGGCATCTGCCCAGGCTGGCTCTAGCTCTCCGACGCATCTGCGGCAATGGTTAAATACACAGCAATACGTCGAGCTATTTAACGAAGCCCTGGCGAATACGATCAGTTTGGGGGAGCTACCATCAGGAGTTACGTTAAACAATACATTCAACCGGTTTGCTGCTGGTAATTCGGCTGGTTGGCAAGGAGCAAATCCTCTGTACAACACCGACTGGCAGCGGGAAGCGTTTCAGCGGGCACCATCGCAACAATACGATATAAGTGCACGGGGTGGTGATGCTAAAACGCGCTTTTTCGTCTCGGGGCAGTACTTCGATCAGAACGGTATTCTGATCAAAAACCGGTTTCGTCGATTAGGAGCACGCGCCAACCTGGAGCACAGCGCTACCGATAAGCTGACAATAGGTGTTAATTTCAACCTGACGCATTCGATTAACGACCGGGTGGCGGACGATAATACCTTCTCGACCCCCATCCAGATCGTAGCGCTGCCTCCATTAACGCCGGTAATCGATCCCCGTACAAATCAGTTGAGTGGTGACTACACCCTGTATTACAACCCGCTGCTGAACCGTGACTTTGGCTCTATTCAAGCGCGGATATATCGGGTGATTGGCAATGCCTTTGCAGATTACAAGATTCTACCGGGCTTATCATTTAGAACTGAGTTTGGTACGGATCTGCTGGCGCAGCAGGAAGAAGAGTACTTCGGACGGGAGACTGTCCGAAATACGGGAGCACCAAACGGAATAGGAACCAACTCGTTCCGGCAGGTTACGAATTATACGACAAACAACTACTTTACGTTCGGTCAAACATTAGCGGAGAAACACGCTGTCGATGGTACGCTGGGCATGTCTTATCAGGAGTCACGAACGAACACGGGAGCGGTAGTAGGTCAGCAATTTCCGAGTAACGCTTACAAACAAATTACGTCTGCTGGGCGAATTACTGGTGGCGACGGAATAGAGACGCGCTTTAGCTTCCTATCGTATTTTGCCCGGGCAAACTACCGCTTTGATGATCGGTATCTTGTCGGTCTGTCCGCTCGGGTTGATGGTTCATCCCGGTTTGGAGTTAGTAACAAATACGGCGTATTCCCTGCTGTCTCGGCTGGCTGGATTATCACGAAGGAGCCGTTCCTGCAGAATATAAAAGTATTGAGCTTATTAAAACTACGAGCCAGCTACGGCCTGACAGGTAACGCGGAGATTGGGAACTTCAACTCCCAGGCTCTTTACTCGGCTGTTACCTATGCCGGGGTACCTGGTCAGGTTTCCGTTCAATTGGCCAATCCGAACCTAACCTGGGAGAAAACATTACAGACGGACATCGGGCTGGAATACGGATTCTTAAACGATCGGATTACGGGGGAGATTGATTTCTACCAAAAGAACACGAGCGGTTTGCTACTGAACGTAAACGTCCCCGGTTCAACTGGATACCGGACACAACTTCGGAACGTTGGCAACATGCAGAACAAAGGGATTGAGTTTGTCTTCAACTCGCAAAACCTGGTGGGTGATTTCCGGTGGACTACCTCATTGAACGTTGCCTACAACAAAAACATCGTCACGAATCTAAGTGGAACAACGGTTATCGGTAATTTTCTTAACCGGGCGCAGGAAGGGCAACCAATTGGCGTGTTTGTCGGGCCAGAATATGCGGGCGTTGATTCGCAAAATGGTGATGCATTGTACTATACAAACCGGGACTTAGGTAACGGCAACCGCGAACGCTCGACAACAAATGACTACAATGCGGCTACGTTCGTTCCATTAGGCAGCCCAGTCCCAACGTTTACGGGTGGGGTTACCAACACGTTTGGCTACAAAGGAATTGACCTAAGTTTCCTATTTCAGGGCCAATTTGGCAACTATATCTATAACGGAGCCGGCCAATACCAGTCCGCTAATGCCAGCAATGGATTTGATAACCAAACGGTTGATCAGATGAGACGTTGGCAGAAACCTGGTGACGTTACCAACGTGCCTCAGGCTCGTTTGCTTTTAGGTAATGGAACAAGGGAGTCGTCACGGTATTTGCAGCGGGGCGATTACGTACGCCTACGGACAGTCACGCTCGGTTACAGTGTGCCCAAATCAATTATCAATCGTGTTGGTCTGAATCGAGTACGCGTATACGTAACAGGCCAGAATTTGCTGACGTTTACGAAATACACCGGCTGGGATCCTGAAGTTAATGCCGACGCCTTTCAAGGCAACCCCGTGAATCTGGGAGTTGACTTCTACTCTGCACCACAACCACGCACGATCGTTGGGGGACTGCAAATTGGATTCTAACCGACAACTTAAGACGTGATGAAAACAAAGTATTCTATTATCCTCCTGTCGACAATGTCGGTATCCTTATGGCTGACCTCGTGCGACAATAAATTAAATATTGAGCCCGCTACGACAGTTAGGACGGAGCAGGCATTGTTGACTGCCGCCGATCTACAGTTAACGCTGGTTGGTGCTTATGATGCGTTAAGCAGCATATATCTCTACGGTGGTGATTTGCAACGCGACGGAGAACTGCTGGGAACGTCGCCTAATAATGGTGATGTAATCTGGGGAGGAACCTTTACGGAGCCCCTACAGATATACACGAAGACCATCGTAACCAATAATAATCAGGTTGCCTTGACCTGGTCGGAAGCGTACCGGGTAATTAATATCTGTAACACGGTATTAGCCAACCTGAATCTGGCAACTTCCAGCAGCCGTGCCCGGATCGAAGCTGAAGCTAAATTCATTAGGGGATCAATGTATTTTGAACTGGTACGCTTCTTCGCGAGGCCCTGGGGCGATGGCGACGCCAATGTTAATTTGGGCGTACCAATTGTAACCACGCCAACCGTGCAGATCGATGGTACCAGCAACATAGGCCGAAATACGGTCGTCGCTGTGTATAATCAGATAATTCAGGATCTCGGCCAGGCTGAGACCAATCTGCCGGACGACGGAACTAACGGCTTCTTTGCAACCAAAAGTGCTGCGTCAGCGCAACTGTCTCGGGTGTACCTGCAAAAAGCAGATTATGCAAACGCAGCCAGTGCGGCCAACCGAGTCATTGGTCGCCAAAAATTTGGCTTGGTGACGGCTAATAGCGTGTTTGATCTGCGGACTTTTCTGAACGGTGTCAACACGCCCGAAACAATCTTCGCGATTCAGATCACCGATCAGGATGGAACCAACGATTTAAACACGTTTTACGGTTCATCAGAAGTAGGAGGGCGTGGCGACATCGAGATTTCAGAAAACTTTTTCTCCCAGGTAGAAACCGACGATGCTCGGGGAAGTGAGGACTATTTCTACCTGGACGGACAAGGCTTAATCCGGACGTATAAATATGTCAATCAATACGGTAACATTCAGCTTTTCCGACTGGCTGAAATGTACCTAACCCGGGCCGAAGCTAACTTCCGGGCTGGAACAAGCGTCGGTGCTACGCCGTTAGCGGATATTAACTTGATCCGGTCGCGGGCTGGGTTAGGCGCCATAACCCAGGCACAACTGACAATAGCGGAGATTCTGCGCGAACGCCGGATTGAGTTAGCATTTGAAGGCACGCTGATTCATGATATTAAGCGAACGCGCAACCGGGTTGGGTCGCTGAACTGGAACGATTCACGGCTGATTTATCCAATACCGCTGCGGGAGATCACAACGAATCCCGCTCTGGTGCAGAACCAGGGGTACCAGTAGAAAGAATGTGAACGTAATAAACAGCAGAGGCAACCTACATAGGTTGCCTCTGCTGTTTTGGGCTGGAAAGTAGTGCTTCTGGACTAATGAAAGCGGGTCGATTAAACCCAAAACTACAAGTCGTTGTCAAACGTTTAGTAAGTAATAACCCCTTGTTAAACAACGACGATGAACCGGTTTCTCTTTTTTCTTATACTGCTTTTTGCTGCTCCTGGCTTGTACGCTCAGGTGCAGTATGCCACACCAAATCCGCGGGTTGAGGATGTCAACGACCCCGACGTTACCATTCAGCGAGTCGAACTTACAAAGGAGTATACGGTTGTTTACATGCAATTTCTACGATGGGAAAGAGGTAATATTGGATTCCAGCCAAGTACAAAATTGTATGTGAACCAAGGCGAACGTTCGTATAAGCTGATTCGAGCAGAGAATATACCTGCTGAAACACGTCGGTACGTAGCCCCTGGCGAACAGGTGGACTTTGTCGCCTATTTCGAACGTATTGATCCTGGCTATACAGTATTTGACTTGTTCGAATGTAAAGATTCGAGAGCATATACCTGCTTCAACTTCTGGGGTGTTCACATTATTAATCCGGCTAAGAAGCCCTACGCCCAGCGCGCTCCACAAACCGCACAGACGCAGCCTAGAAATCAACCCAGAGCCCAACCTCGTACGATGCCAGCAAAGCCAGCACCTGCCCCCAAGCCAGAGGTTGCTCCGGCACCTGCGTCTATTGCGATCAAGGGCGTAACGCGTGATGCTAAAACTAAAGACCCAGTACAGGCTACGCTGATGTATCGGCTTATTTCGGGGGCGGAGGTGACTGGTGATGAACCCGCCGACTCGATACGAAGCGAAATTCCGTCGGGTAACTATTCCATTCCAATTGAAACGCGGGGCGTTTACGTTGTCACGGCGTCAGCAAAGGGCTACTTCAGTCAAAGTGATACGCTGGCGACAAATCGGGTGAACGTAACGCGCGATTTTGACCTGGTTCCGATTGAAGCCGGTGCCCGGATCACGCTGAAAAACATTTATTTCAACGTATCGAAATTCGATCTGAAACCAGAATCGTATCCTGAGCTGAACCGGCTGGTGGGCATCATGCAGGATAATCCCACCATGCGTATTAAGCTGGAAGGACATACCGACATTGTTGGTGATTTCGATGCCAATGTCGAGCTGTCGCGTAACCGGGTAGACGAAGTGAAGCGATATCTTGTGTCAAAAGGAATCGACAGTGATCGGGTTGAAACGGTTGGCTATGGACCTTCGCGACCCATCAATACGAACCGATCTGTGAAGGAGAGACCCGAAAATCGCCGGGTTGAACTGGTGATTGTGCAGGCCTGATAAAACAGTTTGATTGATTTGGCAGTCATGTTGACGCAGCTGAATGATTTTCGTCTGCGTCAACACTCTCCGTTATGAAAGCTGATTTTGACCTTAATCTCGTTCTGCGTGAAATTGAAAAAGCCATTCAGCCCTATCCCAAAGCGGCTATGTTCGAGCTGGCCGAGCGGGGATACGATACGCTTTTCGAACAGTTAATTTCCTGCATCATTTCGATCAGGACGCTGGACGAAACGACCATTCCCGTTTCGCTACGGCTTTTTGAGAAAGCACGAACCCCCGAACAGTTACTGGCGCTGGATATTCCGGCGTTAACCGAGCTGCTATACGGAACGACCTATCCGGATCAGAAAGCATACACCATGCACGGTATCGCCGACCGAATTATTAATGAATTTGGTGGTACGCTACCCGCTGATTTTGCGACGCTGATTTCGTTGAAAGGTGTTGGACCCAAATGTGCCAATCTGGCGCTGGGCGTCGCCACGGGGCAGGCCGCTATTAGCGTCGACGTGCACGTGCATCGGGTTGTGAACCGCTGGGGATACGTGCAAACGAAACAACCCGAGCAGACGCTGAAGAAACTGGAGGTGATAGTGCCCCGTGAGCAGTGGGTTGATATTAATCGCTTACTGATGCCGTTTGGAAAACACATTTGCACCGGCACGTTACCCCATTGTTCAACCTGCGTTGTGCTGCCCTGGTGTGAGCAGATAGGGGTGGAGCGGCACTGATAAAGAGATGGGAAGAAAAGAGGCAAGACGTAGGAGAAAAGACCAAGTCGCGCTAGTCTCTTCTCTTACGTCTTGCCTCTCTTGTCTTTATGCTTACGTCTATCCTTTTCTTATTTCGCCGGGAGCAGCTCCGCTAACTTTTTGCCGAGTTCTTCGCCACGGATGTTTTTCGCCAGGATCTTACCGTCGGGCCCGATCAGGAAATTCTGCGGAATGGCGCGAATACCGTACATTTTAGCTACTTCGTTATCCCAGAATTTTAGGTCAGATACGTGCGTCCAGGTCAGATTATCTTTGTGAATAGCCTTGATCCACGCGTCTTTAGCGTTAGGCCGGTCCAGCGATACGCCTAATACGGTAAACTGACGGTCTTTGAAGTCGTTGAAATTCTTAACGACGTTTGGATTTTCGGCCCGGCAGGGACCACACCAGCTCGCCCAGAAATCAACCAGTACGTATTTGCCTTTGAAATCGTGCAGCGCCACGTTCTTACCCAGCGTATCAGCCTGCGTAAAATCGGGGGCAACGGCGCCAATCGAAGTTTGCTTAACGGCTGTCAGCATCTTAGCGTACGACTGTCCCATCTGCGTGTTTTTAATATCCGCTGATAGGCTAGAAAACAGGGGTTCTACTTCGTTGTACTCCGGAAAGGAGCCACCATAGGAACGTAACGCATCCAGACTCACCAGACTCTTCGGATTAGCCTGGATGAACTGTTTAAAGAAGACTTTCTGATCCGCCTGAATGGCTTCGTACCGCTTGTCGATGCTGGCTTCAAACTCTTTCGACTGACGCTGTTCAGGCGTTGCTGACCGGTATTCTTTCATCAAAGCCGCCATTTGGTCGGTGGCCGGCTTCAGCAGCGTTTTTAGCTTGTGGTTGTCGGTATTCAGGGTCGTTCCGCTGGCAACGGCGTTGTTCAGCGAATCGGGGCTAATAACAGCAATGGTGCCTGGCTCCAGGTAGATACCCGTGGCCGGAGTGGGCCGGCTCCGGCTAAAACCCGTTCCCAGTTTATCAACAAGCAGAGTGGCCTGGTGGGGTTCGTCGACAGTACCCTTGAATTCAAACGTACCCGTGTTACTGACCAGAGCCGAGTCCATCTGCGTGGCTCCTTTAGCCATATAGCGTAAATAAGCTTTGGCAGGAGCTTTCGTCGTGCCAAGTTTCCCTTGCAGCGTAAAGGGCCCGCTCTGAGCAAAGCCATGCTGAGCAACGGCCAGAGCTGATACGAGTACTAAAGCGGTGATGCACTTCTTTTTCATGGAAATAAGCTAATTAACGGTGTTAAGGAAGCGTTATGGAGCCGATCAAACTCCAGAAAACAAGCAAAGAATATTTCGTGAGTCAGTTCCGTGAATAAACTTGACAGTTTAAAGCTACGACTTCACCGGTGTTTTTATGCGTAAACCCCTCAATTTATAGTTATTTTGCAAAAACAGACACTTCCGTTTACGTTACCAACGCACATCAAATCCGCGTTGTAAATTGTCTAACTGAGTGTACGAATAGTCGACGCTAACCACCTTTTAACTATGTCATCAAGACGGTCTTTTCTTCGCTGGAGTGCTTTAGCCGTACCTTTCACCAGCCTTACCGAAACCTTCGCCCGTACGACAGCCCGTGCTGTGGCAGCCAATAAACCCCTCGTTATTTCGACCTGGGACAGCGGTACTATTGCTAATGGTGCGGCCTGGCCCGTACTGAAGAAAGGAGGACGCGCACTGGATGCGGTTGAACAGGCCGGTATTGCTATCGAGAACGATATCAGTTGTTGCGTTGGTCTGGGTGGAAACCCGGATCGGGACGGCTATGTTACGTTGGATTCCTGCATCATGGACGACAAATACAATTGTGGATCTGTCGTCTTTCTGGAGCACATTAAGCACCCTGTTTCGGTGGCGCGCAAGCTGATGGAAACAACCCCCCATGTTATGTTGGCCGGGGAAGGAGCGCTCCAGTTCGCGCTGGCTAACGGCTTTAAGCAGGAGCCCGAAAAACTTTCGACCGATGCTGAAAAGACCTACAAAGAGTGGTTGAAAAAATCGGAATACAAGCCGATCATCAATATTGAGAATCAGAAGCCGTCGGGCAAAAAAGGTGGTCCGTTCGCGCCTTCCTACTTTGACGATGGGACGCCGAACCACGATACCATGGGAACGATTGCACTGGACGGCGCGGGTAACCTGTCAGGGATGTGTACCACCAGTGGAATGGCGTTTAAATTACGCGGTCGGGTTGGCGATTCGCCAATTATTGGGGCTGGCCTTTACGTCGATAATGAAGTTGGCGCTGCTACCTGCTCAGGGCAGGGCGAAGAAGTTATCCGGACTTGCGGAACTCACCTCGTCGTTGAAGGCATGCGCTCGGGTTTGTCGCCGAAGGAAGCCTGCAAGCGTGCCGTTGAGCGGATCATCAAAATCAACCCGGAGAAGGCCAAAACGTTTCAGGTAGGTTTTATCGCTGTTAACAAACAGGGCGAGGTTGGCGCCTATTCGGTACAGAAAGGATTTAGCTACACAATTACTCAGAGTGACGAAGCCCCCAAAATTGTACCGTCAGAAAGTCATTTTGCCTAAAGTTGGTCAATTATTCAGAATTGGTTTTTGTTTGTTGACAAAACAGGTCCTGATGACAGAACTGCATGGAAGTAAAGCCCCTGGAACCACATAAAGCGAAACGAGGAGAGAAAACAACCCTTGTCGGTATACTGGTCAACGCCGGTTTGGTGCTGGCGAAAGGATTAGCTGGCTGGTTTGGTAACTCCTACGCGCTGCTGGCTGATGCCATGGAGTCAGCAACAGACATCCTGACGTCACTATTCGTGTGGATTGGACTGCGTACGGCTGCCAAAGCGCCTGACCAGGACCATCCCTATGGTCACGGTAAGGCTGAACCATTGGCCGCGATTGTGGTCTCGATGGCGCTGGTTGGCGCAGCTATTCTGATTGCTGTACAAAGTATTCAGCACATTCAGGAGCCTCACGAAACACCAGCTCCCTTTACGTTGATCGTGTTGGCGGCTGTCGTTGTTGTTAAGGAAATTTTGTTTCGCCGGGTAGCTAAAGTAGGCGATGAAGTCGACAGTAACGCCGTTAAGGCCGACGCCTGGCACCACCGCAGCGATGCCGTTACATCCCTGACGGCCTTTGTTGGGATCAGCATTGCCCTGATTGGTGGCCCTGGTTATGAAAGTGCTGACGACTGGGCTGCGCTGCTAGCATCAGGCTTTATTGTTTACAATGCCTATGCCATTTTCCGCCCATCGTTTGGCGAAATCATGGATGAAGTACCCGCTGGTGACTGGCAGCAGGAACTGGAAGCTTTGGCGATGAGCGTACCGCAAGTGCAGGGGATCGACAAATTCAGAGTGCGAAAAACCGGCTTCGAATTTTTCGTCGATCTGCACGTATTGGTTCCCGGGCAGTTGACAGTTACAGAGGGCCATGCCATTGCTCACGCTGTCAAAGACGCAATTCTGAAAGCGAAACCTGCTGTTTATGATGTTCTGATACATATTGAACCGGCTTAAACGTAATAAGCCAGCACGTTGACGTGCTGGCTTATTGCTAATCGCCAGAGACTAGGCCATTTCTAGGAAGAAATCTTCGGCGGGCCGTCTTACTTTAGGAGCCTTGGCCAGGAAGTCATTCTCAGCATCCCGATACCCTAACGCCAGTACAGATACGCTTTGTAAGCCTTTGGCTTTCAGATCCAGCAGTTCATCCAACGCCTGGGCGTTGAAACCTTCCATTGGGGTAGCGTCTACTTCTTCTACCGCAGCTGCGATCAGGGCAGATCCCAGACCGATGTAGGCTTGACGGGCAGCCCAGTTGTACCGCTGTTCAACGGGCATGTTGAGTATATTGCCTTTGATCGAGTCGGCAAAGGGCGTCAGCGACTCAACGGCGGTTTTACGCGTGTCGGCAATCAGCTGAATGTATTTATCGATGTGTTCAGCTTCCACGGATGACCAGGCCGCAAAAATCAATACGTGCGACCCTTCTACAATCTGTGGTTGTGGGCAGGCCAGTTGATGAATTTTACCTTTCAGCTCGTGGCTATCCGTAACAATCACGTTATAGGGCTGTAGCCCCACGGAAGAAGCCGACAGGCGAATGGCTTCCAGGATTGTGTTTATTTTTTCTTCGGGTACGGTTTTGCCATTCATACGTTTGGCCGCATACCGCCAGTTCATGGCATCAAGTAATTCCATAGTTGGATTTGGTAAAAATTGGTTGATATAGATTATGTAGTTGGTAATTCGCAGGAGCCGTCCGGAGCACAGGCAGGTCCTTCACTGTCCAGGACGGTTTTTTGGGGGAGTTCTGACCAGGCTGTTTGCAGTGCACCCAGAAAGGTTTCCGGTTGCTGCGCACCAGATACGGCGTATTTGTGATTCAGCACGAAAAAGGGAACGCCCCGAACGCCAATCTGACGAGCTTCGTACAAGTCCTGATCAACGGCCTGTCCGTACTGATCACTGGATAGCATTGCCGTAATTTCATCGGCTTCCAGACCAATATCGGTCCCCAGTTCCAGAAGGGTAGTGTGGTCGGCCGTATTACGTCCTTCAGTAAAGTAAGCTTTGAACAGACGTTCTTCGGCGGCATCACCCAGACCGTGTTGTTTGGCTAGTTGAATAAGCCGATGGGCATCCCAGGAGTTTGCGACTACCGCTTTGTCAAAGCGATATGTCAAACCCACTTCCCGAGCCATTGCTGTTACGCGATCGTTCATTTGTTCGGCTTGTTCCAGGCTCCAGCCTTTTACGTTGGCCAGATACTGGTTGATCGACGTTTCCGGATCCGTCTGCATATCCGGATTGAGTTGAAAACTTTTCCAGATGATCCGGATATCGTCCCGGTTCGGAAATTGGTTAAGTGCCTGCTCAAACTTCCGCTTGCCAATGTAGCAGAAAGGGCACATGACGTCACTCCAGATTTCTACATCCATGATGGATAAATAATTGATTATCAGGTTAGGTAGTATTAGTGCGACCAGCTTCCGAATTTGCCTTTTCGGTAATCGTCGTAGGCCTGCGTGATCTCAGCCTGGGTATTCATCACAAAAGGACCCTGTGCGACCACGGGTTCATTCAATGGTTCGGCGTGGCCTAGTAACAGAATACTTTCCTGGTCGGCCTGGATGGTTAAGTCTCCTCCAGCCTGATCGAACTGAGCGAGATGAAGTGCTTTTACCAATGTTCCATTCACGTCAAGAGCCCCACGGATAACGTAAAAAAAGAGAGAATGCCCTTCCGGAATAGTAACAGTCAGCTGGCCTCCGGGCTGGAAGGAAATGGTGCGTAAGGCTACTCCCGTATCGGAAGTGAACGCTGCTGCTTGCCCATCCCAATCGCCCGAGATCAGATTGACCGTCACCCGATCTCCATCCAGCTTTATACGGGGAATGTCAGCCCGCTGAAGCCCTTTATAGAAAGGGTTGGTCATTTTAGACCGGGCTGGCAAATTGAGCCACAATTGTAGGATTTCCAGCTGACCGCCTTCTTCTATGAACTGATCGGATGAAACCTCGGCGTGAATCAGGCCGCTACCGGCTGTCATCCACTGAACCCCACCCGCTTCGATAACGCTTTCATGGCCGCTGCTGTCTTTGTGAGCAATGTCACCGTCAATAATAAACGTAACGGTTTCCATACCGCGGTGTGGATGCGGTCCAAAAGGAAGGCCGTTGTTATGCGGTGGGTAGTGTTGCGGACCGTGATGATTTAGGAACAAGAAAGGATCAACGTACTCAACTGAGCGGGTCGGTAATGCCCGATACGTAATCAAATCAGCAATAGGTGAATAATCAGCTGCACTAATTTTCTTGATAATGGGCATCGGGATAGCTAATTTCTTGCTCTTAGTTACTTTTTATAACAGTGTTAACTAGAAGACATAGTGTAAAGTTCCAGCTGTCTCACGGATTGTCATTTTATATGAAGAAAGATGAAAATGTTCACTAAGAAGATGCCGCTTGGCAAAGGAGTACAACTGTGTTTATACCGTATATATATAGGATATATATAGGCGCAATCAACTGATAATTGACTGCACCTACAGGGGAAATTAAAAATCCATCCGTTTTGTCCGCCTTCCTGAAAAATCGATAAAGTTCATGTCGCTGAGATGACCTCGAAAGTAGGCACTAGCAGGCAGAGAATGGCTCACTTTTTGTTACAAAAGAAGCCTTAGCAGGGCAAAGATAGAAATCGCTACACGACTTAATAAATCCCCTCATGCTTCTGGGTAATGTGTATCGCAACGCTAGAAAAAACGCTCATTGGCATAGTTTCTGCAAACAGCAGAGGGGAATACCTAGCGTAGATACCAACTCTTAGGTCGCAAGATCGCCTGAAGTCATATCTCTGTTGTAATCAAAATGAAATCCAAGGTATAGTTAGAGTACTTGAAATGGCCTTATATGGAAATAAGGACAGGATTCGTATGTTCTAGCTATCACAAGTAAACATTATTAACCAATTAGTGCACTTAGCGAGTTAGTGCCGGAGTAAGCCTGCCCGGGACGCATCGGAAATTTCTCGTTGAAAGGTAATTCTTGAGCCATTCACTTTTAGATCCAATTTATGGAATCAACCGTTTACTGTACGTCTAAATTTATTCTGTCACGATCCTCATGGAGAGAGCTCTCTCCCCTGAGGAATTTGTTATTGGTAATGGGACTGACTGCCGGTATGAACCGATGGAAGCCGGTAGCCACCATTATCGGTTCGCTGCTGGTGCTTCTGTTATCGTTGACACAGGGACAGGCGCAGACAACTGCCTGTAACTACCGAACGCTCACGACTAACAACTTCGCAGCTACCATTGTATCGTCAGGTGGAGTTGGGTTGGTTCCTGGAACCGTAACGAACCCGGGTAACCTGATCGATAACCCTAGCGTAAACAACTCCGCAACTGTTAGTACGTTTGTTGGCGTACTTGGTGGTGGTGGACAGATTACTGTTGGAGCAGGCGAGACATTACCTGCCAGTACTACGGTTGGTTTTGTTCTAAGTAACTCAGGAAGTGCGATCAGTGCAAGTTTACTGAATGCAATAACGGTAACTACTTATCTGAATGGTACCCAGCAGGAGCAGAGTGGAGGAAGTAATCTACTATCGTTAAATCTGCTTACGCCCATTCTTGGTACACAACCAGCCGTTGCACTGACAACAACAAAACCATTTAACCGGGTGCAGATTACCGTTAGTAGTTTGCTGAGCGTTGCTAACACCACGCAGATTCTTTATCCGTTTACACTCTTTCCAACGTTAACGGCTACCGCTACGGCAGTGAATGCTACAGGCGCCACTTCAGCAGATGGTGCTGTAAACCTGACCGTGTCGGGCGGACGTTCTCCTTATAGGTATGCATGGAGTAACGGCAGCACAGCGCAAAATATAACGGGTGTTAATCCAGGTACTTACACAGTTACCGTAACCGACGCAAATGGTTGTACAACAACGGCTTCGGCTACAGTGGATATTGCAGTTGCTCCCTGTCCAACAGCGGGGCAAAATGGCTTTACTGCGTTTACGTTTGGTACACCAGTAATAACCGGTACTACTACAAACCCAATAGCACGCTATACTAATGTAGCTACGCTCAATGGTCTGCAGGTTGATATTATAGGCCAAGTGATTGGTGGTACATACGCAGGAGTAGAGTTTACAAACGTAGGAAATGATGCTCAGTTCTTATTAACGGGTAATTCTGGGACAGCTACGGCTCCAAACAGCGCTACTGCAACTGTTCGTTGGTCATTTGTTAGAACCGGAACGAATACTCCTGTTCCGGTGCAGGCTTCGTTAACGATAGGAGATCTCGATTTAATTGCCATTAGTAACACTAATGCCAGAACAGAGGCTTTTGATATATCGAAAACAAATCTATTCTCCTATGCGACAGAGCAAGGTGGGACAGTAACAGTAACGAATGAATCAAATGCCAACTTTGTTCGCTTCCAAGGAACACAAAATCAGAGCACAGGAAATTCTTCCAACTTTGCCGCAACAATCAATTTTGTTGGTATAGCGTCATTTGATATTATCTATCGTATCTCCAATCTGCGAACATCGAATTTAGAAGCTGGTTTTACATTCGATGGATCTGGTGATATAGCCTTTACAAATAAAGTTTGCGTAGCTGTTCTGGATACGGATGGTGATAGTATCCCGAACGCAAACGACATTGATGATGATAATGACGGTATTACAGATGATACAGAAGGTGGTCCTCTGGTCGATACAGATGGGGATTCAATTCCAGATATATATGATCTGGATTCCGACGGCGATGGTATTCCAGATAATATTGAAGCGCAAACCACTGCTGGCTATATTGCCCCAGGTGCGATAACCGCTGTTAATGCACAGGGCTTACCGCTGGCGTACACGTCGACAAACGGCTTAACGCCTATCAATACTGACGGTACTGATCAACCCGATTATAAAGATACAGACAGTGATAATGATACTCGACCAGATCGTACTGAAGCAGGACTCGCGGTAGCTGGAACAGATGCTGACAGAGATGGCTTGGATAGTAGCGTAGATACCAATAATGCCGCCTTCGGTCCGATTAACGCCAACGTCACTAATGTATTGAGTAGTTACCCCAATAATGGTACGCAGGTTAACTTCCGGGTAGCACAAGGGACCATCGCCTTTGGTAACTGCGCTAACGCAACAGAAGTCGGAGTATTTGTAGCGGGGACAGCCTCAACCGGTACGCTAACCGTACCAATCACTGTTAGTCAGCCTGGTGCTGTTGTCGTTACGGTTACGGGAAATGGCTTTACATCAGTGCCAACATCCATCACCCTGACTGTTGTAACCAGTCAAACAGCGATTTCCATCCCTATAGCCTATGATGGAACCGGTGGTGCTGGTACCCGCACACTAACCGTTAGCGCATCAGATGCCACGGGAGCCTGTTCACCAACCGTAAGCGTGAGTGCTGCACCAAGTGTCAGTATTGATAGCCCACGTAACGTACAAACGAACTTAACGCCAACCGTATCTGGTACGGCTACTCCAGGAGGTACAGTAGTTATTACCGGCGCCAACAGCGCTACACTCTGTTCCACGACAGCCACAGCGGGTGGTAGTTATTCTTGCGTGATTAGTGCTACGGCAGGTATCAACTCACTAACAGCTATCGTTATTACGCCACTAGGGGTGAGTCCAACGCCAGCGACAACTAGTTTCACGGCGGTGGCGTCCCCAACAGTAGCCATTCAAACACCTCGGAACGCTGAGACCAGTCTGACCCCAACGGTGTCGGGCACGGCTACACCGGGTAGTGTGGTTACCTTATCAAGCCCGACTAACGCTACCTTATGCAGTACGACCGCTACGGCTTCGGGTTCATACTCGTGCGTCGTAACCGTAACGGCAGGAGTCAACTCAATCACAGCCATTTCCCGAAATGCGGGCGGAGCGAGTGTGGCCGATGTAACGACATTCACGGCCTTGGCTCCACCGACGGTGAGCATCGTATCTCCTCGTAATGTGGTGACGAGTTTGACCCCAACCGTGTCGGGCACGGCCACGGTGGGTAGCCTGGTGACCCTGACGGGGGCTAACAACGCAGTCCTGTGCTCAACCACGGCCACAGCTTCGGGCTCGTATTCGTGTGTGGTGACGGTGAGCTCGGGGGTGACTTCGATCACGGCTGTGTCCCAGAACGCGGGCGGGGTGAGCGTGGCCGACCTCACAACGTTCACGGCGGTGGGGGCTCCAGCGGTAGCCGTCCAGTCGCCAAGCAATACACAGACCTCAACAAGTCCGATTGTATCGGGTACGGCAACGCCGGGCAGCGTGGTGACTATCAATGGTCCAGGCAGTACGATTTTGTGTTCAACAACAGCCACGGCGGGCGGCAGTTTCTCGTGTGTGGTAACGGTGAGCCCAGGCGTAACTTCGGTGACAGCGGTGGCCAGCAACCAGGGCGGCACCAGCACCCCTAGCGTGACCAGCTTCACGGCTTTAGCTCCACCCACGGTGAGCATCGTGTCTCCTCGTAACGTGGTGACGAGTTTGACGCCAACCGTATCGGGCACAGCTACACCAGGTAGTGTGGTAACCTTATCAAGTCCGACCAACGCTACGTTATGTAGCGCAACCGCCACGGCGGCTGGCACCTACTCGTGCGTCGTAACCGTAACGGCAGGTGTCAATTCAATCACAGCTATTTCCCGAAATGCGGGTGGTGCGAGCGTAGCCGACGTAACGACATTCACAGCACTGGCTCCACCGACGGTGAGCATCGTGTCTCCTCGTAATGTAGTGACGAGTTTGACCCCAACCGTGTCGGGCACGGCTACGGCGGGCAGTCTGGTGACCCTGACGGGGGCTAACAACACGGTCCTGTGCTCAACCACAGCGACAGCTTCGGGCTCGTATTCGTGTGTGGTGACGGTGAGCTCGGGTGTCAACTCAATCACGGCTGTGTCCCAGAACGCGGGTGGCACTAGTGTCGCCGACGTCACAGCGTTCACGGCAGTGGGGGCTTCCACGGTGAGTATCGTATCACCCCGCAACATAATAACGAATTTGACCCCGACCGTATCGGGTACGGCTACCCCGGGCAGCGTAGTGACGCTGTCGAACGCTACCAGTGCTACCTTATGTAGCACGACAGCGACAGCTTCGGGTTCCTACTCGTGCATAGTAACCGTAACGGCGGGTGTTAACTCGATTACGGCTGTGTCCCAGAACGCGGGTGGGGTGAGTGTGTCGGACGTCACAACGTTCACAGCGGTAGCCGCTCCAACGGTAGCCATCCAGTCGCCAAGTAATACGCAGACCTCAACAAGTCCGGTTGTGTCGGGCACGACAACGCCAGGCAGCGTGGTCACTATCAGTGGTCCTGGTAACGCCACCCTGTGTTCGACAACAGCCACAGCGGGCGGCAGCTTCTCATGTGTGGTTACGGTGAGCCCAGGCGTAACTTCGGTGACAGCGGTGGCCAGCAACCAGGGCGGCACCAGCACCCCTAGTGTGACCAGCTTCACGGCTTTAGCTCTACCCACGGTGAGCATCATTTCGCCACGTAACGTCGTGACTAGTCTGAGCCCGACGGTGTCAGGAACAGCTACCCCAAATGCGACGGTAGTATTGACAGGCGCTAATAACACAACCTTGTGTTCAACGACAGCAACCGCGTCTGGTTCTTACTCGTGTGTGATCAATGCATTTGCGGGTGTTAACTCGGTGACAGCAGTAGCGACTAATGCAGGCGGGACTAGTGTGGCAGACGTAATCAGCTTTACAGCCCTGGGACAACCAACGATTGCCATTCAGTCGCCTAGTAATATAGAAACGACTCTGACGCCAACCGTATCCGGCACGGCTACCCCAGGTAGCGTAGTGACTATCACTGGGCCGAGGGGTACACCTTTATGCTCGACCACTGCTACAGTAAGTGGTAGTTTCAGTTGCACAGTAACAGTATCGGCGGGTCTTAACTCAGTAACCGCGGTAGCCACCAACTCGGGTGGTACCAGCGCACCAAGTGTAACGAGCTTTACTGCGGTGGCTCAGCCCACGGTAGCGATCAACAGCCCGCGCAACGTAGTGACGACCTTGACGCCGACGGTGTCGGGCACGGCCACGCCGGGCAGTATAGTAACCCTAACGGGGGCCAACAGTACGACTTTGTGTAGTACGACGGCGACGGCATCAGGCTCGTACTCCTGCGTGATCAACGCGAGTGTGGGCGTGAACTCGGTGACGGCGGTAGCCACCAACGCGGGTGGGGTGAGCGTAGCGGACGTAACGAGCTTCACGGCTGCGGGGGCACCGAGTCTGACGGTGACCGAGCCGGTGGGGGTGTCGACGACGACCTCGCCGACGGTGTCGGGCACGGCCACCCCGGGCAGCGTGGTGACCATCAGTGGTCCCAACGGAACAACTCTTTGTACGACCACGGCCTCGACCAGTGGCACGTTCTCGTGCGGTCTGAGCGGTCTGGCGGTGGGTCCGGTGAGCGTGACGGTGACGGCGACGGGTCCGGGGGGCACGGCCAGCCAGGGGGTTAGCTTCACTACGGTGGCTCAGCCCACGGTAGCGATCAACAGCCCGCGCAACGTAGTGACGACCTTGACGCCGACGGTGTCGGGCACGGCCACCCCGGGCAGCGTGGTGGTGCTGACGGGGGCCAACAATACAACCTTGTGTAGTACGACGGCGACGGCATCAGGCTCGTATTCCTGCGTGATCAACGCGAGTGTGGGCGTGAACTCGGTGACGGCGGTAGCCACCAATGCAGGTGGGGTGAGCGTAGCGGACGTAACGAGCTTCACGGCTGCGGGGGCACCGAGTCTGACGGTGACCGAGCCGGTGGGGGTGTCGACGACGACCTCGCCGACGGTGTCGGGCACGGCCACCCCGGGTAGTGTGGTGACCATCAGTGGTCCGGGTAACACGACGCTGTGCACGACCACGGCCTCGACCAGCGGCACGTTCTCGTGCGGTCTGAGTGGTCTGGCGGTGGGTCCGGTGAGCGTGACGGTGACGGCGACGGGTCCGGGGGGCATGGCTAGCCAGGGGGTCAGCTTCACGGCGGTGGCTCAGCCCACGGTGGTGATCAACAGCCCGCGCAACGTAGTGACGACCTTGACGCCGACAGTGTCGGGCACGGCCACGCCGGGCAGCGTGGTGATCCTGACGGGGGCCAACAATACGACTTTATGTTCGACGACGGCCACGGCATCAGGCTCGTACTCCTGCGTGATCAACGCGGGGGTGGGCGTGAACTCGGTGACAGCAATAGCGACCAATGCAGGCGGGACTAGTGTAGCAGACGTAATCAGCTTTACAGCCCTGGGGCAACCAACGATTGCCATTCAGTCGCCTGGTAATATAGAAACGACTCTGACGCCAACCGTATCGGGCACGGCTACCCCAGGTAGCGTAGTGACCATCACTGGGCCGAGGGGTACCCCTTTGTGCTCGACCACTGCTACAGTAAGCGGTAGTTTCAGTTGCACCGTAACAGTATCAGCGGGCGTGAACTCGGTGACGGCGGTGGCCAGCAACTCGGGTGGCATCAGCGCACCAAGTGTAACGAGCTTCACGGCGGTGGCTCAACCCACGGTGGTGATCAACAGCCCGCGCAACGTAGTGACGACCTTGACGCCGACGGTGTCGGGCACGGCCACGCCGGGTAGCGTGGTGGTGCTAACAGGAGCTAACAATACAACCTTGTGTTCGGCCACAGCGACGGCATCAGGCTCGTACTCCTGCGTGATCAACGCGGGGGTGGGCGTGAACTCGGTGACGGCGGTGGCTACCAACGCGGGTGGGGTGAGTGTAGCAGACGTGACGAGCTTCACGGCCGCGGGGGCACCGGGTCTGACGGTGACCGAGCCGGTGGGGGTGTCAACGACGACCTCGCCGACGGTGTCGGGCACGGCCACCCCGGGCAGTGTGGTGACCATCAGCGGGCCAGGTAACACGACGCTGTGCACGACCACGGCCTCGATTAGTGGCAGCTTCTCGTGCGGTCTGAGTGGTCTGGCGGTGGGTCCGATGAGCGTGACGGTGACGGCGACGGGTCCGGGGGGCATGGCTAGCCAGGGGGTCAGCTTCACGGCGGTGGCTCAGCCCACGGTGGTGATCAACAGCCCGCGCAACGTGGTGACGACCTTGACGCCGACGGTGTCGGGCACGGCCACGCCGGGTAGCGTGGTGGTGCTGACGGGGGCCAACAACACAACACTTTGCTCGACCACGGCCACGGCATCAGGCTCGTACTCCTGCGTGATCAACGCGGGGGTGGGCGTGAACTCGGTGACAGCAATAGCGACCAACGCGGGTGGATCGAGTGTGGCGGACGTAACGAGCTTCACGGCCGCGGGGGCGCCGAGTCTGACGGTGACCGAGCCGGTGGGAGTGTCGACGACGACCTCGCCGACGGTGTCGGGCACGGCCACCCCGGGCAGTGTGGTGACCATCAGTGGTCCCAACGGAACCACCTTGTGCACGACCACGGCCTCGACCAGTGGCAGCTTCTCGTGCGGTCTGAGTGGTCTGGCGGTGGGTCCGGTGAGCGTGACGGTGACGGCGACGGGTCCGGGTGGTTCGAGCAGCCAGGGGGTCAGCTTCACGGCGGTGGCTCAGCCGACGGTGGTGATCAACAGCCCGCGCAACGTAGTGACGACCTTGACGCCGACGGTGTCAGGCACGGCCACGCCGGGTAGCGTGGTGGTGCTGACGGGGGCTACCAATACAACACTTTGCTCGACCACAGCGACGGCGAGTGGCAGCTACAGCTGCGTGATCAACGCGGGAGTGGGCGTGAACTCGGTGACGGCGGTGGCCACCAACGCGGGTGGGTCGAGTGTGGCGGACGTGACTTCATTCACGGCCGCAGGGGCACCAAGTCTGACGGTGACCGAGCCGGTGGGGGTGTCAACGACGACCTCGCCGACGGTGTCGGGCACGGCCACCCCGGGCAGTGTGGTGACCATCAGTGGTCCCAACGGAACCACCTTGTGCACGACCACGGCCTCGACCAGTGGCAGCTTCTCGTGCGGTCTGAGTGGTCTGGCAGTGGGTCCGGTGAGCGTGACGGTGACGGCGACGGGTCCGGGTGGTTCGAGCAGCCAGGGGGTCAGCTTCACGGCGGTGGCCCAGCCCACGGTGGTGATCAACAGCCCGCGCAACGTAGTGACGACCTTGACGCCGACGGTGTCAGGCACGGCCACGCCGGGTAGCGTGGTGGTGCTGACGGGGGCTACCAATACAACACTTTGCTCGACCACAGCGACGGCGAGTGGCAGCTACAGCTGCGTGATCAACGCGGGAGTGGGCGTGAACTCGGTGACGGCGGTGGCCACCAATGCAGGTGGATCGAGTGTGGCGGACGTGACTTCATTCACGGCCGCGGGGCAACCAACGATTGCCATTCAGTCGCCTAGTAATATAGAAACGACTCTGACGCCAACCGTATCGGGCACGGCTACCCCAGGTAGCGTAGTGACCATCACTGGGCCAACGGGTACCCCTTTGTGCTCGACCACTGCCACAGTAAGTGGTAGTTTCAGTTGCACCGTAACAGTATCAGCGGGGGTGAACTCAGTGACGGCGGTGGCCAGCAACTCGGGTGGCATCAGCGCACCAAGTGTAACGAGCTTCACGGCGGTGGCTCAACCCACGGTGGCGATCAACAGCCCGCGCAACGTAGTGACGACTCTGACGCCGACGGTGTCGGGCACGGCCACGCCGGGCAGCGTGGTGATCCTGACGGGGGCCAACAATACAACACTTTGCTCGACCACAGCGACGGCGAGTGGCAGCTATAGCTGCGTGATCAACGCGGGGGTGGGCGTGAACTCGGTGACGGCGGTGGCCACCAACGCGGGTGGGGTGAGCGTAGCGGACGTGACTTCATTCACGGCCGCGGGGGCACCAAGTCTGACGGTGACCGAGCCGGTGGGGGTATCGACGACGACCTCGCCGACGGTGTCGGGCACGGCCACCCCGGGTAGCGTGGTGACCATCAGTGGTCCCAACGGAACTACGCTGTGCACGACCACGGCCTCGACCAGTGGCAGCTTCTCGTGCGGTCTGAGTGGTCTACCGGTGGGTCCGGTGAGCGTGACGGTGACGGCGACGGGTCCGGGTGGTTCGAGCAGCCAGGGGGTCAGCTTTACGGCGGTGGCCCAGCCCACGGTGGTGATCAACAGCCCGCGCAACGTAGTGACGACCTTGACGCCAACGGTGTCGGGCACGGCCACGCCGGGCAGTGTGGTGGTGCTGACGGGCCCCAACAATACGACTTTATGTTCGATGACGGCCACGGCATCAGGCTCGTACTCCTGCGTGATCAACGCGGGGGTGGGCGTGAACTCGGTGACGGCGGTGGCCACCAACGCGGGTGGATCGAGTGTGGCGGACGTGACTTCATTCACGGCCTCAGGGGTACCAAGTCTGACGGTGACGGGCCCTATCGGAACCACTGTGACCACAACACCAACGGTGTCAGGTACAGCTACGCCAGGTAGTACGATTGAAATCAGGGATAGCAAAAACGTTCTGCTTTGCACGACGACGGCTCAGCCGAATGGAAACTTTGCTTGCACGCTCACAAGTCCTTTACCCGTTGGGCCAAACACGCTCACGGTAACGGCTTCGGGACCGGGTGGTAGTGTGAGTCAGTCCATAAGCTTTACAACGGATGATTGTCAGGCTCAGGCTCCAACCCTCAAAAAGTCCTAAATAGTTGACGATCCTGGCTTCCCTGATGAAGTATCTTCATGGAAGCCAGGGCGTTACTAAACTATAACATCGACGAAGCTATGCGGTCTTTTTATATAGATAAATCCTGTCGAACTAGCTCCAGAATACTGCGGTACGCAATCTGGCTAGGGGTCTTTATTACCTCGGCCTTTGGTACAGTATTTGCACAAGTTGGGTGTACGTACCGGGCTGGCACAATCAGTTTTGTAGCCTCAGGCGGTAACATGGGGGCAGCTTATACCACACAGTACATTCTGGCTGATGGTAACGATAAGATTCTTGCCACCAGCCCTACAACCAGCTTCAGCAACGTGGCAGCAGGTAATTACAAATTATACGCACTGAACTATGATACATCGAAGGGGATAACAGGTAATACTGTTAACTCAACGATTGCCAATATCACGGGTTCATGTTTTGACGTATCAGCTGCCTTCCCAATCAATGTTTGTCCACAGGATGGCTCGGGCTGTGATTACACTGTAGGAACAGTGAGTTTTGTGGCCTCTGGGGGAAATCTGGCAGCTGACTACGCAACGACCTACGCACTAACTAATGCGGACGGTATTGTTACGAATGTATCCAGTACGGCCTCCTTTACCGTGACAACACCAGGTACCTACCTGGCCCACGGGTTGAACTACAAAAACGATGGTACGCTGACGGGCTTATCCGTTGGTCAATCATTGAGCGCCGTTACGGCCAGTTGCGTTGATGTCGGTACGCCAGCTATCATCCAGGTGTGCGGTCCGCAGTACGTAACGCTTTTGCCTAAAGTTTATCTGCAAGGCGCTTTGTTCGGGGTTAACTCACCCGAAGTACTGATGCGAGACGACCTCCGTCGGCTAAACTACCTGCCCACTACTAGCCCTTATCCAGCGCTTGGTCTGACGGGCCTTACCTCAACGTCGGCGGTCAGTCCAACTGTGTTTGCTAGGACAGGGCAGGATGCGATCGTGGACTGGGTATTTGTCGAATTGAGAAGTGCATCCAATAACCAGCAGGTAGTCGACAGTCGGCCAGCATTAGTACAACGGGATGGGGATATCGTAGCCGAAGATGGTTTATCGCCCCTGCGTTTCAACCTAGTGAGTTCAGGCAGCTTCTACGTAGCCGTGAAGCATAGAAACCACCTGGGCGTAATGACCAGCACGGCCATTCCAACGAGTACTACGGGAACTGTGGTTGACTTCAGGACCCCGCTGACACCGACGTATGTGCTGGCAGCTAACAACCTAAGTAATCAGTCACAAGTAGTCGTTGATCAGGGCGTAGCCTTGTGGGCGGGCAATTCACTGGTGGACAAAAATGTCATCTTCCAGGGGACAAATAACGATGTCAATGCCATTTCGCAGCAGGTCATCAACGCGCCAAGCAATTCGTTCGTGACTCCTTTCTTTAAACTACGGGGCTACTACCTAGGGGATATCAATATGAACGGCGAGACAATTTTACAGGGTACGGGTAATGACGTGGATTACATCTTCCAGAACGTGATTAAAAACCATCCTGGCAATATTCTAAAACAAAATTTCTTCATCATCAAGGAGCAACTGCCCTAAGCAGTACCATACCCACCGCTTGTTGATACCAGGTAAAACACACATTGTATGAAGCGTATTTCTACGATTTCGCTATTGTTGGGGTTATTGCTGTTTGCTAGTCTAGGCTGGGCTCAGCAATCACCTTTTTCTGTAAAATTCAAGGTTATATATGATGCTGCCACACAGACTTACACGACATATGTTGTTCCCAACTATAGCGTACCGAATGCCAACAACAATCTGACGACAGAAAAAGGAGCCACTGCCCAGTTTACTCTGGTTGTTCCTAAAGATTTTGTGATTTCGAGCATCACTGATATCAACGGTACCTGGGATAAAAACAATCTCAAACTGGGGCCTGGACAACCACAGCAGAACTGGAGTGGATTTCCAGCTTTGGACCCAACCCTGAACTACTATGTAATTGGGAAGGCGCCGAGCGAGACGGATTATGGTGTGTTCGCTGTTAACCAGCAGGTACCGCTGTTCTCTTTTAAAGGTAATGGTTGCTTTGGGCCCATTTATCCTTTGCCAGCCAATGATCCTTTCATCAACGCGGCTGATCAGTATCTGTCGCTGAACGTTGGAAATAGCTTCTATTCTCGCTCCGGCCAGCCCGCTGGTGGCAATCAGGTTCCTCTAGAACAGTATCAAACGCTTTTAGGGCCACCGGCCGATTGTCGGCCTCCTGTAGCGCTGGTTGCTAACCCGGATAATACGACGATTACAGCGGGGGCTACCAGTACGATAGCGGTACTGAGCAATGATACTAATACTGGCAGTCCAGCCAGTTCGGCCAACGTAACAGTAAGCGTTTTGACTCCCCCCGCCAATGGCACAGCGGTCGTCAATGCCGACGGTACGATTAGCTTCACCCCGGCAGTTGGTTTTGTGGGACAATCCTGTTTTCAATATCAAATCTGCGATCGTACCAGCACAACGGTCTGCGCCACGGCGCAGGTATGTGTGACGGTCAACCCGCAAACGGCGGTGACGGCTAGCCCCGATGCGGCTACTATCACCACCGGCACAGTAAGCACGGTGGCGGTGCTGAGCAACGACACCAACACGGGCCGCCCAGCTAGTCTGAGTAACGTAACGGTGAGTGTGAGCCAGCAGTCGCCTAACGGCACGGCGGTGGTGAACACCGATGGCACGATCAGCTTCACCCCGGCAGTTGGTTTTGTGGGCACGGCCTGCTACACCTACCGGATTTGCGACATCGCCAGCAGCACGGTCTGTGCTACGGCGCAGGTATGTGTGACAGTCAACCCGCAAACAGCGGTAACGGCCACTCCCGACGCGGCCACTATCACCACGGGTGCGGTGAGCACGGTAGCGGTGCTGAGCAATGATACCAACACGGGTCGCCCGGCGAGTTTGAGTAACGTAACGGTGAGCGTGAGTCAGCAGTCGCCCAACGGCACGGCAGTGGTGAACGCCGACGGTACGATCAGCTTTACGCCCGCGGTGGGCTTTGTGGGTACGGCCTGCTATACCTACCGCATCTGTGATGTTGTGAGTAGCACGGTCTGCGCCACGGCCCAGGTATGTGTGACAGTCAACCCGCAAACGGCGGTGACGGCCACTCCCGATGCGGCCACTATCACCACGGGTACGGTGAGCACGGTGGCGGTGCTGGGCAACGACACCAACACGGGCCGCCCAGCTAGTCAGAGTAACGTAACAGTGAGCCTCGCCCAGCAGTCGCCTAACGGCGCGGCTGTTGTGAACGGTGATGGTACGATCAGCTTCACGCCCGCGGTGGGTTTCGTGGGTACGGCCTGCTACACCTACCGGATTTGCGACATCGCCAGCAGCACAGTCTGCGCTACGGCGCAGGTATGTGTGACGGTCAATCCGCAGACGGCGGTGACGGCCACTCCCGACGCGGCCACCATCACCATAGGTACGGTGAGCACGGTAGCGGTGCTGAGCAACGACACTAACACGGGCCGCCCGGCCAGTCTGAGTAACGTAACGGTGAGCGTGAGCCAGCAGTCGCCTAACGGGACGGCGGTGGTGAACGCCGACGGTACGATTAGTTTTACTCCCGCGGTGGGTTTTGTGGGCACGGCCTGCTACACCTACCGCATCTGCGATGTTGTGAGCAGCACGGTCTGCGCCACGGCCCAGGTATGTGTGACAGTCAACCCGCAAACGGCGGTGACGGCCACTCCCGACGCGGCCACCATCACCGCGGGTACGGTGAGCACGGTAGCGGTGCTGAGCAACGATACCAATACGGGCCGTCCGGCCAGTCTGAGCAACGTAACGGTGAGTGTGAGCCAGCAGTCGCCCAACGGCACGGCGGTGGTGAACGCCGACGGTACGATCAGTTTCACGCCCGCGGTGGGTTTTGTGGGCACGGCCTGCTACACGTATCGGATTTGCGATGTTGTGAGCAGCACGGTCTGCGCTACGGCGCAGGTATGTGTGACGGTCAATCCGCAGACGGCGGTGACGGCCACCCCTGACGCGGCCACCATCACCATAGGTACGGTGAGCACGGTGGCGGTGCTGGGTAACGACACCAACACGGGTGGCCCGGCCAGTGTGACCAACGTAACGGTGAGCATCGCTACGCCCCCTGCTAATGGTACGGCGGTGGTGAACGCCGACGGTACGATCAGCTTCACGCCCGCGGTGGGTTTCGTGGGCACGGCCTGCTACACGTATCGGATTTGCGACATCACCAGCAGCACGGTCTGCGCCACGGCGCAGGTATGTGTGACGGTCAATCCGCAGACGGCGGTGACGGCCACTCCCGACGCGGCCACCATCACCACGGGTACGGTGAGCACAGTAGCGGTGCTGAGCAACGATACCAACACGGGTGGCCCAGCTAGTCTGAGCAACGTAACGGTGAGCGTGAGCCAGCAGTCGCCCAACGGCACGGCGGTGGTGAACGCCGACGGCACCATCAGCTTTACGCCCGCGGTGGGTTTTGTGGGCACGGCCTGCTACACGTATCGGATTTGTGATGTTGTGAGCAGCACGGTCTGCTCGACGGCCCAGGTATGCGTGACAGTCAATCCGCAGACGGCGGTGACGGCCACTCCTGACGCGGCCACCATCACCACCGGTACGGTGAGCACAGTAGCGGTGCTGAGCAACGATACCAACACGGGTGGCCCAGCTAGTCTGAGCAACGTAACGGTGAGCGTGAGCCAGCAGTCGCCTAACGGGACGGCGGTGGTGAACGCCGACGGTACGATCAGCTTCACGCCCGCGGTGGGTTTTGTGGGCACGGCCTGCTACACCTACCGGATTTGCGACATCGCCAGCACAACAGTCTGCGCCACGGCTCAAGTGTGCGTGACAGTCAACCCCCAAACAGCGGTGACGGCGAATCCTGATAGTGGTACAACCACCGCCGGATCACCCATAACGATCAATATTTTCGCAAATGACACCAATACGGGTGCACCGGTCAGCGCGTCGAACGTAACGGTTAATTTATTAACACCACCGGCAAACGGTACGGCAACGCTGACAGCAGACGGGCGAATTTTGTATCGCTCAGTGGCTGGTTTCTCTGGAGTCGATTGCTTTACATATCAAATCTGCGACGTGCGGAGTACCAGTGCCTGTTCATCGGCTCAGGTTTGTGTAACGGTAGCCGCTGCTCCGGTGCCAGTAACGGTCACTGCGAATCCAGATAGTGGCACGACGACTTCGGGTACGGAGGTTATCACCCGTATTCTGGCAAATGATACGAACACGGGTCGCCCGGCCAGTTCGACAAACGTAGTTGTTAGCCTACCAACCCCTCCTGCTAATGGTACAGCCGTAGTGAATGCCGATGGTACGATCAGCTTTACACCAGCGTCCAGTTTCACAGGTGTCACCTGCTATACGTATCAGATTTGTGACATTACCAGTACTAACATCTGTACGCCTGCGCAAGTGTGTATAACTGTACTGCCCAAACCACCAGGAAACGCCGATATCCGGGTCACCAAAACGCTGGTGGGCAACAAGGTTCGCGCAGTTAATGATGTGGTAACGTTCACCATCGTAGTGAAAAACCTGGGCGCTGATCGGGCGACGAATGTAGTTGTTAAAGACAGCCTGGGTAGTGGTCTTCAGTTTGTTTCGGGATCAAGTACAGTCGGTACGTTTGCTTCTTCACTGTTGACGATTCCGGCACTGGCAGCAGGCGACAGTGCTATCCTGACCGTTACCGCACGACTATTGGCCGAGGGAATCGCCTTCAACTATGCCCGGACGGTATCGCTGGATCAGGTAGATCCCAATAGCACTAATAACAGCGATCAGAGCTGCGTATCGGTTCCGGTCAATGTGTGTACTGGAGAAGCCGTTGTGGCGACTATCCCTGCGCTGTACACGAACGTGACCTGGTATAAGGATGGCGTGCAGGTGGGTAGTGGTAACGCGATCACGTTGGTTGCTGCAGGTACGTATACCTTCAGCGCGTCGAATTCGACCTGCCCGGCGGGTGGATGTTGCCCACTGGTGGTTGTTGAACAGAACTGCTGCCCGGCCAACGTATGTGTACCATTCGTTATCACGAAAACGAGACGGAGATAGCCAATCAGTCAGACTTAATCCATTTCGATTATGAGAACATTACTCGCCACGATCCTGATTGCCGGACTGAGCCTGAGCCAGGCTCTAGCCCAGTCGGCTTCTAATTTCTCCGTCAAGTACATGGTTACGTATGACGCCAATAAGAAGCTGTATACCGCCTGGGTTATTCCAGAGTATAACACGCCGAACTCAAACAATGGTGATACGGAAGAAAAAGGGCTGACGGCGCAATTCACCCTGAAGGTACCGACCAACTTTCTGGTCTCAAATATCAAGGATGTACGGGGCAACTGGGAAAAAAGCCCGATCAAGATTGGTCGCCAAAAGGAGTTTGTTGCGCCAGGCATGAGCCCCTTTTACGAATACTACGTGATCGGAAAGTCGCCGAGCGAAACAAATTACGGTGAGTTCAAGGAAGGCGAGCCAGTAGCATTGTTTACTTTCACGGGCCAGAATGGTAATCCTGGCGACGTAACGGTACTGGAAAACAACGATGCATTTATCAAAATTGCGGATGATCGCATGTCCCTGAACGTAGCCAGTAGTTTTTACTCCCGCTCCGGTCAGACTGCCAATATGAACGCCCGGCCACTGGATCAATTTGCCCGGCCAACGACAATGAATACCGTGTTGACGGACATGGCGAAAAAGCTGGCGGCTTTGGCGCAGTTGAACGGCACATCAGAGAAACCCGAAGAAATGTCGGTCATTGCGTACCCCAATCCGGTAGCGGAAACGCTTAACGTGAAGTACTTTTCGCAGCAGGACGACGCGATTCGCCTGGAAATTGTCGATATGAAAGGCAACATTAACCAGACATCGACGCAGGAGCTGAAACGGGGCGTTAATACGTTTCGGCTCAACATGGACAAGGCGACCGGCGGGACATATATGTTGCGAACCGTTGTTGGGAACAAGATAATTAACCGGAAAATTGTCAAAGATTCGTAACCAATTTCACCATTTATAAACCCCGGCCCATTCGGTATTGTCGAATGGGCCTTTTTATTTGGCCCCTGAAATCGACGGAAACGCCTTATTTTCCTAAGGAACAGCCTTATCGTGATGGGTTAACCGACGTGAAAGTAAAGGCTTTTGATTCGGTCACCTGATTTCTTTGTAACTTTACAACCCGTTTACCTGGCTACAGGATTTAAACGGTAACAAGCCAACTGCAACGAGAGAATATGTCCTGGTTCGTCCGAAAAGATAAGGGTATTCAGACGCCGACCGAAATGAAGCGGGAAGCCCCCGACGGTCTTTGGTATCAGTGCCCGAATTGTAAAAAAATCATGCACACGCGGGAACACAAGCTAAATGCTTTTACCTGCGTTCACTGCAACTACCACGAGAAGGTAGGCTCGGAAGCCTATTTTTCGATTCTCTTCGACGACAACGAATTCACGGAACTGGACGCTGATATGATCTCGGGCGATCCGCTGAAGTTTGTCGATACGAAAGCCTACCCGAGCCGGATCAAGACAACGATTGACAAGACGGGTCTGAAAGACGCGGTTCGGACGGCGTATGGCCCGGTGCACGGTCAGACGGTCACCATGGCCGTGATGGATTTTAACTTCATCGGCGGGTCGATGGGGTCGGTAGTAGGGGAGAAGATTGCCCGCGCTATCGATCACGCTATCGCCAATAAAACGTCGTTCCTGATGGTTTCCCGTTCGGGTGGAGCCCGGATGATGGAAGCTGGTTTTTCGCTCATGCAGATGGCAAAGACCTCCGCTAAACTAGCGCTGTTGTCGGAAGCCAAACTGCCGTACGTATCCCTACTGACCGATCCGACTACGGGTGGCGTTACCGCTTCGTACGCGATGCTGGGCGACTTTAACATTGCCGAACCCGGCGCGTTGATCGGCTTTGCTGGTCCCCGCGTTATTCGGGAAACGATCGGTAAAGACTTGCCGAAAGGTTTCCAGAGCGCTGAATTTGTGCTGGAACATGGCTTCCTGGATTTCATCGTTGACCGCAAAGATCTCAAGGATAAACTAGCTACCCTGTTCCGGATGCTTCACTAATGCGGCTCGTCTCCCACCCTGTTCTCTGCAACTACTACGTAACATACCGCTGTAACGCCAGTTGTAGTTTCTGCGACATTTGGGAGCGTCCGTCCCCCTACGTTACCCTCGAAAACGCCCGTCAGAACCTGCGTGATCTGAAAAAGCTGGGCGTTCGGGTGGTTGATTTTACGGGTGGTGAACCGTTGCTGCATCGGCAATTACCCGAGCTACTCCAGGAAGCGAAGCAACTGGGACTAATTACGACGGTTACTACCAATGCCCTGCTCTACCCTAAACAGGCTGAGCAGCTGCGTGGATTGGTGGATATGCTGCATTTCTCGCTGGATTCGCCCATTGCTGAAGAGCACGACCAGTCGCGGGGTGTCAAATGTTTTGATAAAGTAATGGAGTCCATCCGGATTGCTCGCCAGTTAGGGGAGCGTCCGGATGTTTTGTTTACGGTCTTTGAGCATAACGTCCACCAGATTCGGCAGATGCACGAGGAAATCTGCCTGCCGAACGACCTGGTGCTCATTCTGAATCCGG
The DNA here is from genome assembly GCF_054776615.1 of Spirosoma pomorum. Taxonomy (NCBI): domain Bacteria; kingdom Pseudomonadati; phylum Bacteroidota; class Cytophagia; order Cytophagales; family Cytophagaceae; genus Spirosoma; species Spirosoma pomorum. The sequence continues at coordinate 113,000 of NZ_BAAHBP010000024.1, forward strand.
TTTTTGAGTACAACGCCGTTGAAACCGGCGACCGGTTTTCGGAGGATGCGCTGCAAAAAATGAGTTGGTGGAGTCGGCAGAAGAATGTATATCTGAACGACGCATTCATTCAGCTCCGGCGCGATGGCGGAAACCACGTAACGGACCCCGTGTGCCGGGCGGGTAGTACGACCATCGTCATTTCGCCCGAAAACAAGCTCGTTCTCCCCTGCTACCATTTAGGGCTGAAAGAATACCCTATCGACAACGATCTGCACACGCTGTACCGCTCGGAGGAGGTGCAGAAACTTGTTGCGCTGGAAGGCCGTTTGCCTGCTTGTGAAGGCTGCGCCATTAACTGCTACATGCAGCCCTCATTTGCCGTTGAGATGAGCAAGTACTGGTGGAAAGCCCTGCCCAGTACGCTCAAATACAACTGGATGAAAGGCACCTGGAAGCAACTCCTCTAATTAGCGCTTAACTATTTTTTGTGTCAACGTGCGCTGCCCCACAGTCGCTCGGAGTAGGTATGTTCCTGCCGACAGATCGCCCATGCTGATCACCTGTTCATGCTGCCGGGATGCTTTCCCAAAATCAAGCTGATGGATCGTCCGACCACTGACGTTAATTAGTTGGATTGTAGCCTGGAGGGAGCGGGTGCTCTGAATGACCACTTGTAATCGATCGTCTACTGGATTGGGAAAGACGCTCAGCGATACGTCTTCGTCGTGGAACTCGGGCAGGGCGGTGACCAGGCTATTGCCAATGACGGCTGGTTCGTAGGCAGGCAAGGGCGTCGGTGTACCAGGGCGATCAACAACCAGCAAGATAATTTCTCCCAGCGTTCGACTAATCAGAATCCCTTGCCGGTACTCGTCCACGAACAGCGCAACGCTGTAGGCCCCCTGCCGCGTCGGTGCATCCCAGATCAACGAACCCGTAACAGGATTGAGCTTAAAAGTCCCCTGGCGGGTTAAATCATTCGGGAACTTGTAGGAACTGATGGTGGGAATTACGCTCGAGCAGGTATTTTGGTTAGGCTGAGCAATTGGCAGGGCTAGGCTGTAGGTCAAACTGTCACCGTCCGCGTCACTAGCGCGCAACTGAATTGTAGCGCGCTGGTTGACAGTCAGCGTATCGCGGCTAAATTCGGGTGATGGTGTTACGTTGACTAGGTTGCCAATGGAAACGATCGTTGATACTGAAAACAAAAGCTGATCGGCAGAAGGAATATTTTCGATAGGCGTTCGTCTAAGCGCGCTGCTCGAAAGCGTGTAGGTTCCGGGACCGGCGTACGTGTGGGTGATCTGATACGAGTTGATACTGATCGTTCGGTTAGACAGGTACTGGCGGCCGGTGCGAGTGACCATGGCGGACGTACCATCGCCGAAACAAATTTCCTGCACGTCACTGACGTCAGCAGCTGGCCTACCAGTTACTTCATCCATAAATAGAATGAGCGTCACCTGCTGCGCCAGGGCGTTGGCCGAAGTAGTTTGAGTACGGATGTAGCCTCCGCGCAAATGCGTAGCATAGGAGGGTTGCAGACCTACTAGCAGCAGACCTAGCCAAAGAAAAGGTTTCATGGTGTTTACGTTAAGGGGAATCCGGAATACACTACAATAACTACGGATGAAAATCTATCCGTATGTTGACTCATGAAGATTTATTAAGCGGTATGTATCTCACAGACAGCTTACTGCGTTTCGGTTTGACGCATAAAAAAAGCCTGCGATTTCGAACGGCAGGCTGACTACGATAAAGAAAAAGAGTTCTCGATTCGGCTAAGGAAGATCTGGGCAGGAGTCGGTTCGTCGGGTGTCGATGATGCTGAGAATGTACCATTTCTGCTCCATTTTTACTAGCGTAAACGTGTTAACACCGCAGTGACTTTTCTTGCCGTTATAATAAAAGACATACGGGGTCCAGGCGGTGGACAATAAGGGTTCCGTTTTGATGTCGTACGACGCCAGTCGTTCGTCTAAAGCGCCTGGTTTCTGTCGACCCACTGACGTAACGAATTTCGCGATGGGGTCTTCCTGGACCATCACTGTTTTCTTCATGCTAACGCTGGTCAGCGAAGAAGTGGGCAAAAAGACTGACTGCACCGTCGACGAGTCCGCTTTGCGCATTCCCGTAAACAGTTTATCAATGACCGCCCGGACAGCAGCCTCATCGGTTGACTGAGACAAGGCGGGAAACGAAAGTGACAGCAGGAGAAAAAGGAATAGGTGTTTCATGATGGGAATATCACTTAAGAAAGAAAACAGCCCAATCGGTTGACTGGGCTGTTTTCAATTGAAGAGAAAACTAGATGTACTGATTGATGATCATCTCGTACAGTTCCTGCTTGCCGCTGAGCTGTTTTGGCTCACCATTGTTCTGAGCGTACTCGCGCAGGTCTTCCAGCGTCAGCTCGCCTTTTTCGAAGCGGGCACCTTCCCCCGAATCGTAGCTGGCGTAGCGATCAGTCCGCATTTGCTTGTACTTCGATTTTCCCAGAATAGCTTCGGCGGCAATGGCAGCGCGGGCGAAGGTATCCATACCGCCGATGTGGGCGATGAAAATATCTTCGAGGTCGGTCGAATTCCGGCGCGTCTTCGCATCAAAATTTACCCCGCCTGATTTGAAACCACCCGCTTCCAGAATGACCAGCATGGCTTCGGTCAGTTCGTACACATCGACGGGGAACTGATCGGTATCCCAGCCGTTCTGGTAGTCACCCCGGTTCGCGTCGATACTACCCAGCATGTTGTTGTCAACCGCAACCTGCAGCTCGTGGGCAAACGTGTGATTAGCCAGCGTTGCGTGGTTAGTCTCAAGGTTGAGTTCGAAATCGTCCTGTAGACCAAATTTGTTCAGGAAGCCAACTACCGTAGCCGCATCGAAGTCGTACTGGTGCTTGGTGGGCTCCATTGGCTTCGGCTCAATGTAGAACGAACCCTTGAACCCCTGTTTGCGGGCGTAATCGCGGGATATTTGCAGGAACTTACCCAGGTGCTCCTGCTCCCGCTTCATGTTCGTGTTCAGCAGCGACATGTAGCCTTCGCGACCGCCCCAGAACGTATAACCCCGACCGCCCAGCTCGATGGTTGCGTCGATGGCATTTTTCACCTGCCAGCCGCCGTGGGCCAGAACGTGAAAATCTGGGTTCGTGCTGGCGCCGTTCATGTAACGCTCGTGCGAGAATAGATTGGCCGTTCCCCACAACAGCTTAACACCACTGGCCGCTTGTTTTTGCTTGGCGTAATCGACAATGGCCCGGAAGTTCTTTTCAAATTCGGCGTTGGATTTGCCTTCGGGGGCTACGTCCACATCGTGGAAGCAGTAATACTCCATCCCGATTTTGGTGATGAATTCGAAAGCAGCATCCATTTTCTCGTGGGCCGCGCCCAGCGCGTCGGCGTTGGCATCCCAGGGGAAATGCTTAACACCTGGTCCAAACGGATCTCCTCCTGTCCCACAGAAGGTGTGCCAGTAGGCCGTAGCAAACCGGAACAAATCTTTCATGGGCGTGCCCAGGATCGGACGATTCGCATCGTAAAATTTGAATGCCAGCGGATTGTCCGATTCACGGCCTTCGTATTGAATGGGTTTCTCGACAAACGGGAAATACGCTTTGTCGCCAAGGGTTAATTGAGCCATACTTGCTGGTTTTGGAACGAATAAGGTCCCAAAGGTCAGATACCTTTGGGACCTTGTCAACTACAGCAAGATAAATAAGCTGATTTACTACTGTTGGGGTAGAGTAATGTAAAATCCGTCCGGCTTTCTAAAAGGAGCTGGAACGACATACGTGTTGTTGTCTTTAACAACTTGCTGGAGAACTATCTCGGCTTCAGGTAACACCTGTACATCCGATGCCCAGAACTGCGTGTCGATATGAAATTCGTTCTTGAAGTCTTTGTCGGTCGACAGTGTCAGGTAATTTCGGAAGGTGAGCGGTGATTTTTCTTCGGAATAAGTAAAGGTGCTGACCGCGATAGGTTGTTTCCGGCTCGGGTTGACCTTGGATTTCTGCTGCGTAATATCCGGCTGGCCCCTCAAAATGAGATTTCCTTCTGGAAAAACGACAAAGTCCTTTTTCTCAATTTTCGTGTTAGGGGGAATAAAGCCAACAGGATCAGCTTTGGTGATGGTGCCGCTGAGGTTACTAACTGCGTAACGTCGGTATAGTCCAGAACTGTAAGATGTGCCTGATAGATTTACATCGGAGACGTCGTACCAGTAATCCATCTTGTTCTGGCCAATGATGAACGACGAGCGCTTCCAATCGACGTAAAGCGGCTGCTTGAGTTTGTTCACCAGCGTAATATGCATGAGGCCCCGGCTACTGGAAAAGTCGTAGGTGAGCGTCAACGTATCGTTGTCCAGGACTAGTCCTTGAGTTGGAACAGTCTGAACGTTGTTACCACGTAACGTAACGAGTTGGGCCTGAGGAGAGCAGGATGCCAGGGCAAGCAGGCACAGAAGGAGTAAAGAGAACGTTTTCATAGGCGTGTATCAGTTGACCGAAATATAGGCAATGAAACATTACTTTAATGTACATTCATTCGATTCTCGCCTGACAGACCATGAATCTAAAACGGATTGGTTTATAGATACTGAGTGCCATTTTGATAGATTGCCAGACACCCATCTGAGTCTATTTCTTCGTCTACTACGAAAGATTCGATAGTAGGTTTATGAATAGCAAGTAAGGTCACAATCTGATCATTAGCCAGATTGCCTGTTCCGCAACCAGATGATTTTGGGGGGATGCCCGTACAGTGCCGTCAGATTGTAAAGGTCTTCATCAAAGGTCACAACGGCATAGTTCTGCTGGCGACAAAATTCCCAGATGGCGCGGTCTTCCCTGTTATAAAGACCATTCTCCCGAACGCCCTCCACAACAGGAAAAACCTCTCTTAACTTCTTTACAACTCGGAATGAGATATTCTGGTCCAGAAGTAGCTTCATGCTGCGATACGAAGGTGGTTTTCCTTGTGCGCTGCAAAGGCTAGGCTGGCGTAAATGTCGTCGGTGGTTAGTTCCGGGAAATCGCTGATTATCTCATCCATTGTCATCCCCGATGTTAACCAGGCCAAAATGTCTCCTACGGCAATCCGCATACCACGAATACAAGGTTTACCCCCTCGCTTTCCGGGTTCAATGGTAATAATCTGGCGATAGTCTACCATAGTAAAAGTAAGTTTAACTAACAAGTTACAATTTCGATTCAAGTAGTTCCAGCCAGCTGTTGTAGGCATTGCGCGATGCTTCCTGCGCTCGCATGTCGGGCTCGATAGTTTTTGTCACGTTAAGGCCAATGAAGGCGTCCTGCTGATTCTTGTAATGACCCAAGCCAATGCCCGCGCCACGGGCGGCTCCTTGTGCACCATCTGTATTGTATAACTCGATGGTAGCCCCGGTCAGGTTAGCCATTGTGTCGCGGAAGAGTGGGCTCTGGAACATGTTAGCCTCTCCGGCGCGAATGGTCTGAACGCCTACACCCACGCTCTCCATAATCTGGATGCCGTAGTACAACGCAAATACGATACTTTCCTGGGCCGCCCGGATCAGGTGAGGCAGGCCGTGGCGCGTCAGTTGGATTCCGTGAAATGAAGCGCCCAGGTCTTTGTTCTCCAGCATGCGTTCGGCCCCGTTGCCAAAAGGCAGGCAGAGCAATCCTTCTGCGCCGATGGGAGCCTCGTGCGCCAACAGATTCATGTCATTATAACTAATCGACCGGCGTAAAATCTGGTTACGGAGCCAGCTATTCAGAATTCCCGTTCCGTTCACGCAGAGAAGAACACCGTAGCGGGGTGTTTCGGACGTGTGGCTAACGTGCAGGAACGTATTGACGCGCGATTTAGGATCATAGTCCAGTTTGTCGCTCACGCCGTACACCACGCCTGACGTACCAGCTGTCGCTGCAATCTGACCCGGTTCCAGTACGTTCAGCGACAGGGCGTTGTTGGGCTGGTCGCCTGCGCGGTACGTAACGAGTGTACCGGCCGCTAGTCCTAACTCAGCGGCTGCCGACGCGGTCAGTTCGCCTTGTGGAGCAAACGTAGGTTTTATATTCGCTAAGAGCGACTTGTCGAAACCGTAATAGTGAAGCAGGAATTCGGCGGGCTGACTCTCCTGAAAATCCCAGAGAACTCCTTCTGACAAGCCCGAAGCGGTGGTAACAACATCGCCCGTCATCCGCATCGCCAGATAATCGCCGGGAAGCATGAACTTGGCAACGTTGGCGTATACCCCTGGCTCATTCGCTTTTACCCAGGCGAGTTTGGCGGCCGTAAAATTGCCTGGTGAGTTCAACAAGTGCTGCAATGTCCGGTCATGGCCAAGGTCGTCGAATGCCTGATTGCCGAATGGAACGGCCCGGCTGTCGCACCAAATGATGGAGGGACGTAATACATTCTGTTGCTCATCGACCACGACCAGGCCGTGCATCTGATACGAAATACCGATTGCCTTTACGTCTTCGGGATTCACATTGGCCTGTTGCAGCACGGCTTTACTCGCCATACAGGCGTTCTTCCACCAATTTTCGGGCTGTTGTTCGGCAAAACCGGGTTTAGGCGCTTCGATAGCCATTTCGGTTTCGGGAAAGAAGGCTGAAGCAACGGCCACGCCGGTGTCAGCATTGACCAGACAAGCTTTTACAGAAGAACTACCCAGGTCGAAGCCAATAAAGAACATGCGGAAAGAGGTTTATAGAATTCACTGCGAAAGTACAACGAACGTTCGATAATCAGTAAGCGCGCCGAAATTGTCTCTTTGCGCTGTAACTTGCTGCGCTATGAATACGTTTTTCCGCCGGACGCTTCTTCTTGTTCTACTCAGTGGATACGCTACTGTTTGGGCCCAAACGGCACCAAACTGGGCAACCCAGTACTGGACCGCCCGCTGGATTGCGCATCCGACCGCGCCGGCTAAACAATACGGTATTTTTCATTTTCGAAAAGCGATCAATCTACCCCAGAAACCCGCTCGCTTTATCGTGCATGTCTCCGCCGATAACCGCTACCGATTGTTTGTGAACGGACAGCCCGTAGCCATGGGCCCCGCTCGGAGCGACATTCTGAACTGGAATTACGAAACACTGGACCTGGCACCGTACCTACAGGTCGGTCGTAACGTACTGGCCGCTCAGGTTTGGCACCTGGGCGAATCAGCTCCGTTTGCCCAGATGAGCTATCAGCTTGGGTTCATTATGCAGGGGGATGGCGAGACTGAAAAAGTAATCAATTCTGACGCGACCTGGAAAGCAGTACAGAACCAGGCCTATTCGCCAATCAAAAATGACAACGCCAAGCTTCATACGTACATCGTTGTGGGAGACGGCGATAAAGTTGATGCTTCTCAATATCCCTGGGGCTGGGAGCAAACCGCCTTTGACGATGCCGCCTGGGTAGCGGCAAAACCCCACTGGTTCAGGGCCAAGCCACGCGGGTTAGGAACCGATGGTAATTGGCAACTCGTCCCGCGAACTATTCCATTGATGGAGGCTTATCAGGAACGACTGGCAACCGTTCGCCGGGTAGAAAACGGAACGATGGACAATAGTTTTCTAACTGGTCGGTCGCCCGTTACGGTTCCTGCTAACCGAAAAGCCACTTTTCTGATTGATCAAGGTCATTTAACGAATGCCTATCCCGAACTAACGGTGAGCCAGGGCAAAGGGAGTGTGATTACGCTTACGTATGCTGAAGCCTTGGTTGATGCTGCCGGGAAAAAAGGCAATCGAAATGAAGTGAACGGACGGACGATACGTGGCTTCGATGATCAGTTTGTAGCCGATGGAGGCAATCAGCGCCAGTTCAGACCACTCTGGTTCCGTACCTATCGGTATTTACAACTGACCGTCGAAACAAAGGATCAGCCCTTGGTGCTGAACGATCTGGTTGGCCAGTATACGGGTTATCCATTTTCGGAAAAGGCAACGTTTGCGGCTAACGCCACTACACCGATAGCTACTACCGGAAGTGCTGCGGTGGCTACTTCCGTGGCGGGTAATTCTATGAAGGGCGACACTGCACTCCAGGCCATCTGGAAAGTAGGTTGGCGAACAGCTCGGCTGTGCGCGGGGGAAAATTATTTCGACTGTCCGTATTACGAGCAGCTTCAGTACGTGGGCGATACGCGGGTACAATCGCTGATTTCGTTATACGTAACGGGCGATGATCGACTGATGCGCAAAGCTATTCAGGACTTTGACCACAGCCGTTTTAATGACGGGCTGACGCAGAGTCGCTACCCCAGCGCCGACTTTCAGGTGATTCCTACGTTCTCACTGTTCTGGATCTGCATGGTGCACGATTACTGGATGCACCGGCAGGACGACGCCTTCGTGAAATCCATGCTGCCCGGTATACTGAGCGTCCTGAACTGGCACGAACAACGGCTGACAAAGTCGGGCATGAACGGACCGCTGGAGTGGTGGAATTTCGTTGACTGGTCGGCCTGGAAAAACGCCGGTGGCGAAACGGCCGGTGGTGTACCCGCCGGTGCGCGTGCCGGTGGGTCAAGCATCCTGACGCTACAGCAGGCCTATACGTATTTTCGGGCCGGGGATATATTAGCGCACTACGGGCAGAACGAACGGGCCGAATACTACCGCGATTTGGGCCGACGACTCAACAAAGCTGTCTACGAACAATGCTGGGTACCCAGTCGAGGTTTGTTTGCCGATACGCCCGCTAAAACGTCATTCAGTCAGCACGCCAATATACTGGCGGTCCTGACGGATGCTTTACCCACGGCCCAGCAAACGACTCTGCTACAGAAAGTCATGACCAACGTAGCGGCTGATTCTCTGACGCAGGCTACATTTTACTTCAAATTTTACCTATTCGAAGCGCTCAAAAAGACCGGCCTGGGTGATCAGTTGATTGCGCAGTTGAAACCCTGGCGTGACATGCTGGCGATAGGGTTGACGACCTTTGCCGAGAATCCAGAACCCACTCGGTCCGACTGCCATGCCTGGAGCGCATCGCCCCTCTACGAGTTGTTGTCAACTACTTGTGGAATCCGGCCCGCCGAGCCCGGATTCCGATCGGTACGCATCGAGCCGTTCCTGGGCGAACTGAACAGCGTTACCGGCAGTGTGCCACATCCTGCTGGTGATATTGCCGTGAAGTTTCAGAAAACGACCTCGGGCGGGCTGACGGGTATCGTTACGTTACCCGCCAGCATGACCGGTACCTTACGCTGGCGCGGTAAATCGCTCGCGTTGAAGGGCGGAGAGCAGACGATTAGTTTGTAGCGTTATCCCGCTTGGTGCCAATTTTGTACAGCAGAATGGCTAAAGCAGCAAAGGTGAGCGCCCCGAGTAGCATGTAACCTCCTTCGCCCAAAGTATTGGCCAGCGCCGGTTCTAACGTTAGGGAAGCCAGACCATTATAGACCGATTCGTTGACAGAGAGCAGCGCCACGGCAACTCCTGCTAGGGCTCCTCCGGCAACGAGCCCGGTAGCGAACAGATTTCCTTTGCCGAGATCTGCGTCTTCTTCGACGGTGTTTGTGCGTTTGGCCTGCCAGTCAACCAGCGATTTGACAAGCCCTCCGGCGAAGATGGGCAAGGTGGTCGATAAGGGTAGGTAGAGGCCTACTGCAAAGGCTAGGGCGCTAACGCCGACCAGCTCAAACACAAAGGCGATAAATGCGCCGACGAGCACAAACTGCCAGTCGAGGTTGAACGACAGAAGACCTTTGATCAGCGTAGCCATCAGCGTACCCTGGGGGGCCGGAAATTTGTCCGAGCCAATGGCGTGTGTAATACCCTGCGCCAGTAAGTCTGGTGTAGGCGTGTCAAGCACTTTAACGGTTGCCCCAATGACCAACGAAGAAACGATGACACCAATGAATAGCGCAATCTGCTGATAGCGGGGCGTCGCGCCGATCAGGTACCCCGTTTTGAGGTCCTGCGACGTAGCACCTGCATTAGCAGCCGCTACACAGATCATACTACCGACAACCAGTACGGCAGGTTCATACGCCTTCCCCGTTAGCCCAAAGCCAATAAAGACCAGCGACGTACCCATGATCGTGGCGATGGTCATTCCCGATACGGGTGAGGAACTGGAGCCAATCAGACCAACGATCCGGCTGGCGACGGTCACAAAGAAAAAACCGAACACGATCACCAAGATGGCAATCAGGAGTTTGGTCAGAAACGAGTCACCTGGTATCTGCGGAAGCAGGACCATTAGCCCTACCAGAATGATACTGCCGATAATCACGATCTTAACGCTTAAATCCTGCTCGGTACGGGGCACACGGCTGCTTTCGCTAAGCTTACTTTCGGTTTCAATCGCACCAATAGACGATGAACTAAAGCTCTGACGGAATGATGAAACGATGGTTGGAATTGTCTTTAACAGCGTCATAAATCCACCCGCCGTAACAGCTCCTGCGCCGATCTGCCGGATATAAGCCCGGTAGATGGCGGCAGCATTATCGGAAAAGGTATGTGTCGTCGGATTCCACCCTCCCGGTCCCCCCGCCTTTTGCAAATCGGTGAGATACCCTAATTTCTGAAGCTGCAAGGCAATGGTGTCGCCCGGAACGACTGAAGCCAGCAATGGAATCAATCCCAGCCAAGCCAGGATACCGCCACCCACCAATACGGCCGAGATGCGAAAGCCAATAATATACCCCACACCTAAGTATTCGGGCGTGATTTCACCCGCTACCTGCGCCGACGGAAAATACCGATTAGCCTGTTTCGTGGCCCATACGGGTACTTCGGCAACGATATGCAGCACTTTTTGCAGGACGGCGTATACCAGAGCTACACCCAGTCCCTGGTAAGCTGTTTTGGCGAAATTCCCGCCTTTCTCACCGGCGATCAGCACAGAGGCACAGGCCGTGCCCTCGGGGTAGGGGAGTGTACCGTGTTCCTGAACAATTAGCGACCGACGTAACGGAATCATCATCAGGGTACCGACTAAGCCACCCAGAATGGCGAGCGTCAGAATCGTCCAGTAATTAAAGAAATCGGCGCCGGTACCGTTGGTTAGAAAGAGAAACCCCGGCATGGTGAACACGACGCCCGAGGCAATACTCTCGCCTGCTGACCCCGTGGTCTGGATGATGTTATTTTCTAGAATGGTCGTGTTCAAAAACTTACGTCCCAGCGAGATAGCCAGTACTGCAATCGGGATGGAGGCTGATACCGAAAGTCCTGCTTTGAGCGATAGATACACAGTGGCTGCTCCAAACAGGACGCCAAAGACGGCACCCGTAATAATGGCTTTCAGGGTAAACTCGGCGGGGGCTTCAACAGCCGGAACAAATGGCTTATGAGCAGAAGCTGGTTGCATAGAATGACGATTTTGGCGAAAGTACGCGAAAAGGGTCGAAAACAGATGAGTTTGCATGTGTGAGCAATTCTTTCGCCCGCATCTCTTGACAACATCATCCGCTTGAACGTATGTTTGTCTTTCCGCAAGCGGGAGTAGCTCAGTTGGTAGAGCGGCAGCTTCCCAAGCTGCAGGCCGTGGGTTCGAGACCCATTTCCCGCTCAAGTGCAAATATTTAACAAAAGCGCTTATGGCAGTAGCCATAAGCGCTTTTTGCTTTTGTTGATCTGTGGTTGAAACAAATGTCTGCTTGCTTTATGATAATAATCTACGAAGCATATAGTGTTTTATTTGATCCCTACTAGCCATGAATTAAAGGTCATTAGACGTAAACAGTATGCTCAGGCAATGAGTGATCGATGGTAGGGCCCCGGCGGCATTGTATAGCCTATAGTTATATGAGTTAGATAACATTTGTATTATACGCTGGTTGTTGCAATATGACTAAAGCCACCCAGCAAAGTACCGCCCTTTCCCTAACTGATTCCAATGGCCGCGAGCTACTGGAAGCGACCCTCAACGATTACGTTTCATTCTTACGTCGTCAGCCAGCCATTTGTGGGAGCGCAGAGCAGCAGGAGGCTCTGATCAAGCATGTTGCTCAAGGACATGAGCTAATGAAACTGGTGGCCGCTGAACGGCTTAAGATCACCCGGCAGCTCGACCATCAAAAGCATGACTGGATGGAGCTTGAAAAGCAGCTAACTGCCCCGATCCTGTCGGCTATGCAACCACTAAAGGATGCTGTTGAGCACTACAACCGGGAGATGCTGCGAATCCGGGAGCATCAGCAAGCCGAAGCCGCTCAACAGGATGCCGCCGATCATGCCGATACTACCAACTGGCTGACTCCGAAGGTAGCTGTTATCGACAAGCCTAAAGGTGTGCAGATGCGCTGGACATTTGAAGTGATTGATCGTAACCAAATTCCGAATGGTTACTGGACCATTGACGAGGGAGCCATTAAAACTGCCATTGCGGAGGGAGTGCGGGAGATACCTGGGGTGCGTATCTACGAAGAAGCCGTCACGACATTTAGAAAGTAGAAAGCAACTGTGCCACCAACTGATAAGCAAAAATCTATCGCTAGGCGAATCGGCGAGTGGTCACAGCAATGCCCCCCAATTATTAATGAATGATTGTTCCTGTTTCCCGTGTCCAGCGCGCATTTCGTTTGCTTGACTGACTATTGGTGACTGAAAAGGTAGGTACGTAACTGCCCCGCTCGAGAACCGTACGCATCATGCTCACCTGATCCCGGGTAAAACTACGCCGGTGGTTTATATGATAGTCCATTACATAATCCGATACAAAAGCTGCCCGCTGGCAACTATATTTCAGCCCGTTTGCATCAACGTATGCTTCCAGATGCATGGGTACATCGGCAAATTGCCCAGTACCGTTACAGCTCAGCGAAAAAGTATGTCCCAGACCCAGAAAGTGGCCTATCTCATGGGCTATAGTCCCTCCGGCATTTGGTAGGACTTCGGGCGCTATGTATACCGCAGGAAGTTCAGGCTTGGACCAATCGGCCGTTTTTAAGTCAGCGCAGCTGGGTAGTGGACTACCTGTGGGTTGTAGTGTCGGGTAAAAGGCATAGGAATAGCCTACTGGGTAGCGCCGGTACCAATCAATCCCGATTACTACGTTGAGGTATTGACGAGGGCACCACTGGTGGAGCAGATCGCCAACGATACGTTGAGCCTGGCTGGCAGAATCTGGATTGGTAACGCTCAGGGGATGCAAGCCCGCGACGGCCAGTGGCTGGCCAGTTGGGTCCAGCGTAGCGGGGTAGAACTCGATATACGCGTCAGCCTGGTTAGGCGTGCTTGATGGTAACGACCGACGGAAGAGTTGATTGACATGGGCCAGCAGGGCGGCTGGGTCGACCTGATCAACCATTGCCTGGGGAACGTGCATGATAACCGGCAAGCGAACCAGGGGGTAGTTGATGGCTGGGCGAGCGGTCACTAATATGCCATTGGAAGGTACGCCTAAAAATGAGGCATACAACCGGTGATAACCGACTTGGCGGGTCGAATAGTAAGATGCGGTCGGTTGAGGTCGATCGTCGGCTAACAGTTGAAGGGAGGGATAGTCTGCCGGATCCAGTGGTTTGCCCTGTTTAGGAATCAGCTCATAACTCAGAGGGAGCTGACTGACTGAATCGGCATTGAGCAGAAGCATGGGGGCTTTAAGGATGACTTTCTGGAGATAATCAGCGGCCCGACTCACGGTAAGCACGAGTTGGTTATCGCTGGTTCGGTTTTTGACGCGGGCCGAGATGGTGTACTGGCCAGGGCTGGGAAAGACAAAGGTATTACCAGCGAACGGCTGACCATCGACCAGGAACTGAGGTGGCTCGGGTGGAGCGGTGAAGGCCTGATTCTGGTCGTAGTAATAAAGCTCCAAGCTTAGTTGGCGGTGCAGGGAGTCTTCCCAGAAATAAACCGGTTTGAGTGGCTTATTACCAGTTAGGACTAGTTGCAGCCTGGCTTTCTTCGACACCTCATCGGCTGGTGGTCGACAGGTCCAAACGGTCATTGCCAGTAGGGCAAGGCAGCATTGATTTAGCCGGATACGGTTGAGACAAGGCATGGACATGGATCTGTCAAATAACCTAGCAAAAAGAAACAAATCGACGTTGTCTACCTAGCTGCTGGTGAAAGGAAACAACTCTTATGAGGTAATGATCATCATTGTCGTTGATAGTGCTGTTTGATGAAGTTCTACTGACTTTATTTCGTCCAGCTTTCCATCATCTTAATATGCCGTTGGACAAGTAATCAGTGTCTGGTCGACTGCTAAGTATTGTTGCTGCACCGGCCGCCAAACTAGCGGCAGCAAGAGGTCATCAAGATGAGATGTACCAAACTATTCAACAGTGACGTATAACAAGAAGCAATAAACTACTTACTGTTGATTTTATTGATTATTTGGTAAATACTCAAGTATATATACTCTTATCTTTGCCCTTCTATCCATCTAATCCATAATGATTGTGCACAGAGTGAATTTACAGAAACGAGCAAATTCTATTCTATATCTATCCGGAAAAGGAAATTACACCAACGTTCATTTTGACGGCAAAAAGACAGAGCTATACTCGTTGACCTTGGCGCGATTTTGTGAAGATTTACCCGGTTTCATCCGCATTCACAAAGCCTATTTGGTTAATCCTCAATACATACAGGCCTATATTTTTTATCCTATTACACAGGCGCGTGTACTAGTAGGTGATACGTGGCTACCTATAAGTCGACGGCGAATACAGGAAGTGCGTACGCAGCTTACTCTTGCCTTATCCAATTGACAAGGGATAAGATACACTTTCTCAATTCGTCCACTGTACAGGGGTAGAGCAAACAATCAGTGATTCCCCATTCTATGTACTGATCGCGCTCTCCTTCCTGAATCGAGGAAGTAACCAGAAAGACAGGAACGCGTTGGGAGTTGGCTTGCTGTACAAAGCTTTTCAACCGATCTCTATCCTGTTCTAAAGGGAAAAGTTCTGCTTGTAAAATGAAAGCGGGTTTTTGGGAAAGTAAAGCACTCTTATCCCAAAATTCGTTAGCGCTTTTGAACCAATGTAAATTCAGGTCTTTAGCCCAGTTTTTGAAACCGTACTGCCAGAAGATGACATCATCTTCATCCTCATTTAAGAATGCTATCCAAGGGTTGGTGCTTTCCATTTTGCTGGTTAGGTGGCCTACTGGCTTAAAGTATTTATATGACGCAATTGTTTGGCTTTGTCACTGAGTGACAGGGTAGACGGAAGTATGTGATTCTTATTTGCAACAGAGCGTCATTTATGAATTTGCTCTGTATATTTGAGGTCTTTTGGCTACCGCCTAATCAACAACTACTTACTTAATGGATAGCTCACTACCGATTGTTTTTGTCGCTGATGACGATGAAGACGATCGTTATCTGTTGCGTTTATGCTTTACCCGGCACGCACCAGCCTATCGGTTACACTTCTCGGTAAATGGCAAAGAGTTACTAGCTGATCTGGCCAAGCAACTTGTAGTGCCTGGACTGCTATTGCTGGATTTGAACATGCCCTTTATGGGTGGTCTGGAAGCACTGGAAAGACTGCGCAGCACACCTCGGTATGCCACAATGCCGATTGTTATTTTGACTACCTCCAACAACCCGGATGATAAACGAAAAGCGCTGGCGCTAGGGGCGACAAATTTTATTACTAAGCCAATTAGCCAACCCGAACTGGCGAAGATAGTTGTTCAGCTATGCAATCAATGGCTGGACGGCAAAACCAATGATTGATAGTATTATTGGTTACGCATTCATTACGACTTTTTCGTAGCCAGGAAAATCACCTAGTAAATGGTGCTTAGGAGACTGAATAACTAAGCTCAATCCTTAATATGGGCAGTTGAGTGATTCAATTCGTTTTTAATCAACAACTATGTTACTCGGTGCAAGTAGCTCAACTACTCTGTTTACTTTATAGGTCGTTAGTTGCAACGTATTTTGGGTGTATCAAATGGCTCTGGGATTCCAGAGCTTTTTTGTATTAAGTAGATTCTGTAAACAAAACCTGTGTATTTACACTTATTTCTTGCGCGCCCGAAACTGGAGCGTTAATTAGGTGTGGTTTGGAAAGGGCTCTGGATTTTCCGGAGCACCTTTTTTGAACAAGACATAAGCAGTTAGAGGCATGAGTACCATTGTTGTACTAGTTGCTTTAGGATCATTACTTAAATAACTCACAAAGAGTAATAGAAATCGAGTCGTAATTTTTTTCGCAAGTCATTGACCAGTAGCATTAATAGTATGTTCACTGGCCAGCAAACAGGTTTCGATTTTCGGGACCTGTTTCTTTATAGTAGGCTTGCTCATCGCTCAAATTACGTGCGCTTTTAAAGATGAGTGTCATACACTTGGGGTAACGCAGCAAGAAAGATCATTGGGCAGATCTTGCCGAAACTTATCTCGATTTACCTAAACATGAGTAAAGTCGACCAAGCAGGTGACGAGTTGAGTACCGTAAAGCTCACTTCATTTAGTAGAAGCGGTATACGTTGTTATCTGGTGAATTCACTTGTTCGCTGTGTGTCATGCTATCCCGTTCGCTTGGATATATGGTCATTTTTGACCGTTCCCTCGCTGATTTTAACTGGGGACTCAATTTTGTAGTTGTTTACCACCCATTACGCTTACCGTCTAGTAAATAACTAGTAACCTAAAATCTAACAAACGGTTCCTTGCGTAATGTGTCGTAGACACACCTGATTAACGCAGCCCTCACTTTTCGATCAATCGGAGTGAGGGCTATTTTTTTGTGGTTGCCACTAGTCGCTCGACGTTAGGTGAGAAAGGCAATTATGGAACCTTACGTGGTGAAGGCTACCGGGTCTGGGCGTTGATTGCTGAACCCCTGCCACTTAATTCCCAGTAAGCAACTTGTCAAATAGACTAATTCTGGTCAGGCTTTGCCCGCATTTCGCAAATAACCTGCATTTGGGATATAGTGGAGCCGATTATTCAAGCGTTTTGATTGGGAAGTATCGGGCCATAGCCAGCATAAACACCGACATCAGTAAAAAGCCCAGCGCGGCTACCAGTTGTAGACCCCACCCCCCGGGAAAGTTTTGCAACGCCTTCACTAGATCATCCATGTTTCTGACCCAGTCAGGATTCTTGGTCCAGGCGCCCTTCAACAGATACCAGCCAGTGCCGGCCAAAGTAATTCCTAACGTAACAAAGCCGACCAGGCTACTAATCCTGAGAAAACCCCGTTTGACGGCGCTGGCGTTACCTATAGCCAAACTGTGACATACGCTGCCGGATAGCCCTTTGTAGATCTGTAATCCAGCCCAGGCTAAAAACAAACAGCCTACCAGAATAATCGCCCAATCTCCGCCCGGTAGTTGGAGCAGCTGGGTTACCCATAATCGCTTCTGGTTGTCTTCTCCGCTCCCTTGGCCAATCAGCAGCATAAGTGCCGTCCAGCCCAAACCGGCATAGGTGATAGCGCTCAGCAAATAGTTGAGTCGGTAAAGCCACCCCATCGGACCTTTTCCCTTCTTGTAAGGATCATTCCAGATTTCGACCAGCCGCCAGACGGTATGACCCGCCAGTGCTATGGCCATCAAAGCGATGAGGAATTTACCAAACGTATTCCCGGCGAAGTGTTCAAGAACCTGTTTACGGCTGGGATCAGGGCCCCGTGATCCTAGAGCCAGAGTAACAGTAAAAGTGGCAATGGCAGCGTAAAAGATGGCCTTAGCCACGTAGCTGCCCCTGGCCAGCCACTCCACACTTTGTAATGATTTAAGTTTAGCTTGCTGAGCAGTGATCATTGCTGTTAAGACTACCAATTAAGCCACATATGTAGCTATTGAAACTATCCTAATTTCTAACGGAGGCCAAGGTGAAAGGTTTAAGGATGCCATAGCCGGACCTACCATCTACTCAATTTTTGTCAATTGATAAGTAAACAAGACAGGCTATCTGCTTGCTACGTCTATGGTAAAGCGAAACGACTTATTTAACGTAAGAAATATCAGCTTAACGAACCTCGCTACTTGGATAAGTGTCGGACTGATTTCCTGTGGTTTTTTTGTCTTCTTGTTGAGTTTGTTCTTATAGTCTATAGCAGCAAGCACCTGAGAAGCCTAGTCGTTTTTACTGATTGAATACTAAGGTAAGCGACCTGGCGTTTTGCTGTGTCTGCAAGACTTGTGGCCGTTTTCGGGTATTAAAAATAAAAACAACTGTTTACTGTTATCTCGCTCATAGCATTTACTAACTGCTTTGGGAAGCCCAGTCGATGGGCTTTTTTGATGGTTTCTAAAAGTGTAGTGTTGTAAACAACTTCTTCACTATTTGTGCTTCATGGGATCCGTCAAACAAACTGGACCGTCTTCGCTGGAACCACTCAGTCAAATCGGTCTGGCTGTGTCGGGGGGCGGATTTCGGGCAGCTGCCTTCGGTCTGGGTTGCCTGTCTTATCTCGATCACTGCTCGCTACTGGACTCTACTGGAGAGAAGCGCTCTTTACGGGAGGCTGTGACGTTTATGTCGACCACCTCAGGGGGATCTTTTCTCAGTTTGCTCTACGCGGAGAATCTGTATCAGGGAAAATCGTTTGCTCATACTTATGAGCAGCTCCGGGCGCTTATGGATGGCGAAAAACTGCTGAGCGACGCTATGCGGATTCTTAAAGATCCCGATGCCTGGACAGATACGCCTACTAAGCAGCGAAATTTAATCAATGCGTATGCGCTGGCACTAACCGATAGTCAACGATTAGGCAAGGCAACGTTCGATCCGCTTTGCCAGCCCGATAACGATCTGCCCCACTTGCGGCAAATCTGCGTAAACGCGACTGAATTTAAGAACGGGCTTTCGTTTCGCTTTCAGAACGTCGACGGACAGCAGCGCAAAGGGTTCGTTGGTAATTATGTGCTGCATTTTCGGCGTAGCGCTCTGCCCATCATTCGTAAGATTCGCCTGGCCGATATTCTGGCGGCCTCTTCCTGTTTTCCGGCAGGTTTTGAGCCAATCATGTTTCCTCGCGATTTTGCTTACAGGGGTGAAACGACGGAGAAGAGTTTATCCGAGCAGGAGCTTCAACAGGCCATGCTTTATCAGGATGCGCCAACGGAGACGGCGCAACTGACTTCTCAGTTTGACTCAGTTCAACCGAGTCTTGCCGAAGTTTCCCTAACCCTTAAGGCTGAACAGACGGAGGATTCACCAGCAGTGGCCTTTTCGCAAAGTATTCCCCAAAAGCAGTCGATTACGTTCGGGATTATGGACGGGGGAATCGATGACAACCAGGGTATTCAGGGACTGATCCTGGGTGATTACCGCGCCCAAACGAGTGGTCATCCTTTTGATACTCTGATTGCCTGTGATGTGTCCAGTCCACTGCTGGATGATTACGAAGCACCAGCGGTCAATAATCGAGGATGGCGCCAATTATCGTTGTTGAAACTGACTTTTCTAGCTGCCATTGCCTTAGTTGGTCTGCCCTTCATTTGGGGAGCGCTATACGCTGATCCTGACAAACGTAATATTTTCATCACGTTCGCAGGAACCATGACATTACTTTTGGGCGGGGGATTGCTAGGCTTGTGGTACGGGGTTCGGCAGATTGGTGGAAAAGGGACCTGGGGGCCAGTAATACGTACCTATGGCGATTATTTTCTCCGGATACCTTTTGGGTCTTTATGGCAGATGATCGCTGCGCGGACTAGTTCAGTTGTCCTGCTGTCAGGAGACGTATTTATGAAGCAAATACGTCGGTTAATCTATCAGCAATTTTATACTAGCGACACATACAAAAATCGTCGGATGACCGTACTGATCTATGAGTTAAGCACAACTTACTACAAGATCACAAAGGCACGTAATAAGCAGTGGAGTCCGTCGCCTGCCCCATCGGAAACGCTAATGGATATTGCAGAAAAAGCCCGGACGATGGATACTACATTATGGTTTAGCAAAAGTCAGCTTGACATGCGCGACAACATCATCGCAACGGGGCAGTTTACGATGTGTTATAACCTGATGGCTTATCTCAACGAGATGAGAAGGGCTCCACTATCGCCCGCTTACAGAGCCGCATTGGAAGAACTCAACGTACAGCTTGAGGCTGACTGGAAACGATTTTGCTCAAATCCGTTATGGTTAGTGGATGCTCCAATGTCTGCCGAATAAACTTTAGCCCACTATAAGGTTGCCTTTTCGGTGGATCCGAGAGTATTTCCTGGAAGCGATTGACAAGGCTGAAGCAGATAAAGACACTATACTACGAAGCTTTTTCGTGAAAAAAGAAAGCGGCCAAGCAGCCGCTCCTTTTCCTTTAACGTATTTTGTTACATCATTATCTATTCTAACTCGCTAGACATAATGGTTGTACTGGAGAGTAAGGATACGGAACAAAAAGGGACAGCCCACTGGACTGCCCCTTTACACTACACACCAAAAAAGCCTTTCGGCTAACAATGTTAACTACTCTCACCAGAGGATGCCCGAATTAGTAAGGGTATGGAACAAAAAAGAAGCGACCCTCTGAGCCGCCCTTTCTATTGTCACCTGTAACTTATACTATGTTACTTCCGGGGTAGCAAGAATAGTGCCGGTATGCTTGATAGTGAGGTTGGTAAATACTAATAGAGTATCATTGCCCACCGCGCGCGGCTTAGCTGATTAGCAACAGCCAAGTATTCCAACTCAGGGTACACGAAAATGCGGAATCTAAAAGTTGGCTGTGCTGACCAGCATCATGGGCTTTACATCAAGGCTAGGTTTGGTTCGCTAGCTGCTGTTCGCTGCGCTAAGCGCTATTAAAATACACAGACATGCGGGCAAGAAAAGGGTAGCCTAACAGGCTGCCCTTTTTCACTAACACACCAATTCTTTACTCTTACCTTCTGCTTAACCTATATAAATTGTGCGTTGTATAAATGAGTAAGGCAATGTGTAAAAAAAGAAGCGACCTACGAGGTCGCCCTTTTATCTCACACCTTTAAAACATACTACATACTAGCTACGAAAAAGCAAGATTAATGCCGGAGCTACTTGACTAAGACGACATTGAACGTAACGGGCTGTTTTACTAATTGTATTATCGCTGCTGGTTTCTTCGGCCATCCATAGGTAGAACAAGCTTCGAGGCAGCAAGTCCATTGGATATAGAATTTTAACAAAAAGTGAGTAATTTTACTTATCAATAGTACTCCTGAAAAGGGACTAATGTTAATTAGGTGTGGTATTCTAAAGAGCTCTGGATTTCCAGAGCTTCTTTGTTTTACTGTAGTCTATCCAAAACAGTTGCTTCGTAACGACGGGTGGTCATCTCGTCCCCTTTCTAGTCCGTTTCTTTCGGATGGCCTTCCACAGGCTAGTCGATAACATTAACCTGCTTTACTCAACTCCACTGCTTACCTTGTTACGTCTTATTTTCATTTCTATTGAAAACACAATTGACGAAACAGGCGTATCCTTTTCTGGGCGAAGGGGGCGAAATGGGACAGCTTATTCGGGAGTATAACTGGACAGCAACATCAATTGGCGAACCAGACGCGTGGTCGCCGAGTCTTCGTACGCTGGTGGCGATGATGTTACGCTCACGATTTCCCATGCTTATTTTTTGGGGAGAAGAGCTGATTACGTTCTATAACGATGCGTTCCGGCCTAGTTTGGGCAATAATGGGAAGCATCCGTCTTCGCTTGGGCAACGGGGAGAGGAAAGTTGGGCTGAGTCATGGACTGTGATTGGTCCTATGATTCATGCAATTATGGGTGGTGGAGAGGCCGTTTGGTTTGAAGACCAGAAACTTCCAATTTATCGTGAAGGACAAATGAGCTACGCTTACTGGACGTATAGCTTTAGTCCTCTTATCGATGATACGGGAGCAATCGGCGGGGTACTGGTGACCTGCTCGGAAACGACTAAAGCTGTTGAAAATAAGCAGCGTTTAGAAGACAGTCAACATTTTACGAACAGTTTGTTCTACCATTCGCCTATTGCCAATGCCCTTTTTGTTGGGCAGGATATGACGATTCAAATGGCTAATGAGGCCATGTTGTCCGTATGGGGACGTGATGAGTCCGCAATAGGCAAACCTTTTCTTAGTGTACTGCCAGAGCTGTCCTCAACCGTTCAGATGCAACGGCTTCTCAACGTGTTGCAAACTGGCGAAACGTTCACTAAAACAGAGGAACGATTTGATCTGATCCGTTACGGAATGCCTTATGTGGGTTATTACAACTACATCTACAAAGCGTTACGGACCAGTGAAGACGAAATCATCGGTGTTGTGTGTGTGGCCTACGAGGTGACAGAACAGGTGGTTATCCGCCAGCAAATTCTTGATAGTCAGCAGCAGTTACTGAGCTGGTTTGAGCAGGCTCCGGTTGGTATTGCCCTTGTCGAGGGACCGCAGTTCATTTATCGCCTGGCCAATCCATTTTACTGTGCACTCGTAGATCGAACAGCGGATGAGTTGGCGAATCAACCTATGTTGAAGATCATACCCGAACTGGCTGGTCAAGGCTTTGATCAACTGCTCGATCAGGTACTGGTAACCGGACAACCGTATGTAGCGAAAGAATTAGCGGTTATCTTGACACGTCATCAGCAGACGGAAACCATTTACGTCGATCTCACCTACCAACCGAGTCAGGATGCTAATCAGCAGGTAACAGGTGTGCTCATCATTGCTACTGACGTTACGCAGCAGGTTCGTAGTCGTAAGGCTATTGCCGTTCGAGAAGCGCGGTTACGCAGTCTGGTGGATAGTGCTCCCTTCCCTATTGGGGTATACGTGGGCGAACGTATGTATATTCAGCTGGCCAATCGGTCAATAATGGACGTCTGGGGGAAAGGATACGACGTGATTGGGCAGAGTTATCAGGATATTCTACCCGAACTGGCTAATCAACCGATCTTCGCGCAGGTAGAAGGCGTGCGTCGGACGGGAATACCGTTTCATGCGCGTCACCAACAGGTTGATATTGTTGTCGACGGGCGTCTACAAGCTTTTTACTTCAACTATAGCTTTACGCCCTTGCTAGATGATGACGGTCAAGTATATGGCGTCATGAACACGGCTGCCGAGGTAACTGATCTGGTTGTGGCGCAGCGAGGGGTCGCCGAGAGCGAAGCACGCTACCGGGCACTCGCGGAGAAATTAGAGCATCAGGTCGCCATCCGGACGCAGGAACTAGCCAAAGCCAACCAGGAACTGGCAACAAGCAACGCTGATTACGCTGCGGTTAATAAAGAATTAGAATCCACCAACCAGCTACTGGTACGTTCTAACGATAACCTGCAACAGTTTGCTTATGTAGCCAGTCATGATTTGCAGGAGCCACTGCGTAAGATCCAGCAGTTTGGCGATTTACTCAAAACTCACCTGACGGATTTAGTAGAGGACGATAAGCTAATTTACCTGGAGCGAATGCAGTCAGCTGCCAGTCGCATGTCGACATTAATTCGCGATCTACTAAGCTTCTCCCGAATTGCTATTCATCAGGAAAAAAATACGTCAGTATCCCTCAATCAGGTCCTGAACGAAGTGATGACGACCTTAGAGCTAGTGATTGTTGAAACAGGAGCGAAGGTAGAAATCGACAACTTGCCGACAGTCGCCGGTGATGCCGTTCAACTAGGGCAACTCTTTCAAAATCTGCTGTCTAACGCCTTAAAATTTCGTCAGGAGCACGTTGCCCCGTTCATTCGAATCAGTGCGCGCTCAATCCGTGCGTCTGAATTACCACCATCGGTCAACCCTACACGGGCTACCGCATCTTATTACCGCGTTGAGGTAGCTGACAATGGAATCGGTTTTGACGAAAAATACCTCGATCGCATCTTCCAGGTTTTTCAGCGGCTGCATAGCCGGAGTCAATATGCTGGAACAGGGATTGGACTGGCCATTTGTGAGAAAGTCGTTCTAAACCACGGTGGAGCGATGACCGCGACCAGTCGACCAAACCAGGGGGCTACTTTCAGTATTTATCTGCCAGCATAAACCGGTGGGCGCCTTTGTAGACGGGAGAAGAAATTAATTGTTACCGGGAGCGGTTCGCGAGTCTCAAACTTTGTCGTTCATTCTGCTAAAACAATGTATATCTCATGGGCATTCGAATACCTTTTTTTAGAATAATGCCGGCAAGAGATGTACCTTTTACAAGGATTTTTGAAAATTTTGAAAAAAAAAGAGGTAGTATAAATACTTAAGGAACTTTTGCGCGTATATCTGATTGCATGTAGATACAATTAGTTTGCAAGATTGCACCTACCGTACACTTGATCAATTCACTTACTCTACCGTAACTCCGTGAAACCTAGTCGCTTGGCCGATGAGCAGCTCGTCGCCTGTTATCAACAAACCAGTAATGAGGACTGCTTTGAAACACTTTATCAACGTTACGTTAGTAAAGTCTATCAGAAATGCTTATCCATGACAAAGGATACGGATCTTGCTGAAGATTACACGCAGGATATCTTCCTGAAAGTCTTCAACAAGATTGACTCGTTTCAGGAGCGGTCTAAGTTTTCAACCTGGCTCTATTCCATCTCGCATCATTACTGCCTGGATCAAATTCGGATCGGTAAGCGAATGGTGCATGAGTCCTGGTCAGAAACGCTGCAAGATCAACTGCCAGACGAGCCCGAAGAAAACAATCTGGCCGTACGACTAAGTGATTTGGGCAAGCTGCTGGAAGGGACGCCGAGTGAAGAGGTATCACTATTGCAGATGAAGTACGAGCAGAATCTGTCGATCAAGGAAATTGCCCAGTTGCATCAGTTGTCAGAGAGTGCGGTTAAAATGAGACTTAAACGCACGCGGGACAAACTCTACGAACGGCACAGGGAATATATGAGTAAGGACTGGTAATCTGCCACCATAAAACGACGGTGAGCAGCCAGTATCGTACTACGATACTGGCTGCTCACCGTCGTTTTTTTCTTCTGGAAGGAGCCAGTCGATCGGGGGGCTGGGTCGATGCGCCCGGCTGATACGTCAATTCTAGGATGCATCCTCGGCAGGCTGATTCTTTAGCGGCTGCACTCGAAGGTCCCGACGTGACGGTAGAGCTGTCAGTCGCTAGATACAATTTGGTGCCATCCGGTGAAATAGCAACATCACGGTAGCGTACGGGGGACTTGAAATACGTCAATGTATCCCCGGTCACCTGACTACCATCGGCTGACAAGCGCAAACGAATAAGCTGACCCGTTTTTAAGGTAGGAACCAGCAACGAGTTTTTCCAGTCGGGAATAGCCTCGGCGGAGTATACCGCCAGACTGCTTGGGGCTTCGGCTGGCCACTCGGGTTGTTTCGGGTCTTTGGTTCGGATTTTAACAAAAGCGTACTGAAGGGTATCAGCAGGTAACGAGTGCAGACTTTTAATGGGCTCTCTAAACGTATTGATTCCTATTGTTCTGGCATTATCCTGTTCACTACTAATAGTTGGATAGGTCGTATTCCAGACGCCCGGCAGGCTATCGTACTCCGTTACGCCCGCGGCCAGGCCATTGTAGTTACCGTCATTGTAGCCAATGATCAGCGGGTGGCCGTAGTTCTTCCCCTTCTCGATCAGGTTTAATTCGTCGTCGCCGAATGGACCGTGCTCCGATACGTAAAGCCGTTCCTGCCCGCCAATCTGAGCATGAGCCAGCCCCTGTGCATTCCGATGGCCATAGCTCCAAACCGCATTTTGCCCATTGCCATTGAACGGATTGTCATTTGGAATCCATTGATCGGTTGGGGCCTGATCGGTGTCCGGTTCCAGGTTGAAACGTAACACCTTTCCCTCATACACGTTGGTCTGCTGCGCGTGGTTCGGGCGACCAGCGTTTGCAAACTGGCCAGCTCCCAGATCACCCACGGTGTAGAACAGATAAGGCTTGCCGTTGACAGGCGCAATTAACACGCGCCCGGAGTTATGATCGTTGCTGCCGGGAATTGTGTCGCACAGAATAACAGGTTTAATTAACTGCTGAGCGTTTTGGTCGTACGTGTAACGTACCAGCCGCGTTCGGTAATAATAGCCACCATGGCCAGGACGGCCACCGTCCCCAGCTTTTTCTGCTCCCTCATAGGCATACAGGTAAGCCAGATAGACGTAAGGTTTGCCCCGTAACAGTTGAGGATGTAGTGCCAGACCCATCAATCCGCCCTGTGGCCAGGGTTTTCCGCCATCCTGTTCGTCGGGAATAACGTCATAGCGAGGAAACTGCCGTTCGCCGGTTACGTCTAGTAGAATGGTTTTAGTGCCCGTCGTTGGGTCAATGCGACTGACGACATACCCTTTGGCTTCGGTAATCCATAGTACCTTATCTGGCCCATACGTAATTTCCCAGGGATCGCTGAGACTATCTTTGACTACGCGTCTGGTAAACACCTCCCCACGAGGACTGGTATAGGTTTGCGCCCGTGCGGCCTGAAAACAAATGGCCGTGATAAGACACCAATAAAGAAGAGTATAACGCACACAAACTAATGTTGATCCACTACTATAGCCTCTCGGGCTGGGTGAATGTTTCGTTGAACGAAGTAAAAGTGAGCGTGTAGATCAGGCAACAGCACGCAGTTGGTAACGTCCGGTCAGGAAAGAAAACAAAGGTGCCGGGCTTCTACGTAAATTAATGGTCACTCATGATCAACGAGTGGCTGTTAGCCGAAAACCAGTTCTGCTTCAACTCTTGATACACCAGCCAGACCTGTTGTTTTTCGTAGGGAGTGGCCAGGGTTTTATCCGTTTGACCCATGAGTAGGTCAATCTGCTCCCGAATGACAGGGAGTCGTTGCTCGGTGTTGACGTGGTTGCCGATCAAAACCAGCGCGCGTAATAACCGACATAAAACCGCATGATCTCCCTTGGCATTAACGCGGGCCAGGTCAAAGGCTAATCGGATAAAATCCTCGAAGCTGGCGGGCTGCGTCTGAACCCGAAAATGGTCTCCGTCAGAGCGTAATCGCTCCGGGAAGGTACGCTTGGCTAGTTGTTCGCAGATCGTACCGAGATGATCAATGCCCATAATCGCCGTTGTTGTGTCATTGATACCGCTGGACAAGGCTCGCAACGTAATATCGACCAGTTGCTGGATACCAAAGCTGACATCCTGTTCGACGCTGCGGTGGCGACCAATGTCGACGTAATCGAGTAGATCGGTTGGCCAGTCGGGTTTGCTGACATCCGACCGTGTCACATCAGTACGAACGCTGAAAAGAATACTGTCCTGGGCGATAAAGCTCCCCAGTTTCTGCTCCATGCGCACGATGACTTGGTGCTGAGTCGCCCAGTCGAGTAACTGATCGGTGTCGATGTGCTGAAGGTAGCCCCACCGGCTGGAAAAGACGGGATGCCAGCCGGTAGTTTCACTAAAATAGCGTCGTGCAGCGGCCAGCTCTTCAGGGCTGCCAACGGGTTCGCCAACATTACTCGGAAACAGGTTCTCGATCGCTTCGAGCGTTTCGTTGGTAGTGCTTTGCACAATAGTGCCGCTCTGCATCGATTCGGCAATGTGGTGAATAAAAAATATCAGCGCTATGACCCCACCGAGTGCCAGCACTAAACCTGCCAGCACGGCCGTGGCCGGTACAAATTTTTGCTCATCAGTGCCGCGAATGGTACCGAGTACGATCAGGCAGTACGAAAAAACGCCAACGAAATAACCCATCACCAACTGGTTGAGATGGTCGCGCATGAAATTGCGTAATACGCGGGGTGAGTACTGGCTGCTTACTTGAGCAATCGTTGACAGCGTGAGCGAAAACGACAACGTAGCAACGGTCAGCATGGAGCCAGCAATGGCCGAGAGCATACCACGCGAGCCTTCGGCGCCAATCCCAAACAGCAGGGGGAATTCTTTCTGACCCTGCCAGGACGTACTTGCGTCAAACTCAACCAGACCATACGCCAGCAAAAACGAACCAACGAGCATTAGTCCCGGTATGAACCAGAGTGATTCGCGAAGCTGATGCCAGTAGTGACGGATACGGTTTGTCATAGAAAAACTATTTCAGTTGACAACCGCACTTGGTGGAAATGGTTACAACAGTAATCGAATAGGGAAATTAGCAGCCGGTATGCTGAACATTAAATAGTACGTCAATACCTGCCGTAATCAGAGTTAGTATTGACATTGTAGTTTTGCGACGTAGCCTAAAACCCCTGGAGGATAATCGATCAGGCCAGTTTACTTCTGTATATGAAATCGTTACGTATTACTTTCTTCATAATCATACTCCTGGCTGCGTGGGGTTGCGCCAGCGTTCGACAACATAATGAAATTACGGCGCTGAATCAGGTTTTTACCATACCGGCTAACCAGCAACTGTTTGTATTCAGCAAAGGAAAGGTGGTTTCTAAAACGCTGTCGCATCGGGCCAAAGCGGCTCTGTACGAGAAAGGGGATACGTTATACGCCGAGTTCATCGCAAATAGTCTACGCCCTGATGACAAGAATCCCGTCACGATTGACCAGACGGATTCGTTGGCAACCTTATTTGTGCACTACAATCCAGTCCTCAACAAGCTTGAGGAGAAAAGCCCCTGGTTTCGCTACAAAACCTCGGGGCTCGATATTGACCTGGTTACCATGCCATTACAGTATCATTTTGCGACGAATGGTCTACCGGGACAACTAAACGATTACCCGCTGAATTTCCATGTGCACGTCGGACTGCTGTCGGAGATTGGGCGCTACCGCACAACGTATTTTCGGCGCAATCGACGGTCTGAAATCCAATCGTTTAGCTTTGGGATTGGTGGCCTGGTTGGGCTGTCGCCCATGCTGGTCAACTCATTCAACACGAACGGGGCTGTCCCTGACGAATACCAGGCGCTGGGCATTAATTATGGATTGTCGAGCGTATTTAGCTTTAAAAGCTTTTCGGCTGGTTTTGCGCTGGGGTACAGCAAGTTGACCGATCGAAATGATCCTGTGTGGGTTTACAATAGTCAGCCCTGGCTGGGACTCACGCTTGGCGTTAACCTAAACTAACAGCGGTTGAGGCAGATGAGTCTACTACGGTGAGGGAGCGGAGCTAAGTTTACGAATAAATAAACTTATCCTATAGACTAGGGTTGTACTGGGAATCTAATCCGTGTATCAGCAAAGTCATTCATTGTATGAAGGCCGCCGTATTCCACAAAATTGGTGACATCCGTGTTGAAAACACGGCCGACCCCCGCGTCGAAGAACCACGGGACGCACTCATTCGCGTTACGTCAACCGCCATCTGCGGTTCCGATCTGCACATTTACGATGGATTCATTCCGCAGCTTCAGAATGAAGTGCTGGGGCATGAATTTATGGGAATTGTTGAAGACGTTGGCTCCGGCGTGACGAACCTGAAGAAAGGCGACCGGGTAGTGGTACCCTTTACGATTGCCTGCGGTAAGTGTTTCTTCTGCGACCATAACTTGCAGATGCACTGTCAGAATTCGAATCCCGACCATTATGGACCCGATGGCGGACTGTTGACCGAAAAAGGTGGTGGCCTGTTTGGGTACACCGATTTATACGGAGGGTACAATGGCGGGCAGGCTGAGTACGTTCGAGTGCCCTATGCCGACTATGGACTACGTCACGTACCGGAAGGCCTTACCGACGAACAGGTGCTGTTTCTGACCGATATTTTCCCGACGGGCTGGAGTTCGATAGAATGGGGCGAACTGCGAGGTGGTGAAACCGTTGCCATCTTTGGTTCGGGTCCGGTAGGGCTAATGGCACAGAAATCAGCCTGGTTGCAGGGAGCTGGGCGAGTCATTGCTATCGATCCATTGAGTTACCGACTGGAACGAGCCAAACGGGTCAATAAAGTAGAAACTCTAAACCCAAACGAGGTTGACGTAGTTGAAGCTATTCGGCAGATGACGCAGGGCCGCGGTGCCGATGTTTGTGTGGATGCGGTGGGCATGGAAGCCGATCGCTCGTTACTGGAGAAAGCAAAAGCAGCGCTGAATCTGGAGAAAGGCACACCTAAAGTACTCGAATTGTGCATGCAGGCTGTTCGGCGGGGCGGCATTGTGTCGGTAGTGGGTGTCTATGGGACGCCCTTCGATAACTTCCCGGTTGGTCGGCTGTTCGACAAAGGCATCACGGTTCGGTTCGGTCAGTCGCAGGTTCACAAAAACATCGATCACCTGCTGGATCTGGTTGTACAGGGTAAAGTTGTGTTGGACGATATTATCTCGCACACCTTACCGCTATCGGAAGCCGCAAGGGCGTATGATATGTTTAAGAATAAAGAAGACGACTGTACCAAGGTCGTTCTGAAACCTTAAGTTAATCAATTAGTAAACTCAACAATGGAAAAACTAACTGGAAAAACCGTCCTGATTACAGGAGCAACCAGCGGCATTGGTCGTGAACTTACCAACCTGTTTGCTAAAGATGGTCATAACCTGGTGTTGGTAGCTCGTTCGGGCGAAAGCCTCGATCTGATCGCCAAAGAATACGAAGAACAATTCGGCGTACAAACCATGACGATTGCTCAGGATCTGGCTGATCCGAAGGCCGCCGAAAACATCTACGAAAAAACAAAAGGAACTACGATTGATATTCTGGTAAACGACGCAGGCCAGGGGACTTACGGTAAGTTTGCCACTGAAACGGATATTGAGCAGGAGCTGGCTATCATCCAGACCAACGCTACGTCGCTGGTGCACCTGACCAAGTTGTATCTGAAAGATATGGTTGACCGGAATTCGGGTAGAATCCTTCTGCTCGGATCGGAAGTGTCCGTGTTTCCAAACCCCATGATGGCGGTTTACGGTGCAACCAAGGCCTTCGTTAAATCATTCGGGGAAGCCATCCGCAATGAACTGCAAGGAACAAACGTAACCGTTACGGTACTGATGCCCGGTGCCACCAACACTGACTTCTTCCAGAAAGCGGGTGCAAGTCACGTGAGGGGTGCCGATCCTTCCAAAACGGCCGATCCAGCGGAGGTGGCCAAAGAAGGGTACGAAGCGTTACTGCAAGGTAAAGATCACGTTGTAGCTGGCTGGACGAACAAAGCCCGTGTCGCTATGGCGCACGTTCTACCCGATCCGCTGTTGGCAAAAGGTGTACGGCGAGATATGACGCCAAAAGACGAATCGGAGGAGAAGTCGAACGACGCAGCTATGAACATTGCAATTGGTATTGGCGTAGTAGCTGGTCTGTTGGCAGGGCTTTATTTTGCCTATCGGCAAAGCAGCCCTTACGACAAAGTTAAATACCGGTATAAAGCGCATAAAGCACTTAGTGGGTTGAAGAACTCGTCAGCCGCAGCCGCCGATTCGGTTAAAGGGTCGCTACTCAGTGCCAAGGGTAAACTAGAAGACTCACCAGCTGGTCTGATCGACTCTGTCAAAGGATCACTGTATAAAGCAAAAGCAGGTGTAGAAGGAGCACTTGCGTAAGCTGAAACAAATAAACTGTAACTGAAAAGGGCGTCGTTAGACGCCCTTTTTTACTTGTTATGCAGGCTGATGACCGACAGAGTAGCGATAAAATAAGGTGTACGTTTTCGGTAACATATATTACTTTTTGCTGCCAGTCAGCCCGTTCATTAAATCGTATGTAAGTTTATAGATTTGCATTTTTGTAAACATGGAGGAAGGTAGTTCGACACATAGTCCAATTATTTTTCGTCTGATGAAAACATAACGATCTATTTTTCGCGGTGTTAACGTAACTTATTAAAAAGTAACTGATGTGAAGAACAACAGGGTGAGTTACAAGTTGTAACTCACCCTGTTGTAAGTAATTGACATACAGCGATTAGTATATTTATTTTGTCACTTTCATGGTGCCTTGCATTACATAAAAATGGCCTGGGACCGAGCACTCGTACGAGTAACTACCAGGTTTTTCGGGGGCGATAAAATAAATGGATTCGCTGGTATTAGGCTGCAACAGGTTTGTATGGTGCAGAACCTTGTCACTTGTTGGAATGTAATTACGTTCCTGGCCTTCGAGACCTAGCTTCATGGCTAACTCCCCTACCTGAACAGCTGAACCTGGGGTAACTACGACGAAGTTGTGCAGCATGTCATCTTCGTTATTAAACACAACCCGTACCTTACTCCCCGCTTTCACCTGGAATTGCTCTACCGAAAACTTGAGGCCCGGCTTCGTTCCCATGTTAATTGTGTAATCCGGTTCGCCCCAGGAGGCCGGCATTTCAGTAACTCGTTTTGGGCCGGCATTGGTTGTTGCCTTGCTGGCGGGGGCTGGCTTTGTCGCTGCTTTTCCCTTCGGTGCCGTCGCAGCGGGTTTCGCCGTATTCATGGCCATAGCCGAGTGGTCGTGCTTGGGGGCTGCCTGAGCAATGTTGAGTTTCTCGCCATCGGGTAGGTTGTTCAGCGTGTAATAGCCAACCGTGTGCAACAAAGCGCGACCCTTCTCCGAGCGGAGACCTTCCGTTTTGATCTCGTGGATGTAGCCAAGTCGTAGACTATCGACAACTAAACGGGCTTTCATTCCATCTTTTGACACAACAATGCCGCGAATCGGGCTGTTGGCGCGGTTGATAACCGGACTGCCGTAGGTCGAATGATACTTGTACGAAAAGCCAGTTACTTTATACGACTCCGGATTGGCGGCCAGTTCCTGATCAACGGGCTCTGTGAATTCAATCTCGAAGCCATCGGGCATCGCGTGAATAGTTCGCATTTCGAACGGCATCTTACCCGTCCAGACAACCCGTTGCAGGCTGAACAGCTCCTTGCCGGTCGACGACCAGCCCCGGCTGGTCATGCCTACAAACATTGACGCATCATGCCCCCAGACCAGCCGAAGTACGCCCGACGAGAAACCTTCCCGGAAGGGAAATACGACGCCCTGATACGCGCCTTTCACTTTTTCCAGATCAACGCGGGAAAGGATACTCTGCCCCTGATCACCCACGAAAAGTTGGTTGGCAAACGGCCCAAACTTACCGTTCGTGTTATCCGTTAGTAAGCCCGAGGTCGAGATTCCCAGAATACCGTGAGGTAGCCAGACGGCAGGCGCTTTCAGTTCTTTGAATTTTTTCGATACGTCGTAAAGCGGTTCGCCCGTGTTCGGTACGTCCTGCGGCTTAATCTTTAGCGGAGAGCCGGGCAGATCCGTCCAGCGAAGGCTTTCGGCGTTACCCAGAAAGTCGCCCTTTTCGACCTGCGAAATCCGGCCGGAGCCTACCCAGTCGCCCTGGTTTTCGGTGTAGAAGTAATCCCCGGCTGCATTCATGCCGTAACCCGCCGGCGAGCGCATACCGGCCGCAAACGGTGTCATCTTGCCTTGTGGGTCGACCTCGATGGTCCAGCCGCGCCAGGGGGCCAGGCTTACCCCGTGCCCTAAGCTGTTACTCCAGCCCACGTTGAGCGTAATGAGCATGTTGCCGTTGGGCAGGAATGTAGGGCCGTAGGAGTATTCGTGGTAGTTGCCCGATAGCGGCCAGGAATATACTTTGTCGTACGAATCCGCCTGACCATCGCCGTCGGTGTCGCGCAGTCGGGTAATCTCGCTACGTTGCGTAACGTAAATAGCGCCGTCGCGATAGGTCAGACCCAGTGGCTCGTGCAGACCGTAGGCAAAGCGCTTGTAAGTAGGCTGGACAGTCCCCGAAATGTACGGATTCGATACCATCCAGACCTCGCCACGCCGGGTGCAAATGGCCAGATTGCCGTCGGGGAGGGTAACCATACCACCTACCTCCAGGATAATATCTTCCGGAACGGGCAGCGAAATTAGTTTGTAAAAATCATCTTCTTTCTCGGGGTCCGCCTGAACTTTGGCCAGACCTTTCGGCTGGGGGGCGGGTTGTTTGCTGCTGGAACTAACAGGCAGGCCGTCTTTCGACTGAATCTGCCCGAAAAGCAACCCACTGCTACAGACAATACCTGCCGTCAGGAGCGCCGTTTTGAGCAACGAGTTTATGGGGGAAAATGGCTTGTTCATGAATCAAAGAATGAGGTAGGGCCTACCAGATAAAGGAATAGGTGACGACACCGCCTTTTTTAGCGTTGACCGGGAGCAGGAGTTCTTTTGTGTTCGTTGCTGTCGTGCGGATAACGGGTTTTTCTTTATCCGCCAGCTCGATAAAATATTGTTTACCATTGATAGCGTAGAGGCCGTTCGGTAGCTGGGTAATCTCATTGCCCGCGGCCAACCGGCACCAGATTTCGCCCGGTGTGGATTCGCCCGACGTGACGGTGAAGGAGCGCGTTAATTTTCGTCCTTCATCTGCCGTCGTAATCGACTCTCGTACAGAGGCCGCGCCCAGTGTGTATTTGAAGATGGGTCGGCCAGCTTTGTCGATGTCGTATCCCAGGTTATTGTAGGTAGTATTAGAATCTGGCCAGGCGGTTTGCTGATTCGTTAAGACTGCCAGCGACGGTTTGCCCGGCAACTCGATTACACTGCCCCGTGGGACGGCCAACTGGGTTTCGCCCCGACCATGCCACATGGGCGTCGTTTCCAGGAAGTCACCCCGCCAGATGGCGAGCATTTCGCCTTTTTGTAGGTCAAGGCTGTAGCTGGCGCGTCCAGGCTCGCCCACGGCGATGGTATGCGTGTGCTTTTTGCCGTTGTGATTCATAAACCCCCGCTGCATGGTGGTTTCATTATCGGCCCGCAGCCGAATCTGGCCTACGGGCTCCTCCGCCCGGATCACTTCATTGAGCGTGGTGTATTGCACCCCCGGTCCTTCGACTGACAAACTGATGTCATCACCTTTGGCGTACCACAACTTGTAGGTTTTGTAGTAAGTCAGCTCGATAGGATAATCACCCGCTTGTAATTGAGTCGTCAGGATAGCGGTACCACCGTTCTTGCCCGTAATGTCGAGTAATTTCTTACCGTCGATGGTCAGCATACCTGCGCCGTTGGGGCGTTCGGGGTTTGTTTCTGCCGGAATCCAACTTAGGCTTAATTTGAGCAGATACGTTCCTGAGGTAGGTAGATGAAGAGTTCCGGTGATTTTTCCGCCGAATTTATCCCGGCTACCGGTACCCCGGTGCGCCAGCAGATCAATGACCATTTCCGGGCGTGGCGTTTGCGCATTGAGGTCGGCAAACGAGCGGAAGTTGCCTTCGTAGGTCGACAGTTTGAGGTTTGATAACGTAACGGGCTCGGTACCATAAGCCTTGTAACGAATATCCCGCACCGCCAGCGAGCCTTGCTCTCCTTTGATAACCAGTGGCGCTGTGGCTTTCTCGTCCTGCGCGACGGCAGAACGGGTTGGCCCGGTCAGTTCGATGTTTTCATGGAGAGTAACCCCGTTCAGCTTCACGCTCACGAAACGGGCATTGGCAGTTTTACGTCCCTGCGCATCGAAACGGGGTGCCCGGAACACGATGCTGTAATGTTGCCATAGACCCGGTGCCCGATTAACGTTCTGAGCGGGAGCGTGGCCTTCGTAGCCCTGCTGGCCAGCTGTAGCCTGTTCTTTCCAGCGCTCTTCGATAGCTCCCCCGTCGTGAATTGTTGGCGTTTTGATGCCCCAGCTATCGACAAGCTGAAGACCGTAACGGCCCTGAAGCAACAGCAACGCTTTCGCGTCTTTTTCCAGCATGACATCCATCTCCAGCGCTAGGTCGCCATGTTGCAGGCTGGTATTGATCGGATCATTGGCTTTGGCCGTTGGGACGTTAACCAGAATACCAGTGCCTTTGCTCAGGCTGGGCTTGCCAGCTTTGTTCACATCGTAATAGACGTCTCCTGCCAACTGCCAGTTGGAGCCGGTAGCCAGGAACCCCTGCAGGGTTTGTAGTGGTATAGTGGAGTAGGGTAGCTCGTCGGTTTGTGCCGCTGTTCTGAATGCACACGCAAGGAGCAACAGCAGGCAGTACCAGGGTTTGTGTTGCATAAAACGAAAAGTAAGAAAAAGGACTGTTGGTAGAAAGACGTTTACGGCTAGGGATTACTTACCAATAATGCGGTTTTGAAGAAGCATCGAAGGAAGAAATAAGGCCATCATAAAGGTTAGAAAGGCCATAAATAACTGCCGAAACGGAAAATTATATTTTTTGGGAAAGTTCTTACTATTTTAACGAATTTTCACCGGTAAGCAGGCGTTTAATTTCGCTTACTAGTTAAAAAAGTACTAAAGCCGACTTCGGAGTATCCTATTCGTTTCGATTTTCTTTTCGCCCACCAATCGAATCATCTGGTTTTTTCATTCATTTTTGAGCCGTTTTACCAATGGGTACATATGCCCTACTTGTACATGATTCGAGTTTTTACGCTAATACTGACGGGACTGGTGCCTGTCATGATGCAAGCCCAATCGACAACGGACACTGACACAACAAAAAATCTGACCCCTGTTTACGTAACTGCTTCCCGGCTGCAACAAACGGCTGCCGAACTGGGACGGAACGTAACGATTATACCTGGCCGGGAGATTAGCCGCTTTCCGGTCAATTCCCTGGATGACCTACTACGGGTACTACCATCAATTGACGTACAAAGCCGAGGAAGCTTTGGCGCTCAGGCTGATATTACGTTACGGGGTAGCACGTTCAATCAGGTACTGATTCTGATTGATGGTATGCGTATCAACGATCCGCTGACGGGGCATTTTGCGGGGTATTTTCCCATTACACCAGCGGAGATCGAGCAAATCGAGATCGTTCGGGGAGCTGGCTCCGCCGTTTACGGTCCTGACGCGGTGGGTGGTGTCATCAACATCGTAACGAAAACATTTGCCGTTCGCGCGCAGTCGACAAAAACAACGGAAGGGCAGGCTACCGTACAACGGGGTCAGTGGAACCTCTGGAACGTAAATGCCGGCGGTTTTCGGCAGACGGAGAAGTTACGTCTGGGTGGTGGAGTGTTAATCAATACCACGCCGGGCCAGGCCCTGGCGGTCCCCAGCACCCAGCGGAACGATGTCAATCTGAAAACGTACTCGCTGTCGGGAAGATACAGCTTTACGCCAAAGATCAGTCTGGCAGCCCGGGCTGCTTTCGACCGGCGTGATTTTAACGCGCAGTGGTTTTATACGACAAGCTCGGCCGATTTGTCGCGGGAAACGACGTTGCGGAATCTGTACCAGGGGCAGCTGCGGGTTCAGGAAAGCGAGCGGCAGCAGACGGAAGTGCAGTTCACGCACATCTACTCGACGGACCGTTACGTGTTCAATCCTGCCCCAACTTTCGTGCCCAGCAACCACCGGATGCAGTTCTCGCTGGCGCAGCTGAACCATTTCATGCAACTAAGCGACCGCTGGAAAGCCAGTGTAGGTGGTCAGTACGATAACCGGCAGATTCAATCGAACGACCGGGGCAACCACGCAACCTGGCACTGGGGTACGTACGGTATCCTGACAACCCAAACCAGCTTTGGTCTTACGGCGACGGGAAGTCTGCGTTTCGACTGGGATCAGTCATTTGGGCGGGAGCTGGTACCGCAGTTGAATCTGAGCTATTCCCCATCGGCGGAACTTGTGGTGCGGGGTTCGATTGGTAAAAGCATCCGGGCGGCCGATTTCACAGAACGATACACATCCAACAACCTACCCGGTCCATTGTCGGCCGGCCGGAATATTGGTTTGCCAAACCTACAGGCCGAGCGGGCACTAAACGCCGAAGTTGGAGCCGACTGGATGCCTGCATCGGGTGTTACGGTAAAAGCAACGGGATTTCTTCGCAGTGGTACCAACCTAATCGATTACGTAAGCCTGTCTGGTGCCGAAGTAATCCGGCAAACGGGTCTGACCAACGTGGCTACAGATCGCACCTACCGGCTCGCGCAGAACTTGTTCAATGTACAGACCCGTGGCATTGAGGTCGAACTCTGGATTAAGCGCCAGCTCAGCGACAAGGTGCTGCTCGACTTCATCGGCAGCTACACGCTCCTGAATACCGCCAGTCCAGTTGTTTCTCAGTATCTGGCCAACTTTGCTCGTCACCAGGTGAACAGCTCCCTGAGCCTAACCGCTGGCCGGTTTAATCTCGGTCTGACAGGGCAATTCAAAGCTCGTAACCAGGCTGCGGTGGAAGCTATCAACCGACGTATAACGGCCAATTACAAAGTGATCAATGCCAGAGCCGAGTTTGCTGTTTTACCCAACCAACTGTACGTAACGGCACAGGTATTGAACCTCTTCAACGAGCAGTACGCCGATATTCTCGGAGCACAAATGCCCGCTCGTTGGGCTATGGGTGGCCTGCGCTGGCAGTTGCGGAAGAACTAGCTAACATCAGTGCTACCCTACCGATTTCGGTAGTGAAAACCAGCGCTTACTTATGTTTTCAACACTCTTTGCTAGGCTTTTGTGGATAAGTAGCACTTGCTGTCTCGCCGAGGCAGTTAGGTAGACCTACTATGTGTTGATCAGGGGTAAATCCGTCAGCAATGGTTTATACTGCTTTTGTTGTAGCCTACTCTAAATCATACAGATTTAATGGGTTACCTTTCAAAATTTCAGGTATTAAAAGAGGAACTCGGTTTAAGAACTCAAAAAAATCAACCAAGATAATGAAATCGCTTATCAAATCTGCTCTGTTTACGATGTCGGTCATTGCTATGACGACAGCTTGCTCTTCGAACAAATCGTCGGAATCAACCACGACGGTTCCAGGTGATTCGACAACGACGATGATGGCTGATTCGACAACGACGATGGATTCTTCATCGACGATGTCGTCTGATTCTGCTTCAATGCCAATGTCAACGTCGGCTACGTCGACGACGACCAGCAGCACGACCAACTAGTCATTTTTTACTGCTGATAATAAAAAAGCCCGCTGGTTAACCAGCGGGCTTTTTTATTGGGCATCGGGTGTGAGTTGTTCTTCCTGTTTCTGCCGAACCTGCTGACCAATCGGGATATAGTCGACTTCGCAAGGATAACCGAACAGGCAATAGTCCTTAATTCGTTTGGCAACCCGTTCGGGTACCATCTGCTCCCAACCGTCTTCGCCCTGCTGAATCATTTCCAGCACCCGGTCGGTAGAGATATGCAGGTTTTCTTCGTTGTAATCGGTAATGTCCTCGATCTTGTCGTTACGGACCAAATACTGAAACAGCGGCTCCAGCGTTGGTGGTAATTCAAACTCATTGCAGGTATAAACCGTGTCGTCGCGCAGGGTGGGGTAAACAAATAGCTTGACCTTTCGACTGAACAACGTGGCGAACGATTCCAGAATCCCCCCCGGTAAAAATTCGTAATGATCTTCCTCGAAGATGTATTCGAGATTCGGAATCCCGACGACCAGACCAATTTTGAGCCGAGTCAGCCGGGCTAGGTAAGCCACCAGCTTATAGTATTCCAGATAGTTTGAAATCATCACCGTCTGCCCCATCGAGCAGAGAATATCAACCCGATCCAGGAAATCTTTCTCATCAATGCTCTGATCGCTTGACTTCAGGTTGTGCAGCGTTAGCTCAGCAATAGACACCACTCGATTTTCGTCGACGTCGTGCTCGGCTTTGAACTGCTTAACCCCGTTTTCGATCATGTCCATCTGCACATTCGTAACGGGTCGTAGCCGGCCGCGCATAACCAGGATGTTTTTCTTATACAGCGCTTCTGAAGGCTGCAACACCTGCCCGTCGGGCCCGAACAGAGCCGCATCGGTAAAGCCGTTACGAACCAGGTGCAGACTCATCAGCCGATTATCGACTTCCGCAAAGTCAGGTCCGCTAAACCGAATCATGTCGATCTGGATACGATCCGGAGATAGATCGTCCATGAGCGAAAGGACCAGGGTTTCTGGAGACTTCGCATAATAGAAAGCACCATAAATTAGATTAACTCCAATAATACCCAGCGCCTGTTGCTGAACGACATTTTCGTTGTCCAGCATTTTGACGTGAATGATCACATCGTTGTAACCGGACAGGGGCGACTGCTGGAAACGGCAACCGATCCAGCCGTGGGCGTCATTAGTTTTCTGGTAGTTAAGAGCGACTACTGTGTTGGCAAACGCAAAAAACGTGGTTTCTGAGCCACGTTGTTCTGCTAGTCGTTTCTCCAGCAGGCTGTATTCTTTACTCAGCATCTTGACGAGCCGAGACTCGACAACGTAGCGTCCACTCTCTTCAACTCCATAAATCGAGTCACTAAAGGTCATGTCATAGGCCGACATGGTTTTGGCGATGGTACCCGACGAGCCGCCAGCTTTAAAAAACATAGCAGCCGTTTCCTGGCCCGCACCGATCTCAGCGAAGGAGCCGTAAATCCGGCGATCCAGATTGATACGTAATGCTTTTTGCTTAGTGCCTATATTCTTTTCGTACATCGTGTGTTGGATACTTACTCAGTATAAAGATACGCATACTAAGGTATAAACACATATTCGTGCCACTTTGGGCATCCTGGCCCCGGATTTGTCAACTTTTCCCCAATCGATTCTTCGGTGCTATTTGTCGTACCTTTGCCTACGCGTTTATTGTTGCGCTATTTACTACTGAATCAGGGTGAATTTGCCTGCCTTTAGCTGATTAATTCACGAGATCATTTGCATGAACATCCCCGTTTCTCCAACCCAAGAGCCAACGCTACTTACGCAACCCGTCTGGCGTCAGTTTTTGCTGCCGGGCTTGTTGGTATTGGCCTTTTTCTGCTTCCTGTTGGATATCGCGCTGGGGACTGTTTCAATACCATTGAAAGAAGTGACCCGGATCGTTCTGGGACAAGGGTCAGAAAATACAGCCTGGCTGTACATCGTGCAGAAAATTCGGCTTCCCAAAGCAATTACCGCTGTTATCGTTGGTTGCGGCTTATCGGTCAGTGGCTTACAGATGCAGGCGCTGTTCCGGAATCCGCTGGCTGGCCCCTCGGAGTTGGGAATTACGGCGGGGGCTGGTCTTGGTGTGGCCATGGTCATGCTGGGTGGAGGAAGTAGCGCCAGTCTGTACGCGATTCGTCAACTTGGCATTTCCGGAAGCTGGTTGCTGGTGCTGATGGCATCGCTGGGGTCGGCGCTGGTGTTGCTGCTGGTGCTGACAATTGGCGGACGCCTGCGGGACAATGTTGTTCTGCTGATTGTGGGCGTCATGATAGGAACCATCACGTTGTCGGTCATCAGTATCTGGCAATATTTCAGTCAACCCGAACAGCTACAGGAGTACCTGATGTGGACGTTTGGCTCGCTGGGGGGCGTAGTCGAAAGTCACCTACTGGTTTTGAGCGGAACCGTACTACTTGGGCTAACCCTTGCCTTTGTCTCGTCCAAATCCCTGAACGTACTGCTGCTGGGCGAAAATTACGCCCGAAGCATGGGGCTGCACGTTGGCCGGAGTCGCCTGTTCATCTTGATCAGTACGAGCCTGTTGACGGGGAGTATCACTGCCTTCTGCGGGCCTATTGGCTTTATCGGTATTGCGGTGCCACATCTTACCCGGTCGCTATTCGACACGGCTAACCACCGATTGCTAATCCCGGCTACCTGCCTGGTCGGTACGGTATTAATGCTGCTGTGTGACAGCCTGGCGCAGCTACCTGGTACGCAATCCGTGTTGCCAATCAATGTGGTTACGTCATTGCTGGGCGCTCCCGTCGTTATCTGGATTATTGTTCGTCAAACGAACCTACGGGCCGCTTTCGCATGAACGAATCAATTCCTATCCTGTCGGCCCTCGACCTGACGATTGGCTACACCAGTCGGAAACAGGCAGGACGAGTTGTAGCCGAATCACTAACAATCGACCTCTGGCCAGGACAGCTTGTATGTCTGTTGGGTCCGAATGGTGCCGGAAAGTCAACGCTGATGCGGACGCTGGCCGGACTTCAGCCGCCAATTAATGGGATAATCAAGCTGGGGAAACAGAGTATCACTGACGTATCACCTGCGCAGTTGGCACGTAGCTTGAGCCTGGTGCTGGCTGAGCGAGTTGAAGCGGGTAATCTACGGGTACGGGAGCTTGTTACGCTGGGTCGGACGCCTTATACAGGCTGGCTGGGACGTAACACGCAGGACGATTTAGACAAAGTAGAGGCTGCCTTACGGATGACCGATACGCTCCAATATCAGGATCGTCGGGTAGATCGACTGAGCGACGGAGAACGTCAGAAAGTGATGTTGGCCCGCGCCCTGGCGCAGGATACCGACCTGATTCTGCTGGACGAACCTACTGCCCATTTAGACCTGCCCAACCGCGTGGAGATGATGCTGCTGTTGCACCAGCTTACGCGCCAGACGCGTAAGGCGATCCTTCTTTCAACCCACGAGCTTGATTTAGCGCTACAGGCCGCAGATCGGCTTTGGCTGCTCGCACCCGGTGGAAGGCTGGCAACGGGAGCACCGGAAGACGTGGTGTTGAGTGGCCATTTTGAAGCTACGTTTACCCGACCCAATGCCCGTGCCGGATTTTACTTTGATCGGGAAACGGGCTCATTTGCTATCCACGCTGATGGATCGGGACCCGCAATTACGCTGACCGGTGAGGCCGGGT
Source organism: Spirosoma pomorum (assembly GCF_054776615.1). Taxonomy (NCBI): domain Bacteria; kingdom Pseudomonadati; phylum Bacteroidota; class Cytophagia; order Cytophagales; family Cytophagaceae; genus Spirosoma; species Spirosoma pomorum. The sequence goes on from NZ_BAAHBP010000024.1 coordinate 155,204, forward strand.
TAGTTTTCTGGACACGTCGGGCGCTGCAACGCGAAGGTTTTCGGGTGAACCAAACGGCTACGTCTGAGTGCTCTATTACCGTGGTCCGGAAGGGTGATGTTGCCATCTGGACGTGTGCGTATCTGGATCGTATACAGCAGGTGAACAGTGTCGAACAAGTGCTGGCGTTTCTTCAACAGTTAAAAGCTACTACTGAGTCAATCAACCCAACGACCAAGATTTTAGTTGACGATGATTATTTACGTAACGGGGGGCGCGCGGAGCGGTAAAAGCCGATTTGCGCAGGAACGAGCCCGTCAGTTGAGCGACGCGCCGGTATACGTGGCCACGGCCCGAATCTGGGATGATGAGTTTGGTAAACGAGTCCAGCGGCACCGCGATGAACGAGGTCCGGAGTGGACAACCTACGAGTCGGAACGGGACCTGTATAAACTTCCCCTGGCCAACCGCGTTGTTGTGATCGACTGCGTTACGTTATGGCTGACCAATCTGTTCATGGCGTATGATAGCGATATCGACCAGACGCTTACAGCCTTCAAAGCTGATCTGGACAAGCTTCGGCAAATTCCCGCTACATTTCTGATTATCTCCAATGAGATCGGTATGGGGCTGCATGCTGACACCGAACTTGGCCGAAAATTCACCGATCTACAGGGCTGGGCCAATCAATACGTAGCCAGCGTGGCAGACGAAGCCGTCTTTATGGTATCAGGCTTGCCAATGCGTTTGAAGTAACCCCAGGAAAAACGAAAGACGGCCTTGTTGAGCCGTCTTTCGCATTCTGTATGATTATGAACTGCTTAAGGATGGACCACAGGTAGCTGTCCCGAAAAGAACATGTTGCTGCCGCCCGCTTTCCGCTCAATAGAAGAACCTACTTCGTAAGTAGGAGTTGATGACTGGGAAGGTATCCGGGCTGAACCTGAAATGCGCGCCAGCGCTGTACTCAGCATGGTTTCCCGCGTGTCACCCAGTTGCCGCCAGGCTTCATTTGTATACTCTTTAACTTCAATCGTTGGCGTAAAACCAGTTGAATAATCAGACTGCCCTAACGAGTTGAACGATTTCGTAACAATAGGCTGCATACCCCATTTGTACTTGCCTGTTTCATCGGAGATGGTGATTGAGCCTACGTTCTTACCATAGGTCGTCGTTCCAATTGTCGTAACAGGCATGAAGGGCTTTAAGCCATTGATTACTAGTTCGCTGGCTGAAGCCGTGCTACTCGTTGTTAACACAATAACGTTGTTCAGGCTATTGCCGATATTCGCTGATTTCTGTAGAAAAAAGCCGTTGAACGAATCCGTATTCTTCGACTTATCATAGGCCTGCAACTCAGCCATGATGTCCTTGTTATACTCTTTACGGTAGAAAATCTTAGACGTATTGATACCTTTCCCGATCAGGCTGGCTAGATTTTGCGCTGAGGAAACGTATCCACCAGGGTTATATCGAAAATCCAGAATCAGATCCGTAACGCCCTGCGCTTTAAATTTGGCGAAGACATTATCAACCTGCGTATCATACGTACGATCATTAGGGCCACTTGGTCCGGTAACGAACTGATTGTAGACAAAGTAACCTACCTTCTTGCTACCAACGGTGTATACGGAATCCAGATAAACAGGGTTTGCCTGAAATACAATTGGCGTAGTTTGCTTCGTCGTTGTCGTGTTAACGATAGCGTTCCCTTCTACCTTGGCTAAGGTATACGTTTTTGTATCGCTGGCTCCATAGGCGAGACTAGAGTAATTCGCTTTGGTCAAGTTCTGGCCATTGATCTGGTAGAAAATGTCACCCCGTACCAAACCTGCTTTTTCGGCAGGAGAGCCTTTCAGCACATAAAGAACCTTTCCGATAATATCATCGCCGGTTGACGAGCGCAGATAAAGCTTGAATTCAAGACCATCTGTTTTGCTGACGCCACTCAACGAAGCTTTCAAGTCATCGGCACTTTCCTGAATCCAGGAAAACCGGTCGCCCGTTGGATTGGTGGTAACGTTGTAGGTATACAACAGGGAGTTAAAAAACTTGTCAGGCGATAACGACTTATCCGGAGTCGCTGGAATCTTATCGTTCCAGTAGTAGTAGTACCGCATATTGTTCAGAATCCAGTCATTGACTGTCGCTGCGTCAGTGGCCGCCAGACTAGTCGTTGCAGCTGTCGCCGTGGCCGCCGGGGTAACATTGTCAACGTCTTTTTTGCAGGAAGTAACTAAAATCGAACCAGTGACTAGCGTTAGCAGAAACGAGCGTCCGACGCGAAGTGTGTTCATAGAATGTTGTTTACTGAGCAAGGAATTGTTTGTTATTGATAAACGTAAAATATGAAACAAAAATTAATAATAAGATCGTCAGGGGCAAATTATTTTTTGGTTAAACGCCCTGTAACCTCGTTAGTTGTCCGGCGTGAATGAGTTCGCTGGTAGAATGTCAGTAAATCAACGTTCTTTGTATTAGAAACCGCTTACACCGAGCCCAAAGCGGATTTTGACTAACTCATGAAAAAGAAAACTACAGGCTGGCCGTTACTGGCCGTCATTTTAGTATTTGTACTTAGTGCTTTTCGGACGGTCGATCAGAATTACGTTTGGGAAACGTATAAGCTGCAGGTAACCGTACCCGAGGACTTTAAAGTGCTTAAGAACACCAACGAAGAATTCGAACTGGAGGGTGACGGTATGACGATTGCCTTCGATACGTTCGAACAAAACGTGTCGGCCGACGAGCTAGGCGAAGCAACAACCGAAGCTGCGGCCGCGCTAAAAATGGAGAATATCCGGGAGCAACAGGATATACAGCCCAACGGTCTGGAGGGACGTTACGTAGAAGGTCGCATCGGCGAAGACCGGGTAATCCTAGCGGGTATGCTGGACCCGGAAAGCAACGTAAATTTTTTCGTAGCCATCACGTTCGATAACGAAGACGACGCTGCGGAAGCTGATGCCCGAACTATCCTGAATAGTATCCGCCGGTTGGCTGATAATTAATAGAAAGCGTCTTCCAGGTGCCTGATACGTTGTTCGTTGCCTGCCAACGTAACGGCTATAATGTCGAACCGTAGATCGTGAGGCCAGTTGGTAGCAAAGACGTAATGTTCGGCGGCTTTCATGACCAGCTTAGCTTTCGTGTAGGAAACGAACTCTTCCGGGTTGCCAAAGCTGAGATTCGTCCGTGTTTTTACTTCGACAAAGACCAGCATCTTTCCTTTCTGAGCAATTAAGTCAATCTCTGCGTGCTGATGGCGGTAATTACGGGCAACGATCTCGTAACCTTTTTCTTCCAGAAACCGTACGGCTTCGGTTTCGCCTTTTTTGCCGACTTCGTTGTGCTGGGCCATGCTTCTATTGATTGACGCTGGAATAACGCGCCGGGATAGGACTGGAAATATCGCAAATAAGACGTATACTTGGTGAGTACAGACGGGGCACAATGATTATCTACGACGCAAAAGACTGGTTCAACGCAATTCGGCATTTTCATACCAGCTATGTAATTCGGGTGCTTCTCCAGCGGGTAGCGTACGTAACGGGCTACGGGGTGGTCGTTACGTTGATTGATCAATATCTGTTTAGTCTGGAGGTGCCTATTGACGGCATCTTTTTTTCGTTACTGGGCATCCTGCTCAGTTTACTACTGGTCTTTCGGACCAATACGGCCTACGACCGCTTCTGGGAAGGACGTCGCCAGTGGGGTTCGCTGGTTAATACCAGTCGTAATCTCGCTGTGCTGCTGGACGCGCTCTTGCCGGATGACGATAGCTTGAACCGACGTTACTTTGCTTCGTCCTTATCCAACTTTTCCCTGGCGCTAAAAGGCCACCTGCGTACCGGGGTTGATTGGACCGATATAATCGAAACGGACGACGAACCGCTGGAATCACTAAAGCGACGCGGGCATATTCCCAGCCGGCTGGCCGCCCTGCTGATGCGCCGGTTTCAGGTACTCAGGCAGGAACGAATCGTTAGCGACGCGGATCTGATCACGTTGCGGCTGTACCACCAGGCGTTGCTGGACATAACGGGGGCCTGCGAACGAATTAAGAAAACCCCGATTCCATTCTCCTACAGCTTTTTTATCAAGTTCTTCATCACGCTATACCTGCTTCTGATGCCGCTGGTGCTGGTCAACACCTACGAGTCGGTTGTCATCATCGCCAGCGCGATGGCAGCTTACGCCCTGATTGGTGTACAGATGATCGGTGATGAAATTGAGGAGCCGTTTGGTCTGGACTGCAATGACCTGCCGTTAAACCAGATTGCGCATACGATTCAGCGAAATATGCATGACATCTTATCGGTTGAGATGCCGGTGGCGTCCGGTGTCAAACCGGAGGTTGAATACACAAAAGTCAATTGACCCAACGGAGGTAAAAACGCCCCGAATGGTCAGCCAATCAGCTATTTCGAACGAAACCCGTCGGTTCTATTGTTAATAGACCAGCGGGTTTTCCTTTTTTGCCGCGTTGTCATGAATTCTCGTTTAAATAAGCAGGTTACCGTTCGCGAGTTGGGGTTGATTGATTACCAGGCCGCCTGGGACGAACAGGAACGTCTGTTCGCGCAAATCGTCGATCAGAAAATGTACAATCGGACGGTGGCCCCCGAAGCACAGGAGCTAACGCCTAACTACCTGTTGTTCTGCGAGCATCCACACGTGTACACCATGGGTACTAGTGGCCACCTGGACAATCTGCTGGTGGATGAAAACCAGCTAACCAACGAACTGGGGGCTTCGTTTTACAAAATTCGGCGGGGAGGTGATATTACGTATCACGGGCCGGGGCAACTGGTAGGGTACCCAATCTTGGACCTGGATAATTTTTTTACTGACATTCACCGGTATATGCGGTTGTTGGAGGAAAGTATTATCCGGACGCTGGCCGATTATGGTTTACAGGCAGGCCGTATCGAAGGGGCCGGGTCTGATCGATTGACTGGCGTCTGGCTGGATGTTGCTGGCGAAAATCCCCGGAAAATCTGCGCGATGGGCGTGAAAGCGAGCCGCTGGGTAACGATGCACGGTTTCGCGCTGAACGTCAATACGGATTTGAGTTATTTTGGTCATATTGTCCCCTGTGGCATCAGCGATAAGGCCGTTACGTCATTATCGGCTGAAGTAGGGCACGGGGTGCCGCTCAGGGAAGTGGCTGGGCACGTGCAGCGGCATATGGCTGATTTGTTTGACATGGAACTAACGTACCCGCAGCCCATTCAGCTGGCGGATAGTAAGAAATAAAAGCGGTTGGCTTCCGCCGGAGCCATACCGCACTGTGTTTACCAATGAAGAAAGATATTAACTTTTTGCCTGTTGAGGGCGTACAGGTTGTCATTGCTCGTAAGGAAAACGAACTAAATGAATATGACTGGCAGGTGTACCTGCTGAACCAGAACGACGTCGCAATTACCAATGTGTTTGTTACGTCGAAAGGATATGGTCTGAAAAACGATGAGGAGCAGAAGACGTCCACACTACGGCACTTCTTCACGGAGGTGAAGCCGGGTGGACACGAAGTCGTCGAAACGATTATGCCCGACGTGTTTCACCTGAACAACGAGTACTGGGTTAGCTATTTTATTGGTGGTCAGATTTTTGATAAAAAATTTATTTTCGTTCCCGATAGTATCGTGGAAGAGAACCTGGTAACTATACCAGCGCTGGGGCTGGAAGGTATCCTACACGATTAATCAACCCTTTACCCGTTTACGCCTATGCCGCAGTCCGTCTCCTGGAAACGTCGACTTAAGAACTTTCTGTTCATTGATCTTAAAACGGTAGCGGGCGAAGCGTCGCTGCTGTCTGTCGACCCGCGGCTGCAACGACAGTGGGAAGAAAAAATTAGGCATTTCCGGAACGAAGAGGATTTGTCGGCGGCTGCCTGGTACGACCGCCGGGCGTCCTATTACGCGGAGTTTGGTAAAATTATTGCCGTTGGTATTGGCGGTCTGTATTTTACCGATGATGATGAACCTCGCTTAAAGGTTAAGGTACTGGCCAACGACGACGAAAAGACGTTGCTGGAGGAGCTGCTGGGGATACTGAACCGTTACCCAGCGGGTGAGTTAACTTTGTGCGCCCATAACGGAAAAGAGTTTGATTTCCCTTATCTGTGTCGGCGGTTAATGGCAAATGGGCTGCCGCTGCCCCACGCCCTACAGATTGCCGGCAAGAAACCCTGGGAAATTACCCACCAAGACACACTCGAACGCTGGCAGTTTGGCGATAAACGGCATTTTGTTCCCCTCGATCTGCTGGCTGCCGTTTTGGACGTACCCACCCGTCCGCTGGAATGGCAGGGTGATCGAACCAGCGAAGTGTATTACCGCGAACACGACTGGCCGCGTATCGAGCAGTACACCCAGGATTCGGTGGTGATGCTGGTACAGGTGTATCTGCGCATGGTGGGAGCCCCGCTCGTGGCCGACGAGCATATTGTAGTTAGTGAGTAAGCCCGCTGAGATAGCTGGGCATTGAATATGAAAAACGAAAAACCAAAACAAAATAAATATAACCGATCGGCTAGCCCGTCGTCGCGTTCTGCTGCCGGAAAGGCACCAAGGTCGCGGGAGAAAGGGGCTGAAAAGGTCGGGCAGCGGCCTATCAAACAGGCTAACTCGTTTCTGGACGAAGTAAAGAACGATTTGATTGCGTTCTTCCAGATCAACGACGACCAGACGTTCACGCAGGATCAGATACTGGAACACTTCGACGTAGGTGATCGCAAAATGAAGCTGATCATGCACGGCCTGATTGGTGAACTGACCGATGAGGGCTCGCTAATTCGGAATGAGAATGGCAGCTACCGCGCTAATGCCGACGGTAACACCATCGAAGGCGTAGTTGACCACGTCAATTCCCGCTTCGCCTTCGTCATTCCTGCTACCGCAACGGGTATCCGCGGGGATCGTGATAACGACATCTGGGTGGCGACCGAAGATCTGAACGGTGCTGTTGATGGCGATCGGGTGAAGGTCATTCGCTTCGCTGATTCGCGCAATGGATCGGGCGGGCGTTCCCGCCGTCGGATCGAAGGTAAAGTGGCCAGCGTTGTTGAGCGCGGGCGGGGAGAGCTGGTTGGTCGGATCGAAACATGGCCGACGTATGGCTTTGTGATTCCGGATAACAAGAAGTTTTACGAAGACATCTTTATTGCGGAAGATAAACTTAGCGGGGCTAATGATGGCGATAAGGTTATTGTTCGTCTGACGAAATACCCGGACGGAAAAGGGAGTAAGCAGCGTTTCGAAGGTGAGGTCATTACCGTTCTGGGCGTAGCCGGACAGAACAACACCGAGATGCATGCTATCCTGGCGGAATTCGGTCTGCCCATCGATTTCCCGAAGGACGTAGAGCAGGAGGCCGAACGGATCTCGACGGAGATTCCGGAGCAGGAAATTGCTAAACGGCGCGATATGCGTACGACAACGACCTTCACGATTGACCCGGTTGACGCCAAAGACTTCGATGATGCCTTGTCGGTGCAAATCCTGGACAATGGCAACTTCGAGATTGGTATCCACATTGCCGACGTAACGCATTACGTAGTACCTGGTTCCAAACTGGAAGAAGAAGCGTACAAACGCGCCACGTCTGTCTATCTGGTAGACCGTGTGGTGCCAATGCTACCCGAAAAACTGTCAAACGGGCTCTGTTCGCTACGTCCGAACGAAGACAAACTGACGTTTTCGGCAATTTTCGAACTAACGCCGGACGCTAAAATCGTAAACGAGTGGTTTGGCCGGACGATTATTCACTCCGACCGCCGGTTTGCTTACGAAGAAGCGCAGGAAATCCTGAACAACGAAAAAGGTGATTTCATCACGGAGCTGTTGCTACTGAACGAACTGGCCTACAAACTTCGTGACGAGCGATTCAAAAAGGGAGCTATTAACTTCGAAACCGTTGAGGTACGCTTCAAACTGGACGAAGAAGGTATTCCTATCGCGGTTTACCCAAAAATCCGGCAGGATACGAATAAGCTCATCGAAGAGTTTATGTTGCTGGCCAACAAGCGGGTAGCCGAATACGTCCATACACTGTCGAAGCGAAACAAGGACGGCGAAGAGAATACGATGGTTTATCGAATTCACGAAGGACCCGATAGCGACCGGCTTCAGCAGTTTGCAGACTTTGCGGGTCGGTTGGGGTACAAACTCAAACTGGACGACGAGCACCTGTCGAATTCGATGAACCGGTTTATGGCCAGTATCGAAGGCAAACCCGAAGCGAACATGCTGTCGCAACTGGCGGTACGTACCATGTCGAAAGCGCGGTATAGCACCGAAGATCTGGGGCACTTCGGGCTGGCGTTTAAGCGATATTCGCATTTTACGTCGCCCATTCGTCGCTACCCGGATATGATGGCGCACCGCCTGCTTCAACATTACCTCGATAAGGGTAAGCCCGTTGACCAGGAACCGCTGGAAGAGCAGTGCAAACACGCATCGGCCCGCGAGAAAATGGCGTCCGATGCCGAACGCGCCAGCATCAAATACAAGCAGGTAGAGTTTATGAGCCGTATGGAGCCCGCCCGTACATTTGCCGGGGTTATTTCGGGCGTAACGGAGTTCGGGATCTTCGTGGAGATCACGGAGAACAGCTGCGAAGGACTAGTCCGGATGCAGGACCTGAGCGACGATTTCTACGAATACGACAAAGACAATTACCGGATCATTGGTCAGCGCAACAAGAAGATGTATACGTTTGGCGATCAGGTTGAAGTTCGCGTTAAGGAAACAAACCTGGCCCGCCGGAGCATGGATTTCTTGCTGGTGAGCGACAAGGCCGGGCGTGCTACGGATACGGGCAGCGACGTACCGTTCGGTGGTCGTCGGCGTTCTGATCGGGGTGAGGAACGTAACGCGAAGAACTCCAGAGGGAGCCGTTCGGGAGGTTCATCGTCCCGTAGTTCGTCCTCCCGCCAGGAGGGACCAGCCGCCAAAGGGCAGAACCGACGTGGTGGCCGCGGCCGGCGGTAATTTCGCTTAGCAACAGAGCCCGGCAGATAGCCTCTGCCGGGCGTTTTTATTTAGTAATTAGACAGCTGAGAATCATGGATGAATTTATGCGGGAAGCCATTCGGCAGGCCCGGAAGAGTTTGAGCGAGGGTGGAATCCCCATCGGCTCGGCACTTATTAAAAATGGTGAACTCGTCGCGTCGGGTCATAACAAACGGGTGCAGGAGGACAACCCAATCCTGCACGGCGAAATGGACTGCCTCAATAATGCCGGTCGGGTAGGGTCCTTTCGTGATACGGTTATTTACTCGACGCTGATGCCGTGCTACATGTGTGCGGGTACGATCGTGCAGTTCAAAATTCCGAAGGTTATTGTCGGTGAATCCCGGACGTTTGCGGGAGCGCGGGAGTTTATGGAGCAGCATGGCGTAGAGGTCGTTGACCTGGATTTACCCGAGTGCGTGGATATGATGAATCAGTTCATCGCCGAAAAGCCAACGCTCTGGAATGAGGATATTGGTGAACTATAAAGTAAGCCGCTTACGAAATAAGTAACGATACTTTGTGTAGTAGTTTACTTCGGTGCGTTCGATGACTGCGTAAAAACGTATTTTGCCAGCAAAGAATCGTAACGTACTGAACCTGTGAAACTTTGCTACACCTTAACTACACTGATGGCGCTGTGCGTTATCGGACTGGATACATACGCCCAGCGTTCTGAAATCTGGCAGGAGAAACCCGGTACCTGGCTACTGAACCTGGGAATAGGAACCACTCATTATACCGGCGACCTGAGTCAATGGGGTGATCTAGCTCACCTGCGATTAGGGACGGCGATAAGTATCGCGACCGCTTATCGATTGTCAAAACAGCTAAGCCTACGAGCCGAAGCCCAGGTGTACTATATCCGGGGGAATCAGCGTGAAACCGCATTGAGCTACAACAATCTTTCCTTCTTCAGCGTCAATCCCGATGTGTGGGCGGGTATTCAGGTCGATTGCTGGCCGGTTGATGATCAACACAAAGCGAGTATCCCGTATGCACTGGCGGGTATTGGCGTTACGTACATGACACCACAGGCAACGTACAAAGGCCAGAATTATAGTCTGGCCCCATTGCATACCGAAAATGTTGAGTACAACCGCCTGCCGCTCATTATCCGGTATGGTCTGGGAATACCCGTCCTGGCGACGGACCGTTTTAAACTGCATCTGGAAGGGACCTACACGCACGTAGTGAGCGACTATCTGGACGACGTCAGCACGGTGTATGCCGACCGCACAAAAATGAGTACCCTAGCTGCTGCGTTGTCTGACCGACGATCCGAAATTGGCTTGCCGCCCAATGAAATCGGTGAGCAACGAGGAAACCCCAGCCGAAAAGATGGCTATTTCATCCTCTCAGCCCGGTTTATTTTTGTGTTAATGACAGCTAATCAACGGAATTACCGCCGGATGTTTGGCGGTTAGGGTTTTGGGGGTATTTGCCTTATTTTTGGCCAAAACTAGGTGAGTTATTGCCCGAACCGAATGAGTCCAGCTATTTTCATTGACGCAATACAAAACGAACTTCAGCTTACCCAATACGGGCAAAATCCGCCCGAACTCTACGATCCAATTCGCTACATCATGAGCCTGGGTGGCAAGCGGATGCGTCCGTTGTTAACTCTGATGGCCGCTTCGCTCTTTACCGATGATTGGCAAAAAGCGGTAAAACCGGCACTGGGCGTTGAGGTGTTCCATAATTTTACGTTGATGCACGACGATATTATGGATCAGGCGCCACTGCGTCGGGGACAGCCAACCGTGCACGAAAAATGGAATCAGAATAGTGCCATTCTGTCGGGCGATGTCATGCTGGTGAATGCCTATGATTTGCTGCTGAATGTAGAGCCAAGTAAACTACAGCCCATTATGGTCCGGTTTAGCCGGACGGCGGCCGAAGTTTGCGAAGGGCAGCAGCTCGACATGAATTTTGAAACGCGCTGGGACGTTACGGAGGCTGAATATATTGACATGATTCGGCTGAAAACATCGGTTTTGCTTGGCTACGCACTCGAACTAGGCGGTCGTGTTGCCGGGGCCTGCGACCAGTCAACTCAGCAGTTATACGACGGTGGCGTAAACATCGGGATTGGCTTTCAGTTGAAAGATGACCTGCTGGATGTGTATGGTGACCCGGCGAAATTTGGTAAGCAGGTAGGCGGGGACATTATTGCCAACAAAAAAACCTACCTACTGATCGAAGCGCTGGAGCAGGCATCGGGAGCAGTAAAAGAAGAACTGATCGGTTGGCTAAACGCCACCGACTTTGATAAAATCGAGAAAGTGCAGGCTGTCACGGCCATCTATGACAAACTAGGTATTCGGGAATTGACCGAGAACCGCATTAACATGTACTTCGACCGCGGGTTCGATTGTTTTGAACAGATCAATGCCGACGCTGATCGGAAGAATGTACTGATTCAATTCACCCGCCAACTGATCGAACGAGAAAGCTAATATGAGCGTCACAATATTGATTATAGTGATTACGGCTGGCCTTAGTGTCTGGGCCTGGAATAATTCCAGTATCATGTATGGCTGGGTGTTGAACCCGTACGATGTGGTGAGTAAAAATCAGTATTATCGGCTGATTACCTCTGGTTTTCTGCATGCCGACTGGGGCCACCTGATTTTTAATATGATTACGCTCTACGCATTCGGGGGCGTTATCGAGTACCTATTTGGTGAGCTATTTGGGCCGCTTGGGGGGCTTTATCTGGTATGTTTCTATCTGGCCGGAATTATTGTATCCGACATTCCGACCTTGATAAAGCATCGCCGTGATCCAGGATATAACTCATTGGGGGCTTCGGGGGGGGTATCGTCGATTGTTTTTGCGGCTATCATGTTCAGTCCGCTACAAAAAATCTATATTTTCTTTATCCCAATCGGGATTCCGGGCTTCATTTTCGGTGGTCTGTATCTGGCCTATTCGTATTACGAAGCGCGTCAAAACCGTGGCAACATTAACCACGATGCCCACTTTTACGGTGCCCTGTTCGGAGTAATCTGCATGATTCTGGTCTATCCGCCGGTATTGCCGCAGTTTATTGATCAGATAAGTAACTGGCGTCTTTTCTAACCCCATGTTCCGGCTATTCAGGCAACCCTATCCCACAAACGACTCGCTCATAAAGACGATCCGGAAGGCGTTGATAATCGGGCTGTTCGTCGGGTTGTTTCTGCTCGTATTTCAACCATTTGGCCTGAATCTCTGGCAAACAGAGAACAAGACATGGAAACTACTGGGATTCGGCGCAATAACGGCGGTTGTTACGGCGCTGAATTTCACCCTCTGGTCGAACCTATTTCCTAAGCAATTCTCAGAAACGAATTGGACCGTTGGCCGCGAGATTCTGCTCATTACGTTTAATATCCTGCTGATTGCCGTTGCGAATGGTTTCTACTTGGCTGCTCTGATTGATGATCTTGGTACTACGGGGCTGAATTGGCTGAGCATGGTACTGATTACCTACCTGGTTGGCCTATTCCCCGTGACGGGCGTAGTGCTGCTCAACTACATTACGCAACTTCGAAAATACAGCCGATCGGCCGCTGAGTTATCTGTCCATCCGACAATCCAGGATGCACCTGTTATCAACTCTGAAATCGAAACGGAAGAAAGGGTAGATACTTCATTGCGACTAACCGCCGAGAACGAGAAAGATCACCTAACCCTTCCAACGGCCGACCTACTGTTTATTGAATCGAGTGACAACTACTGCACGGTCGTCTACCTGAAAAACGGCCAGCCCACTAAGCCACTGTTACGCAGTAGTCTGAGCCGATTAGAAAATCAGTTGAACCGGGCGCATATTGTTCGGTGTCACCGTTCTTACCTGGTGAATCTGGACCGCGTTGAGCGGGTGACGGGCAATGCTCAGGGCTATAAGCTTCATCTTCTGAATGGGCAGTTCATTGTCCCGGTAGCTCGCCAGTATAATGATACGCTGGTAGCAGAGCTGAAGGCTTTGTGATTGACCCCGCCGTTTATCCCGATTAGCTAAACCCGTTACCATTCGTCCCAAAAACTGCCGTACGGCCCTTTAAACCGTCATTTTGTATTTCGTCGCTGTAGGTTTGCTTCATCCAAACGCAAACCAAAAACAGCTATGAAAACGCTGATCGTTACCCTTCTGATTACGCACATTGCTACTGGTATAATTGCCTTATTGACAGGACTGATACCCATGTTCTCAAAAAAAGGGGGTAAGCTGCATAACCGAGCCGGCCTAGTCTATGTCTACTGCATGATTACCGTAGCGGTTACCGCTCTGCTGTTGTGTGGACTACAACCGTTCAAGATGATGCGGTTGTTTCTGACCGGCATTGCCGTATTTAGCTTTTATCTGTGCTTTACAGGATGGCGCGCAACCAGTCAGAAAACAGGACAGATCAGCGGTTTTGATCGGGGGCTGACATACGTAACATTAGTTGTAAGCGTGTCAATGGTTGGGTTTGGGCTGTACCTGATCAGCCAGCCAATTAATTCGTTCTTTCCGATCCTGTTCACGTTTTTTGGGATATTGACGGGCGTATTTGCGTCGCAGGATATTCGGCGGTTTGGCAAGCCAACCGAGAAAATGCACTGGTTCTTCCAGCATTTCATCCGAATGGGCGGTTCCTACATCGCTACGTTTACAGCCTCGCTGGTAACAAACATTGATCGCCTGCTTCCTGATAACGCACCAGGCTGGTCGGCTACAGCGGCCTGGATTCTACCTAGCGTCATTGGTGGTATGATCGTCGGCCAGACAGTGAAGTATTACAAGCGGAAATTCAACAAATCAACAATAAAACCTGCGGCTCTGGCGCTCGGGGTGGTAGTATGGTGTATCAGTTTCTCCGCTTCGGCTCAAGTAGTACCCAGCCAAGTGACGGGGAGTATCGTCGACCAGGCTGGGCAACCGGTGGCATACGCCAGCGTTGGTGTCATCAATAAACCAATCGGAACCGTGGCTGACGGGCGGGGGCAGTTTCAGCTCTTTTTGACGACTGACGTAACCACAACTGATAGTATTCGGGTGTCATTACTGGGGTACGGCACCAGAACAATGAAAGTTACTGAACTGGTGACGGGCTCGACAGTCGAGTTAACGGAGAAGAGTACCACGCTGGATGATGTCTCCGTCCGGACAAGCCGACTGAGCCAGAAAGTAATTGGGAATAAAAATACGGATGCCTCGATGCGCACCAATTTTGCGATCAGTGGCAAACCCCGGCAAAACCTGGGTGCTGAAATCGGTCGGGTGTTTTCGGTGCCCAAGAAAGGGGCATTTCTGGATGAGTTTGCTTTCTACGTCAGCGCCAATAACTTCGATTCGACCCGGATACGTATTAATGTGTACAGCGTTGAGCGGAATTACCCGACTGGTAATCTACTTCAGCAACCGATTTATGTCGACATAAAATCGAAGCAAACGGGCTGGGTTACCGTCGATCTGCGCCCTTACAATCTGTATGCGGAAGACGACGTCGCCGTTGCGGTGGAATGGGTCAACTATAGCCAGAAAGGGTCATACCTGGGTATACCCATCACAATGCCGTCCATTGGCGCTACCCACCTGTACAAATATGGCAGTCAAAACCGCTGGAAGAAATACGGCCAGATGTCGGCCTGTATGAACCTGACATTGGCTTGTAAGTAAGGGCAGTCTCGTTTACAGGCGACTCTTCGCGATGGGTAACGCTTTTTCGGCCCACTGCTTCATCTGCTTGCCTGAATAATGCAGCCCGTCGTTGGCAAACTGCGTAGCATCGCCGGCCGCCTGGCGAGTCAATGGCGTAATATCGACGTAAGAAATTCCTGCTTTCCGGCACTCATCCTGTGCAATCGCATTAAACGCGTCGATTTCGGCCGCAATCTGTTCTGGGTTGCGGCCGTTGGCGTAGGGGGATTTACCCCAGTCGGGTGTGGAAAGAACAAAGACGTGGTTGGCGTTCCCCTTCGCAAACGCGACCGCCGTTTTCAACAGCGCTGCAAACTCGGTTCGATACCGTTCCCGACTTTGCCCCCGGTACTGATTGTTGACACCAATCATCAGCGAAACCAGGTCGTACTGATTTGTATTGCCGCTGGCGCTAATGGCTGCCTGCAACTCGGCCGTTGTCCAGCCCGTGCGAGCAATGATATCTGGGTCGCCAACATCCAGCCCATCTTTACGTAACATACCCGCCAACTGCACACTCCAGCGAGCCGACGCATCGACGCTTTCGCCAATAGTATACGAGTCGCCGAGGGACAAAAAACGGTAGGCTGATTTTGCGCTGTCAGGGTTCAGGATCATGCTGGATTCCGTTGATGATTGCGTACAGGCAAATAAAAAGGGAAGAAGCGCCAAAATAAGTTTCATAGACGTACGGTAAACCGATTGCTGCAAGTTGATAAGGAGATATACGACGCACGGCGCTTCTAAGATGGGTACGGTATAAAAATGGTCAGACGAGACGATCGATTAGTATATAATCCTGATTTGTTTTTATACTTACGCGTTAAAATACAACAAAAGAACTCCTACTCGTGTACAAGCAATCTTCCTCCCGATCGCGGGCTGTTCCTTCCTCTCGACGCTTGCTGGCTCTTTCGGCCGTTGGGGTACTGGCGGGCGGTCTATTCGTGAATGCCTACCAGCACCGGTCGCTGAACGGCGCATCGAAACCGTTTCTGGAACAGCTGTTCGCGCAGCTTACCGACGACGATAAACACGACCCGAAATACGCCGTTGGCAGTCTGAACGTAGCGCCGGGTCTGGAAGCAACGCTGTTTGCCGCCGAGCCAATGCTGATTAACCCGACCGATATCGATGTTGATGAGAAAGGACGCGTCTGGGTCTGTGAAGCATACAATTATCGACCAGCAATCAACGGAAATCCAACCCGTAAGGAAGGCGACCGGATTGTGATCCTGGAGGATCAGAACGGCGATGGAAAAGCCGATGTGAGCAAGGTTTTCTACCAGGGAGCCGATCTGGAATCACCTCTGGGAATCTGGGTACACGGCAATCAGGTGATCGTTTCTGATAGCCCGAACGTATGGGTATTTACCGACGAAAACGGTGATGACAAAGCCGATAAAAAAGAACTGCTTTTTACCGGGATCAGTGGTGAACAGCATGACCACGGCATGCACACGTTCGTTTTTGGCCCGGACGGAAAATGGTATTTCAACTTCGGGAACGAAGGCGGTCAATTAAAAGACAAAGATGGTAATCCGATTATTGATCAGGTAACGGGCAAGCCTATCGACAAACAGAACTTCCGGCAGGGGATGGCCTTTCGCTGCGACCCCGGCGGGAAAAACGTGGAGGTGCTGGGCCAGAATTTCCGAAATCCCTACGAATTGGCGGTCGACTCCTATGGTACGATCTGGCAGTCGGATAATGACGACGATGGTAACAAAGGCACGCGCATCAACTACGTCATGGAAGGGGGGAGCTATGGCTATACCGACGAGTTGACAGGTGCAGGCTGGCAGGCCAACCGGACGAACCGGGAGTCAGACATTCCGTTACGCCACTGGCACCTGAACGATCCGGGTACAGTACCAAATATGCTGCAAACCGGCGCGGGTTCACCAACGGGCATTGTCGTGTACGAGGGTGATTTACTGCCCGAGCAGTTCCGTAATCAGGTCATTCACTGCGATGCAGGACCGAACGTAGTACGGGCGTATCCTACGCAAATGAATGGTGCGGGTTACAAAGCCTCGATTGTCAATCTGCTGGAAGGCGCGCGTGACCAGTGGTTCCGTCCGGCGGACGTATGCGTTGCCCCCGATGGCTCACTGATCATTGCTGACTGGTACGATCCCGGCGTTGGTGGCCACCAGGCCGGTGACCAGCAGCGGGGACGTATTTACCGACTGGCTCCGCCCAATTCGCCGTATAAAGTACCCACTTTGAACGTAACAACGACGGAGGGGGCCATTCAGGCCCTACAAAGTTCAAATATGGCCTTCCGCTACGCGGGCTGGAATGCGCTTCGGGCAATGGGTAGCAAAGCCGAAAAACCGCTGGCCGCTCTGTACAAAAACTCAACTAACCCACGAATGCAGGCGCGAGCACTCTGGTTGCTGAGCAGACTGGATAACGGTAAAAAATACCTGGAAACCGCGTTGAAAAGCCCGAATGCTGACTTGCGTATCACGGCCTTAAGGGCTGCTCGCGAGCAGAAAATAGACATCATCCCCTACGTAAAACAACTCATCAAAAATCCGGTAGCTGGCGCAGGTGACGCTGCTGTGCGCCGGGAGTGTGCGATTGCGTTACGTCGCAATACGTCGCCCGAGGCTCCCGCTCTGTGGGCACAATTGGCCAGCAAGCATGATGGGGTCGACCGCTGGTACTTAGAAGCACTGGGTATCGGAGCCGAAGGCAACTGGGATAGTTATTACGCTGCCTGGCTGAAACAGCAACAGGCTGACCCACTTGCCAACGCGGCTGGCCGGGATATCGTCTGGCGTGCCCGGACAAAAGAATCGGTTCCTTTGCTAGCCAAGTTGGCTGGTGATCAAGCTACACCACTCGACCAGCGGTTACGGTATTTCCGGGCGTTTGATTTTAACCCCGCCGGCGCAGAGAAATCGAATGCCTTACTGGCTCTGTTGCAGGCAAATAGCGGTTCGGTAGCGGTAACGAAGCTGGCGCTACGTCACCTGGACCCAGCTTTCGTGAAAACGTCGCCTGTTGCGGCCAAAGCACTAAGCACGTTGCTCGATGATGTGTATAAAACGCAGCCACAGGAATACATTGAACTCGTTGCCCGCTACGAACCTGCTTCCGAAAACGACCGGTTGAAACAATTGGCGATGACCAAACCGCTGGAAGGAGTTGGTCGGGATGCCACGCGGCAACTCCTGAAACAAAAGGGTGCTTCGCTTGTCTGGGACGCTCTTAACAGCAGTGACACAAAACAGGCACAAACAATGATAACGGCGTTACGCCGGGTTGGTACGAAAGAATCCATCGAAATTCTGAAAACGGTGGCGCTGGATGAAAAACGACCCACTGACCTGCGCCGGGACGCAACCCGTGCGCTAGGTGGTAGCTACGACGGTGAAGATGTCGTGCTGGCACTACTCCGCTCGGGTGAGATCAAAGGGCAATACAAGACGGCAGCCGTTCAGGGGGTTAGTGGGGCGTGGCGGAAAATGATTCACCAGGAAGCAGCAACCTACCTCGACGCACCATCGACAACGAGTAAGAAACTACCGTCTACGCAGGACCTGATGGCCATGAACGGCGATGCCACCCGTGGTCTGACTGTATTTAAAACCAATTGCTCGATCTGCCACCAGGTCAATGGCGAGGGCATGGATTTTGGGCCGAAACTCTCCGAGATTGGCTCTAAGCTACCTAAAGAAGGACAGTACCTAGCTATTCTACACCCCGATGCAGGGATTAGCTTCGGTTACGAAGGCTACGAAATCAAATTCAAGGATGGCAGTACGGTAGCCGGGATCATTTCGAGCAAGACCGAAACGGACTTGCAGGTCAAGTTTCCAGGCGGTGTAGTTTCCAACTACAAAACTGCTGATGTGGTATCGATGAAGCAACTGGATTCGTCCATGATGCCTTCGGGATTACAGGAAGCGATGAGCACGCAGGAACTGGTCGATCTGGTCGACTATCTGGCCACCCTAAAAAAGAAACAATAATTGTCCAACAGTATGCCGCTTTGGCGGTAACCCTTCCATTTTACTTATGCAACGACGTAGTTTCGTAAAATCATCGCTAGGCGTAGCCGGGACGGCCATGTCAACGGGTTTGGTTAGTAGTGCAATGGCCGCTCCAAGCGCATCGGTGGCTAAACATACCTTTAAACTCAAATACGCCCCCCACTTTGGCATGTTTGAGAACAATGCCGGGAAAGACCTGATCGATCAACTAAAATACATGGCCGATCTGGGCTTCACAGCGCTGGAAGACAATGGAATGATGGGCCGTGATCCAGCCACGCAGGAGAAAATTGGCAAGGAAATGCAGCGTCTGGGAATGACGATGGGTGTGTTTGTGCTTGATAAAGGCGGCAACTCCCAGAACACACTAGCTGCTAATAAACCTGAACACGTCGAAATATTCCTGAACGGATGCCGGAAGGCGGTAGAAACCGCAAAGCGCTGTAATGCAAAATTCACAACTGTGGTACCCGGCGACTTTGACCGGAGTCTCCCGATTGGCGTGCAGACTGGGAACGTAATCGATGCGTTACGTCGGGGTACCGAAATTCTGGAACCAGCAGGGCTGACCATGGTACTGGAGCCGCTTAGCGACACGCCTAACCTGTTCCTGCGTACGTCCGATCAGACGTACGAAATCTGCCGGGCGGTGAATAGTCCATCGTGTAAGATTCTGTTCGACGTCTATCACATGCAGAAGAACGAAGGGCATATCATTCCGCACATCGACTGGACCTGGAAAGAGATTGGCTACTTCCAGATGGGAGACAACCCCGGTCGAAATGAACCAACAACCGGCGAAATCAACTACAAAAACATCTTCAAACACATCTACCAGAAAGCCAAAGCCGAAAACAAGGAGTTCATTTTCGGGATGGAGCACGGCAAATCAAAGCCCGGTAAAGAAGGCGAAGAAGCGCTGGTAAAAGCGTATGTGGAGGCAGACAGCTTTACGGTATAGAGGAGAGGGAGGACGGAGAAAAGGAGCGTAGTAGAACTCCTTTTCTCCGTCCTCCCTCTCCTCCTTTTTTACAGTACTACCACCGAGTTTTCTTCTCCCGAAACTCCGCTGGCTACGTATTTATCAGCTTCCCAGTCATTTTCCCAGGTGCTGCCGTCGAGGACATAACGGTATTGGTATTCATTCCCTACGGGCAGTTCGACGATAGCCTTGAACGAGCCATCCTTTTGCTTTTTCAATTCCTGGGCTGCTGTATCCCAGTTATTGAATTCACCGGCTACAAAGATTTTTTTTGCCCCATTAACCGCTTCTGCTGGTACTACAAACGTTACTTTACAAACAGGCTTACTTTTGAGGAATTGTTTGGCGACTGCCATATTGGTTGACATTTGGTTTGTTACTGCAAAATTATAGCACTAAATAAATAAAGTCATAACTATCAGGCTGTTGAGTGTAAATATTCTTAAAATAGTACTAAAGGCTATGTCTTGTATTATAGTTACAGGAAATATGACCCTATAATTATCCCGGAAATTTAGTGTTCTGACAGAAGTTCATCTGCAATTTTTCTGACCTGTTCGATTCGTTCTGAAAATGAACCGCTTACCAGCTCATAGGAGATTGAGCGTTGGTCGAGTTCATTCCGGAAGCGGTTCATCATCTCCTGCCGTCGGCCGCCGAGGTCACGTAGTCCGTCGGCTATCCAGGGAACATCGATGTTTAACAGTACGTACTGATCGTACTGAATTTGTTGCTCCAGCTCGAACAAAACTGGCGGTACTTCGTCCAGGTAGACGGACGAGTAAATCTGTGTTGTGATCAGATCCGTATCGCAGAATAGAATCTGATTTGCTTCCTGTTCGGCTGCTTGAACGGCCGCAGTCTGGGCGTAGCCGATCCGGATAATATCATCCCGCGAAAAGTCGTTCGTAAAAACCATATCCCGCGATACCTCGGGCACAAATATCGTTTGGTATTCTTCTGCCAACTGACGCGCCATGGTGGTCTTGCCAACGCTTTCGGGGCCGTACAGACAGATCTTGACGATACGGGATGACGTTCGTATGGGGCTCATGCGGTTTGGTTTGAGTAGGATCGGTATTCGCGGGTCCAGTACCAGGCCCCCTGGAAGGCAACCAGACAAAAAACGGCATATTCCAGACTGATGAACTTGACCCCCTTGATGTAGTAAATGTAGGTGCTGATGAGGTCGACCAGCAGCCAGACCCACCAGCATTCCAGCTTCTTTTGGATCATCATAAACGTACCGATAATGCTCATTACGGTCGTAAACGAGTCAAGGTAGGGGAATGCGCTCGGCTGGCTGAACGCGACCGGAAACCAGATGTGCAGGTTCTGCGCGAAGGTGCCCAGCGCCAGCGTAGCAACCAGCCCACCCAGTAGCGACAGGTACAACGGTCTACCCAGCAAACGGGTAATGCGTAATTCGTTCTGCGCGTCGGCTTCACCGGCTTTTGGGTGCGTCCAGCGCCACCAGCCCTGTAGGTTGGTAACCAGAAAAAACACCTGCAAGAACATATCCGGGTAGAGCTGAATCTGGTAGAAGAGGAAAAAGAACAACGTAACGCTGGCGGCTCCCACAGGCCAGCTCCAGACGTTGGCGCGGGCCGCGAGTAGGGTAGCCAGCGCTCCCAGCGTAGCTCCGGTGAACTCCAGGTAACTCATGGAGTAGCCCCAGATGGTAAAAAAAATGGTATTGATATCGAAAAAGTCGGTCATTCCGGAGCAGATCAGGCGGGCTTCATTTACCTTTAGCCTTGCAAGTATACAGCGCAATTCGCTTTCGAAAGACCCTTACATACAGTTCTACTGCGAACTCGTTATGACCGTTGATACCCCTCGACTGACGCTGATGACGCTCACACTTGAGCAATTGGCTTTGCACATTGCTAATGATCAACGACTGGAGCAGTCGCTGGGATTACGGAAGGGGCACCGGGCCGTGGTGGAACCCGTGCTTAGCGTCATCACGCACTTTACCATTCCCCGCCTGCGCGATCCTAAAAACGATCCGTTGTTCCACACCATGTGGATCGCCATCGATAAGCAAACTGAACAGATCGTAGCCGAAGCTAAATTTAAGGGAGAACCCGATGAAACAGGGACGGTTGAAATTGGTTACGGCACGTATCCGGCCTACCAGCGAAAAGGGTACATGACCGAAATGGTGAGCGCAATGGTTGAATGGGCTGGGCAACAGCCCGATGTATGGCGTGTCGTGGCCGATACTGAGGTCGAAAACGTAGCGTCGCAGAAAGTACTCGAAAAGAACAACTTTCAGCTATTCGACCGGATTGAAGAGATGCTCTGGTGGCAACGCCTGTTTGACTGATTCTTCAGTAGAAAGCTTAGAGAAAAGTTGATTCTGTCTTAGTAGCGGACTGGTTCTAGGAGCGGGGTTATTAAAACGTAAAAAAAAGGTCGATCAACAGATAATTGTCTGTTGATCGACCTTCGTATATCGAAAAGATAGCTGTTTAAACCGCGAAGCTTTCGCCACAGCCGCAGGTACGGGTAGCGTTCGGGTTCTTAAACTGGAATCCTTTACCGTTCAATCCGTCTGAGAAATCAAGTTCGGTACCAGCCAGGTACAGCAGACTTTTGCGATCTACCAGGATTTTAATCCCTTTATCCTCAACCAGGTGATCGGTTGGCTGCTGCGTGGCATCAAATTGCAGGTCGTACATCAGGCCCGAGCAACCACCACCTTCTACGGCTACGCGAATTGCAGTATCGTCAGCAAGACCGTCTTTATGACGCAGTTCAATTATCTTATTTTTGGCAATTTCTGAAACAGTGACCATGGGTAAACGGGGGTCTATATTGACGCGAATCAATGCTAATCCCTTAACTTTCCGCCAAAGGGAAAAGTTCTTTAACTACTCACGTCTGTCATCGGCAATCAATACGGACAGGGTAATCCGCTCGTTTACAGAATAGAGCGATCATGAATAGTACGAATGAGTAATCAAACAAGGGGGATTTTAGTAAGCCTATTGATGTGTCTGACGGTGGTAACCTACGGTCAGTTAGTTGTAGGATCAGCCCGATACACGCAACCTGGTGTTGACGTACTGAATTATAATTTCTCGCTCACGCTGAGCGATTCGACAAATCGGATTTTGGGTGAAACAACTATCCGATTTACTCGCGCCGATGATCGGCAAACGGTCTGGTTTGACCTGGTTGGGGGAAAAGACGAGTCGGCAACGGGCATGAAAGTACGTCAGGTCGTTACCACTGACAAAAAAACGATTCCCTTCACCCAGCGAAACGACAAGGTGTTCATCAACCTGCCCCCGGCCGCTAATCTGCCGACGGAGGTAACGATTACGTACGACGGGGTTCCGGTTCAGGGGCTTATCATCAGTAAAAACAAGTTTGGGGAACGGACGTTCTTCGGCGACAACTGGCCCAATAACGCCCGGCATTACCTCCCGGTAGTCGATCACCCATCTGATAAGGCAACCTGCTCGTTTAGTGTCAATGCTCCGGCTACGTACCGTGTTGTCTCAAACGGCAAATACATGGGCGAAAATGCGTTGCCCGGAAACCGGAAGCTGACGCGCTGGCAGGAAAGCACGCCCATTCCCACGAAAGTTATGGTGATCGGTGCGGCCCGCTTTGCTGTCGACGAGGTTGGTTCAGTAAATGGCATTCCAGTGCAAAGCTGGCTGTATCCACGCGACAGTCAGAAGGGCTTTATTGATTACCGGCCAGCCAAAGAGATTCTGCAATATTTCATCAGTAAGATTGGGCCGTATGCCTTCGAGAAACTGGCTAATGTCGAATCCACGACGGTGTTTGGCGGCATGGAAAACGCCAGTTGCATTTTCTACAACGAGAAAGCGATTGTCGGTAGCAAGGATTCGGATATGGAAGCATTGCTGGCTCATGAGATTGCGCACCAGTGGTTTGGCAACTCGGCTACCGAAACCGACTGGTCGCAACTCTGGATGAGCGAGGGCTTTGCCACGTATTTCTCGGCGCTTTACCTCGAACATGCCTATGGTCGTGATACGCTCAACGCCGTCCTGAACCAGAACAAAAATCAGATTTTCCGGTACACGGCGCTCAAACCCAAAGCTACCATCGTCGATTCGGCAACGACAAATTTGAACGAGCTGCTCAATCCGCTGAATTACCAGAAAGGTGGCTGGGTGCTGCACATGCTCCGGAACGAAGTGGGCGACGATACGTTCTGGAAGGGAATTCGGTCATATTGTGAGCAGTTTCGCCTACGTAACGCGCAGACCAGCGATCTACAGGTCGTGATGGAAAAAGCGTCGGGCAAAAAGCTGGGACGCTTTTTCGAGCAATGGCTTTACGAACCCGGCTACCCGGAAATCGTATGGGGTTCCAACTATGATGCCGACAAACAGGCGCTGGTTGTCGACGCTCGACAAGCACAGCGTACCGGAACTGTCTTCACCATTCCGCTGACGTTTAGCTTTCGCGACGCCAGCGGCCGAGAAATTCAGCGCTCCCCGCGCCTGACGATGGATCAGCAGAATCAGACGTTCACAATACCGTTGTCGGCCAAACCAACCTCGGTTGTGATCGACCCCGACAATACGGTGCTGATGCGCGCCACGCAGATGGGCAAATAGAGGTACTGGTTGTTAGCTGCGTTACGTCATCAAAACCCAACCACTAGACGAAGTCCTGGATTTACCTGTTTGAAAAACCCGTTCATGTACACATCGGCCTGTACTTTCAGCAACCCGTTCTGGTAGACGATAGCCCCAACATTAACGGTGTTAGGGGCGAAAAACGAACCCGACCGATGCACAGGTAACCCAACGTAAAACGAGGCAATATGCTTCGTAAAGTTCGTTGTACGACTGTCCCTGTCTTTCCGGTAAAACGATACCCCCGCACGAACGAAGTCGTTCCTGAAGGTCTGAAATGAGTTGTCGGCATTGGTTCGGAAAAAGAAGTTGGACGTGTATCCAACAAAATAACCCACCTGCTTAAAGCGAGTCGGTACGATTTCCAGGTCGAAGTTGAACGACGGTACCCACTGGTTACGAATCAGGCCAACGCCAATACCCGGACGAAAGCTTAGAAACGGATCGCCGATGAGGCCGGGTGTCTGAAACGTGGGTTTGCCGGTAAGCGGCTGGATCAGGTTGAAGGCGTAGCGCGGATTGGTCAGGTTATGGTGTTTGAAAACACGCACCGATTCGAGCGCTTGTTCCACTTTTGCGTTGACCCCACCCGCTTTGAGTATTCCCTCAAGGTCCCGAAGATTATTGACGAAAAAATAGACCGCAAAGTCAGTTGGTAGCTCCCGTGCCGAGGTCGACATCCAGACTGCTAACAGGGTATCCTGCTTCGTCTTCACTTCAACGGGGCTTTCGCCATCCCGAAACCGGAAATCTGTTGTCGATTGAGGGGCAGAGCGTACCGCCATATCGCGATTATCGGGGCGGAGTTTAAACAGGGTATGGACTGATCGCGTCGGGCTTTGGGCTGTATCGGCCACATTCCGGTAATCATCCAAAAACAGCCGGAGTACCGAGTCAACGTTTTTGTGCGCCTGTACCTGTTCGTACCGATCGAATCCAATCAGTAACGTATTACGCTGTCCCAGATCAATTTCGATGTGATTTAGGCCAATAAAATTCCGTTTGGCCCGCGGGTCGGCTAAGTGATTGCCAGCTGATTGGCACAATGATTCTCCAACTGTGCTCAGCAGGAGCACAGCAACAAAGCAGAATAAACGCATGATTTTGTTGGTTTGATTAGTTGTTTAAAGGCATGGTCAGAGCCGGTGGCCGATTCTCCGATCCAGTAGTGGTACGTTGTCCGTTCGTAGACGATTCATCATCACTACGACGACCAGCCCCTAACCGGACAAAATGGTTGATTCGGTAAATTTGAGGAGCTGATTCGTCTTCGGCCCGCAATTCGTTCTCGTGCATTACCCGAAACCGGCGCTTTGGTGTAACAACGGCTACGTTCGCTTTGCGGGATACGGGTACAGCTACCACCACGGACGTAGCCGTGGGCTCTGCTGCCTGAAAAACGGGCTCTGGTTCTGACGATATGGACGCAGTGGTTACGTCGTCAGGACTGAATTGGGGTTTATTAAGCGTGTTACGTTGCCGTTTTGATTGATGCGCTTCTGCAATTGCGGGGGCAGAGTCAGAGTGAGGAATAATTTCTGCCTGCTTTGGACTGGGTTTAGCGTTAGACTCAGTCTTTGGACGGTAGGTCGCCACCGACGTAGCCGAGCCTGTTTTCGGCTCTGTGCTCGAAAAAGGCCACACCAGCCAGCTAATCACCAGTCCGGCTACACAAGCGGCCGATAGCCACCACCCTGTTTGCCAACGAGCGGGTTTGGCCTGGAGTTCAGGACGTAGCTGCCCCCATAGGCGCTCCGAATCGAACGACGAACCGGGCGGTGGGGCGTCGGGAAGGCGGCTCAGCGTTTGCCGCACCCATTCGTCAGGTAGTTCGTCGTTTTTCTGTTTCATAGCCGTTCTGAAGTAACCAGGTTTGTAAAAGCGCCCGCGCCTTGCTCAACTGTGATTTGGATGTGTTTTCGGTGATGCGTAGCTGTTCGGCAATTTCTCGATGGGTGAAGCCTTCGATGGCGTATAAGTTGAACACCGTTCGATAGCCGGGCGGTAACTCACGGATAAGTGCATAAATTCGTTCGGCATCCAGTCCAGTATCGGGTAAGGGGACACTGTCGGCCACAATCTCGGCCTCATCCTCAGCCTGGAAAAGAGGCAGGTGCCGATTTGCTCGCAGATGCTGTAACGATTCATTCACTACAATACGTCGCAACCACGCTTCCAGCCCGTTGTCGTCGCGGTACGTAAAAGCGTCGATCCCCCGAAACGCTTTCAGAAAAGCCGTCATCAGCACCTCTTCGGCTTCCGGCTCACTGCGAACGTAACGTAAGCTGACGCGGAATAACCGGTTCGCATACTGATCGAACAGCCGTTTCTGGGCAAAGGCATTCCCGCGCTGGCACTGTTCAACCACTTGCTTCGACATGATATCAACCGATTACATTGACAGAAATGCCGCTTTCGCCAAAAGGGTTGCCTGGGTTGTTGAATAAATATTGCAGGCTAGTAGCAACGGCGGCAACCGTGGCGCGGACTGCCTAAAAGGTATTATTGTTGGAATTTTGCTCTGACCTCCCCCGCCCCCTCATAGAAAAATAGGAGGGGATAAAAGATGATTTCTGCGTGTTCCCCTCCTGTTTTAGGAGGGGTTAGGGGTGGTCAGTGCAAAACTCCAACAAGAACCTCTTCCAGGGATGAGTTGGGTTGAATGTAAATGTTCATAAGCTTAGTTTACGGTTTTAAACACTTCCACCAGCAGGTCGTTGACTTTCTAGGAAAGTACAACAAAGACGGACGATCATGAATTATTACAATTCAATCATTGATACCATTGGCAACACGCCCTTAATCAAGCTCAATAAAGTTACGAAAGGCATCCGGGGAACAGTGCTAGTAAAGGTGGAGTATTTCAATCCCGGCAACTCGGTGAAAGACCGAATTGCTGTACGTATGATCGAGGACGCTGAGGAACGGGGCGTCCTGAAACCGGGCGGGACGATTATCGAAGGCACCAGCGGTAATACCGGTATGGGCTTGGCGCTGGCAGCTATCGGGAAAGGCTACAAATGCATCTTCACGATGGCCGATAAGCAGTCGAAGGAGAAAATCGACATCCTGCGGGCGGTGGGAGCCGAGGTAGTTGTCTGCCCAACGAACGTATCGCCCGAAGACCCACGGTCCTATTATTCGGTCGCTCAGAAGCTGAACCGCGATATTCCCAACTCGTTTTACCCGAACCAGTACGATAACCCGTCCAATGCGGCTGCGCATTATGAAACGACTGGGCCCGAAATCTGGCGCGATACGGATGGGCGTGTAACACACTTCGCGGCTGGGGTTGGTACGGGCGGTACCATCAGCGGAACGTCCCGGTTCCTGAAGGAGCAAAATCCGAACCTGATCTCGATTGGGTTGGATACCTACGGCTCCGTGTTCAAGAAGTATAAAGAAACTGGCCAATTCGACGAGGGTGAAATTTACCCCTATATGACCGAGGGCATCGGCGAGGATATTCTGCCAAAAAACGTTGACTTCGACGCCATCGATTTGTTCGTCAAAGTAACCGATCGTGATGCAGCTATCATGACCCGGCGACTAGCCCGGGAAGAAGGATTATTTGTGGGTTGGTCGTGTGGAACGGCGGTGCATGGCGCGCTTGAGTGGGCAAAAGACCACCTGAAAGACGATGATATACTGGTTATTCTGCTGCCAGACCATGGTACGCGTTACCTAGCCAAAGTGTACAACGATACCTGGATGAAAGACCACGGATTTCTGGAAGACCGTGCGTTTAAAACCGCCCGGGACATTATTCGCCACAAGAACGGTTCCTCTCAGCTAACCACTATTGGATCGGGTGTCTCGGTTAACCAGGCCATTCACGTCCTGAACCGCTATGGTATTTCGCAGATTCCTATCACCGACGATGATGGCCATATTGTGGGTAGCCTGACTGACTCAACGGTACTGAATCGCCTGATTGAAGACCCTGCCGTGAAAGATCATCCCGTCAGCGAAGTCATGGACAAACCGTTCAAGTTTGTGGGACTGGATAATACGATTGATGCCTTGTCGTCATTAATTGACCGGGATAACAAAGCTCTGCTCGTCCGCGACGAGAAAGAACAAATTCATATTATTACCCAGGCTGATCTGCTGGCTGCTATGACGAACTGAGACGGGGAGGTCTACCGACGGTTATCCCCGCCTTCTACCATGCTGAGGTAGCTCATGTAGCGACTTTCGGCAATTTCGTCTTCGGCGACGGCATCCTTAATGGCACAGCCCGGTTCGTTGAGGTGCAGGCAGTTGTGAAAACGGCACTGATTCAGCCGGTCGCGCATCTCGGGGAAATAATGGCTGATTTCCTCTTTTGCTGTGTCCATCAGCCCTAGCTCCTTAATGCCGGGCGTATCGATAATGAACGTATTGGGAGCCAGCTCAAACATTTCGGCGAAGGTGGTCGTATGAACGCCTTTGTTCGCAAATGAAGATACTTCGTTCGTTCGTAGGTTCAGATCTGGAGCCACCGCGTTAACCAGTGATGACTTACCAACGCCCGAATGGCCTGACAACAACGTTACCTTTTGGTCAAGTAACTGCCGGAAATCTTCGACGCCTTCGCCCTCTGTGGCCGACGTGACCAGGCACTGGTAGCCAATCCGTTGGTAGATAGCAATAATTTCCTGCTGGTACGCCAGTCCATCCTCGCTGAGAATGTCGCTTTTGTTAAAAACGATGGTGGTAGGAATACGAAACGACTCGGCCGAGACCAGAAACCGGTCAATAAAGCCCAGTGACGTACGGGGCATAGCTAACGTAGCCAGCAAAACCGCTTGGTCGAGATTGGCTGCCAGAATGTGGCCGTGCGCCGTTTTGTGGACCGACTGCCGGATGATGTAGTTTTCGCGGGGGGCAATATCAGTTATGATAACGGTGTTCTCAATTTCGTCTTCGACCTCAAACGTTACGTGGTCGCCGACGGCAATCGGATTCGTCACCTTCAGGCCTTTGATTTTAAACTTGCCCTTGAGTCGTCCCTGAAAAATATGCCCGTCCGTATTACGAACGTCATACCAGGAGCCAGTCGAGCGGAGAATTAAACCAGTGTTTGACAAAAGATCAAAAGAATGAAAGAGTGAAAGAGCAGTATAACGTATGAAACAATAAAAGAGCGATTATCAATGTCTTTCGCTCTTTCGTCGTTTCATACGTTCACTCAACAGCAATGCCGCTACCTGCATAACCTTTGCCGTCGCACCAATGTTCCGCAGGACGTAATCGCGGCTGATGCGGGCTGCTTCGGTTTGGTCGCCATACTGTTTTTCAAAGGCTTGGGTAAATGTTTCGGTGTCTTTTACCGGAAAGGCAGCCCCCTCGGCGACCAGATCTACCGCTTCCTGAAATTTGGTGTAGTTAGGCCCAAAAAACAGCGGCATTCCGAACGTAGCGGCTTCCAGAATGTTATGCAGTCCCTTACCGAAGGCCCCCCCAATGTAAGCAAACTCACCGTACTGGTACAACGATGAAAGCATGCCCACGTTGTCGATGAACAGGACATGGGCAGCATCAACGCCTGATTCGTTAACCTGCGAAAAACGAACGGACGATTTTGTTAACTGACCACGCCAGCGCCCAATTTCGTCATCGTGAATATCATGTGGCGCAATGATTACCTTGAGTGGTTGATCAAACTGATTCAGGAACGGAATCAGTACGTCCATATCTGCCTGCCAGGCGCTACCAACAACTAATAAAGGTTGTTCTTGCTTGAACGCCTGAGCTGATGGAATCACTTTCTTGGCAGCCGCTACCTGTGCGACGCGGTCAAAGCGGGTGTCTCCTGCTAACGTTACGTTGTTGATCCCAATGCTGGCCAGCAAGTCGACTGATTCCTGGTTCTGCACTAATAAGTGATCAAAATAACCCAGCAAATTTCGGTAGAACGCGCCGTATGGCTTGAAAAAGAGTTGGTCCTGCCGGAAGATGGCCGAGAACGAAATTATCGGTGTTTGGGTCGCTTTTAATTCGCGCAGGTAGTTGTACCAAAACTCGTACTTAATGAAAAACGCAATCGTCGGTTTAACAAGTTGGATAAACTTACGGGCGTTAGCTGGGGTATCGGCAGGAAGGTACAGGATGAAATCGGCTCCGGCGTAGTTCTTTCTGACTTCATACCCGGAAGGCGAGAAGAACGTCAGCAGAATTTTGTAGTTCGGGTACTGCTGGCGAAAAGCTTCAATGACCGGGCGCCCCTGTTCGAATTCCCCCAGCGAGGCCGCATGAAACCAGGCAATCGGGGCGGTGTTCCCGGCTAGTTTCTGGGTCAACGTATCGACCCAATGCTGTCGCCCTGCCACCCATTGCCGGGCTTTGGGATTAAAGGGAGCAACCAGCCGGAGCAGGGTCTGGTACGCAAAGATGCCGGTGTTGTAGAAGCCCGAAAACAAGGCGATATGCGGTTGGTTATAGACAAAGCTACAAACTCACGGCTAAACCGCCCGCACTATGCAAAGCTATGATACGCTCACTGAAGCACTCGACGGCCTCCGCCAACAGGGCTTCCCCCACGATTACAACCTGAAAGAAGATCACTTAAAATGCCAGCAGAACGCCCTCGAACTGCACCCGGACGACTTTGACATTGTTGACGTATATCGCTTCGAAGGGATGACCGATCCGGAAGACGAAACGGTTTTATACGCCATAAAAGCGAAAGACGGGCAGTCCGGAACACTTGTTGATGCTTATGGCACGTACGCAGAAGCTGTTTCACCAGAAATGGCTGAAAAGCTATCCATGCGATCGAATCGGTAGCGAACTTTTTATCACCTGAAATGATTTAGTTAGTTGCAGATTGCGTGTATATACGATGAACTGGAATAAATTAAACAGCGATAGCCAACTCGCTGAAATCAAAGAAGAATCTGAGAACCAGCCCATCCTGATTTTTAAGCACAGTACAACCTGCTCGATTAGTGCAATGGCGCTGAGTCGGATGGAGCGGAACTGGAGCGATCAGCTTGGCGTGAAACCGTATTACCTTGATTTGCTGGCCAACCGGGCCATTTCGAATAAAATCGTAAATGAGTTCGGGATTGAACACGAATCCCCCCAGGTACTACTTATTCGCAACGGTGAATGCGTATACGACGCATCGCATATGGCCATCTCGTTTGCTGGTTTACAGCAGGCGGTGTAAAGGAAATAGGGTAGAAGAGGATTTTTTCAGGTCTACCTATCGTGGTGGAAGGGAGAAAAGAAGAAAGGTGCTCAAAAGGCACCTTTCTTCTTTTCTCCCTTCCACTTTTATCCTCTCAGCGTAATTCTCGCCCGGTGGCATACTCCACCAATGGGCGGATTGAACTTAGAGACGCCAACCTCGACGGATTGAAGAGCGGGATAAATCACTCGAATCTCTCGAATGATCCGATGAGCGACATGTTCCAGAAGCCGAGCGGGCTGTTTCATCACCCCGGCCGTTATCCGGTATAATTCTTCGTAATTGACCGTAGCACTCAGTCGATCCTGCTCGGCAGCCTCCAGAAAGTCGGCTGTGACCGTAATATCTACTGAGTATTTGTTGCCGATCTTCTGTTCTTCGTCGTAAAAGCCGTGGTAGGAGAAAAACTCCAGCCCCTCCAGACTAATCGTTCCCATAAAAAGCAAGCACTAAATCTGGTCGAAGAAAGAACCTCCACGCTGTGGAGCCGGCTCGTGTTCGGTTGGTGACTCCGGTTTAGTTTCGGCGGGTGCATCCGGCGTAGTAGCCTCAGCCAGCACAGATTCGGGTACTGGCTGGTCAACATGATTTTCGGATGTTGTTGACTCCGATTTTTCGTCCAGCGGCTCACTGCCATGAATGTCAGTTACTGGAATGGATTCAGGAATGGCTGTTTCCCGTTCGGTCAACGGGGGTAATTCATCCACTGAATCAGAAGCCGCCAGGGTTGCTGCAGGTAACTCGTAATCTGGCTTGTGTTGACTATCAGCTTGTTCGTTGTCAGCGGCAATCTGATCGACAACTTCGTCAATTTTGCCCTTCAGATCCTGCTGGGCAAACTTTTTCTCAAACCGGTCAACGCTATCGATAGCATTGTTGGCCATCTGCCGGATCTGCGTAGTCAGGCTTTCTTTATAACCTTCCAGCGCCTTGAAATCGCTTTCGATCACTTTCAGATCGTTTAGAATATTATCCTTCAAGAAGCGGGATTGGTTTTCGGCGTCCTGAATCATCAGGGCTGACCGTTTGCGGGCATCTGCCAGCAGGTCATCGGCTTTCTGACGAGCTTCACCCAGATATTGTTCAGCGGCTTTGTTAGCCTGGTCGGTAATCTGAGCGCTTGTATCTTCAGCCGTTTTTAGGGTTCGGAACAGCGTCATTTCTACCTCTTTCAGCTTGTTTAGCTCTTTTTCAGCCAGTTCAAGCTGCATTTTCAACATTTTATAATCATTCGTCACACGTTCCCATTCCTGAGAAAGCGAGATAAGAAATGAGTCAACATCTTCGGCCTTGTAACCGCGCAACCCTTTCTCGAACGTATGCTGCCGAATTTCAATGGGCGTAATTTTCATTGGTGCGCTTGGGAGTTTAATCTACTGACATTTATCTGACGGTGGTGAAATAACGCCCTTATTATGGATTTTACAAAAAAAAGCAAGGATACATACTATTTTCTGCGGGAACGGGGGATCAAGCTAACGCCCAGATTGAAATCGTACGGTCGTCGCTGGCAGAGAGTAATCGTTGGGGATTGTTGGTCCAAAGTAATTTGTTCACCGACGTGCCATGACCGGCGTGTCGGGCTCGATCGACCACCTTCAGCAACCGAAATGTATCGGCATCCCAGATCTTAACGGATTTATCCATACTAGCTGTTGCCAGCAAGGAACCATCCGGGCTGAATGCAAGGTGATTAATGGCAAACATGTGGGCTACGACATCCTGGTGCAAAGCGTAGGTTCGCTCAGCATCCCATACCTTCAGGTGGGCATCCCGACCCGCCGATAACAAAAACCGGAAATCGGGAGAGTAAGCCAGCGTAAAAACGGAGTTTGTATGACCAGTGATAACCTGCTTGAGGTCAAATGATTCGAGATCAAAGATACGAATCGTATGGTCGCTGTATCCAACCGCCAGCTCGCGCTCAATAGGGTTGACCGCTATACAGCGAGCCGACTGATTCGACGCTTTCAGGTGCCTGCGAACAGCTAGTTGATCTGCATCTAAAACGATGACTACCCCATCGGATAGGGCAATAAAAGCGGTCGTTTTGTGAAAAGCAATGTCGAAAATAGCCGCCGAGGTGAGCTTGACAGAGGCTACTTCCTGTTTGTTGCTGGGATTAATCAGGTGAATACCTTCGTAGTTTTGACCAACCCAGACCAGCCCTGAGGCCGGATGGTGAGCCAATGCATAGACCGACGCCGGAACACGGGCAATTAGTTCACCGAGATCTGGTCGGTTCAACTGCCAGCGAACAACCATTCCGTCGCCCCCCGCCGAGAAAAAATGATCGGGTTTCGAATCGCCCGCAAGCGTATAGACGCAATCAGTATGCCCCCCGAACGTATCAATTTTTTGAATAATCATACCGGTCTAACACGCAGAGACCGATTTCCGGCATTGTGTCCGTAAACTTCCTGCACGTATCTTGTGTTGTTGGCCCAAAATTACATTAAAACCCCATGTCGCAACTGACTACGCTACAGCTAAGCGATGACTGTACCGCCATACTGTTTGCCATTGGTGCGGACGCGACAGAGCAATCACTACGTGCCTGCCTGCCACTAACTGACCCTGAAATAGCCGACCTGACGGCTATTCGACATCCAGCACAGCGGTTGGAATGGCTGGGGTGTCGGGTCGCCGTTCAGCACCTGATTCAGGCGCAGGGGGTACCCTATGCAGGTTTATGGAAAGATGAGTACGGTAAACCACATCCAATTGGTCTGAACTGGCACATTTCGCTTTCGCATACCAGCGGCTGGGCATCGGCCGTTCTCCATAAGTCGCAGCCCGTGGGGATCGACATTGAGCCTATTCGGGAACAGTTTCGGCGAGTAGTTCCTCGCGTGCTGTCCGAAGCGGAGATTGCTCATGCTGCTGGACTGCCTCAACGTCTGGCCGTGTACTGGTGTGCTAAAGAAGCGTTGTACAAACTTTATGGTAAACGGCAGCTTACGTTCCGCGAGCACCTACTCGTTGAGCCTTTTGCTGATGAGGACGACCAGCTAACGGGGCACGTAATACTGCCTCAAGTACGCGAGCAACCCGGCCACGCGGCTGTTACGATCCGCTGCTTTCGAACAGGACCGGGGTTATTGGCCATAGCCTATTAACAGAGAAGTCCGGATGTATTATCCGGACTTCTCTGTTAGCGTTGGGTATAATCGGAGAGGGGGAGGCCATCGCCATCATCCCGAACCGCGTCCATAATCTGTTCCACTTCCTTTACTCGATCGGTATCACCGTTTTTCTCGAACGCCAGGGTTAGGTTACGTAACACCCGCCGAACAATGTCTGCATTCGTGCAGGGTTGATAGAACGTATCCAGCCGTTTTAGATTCAACTGATCAATGTACTGGTCAATATCCTTCTTCGTGAAGATCAATCCCCGGTTAAAAACGTTGATGTAGAACTGCACCCCGCTTTCGTTCTTGTATGTCAGTACGAATAGGTTGGGCAGATTCACACCGTAAACGGGTAAATTCAGACGCCGAGCAATCAACATGTACAGGACACAAAGCGTGATCGGGTTTCCACGGCGCGATTCCAGCACCTGGTTGATCATGGAGTTAACCGGTGAATGGAAATGCTTCGTGTTAGGTGAGAACTTAAGCTTAGTGAAAAATGCACTGTTCATTGCCTTGATCTGCTCGTCGGGATGCATATCCATCTTGAAGTCCACCCAGACATCATAGAACAGTTGTTCAACATCCAGCCGAAGTTTATCCAGCGATAGGTCTGGATATTGGTAGGTGGCTATAATCCACAGACCTTCAAGTAAGTCCATAGCTCCCCCGCTTTTCCATTCACGCATTCGGTCAAGAACCGATTCGTATTGAAGGTCATGAATAATTTCCTCAATGCGCTTTTGTAGTTTGGGGTTGAAACTGCCTTCCCATTCGGTTTCCAGAAGGGGGATCATTTGACCACCTAATTGGCGAATTTGCTGCTCTACATGCTCAACGACTTCGCGATCGTCGTCATCTAGCAGCGAAATAAGGGCTCTCAATTCATTTTCATTCATACGCTTCTACCTCGTTGTCAGTGCGCCCACGATAAAATTCACTTTCGGAAACCTACTGAATATACTACTTTTGTCGGGCTTAGCGAGCCGCTCGGCTAAAATACTAACAAAATTTTTATAAAAAACGGTTTGACTTCCACAGGTAGTTTACCCAAGATTCTGGTTACCGGCGGGGCTGGTTTTATCGGATCGCACACGGTTGTTTCGTTAGTTGAAGCTGGATTCGAACCGGTCATTGTCGACGATTTTTCTAACTCTGAACGGTTCGCTTTAGATGGTATCCGAACGATACTTGGCCGAAGTGTAGCATTCTACCAGGCTGATTGTAACGATTCGGCCGCTATGGAATCGATCTTTCAGAAGGAGCAACTCACAGGCGTCATTCATTTTGCCGCTTACAAAGCCGTTGGCGAATCGACCCGCGAACCGCTCAAATATTACCGGAACAACTTAGAGTCGCTCATGCTCTTATTGGAGCTGATGCCCAAGTACAACGTACCGAATTTGGTGTTTTCGTCATCCTGTACTGTCTATGGACAACCGGAGAAACTGCCGGTCACGGAAGAAACACCCAGACTACCCGCTCAATCGCCTTACGGAAATACGAAAGCGATTTGCGAAGACATCATTCGCGACGTAGTGCAGGCGCAAGCTCCATTGAAGGCCATTGCTTTGCGGTATTTCAATCCTGTTGGTGCGCATCCGTCGGCCGAAATCGGCGAATTGCCCCTGGGTGTTCCTGCAAACCTGATACCATTCATTACGCAGACGGCTGCTGGAATTCGGTCGAGTCTGACTGTGTACGGCGATGATTACAATACACCAGACGGAACCTGTATCCGGGATTACATTCACGTGATGGATCTGGCCGAAGCTCACGTACAAGCGCTGCGCAAGCTAAGCGAAAACACTGCGGAGTCCTTGTACGACGTCATAAATATCGGTACGGGACGTGGCGAAACAGTTCTGAACATTATCAAGACTTTTGAAGAAGTAACCGGCGTCAAACTGAATTACACAATTGGGCCACGTCGTTCGGGTGATGTGGAGCAGGTGTATGCCGACGTAACAAAAGCAAATACCGAGCTGGGGTGGACCGCTAGTCGATCACTAGCTGAGTCACTGACCGATGCATGGCGGTGGCAGCAGAAAATAAGTGCTAAAACCAATTCTTAGTAGTAGTAACGTATCGCATTTAATCATGAAAAAGATATTAATTACGGGTGGAGCCGGGTTTATTGGCTCTCACGTTGTTCGCCTGTTCGTAACGAAGTACCCCGAATACCAGATTTATAACCTCGATGCACTGACCTATGCCGGGAATCTGGCCAATCTGTCGGATATTGAGAACGCGCCAAATTACACGTTTATTAAAGGTGATATCACCGACGCGAAATTTCTGGAGGACATGTTCGCTGAGCTAGAACTCGACGGCGTCATTCACCTGGCGGCCGAGTCACACGTTGACCGGTCGATTACGGATCCCATGTCGTTCGTGATGACGAACGTTGTGGGCACGGTCAATCTACTAAATGCCGCTAAAAATAGCTGGCAGGCAAACGGGGCCGGGGGCACGTCTGCCTTTGAAGGAAAGCGGTTCTACCACGTGTCGACGGACGAAGTGTACGGTTCGTTGCACAATCCAGAAGACTTCTTTACCGAAGAAACAGCTTACGACCCACAATCGCCCTACTCGGCGTCGAAAGCCGCTTCGGACCATTTCGTTCGGGCCTACGGCAATACGTACAAAATGCCGATTGTCCTGTCTAACTGCTCGAATAACTACGGCCCGAATCATTTTCCCGAGAAATTGATTCCGTTGATGATTCACAACATCCAGACGAACAAACCACTTCCTGTTTATGGTAAGGGGGAAAACGTTCGGGACTGGTTGTTCGTTGTCGACCACGCTCGTGCCATTGACACAATTTTCCACACGGGTAAACTGGGAGAGACTTACAATATTGGCGGTTTCAACGAGTGGAAAAATATTGACTTGGTGAACTTGCTTTGTAGCATCATGGACCGCAAGCTAGGTCGTCCCGAAGGAACGTCAGCGCAGCTGATTACCTACGTAACGGACCGTGCCGGTCATGACCTGCGATACGCCATTGATGCCAAGAAAATCATGAACGAACTGGGTTGGCAGCCGTCGCTACAGTTCGAACAGGGCCTTGAAAAAACAGTCGACTGGTTTCTGGACAACCAGCAGTGGCTGGACAACGTTACGTCTGGTACCTACCAGAACTACTATCAGGGTATGTATGCAAACAGATAAAGAGTGAAAGGCCGGGCCGCCGGTGCGGTGAAAGAGTGAAAGAGCAACCTTTCCGGAAGCCGTCTTTCACTCTTTCACCGCACTGGCGGCCCGGCCTTTCACTCTTTCACTCTTTAAAAATAAGATGAAAGGAATTATTCTTGCCGGGGGATCCGGTACACGTTTGCACCCGCTTACGTTGGCAGTTAGCAAGCAGCTAATGCCGGTTTACGATAAGCCGATGATCTATTACCCGCTATCGATTCTGATGCTGGCGGGTATTCGGGAGATCCTGATTATTTCGACTCCCCACGATCTGCCGCATTTCGAGAAACTACTGGGTGACGGCTCCCGAATTGGCTGTCAGTTCAGCTATGCTGTACAACCAAGTCCGGATGGACTGGCGCAGGCGTTTATCATCGGCGAAGAGTTTATCGGCGATGATAAAGTAGCGCTGGTACTCGGCGACAATATCTTCTATGGATCCGGTTTGTCAAAATTGTTGCAGGCGAATAATGATCCAGATGGGGGCGTTGTCTACGCGTATCAGGTGCACGACCCTGAGCGGTACGGCGTTGTCGAGTTCGACGATGCGTTCAATGTACTGTCTATCGAAGAAAAACCCGAAAACCCCAAGTCACACTACGCGGTTCCTGGGCTTTATTTCTACGATAACGACGTTGTTGAAATCGCCAAAAATATTAAACCATCTCCCCGGGGCGAGCTGGAAATTACTGACATCAACCGGGTCTACTTAGAAAGAGGCAAGCTGAAAGTGGGCGTCCTGGATCGGGGAACGGCGTGGTTGGATACGGGCACGTTCGTATCGCTGATGCAGGCCGGTCAGTTTGTACAGGTTATCGAAGAACGACAGGGTCTAAAAATCGGTTGCATCGAAGAGATTGCCTACCGCATGAAGTTTATCAATGCTGAGCAGTTAGAGGCCGTAGCGAAACCTCTGGTAAAAAGTGGCTACGGTCAGTATCTGCTGGATTTACTACGATAAGCGAAACACGTTTTTACTGACAAAACGCCGGGACGATAGCTCCGGCGTTTTTTGTTTGTGTAGTAGTCCACAATGGCCAAAATAATCCTTATCCTGTTTCAAATGTCGACAAGCGTAATTCCTTATTCCGCTACGTAGAACTACGTATTATTTTTACGTAAGTAGCTGTTTATTAATATGTTTAGTCGGGGATGGGGTTTGGCCAGTACTGGACATGTTTGTCTAAACCTTATTTTTAGTGGCGCTTTCCGCTAACTATCCCATTAAAGAGAATTTATCTGTACCAACCAATCACTTTGTTTTATGAAATTAAATGTATTTACAAAAGATGCCGGACGTATTTTAAGTAGCCAAGAAGCCCAAGCCCTAAGGGACACGTATAAGGAGCGTAAACTGGCTGCTCAATTGAAAGAAGATGAGTATATTCGATCCGAATTCTTCGGTGCTGATCAGGTAATGCGTCTTCTATCACAGCCAGGTTGCGTCGGTTTACGTATCCATTATGCCAAACGCTGGGAGGACAAGGATGGCAAGCCAACAGAGACGGGTAAAGGTCAATTGATTCCGCGCGTTCTCCTGACGGGTGTCAATGATAAGGGCGACGATATGCCAGTTTACGCTGATATCGTTGGGCTGAAAGATATGCCAGCTGACGATGGTGGTGGAGGTGCCGTTGGCGATGGATGGACGTGCCCACAGCATTGCCGTAATTGAACCGGGCCTATGTGGGAACGGTTTCTGGATTTAAGCGCCCGGTATCCTCTCGATCTACTTGCTCACTTGAGTGGTCTACTACCCATACTGACCGGACTGATTCGGATTCGGCAACTGAATCGGGTCGGCCTCTGGATATGGCTCCTATTTATCTTTTTCTTTACCAAAGACAGTTATTCGTTGTGGCTGGTATTATTGACCAGGAGTACGACGTTCGTGCAGAACGTAGAAGCGTTCTTCCAGGTCATTTTTATTAGTCAGATTTTTTACTGGTCGTTTGAGTCGAAAAAATCAAGACAGATCATTATTGGCGTACTGCTACTATCACTTGCTGGAATTGCATACACGTATAGCAGCAGCAACGTATCGACAATGTCCATGACAATCGTTCGAGTCGTGTCCATCGGATTCGCACTGGCTTATTTCAATAAGGTGCTGGTGGATATGCGCATCAAGAATGTTCTGCTGCATTCCATGTTTTGGTTCTGCGCAGGGTTATTAGTATACGCGTCCGGTACTTTTTTTAGTATGTTATTCAGTGAATACTGGTATGGGGACATCGCAAAGGTTCCCGCCGAAATTTTTGATCGTTACTGGAATATCTGTCAAACCTTATTTATAGTATTCTGCTGCATTGCAGCAATTGGCCTTTGGGTAAGTAAGCGCGATCAAGAGAATTTTGTCGATACCACCCGGAAAAATCAGCAAGTATTTCTGTAAGTATTGATTCAATAGAGGACTGTATACCACCATTCACTCAATGCTACTTACAACTTATTGAAATTCAGCAGTTGATTGCCAATTTTGCTGCTGAAACAATTAATCTGGAAACTTCTACGCAGCCATGAGCTCTGGTTTTGTCATCGCAGTTGGGACGGCCGCGCTGTTAATGATGGCAGTGTTTATCATTGTCTTCGTTGCCTATTATCAGCAAAAGCAGGTGAGGCAGCAACTTGTGCTCAAGGAAATCCAGGAACAACATCGGCGGGAGTTGATGGCGGCAACGTTTCGGGGGCAGGAAGGGGAGCGTCGACGGCTGGCCGAAGATCTGCACGATAGTATTGGTACGATGCTGTCGGTAACAAAGATGAATCTGAATCAGATTGAGCGCTTCTCAACTGATAATAACGTTCGGCTCAGTTTACAAATTCAGAAAACCCGCGCGATTCTGGACGAAACAATGTTCAACGTCCGGCGTATCAGCCGCGATTTGGTACCGACGACACTCGAACGATTTGGTTTACTGGCTGCCTTGGAAGAACTGGCAGACCGGGCTACGAATGATGACCTACAGGTACAAATCGACTGTCCATTTATAACCGAACCGTGGCCGTCATCACTGAATCTGACGTTGTACCGTATTGCGCAGGAATTGATCAACAACGCTATCCGCCATGCAAGGGCTCAGCAGATCGTGGTGCAGCTCTATTGCTTTGATAATGACGTACGATTATCGGTGATGGACGATGGCGTTGGCTTCGATTTTGACGCTATTATGGAAAATAAACAGCGGGGAATTGGGTTGCGTAACGTCGAAAGTAGATTGAGTGTAATGAACGGTCACGTTACGGTCGATGCTGCTCCTGGGCGAGGGACTAAAGTTCATGCTCAGGTTAGTCTCCAGAATCTCCAGCCCGCCCTGATTCCCAGCTAACTAAACTCTTAACGCTTCGCCGATATGCGTAAAATCAGATTAGGTCTTTGCGACGACCACAATTTGTTTCGGGTAGGAATGAGCTCAATCCTGAATCAAGTCTATGACTTTGAGTTAATTCTGGAAGCTAGTAATGGGAAAGAATTAATTGATCGAATTTCGCGAAAAACGCCGGATGTTTTGTTGCTCGATCTGCAAATGCCCGTCATGGATGGAACGGCTACGGCAGATTACCTGCGGGACAATTTCCCGCTCGTGAAAATCATCGTACTCACGATGCACGACGAAGACCGGATGGTGCTTCACCTATTGGAAAAAGGTGTTAGTGGTTATCTGCTAAAAGACGCCGAAGAAGGCGAAGTTGAAAAGGCCATTCGTAAAGTGATGGACGAAGGAGTTTACCTGAACGAGTTTGTTTCCAAGGTGATGCTACGGAAGATGACCAATAAAAACAAGGTCAAACCCCTTGCATCGAATGGGCTTTATAATAGTAAAATCCTTTTGTCTGAACGCGAAAAGGAAGTATTAACCTTGCTCTGCGAAGGCTTATCGACTAACGAGATCAGTGAAAAAATATTCTTAAGTCCCCGTACGGTCGAAGGCCACCGCCTGCGAATTCTGGAAAAAACAGGTACCAAAAATACCGCAGGTATGGTCGCCTTCGCCTTTCGGAATAATCTGGTTTAGCTATTACAGGCTGCCCGTCCGGCCCCCGTCGACCGGTACATTGATCCCATTGATGGAGGCTGCAGCGGGCGTACACAGAAAAGCGACGGCCGCACCTACTTCTTCCGATTCGACAAAGCGTCCGGTTGGAATCTCCTGCTGCATCTGCGTAGCTACCTCTTCTTCAGTTTTTCCGGTTGATTGAGCACGCATCGACAACACTGAATCGAGTCGAGCGGTACGCGTGTAGCCTGGCAGGACGTTATTAACCGTAATGCCGAACTGCGCAATTTCTAAAGACAGTGTTTTAGCCCACTGCGCCACGGCTCCCCGAATGGTGTTTGATACGCCCAGACCCACAATGGGTTGCTTCACTGAGGTTGAAATGATGTTCACAATCCGGCCGTAGCCTACTTTTTTCATGGCTGGAACCACAGCCTGAACCAGCGCCTGATTGTTCAATAGATGGTTATGAAACGTCTGCACAAAGGCATCTGCCTGTGCATCGATTAGCGCCCCTCCGGCGGGACCACCCGTATTGTTAATCAGAATATGCACGGTTGGATACTGCGTTAAATGCTGGTTGATAGCTTCCGTGACAGCGTTGGCGTTGGCAAAATCGGCAACAATGTACCGGTGAGTCTGTCCCCGTGACGTATCCAGCGCATTAATTGTTTCCCGTAGTTTCTCTTCGTTACGTGCCATCGGAACAACAGTAGCCCCCAGTAATGCCAATTCAATGGCCGACGATCGACCAATGCCCTGTGTACTTCCGCAGACGATCGCGGTTTTTCCGGTCAAATCAAGATTCATAGTTTACGTTGGTTTTGAGCAACATGTCGCTGCTGTGCCTATGGTGAACACAAACAAAAGAAGATTTGATAAAAACGTGAGACAGCGTAGTCGGAACTAATCAGGTGCTACGGGGTTGTTTTGATACGTAATACCGATTATCTGTTTATGCCTAAACGTATTCTGTACTGGTTCCGTAACGACCTGCGGTTGCACGATAACGAAGGATTGGCCCGGGCCGTGGCCGACGCTGATGAAGTGGTGCCCGTTTTTGTGTTTAACCCTGACTGGTTTGCTACGCTATCTGATGTGAACATTCGAAAGACGGGAGCCTATCGAACGGCGTTTATGCTCGATAGTGTGGCCGATCTACAACGATCGCTGAAAGAAAAGGGCGTTGAGCTTCTTATTCGTACAGGAAATGCTTCCCAAATCCTGGCTGATCTGGCCGAAGAAGTGGACGCTGCTGCGGTTTACGCTAGTAAAGAAGTAACACAAGAGGAAACGGACGTTGAATCGGATCTGAGTAAGCTGCTCAAGCCACTTAATGTGGACCTGGAGTTCTTCTGGATGGCTACGCTTTATCACGTTCGCGATTTGCCCTTCAACATTTCCCGTTTGCCGGTTCAGTTCACGCAATTTCGGGAGCAGGTAGAGAAATCAGTAGCGGTACGTGAGCTGATGCCAACCCCTGATCGCATCGTGGGGGTTCCCAATCTACCCACGGAAGAGATGCCTACTCTGGAGACTTTTGGCTTCCCGGCGGAAGAGAGTCGACAGGATGAACGAACCGCTATTCAAGTTAAAGGTGGTGAATCGGTTGCTCTGGCCCGGTTGCATCGGTATCTATGGGAGCAGGATCTGGCGAAAACATACAAGGAGACTCGTAACGGAATGCTGGGCGAGGACTATTCGTCAAAATTCTCTGCCTGGCTCTCGATGGGTTGTTTGTCGCCCCGGCAGATTTACTGGGAACTACAGCGCTACGAAACCGAGCGGGTAAAGAATGAGTCAACCTACTGGCTGGTCTTCGAACTGCTTTGGCGTGATTTCTTCCGGTTCACGGCCCTTCGTTATGGTACGCGTCTGTTTAAGCCGAGCGGTATCAAATACGATTTCAGCAAACGGGGAAACCGTGATTTAGCCCTGTTTCAACGGTGGGCCGAAGGGCAGACGGGAATTCCATTTATCGATGCTAATATGCGCGAACTAAACCAGACGGGATACATGTCTAACCGGGGCCGCCAAAACGTAGCTAGCTTCCTGGTGAAAGATATGGGAATCGACTGGACCTGGGGGGCTATGTATTTCGAAAGT
Organism: Spirosoma pomorum; assembly: GCF_054776615.1. NCBI lineage: Bacteria > Pseudomonadati > Bacteroidota > Cytophagia > Cytophagales > Cytophagaceae > Spirosoma > Spirosoma pomorum. The sequence goes on from NZ_BAAHBP010000024.1 coordinate 199,107, forward strand.
TTATTAGTCGATTACGACCCGTGCAGTAACTGGGGGAACTGGAATTACGTTGCCGGTGTAGGAAACGACCCGCGACAAAATCGCTATTTCAATATCTACAGCCAGGCTACGCGCTACGATGAGCAAGGAGACTATGTGAAACACTGGCTTCCCGAGTTGGCTGCGGTTCCTGCCGACCAGATTCATCTGGTGTCGAATTTAAGCGTCGAAGAACAAGCTGACTATAACGTAATTTTGGGTAGTACATATCCACAACCGATCATCAATCCAAACCAGTGGCTTACGGACGAAAAACACCGTTAACCTAAAAGTTGAAAACAAATCAATACTTCTGCGGAGTTTTGGTGTATAAAATCACTACAGAAACATAACCATGTCAAGAACCTTAATTATCGTTGTCGTTATTGCTATTGCGCTGGGCTTCTATGGCTGTAGCTCCTATAATGGTCTAGTCGAAAAAGATACACAGGTCGATCAGGCCTGGGCGCAGGTACAAACCCAGTACCAGCGCCGGTCTGATCTGATTCCAAATCTGGTCAATACCGTAAAGGGTGCTGCCAATTTTGAAAAAAGTACGCTGGAAGCCGTTATTAAGGCACGTGCCAGCGCAACGGGAATCAACCTGAGCGCCGATCAACTGACTCCGGAGAATATTCAGAAATTTCAGGCTGCTCAAGATCAGCTGAGCGGTTCGCTGTCGCGTCTGCTAGCGGTAGCCGAGAATTACCCGCAGTTGAAGGCCACGCAGAATTTCTCTGAACTACAGGCGCAACTGGAAGGAACTGAGAACCGAATTGCCGTAGCACGTAACGATTTTAACGGCGCGGCAACCAGTTATAACCAATCGGTCCGTTCGTTTCCGAACAACATATTTGCCGGTATCTTCGGATTCCAGCGTCGGGGCTTGTTTGAAGCTTCTAAGGCTGCCCAAAACGCACCAACGGTACAGTTTTAGCCATGAGTCAGGCCAGCGCTTCGCAAGTGGCGCTGGCCTGATTGCATAAAACCTTTCCGTATGAATCCTCATTTCACGCCCGACGAGCAGCAGCGTATCGTTGGTGCTATTCGCCAGGCCGAAAAAACAACATCGGGCGAAATCCGGGTGCACGTCGAACAGCACTGCCCGGACGGTGATCCCGTTCAGCGAGCCGTTGATGTTTTCAGCCGACTAGGTATGCATCAAACGAAAGAACGTAACGGCGTACTATTTTATCTGGCGCTTACGGATCGCAAGTTTGCTGTTATCGGCGATAAAGGAATTAACGCCAAAGTGCCCACTGATTTCTGGGCGAGTACGAAAGACTTAATGCGGACGTATTTTGCGGCCGGTGACTACGTAGGTGGCCTAAGTCAGGGTATCGAGCGAGCCGGGTTGCAGTTACGGCAATACTTTCCCCATGCCGGTGCGAACGATACCAATGAGCTTTCCGACGATATATCGTTTGACTAAAAACTCTGTGAATAAATCTGTTTCAACATTTCATGGGTTTCGACCAACAGCCTGGCTTTTGTCGCTATTGCTGCTGTTGTTTGCCTGTCAGGTACAGGCGCAGGTAAGCAGCGCCGATTCGGTAATTCCCAATCGACCCAATCCACCCCGGCTGGTCAACGATTTTGTGGGGATTCTGAGTAGTAGCGAACGGTCAAGTCTGGAGCAGAAGTTACGGTCCTACAACGACTCAACGTCTACGCAGATCACCATTGTCATTGTCAAAAGTACGGAGCCGTATCCTATTGGTGACTTTGCCTTTCAGGTTGGTCGGAAATGGGGGGTCGGGCAGAAAGGGAAAAATAACGGACTAGTGCTGGCCTGGGCAACGCAGACCCGGAAAATATTCATCGCGACGGGTTACGGTCTGGAAGGAGCTATCCCTGACGCTATTGCCAAGCGAATTATATCGAACAAGATTGTCCCGGCCTTCAAGCAGAAGCAGTATTACGAAGGACTGAATGCTGCCACGACGGAAATTGTCCAGCGTGCGCAAGGTGAATATAAAGCCGAACCCCGCGGTGAGTCGAGTGGTGGTGGCGCCGGTATCTTTTTCATCATCATTGTGGTCATGATCGTGGTCTTCTTTCTCTCCCGTCGAAACGGTGGTGGAGGACGTAATAACCGAAACCGGGGTGGGGGTTTCTTCCCGCCTGTTTTCTTTCCAACGTCAACATACTCCGGCTGGGGAAGCTCCGGCGGTGGAGGAGGTGGCGGAAGCGACTTTGGGGGCTTCGGGGGAGGTAGCTTCGGCGGTGGCGGAGCGGGGGGAGATTATTAAAGATTAGTATCCTAACGGAAAATAAATAAGAACGGCGTAGCTGAGAATCTCAGCTACGCCGTTCTTATTTACCCAATAACCTGCTTTTCAATGAGCAGAATAAACAGGTGAATAACCTTAATGTGAATCTCCTGAATCCGGTCGGCATAGCCGAAATGAGGAACGCGAATTTCGACATCGGCCTGTCCAGCCAGTTTGCCACCATCCTTCCCCGTTAGTAGCACGACTTTCATGCCTTTCTGGCGAGCTGCCTCAACGGCCCGGATAATGTTGCCCGAGTTACCGCTGGTACTTAGCCCGAGTAATACGTCACCTTCGTTGCCCAAACCCTCCAGAAAACGGGAGAATACGTATTCGTAACCGAAATCATTACTGACGCACGATAGGTGGCTTACGTCAGAAATGGCAATTGCGGCCAATGAACGCCGGTTATCCCGGTAACGCCCCGACAACTCTTCGGCAAAATGCATGGCATCGCAGTGGGAGCCACCGTTGCCGCAGGAAATGATCTTCTTACCGCTCTTCAACGCGTCAGCCATCAGCGTGGCCGCCTGTTCGATCGCAGTAAGATGATCGGGGTTATTTAAAAACGTATCCAGTACGGACTGGGCTTCGGTTAGTTCGTGACGAATCAGATCAAGCATGAAAATGCGTACTAATGTTGCAGATTAACAAAGCACAAAGGTTGCCCTTTCCCCGCAACTCTACAAGACTGACGCTGCTGCACAGACCTAGAATTAACGCCAGCGGACCTAGTTGTGGACGTCGGCCAGTTGCTCTTCTTCCACCAGTTCGTTACGTGCTTCCATCGCAATTTCGAACGAACGAAGCCGAGCCTGGTGATCGAAAATGGAGCCGGTCAGAATCAACTCATCAGCCTGCGTCTGGTCAATAAACCGCTTCAGCCAGTCCTTCACCGTGTCACGGGAGCCTACCGCTGAGTACCGTAATGTGTGATCGATGATCGCCTGCTCGGAACTGGACCAGGCTCTGTCTGGGGTATCCAGCGGGGGCGGCATTGGGCCGGGCATGCCAAAACGAATATTAATAAACTGCTGCTGGAGCGACGTATAAAGTCGCTGTGCTTCCCTGTCGGTATCAGCAGCAATAACATTGGCCGCTACCATGACGTAAGGCTTTTCCAACTGCTCCGATGGTTTGAACCGGCTGCGGTATACCTGAATAGCCCGCATCAGTTCGTTCGGCGAAAAATGCGATGCAAAGGCATAAGGGAGTCCCAGTAAGGCCGCTAGCTGAGCGCCGAATAGACTTGATCCTAGTATCCAGATTGGTACGTTCAGACCAGCACCGGGTACCGCCCGAACTTGTTGACCGGGCACGGCTTCCTGAAAATAGCGTTGTAATTCGACCACATCCTGCGGAAACGTATCAGGACCGGTTAAGTCACGACGCAAGGCGTAGGCCGTTGCACCGTCTGCACCAGGGGCCCGACCTAATCCTAGGTCAACCCGACCGGGGTACATGGATTCCAGCGTACCAAACTGTTCTGCAATAACCAGGGGCGAATGGTTCGGTAACATGATTCCGCCCGAGCCAACACGGATTTTCTGGGTGCCCGCGGCCACGTAGCCAACAACCACCGAGGTAGCAGCACTGGCTACGCCCGTCATATTATGATGCTCGGCCAGCCAGAATCGGTTGTAACCCCAGGCCTCGGCGTGTTGCGCCAGATCCAGCGAATTACGAAAAGACTGGGCTGCCGAACTGCCTGCCATAATCGGCGAAAGATCCAGCACAGAAAAGGGAATCATAGCGATGTTGTGTTTAATACATCGAAAACATTAAATGTATTGTAAAAGCTCCCTTTCTGCCTGAAAGTATTTCCCGACTACTTTTTGATAGAAGTACACTCTCAATTATCTGGTCGGCAAAGTTTTATGATATATGAGAAAATTTATATTTATTTCGCTATGACTGTACTATTAGAATTATTTTTAAAATCATTTAGGGATTTTATTCTTCTAGTTGACTATACACAAACTGCCCACCAACCACCTCGGATGAAGTACCAGTCGATTTCCGATAAGCAACTCGTACTGTTTCTCAAAGACGGCGACACTGTTGCCTTTGAAGAAATATACAATCGGTATTGGTACAAATTATTTGGACTGGCCTACCACCAGACCGGTACCAAAGAAGAAGCGGAAGAATTGGTGCATGATCTGTTCGAGAGCATCTGGAACCGGCGGCAGCAAGTTGTTATCAGCCATCTGGGGGCGTACCTGATGGTAGCCATGAAACACCTGGCCACGAATTATATCAAATCGCAGATTAACCATCGCAAACTGCGGGAATACCTGATTTTCCACCAGATGCAGCAATCATTCTCCACGGAGGAACTGGTCAATTACGAAGATTTGTCCGACGCACTCAAGGAGGTTATGAAAAAGCTACCCGAGAAGACCAGCGAGATTTTTAAGCTGAGTCGGTTCGAAAATCAGTCTGTGAAGGACATTGCCAGTTTATTGAATCTGTCGGAAAAAGCCGTTGAATACCATATTACTAAATCCACCAAACTACTGAAGGAAAACCTGAGAGCCTACCACAACTATAACTAGGCCGTTTTCTACGACTGCCTCCTTTTTACAACCTGAAATAACCTTTCCATGTCACAGTACGAGTTTGACCAGCTACTTCAGAAGTACCTTGCCGGCGGCTGTGAACCTGCTGAGGAAAAAATAGTCATTGACTGGTTCGAACGTATCGGTAATCAACCGTTACCACCGCTCGATATTGACGAACAGCATATTATTCGTCAGCGATTGTGGAAACGAGTCTTGACGACAATTAAGGGGAAGCCACGGCTGAGGCCGCTGTTTTTCCGAAAGCCGTGGATAGCTGTTGCCTGTGGGATGATTGTTTTGCTTGGCATCGGTTGGGTATTACGTAACGGAAGTACGCAGGAAAGGACCCAATTGGTGCAGCTTTCGTCGCCTAGCGAAAACCGCGAAGTGCGTAATACGGGTAGTGGACCACAGACAATTCGATTGGAAGAGGGGACTATAATTCGGTTGCAGCCCAACGCTGTCTTGAGCTACCCAGTCCATTTTGCCCGGCATCACCGGACCGTATCGATGAAAGGAGAAGCCTTTTTTAACGTAAAGCGAAACCCGGCCAAACCCTTTATTGTCCATACCGGCGAGCTGGTAACCGAAGTGTTGGGAACGAGCTTCACGATCAAAGCCAGCGCCGACGAAAAAGAAGTCGAAGTAGCCGTTCTGACTGGTCGGGTAGCGGTTTATCAGACTGCCGACCGGGGGATGAAGCAGCGGAAAGAGGTGATCCTGAAGCCAAACCAGAAAATTGACTTCAGTGTCCACCGAAAGCAGCTGATTCCGAGTCTGGTTGACCGTCCGGCCAGATTGACTACCAGACGCCAGCCCCCGCAATTAATCTTCGAGGGGGTCCCGCTACAGGACGTATTGACCCAACTGCAGGCGATTTATGGGATTGATATTTTCCTGGAAAATGATGCCCTTAGTGCCTGCGTATTAACGGCAGATTTAACCGATCTGCCGCTCTACAGTCAGCTTGAACTGATCTGTAAATCGCTCAACGCCGAATACGAAACCCGAGGCACCAGCATTTCTATTCATGGTCTGGGATGCCAATAGTAGCACTGATCTAACTTCATCAATCTTAGAAAACTAGTCTGAGATCAAGACGATTGAGTCGATCTCGGTCTGGTGCATAAATCCTTATTGGTTCAGACAGCCAATACAATCTGCATATTCTTAAACCCCTGTATCTATATGAAAAATAGGTTCTACGTATCATTCCCGTGGCGGAATGTACTGCATTGGTGCGCTGCGTATGTACTGCTGCTTAGTATTGGCAGTGGTGCCGTGAGCGCCCATTCCGCCCGCGCGCAGGAAATTCTGAATCGGACCCTGTCCATCAAACTGGAATCCGTGGACGTAAAGAATGCGTTGTCTCAGATTGAGAAGCAGGCCAACGTCCGGTTTGTCTACAGTCTGCAAACCATTCAGACAACAAAGAAGGTATCCTTGCGCGCTGAAAATCAGAAGTTGTCCGCGATACTAAACGAGCTATTGACGCCTATCGGGGTAATCTACGAGGAAGTTAGCTCACGTATCGTTCTACGGAAAGTTGATCCAAGAGCGGACGTCAGTCCATCTATCAGTACGCATGAATCGTCACTGGCAACCGTTACCGGACTGGTAACGGATGAGCGGGGAAAACCCATTCCGGGCGTAACGATTCTGGTTGAAGAAACCCAGCTAGGCACCACGACCGACGCGAATGGCAAATACACCATCAACCCGCCGGATAATGCCGTACTGGTGTTCAGCGCTATTGGTTTCGAGGGGAAGAAAGTAACGGTTGGAAACCAGACACAGATTGATGTCGTGCTTAAAGAATCGTTGCAAAACCTGAACGAGGTAGTTGTGACGGCCTTGGGTATCAAGAAGGAAGCCAAAAAGCTAGGGTACGCCACGGCCATTGTTAACACCGAGCAGATCACCACAAACCGGACGGTCAACCTGGGGAACAGCTTGCAGGGCAAAGTGGCTGGGGTAAACGTAACGGCACCCACGGGCGGACCGGGCGGTACGTCGAAAATCCGGATTCGGGGTCAATCGTCGTTCAAGGGCGACAACTCGCCTTTGATCATCGTCAACGGTGTCCCCATCAACAACTCGAACTTCTCCAGTCGTCAGGGCGATACCGATGGCACAACGAACCGCAGCGGATCGGCGGCTGATGCGGGGGATGGCTTGCAGAGTATCAACCAGGACGATATTGAGACGTTAACAGTGCTGAAAGGGTCGACGGCGGCAGCGCTGTATGGCTTTCGGGCTAAAGACGGCGCTATTGTTATTACGACCAAAACTGGCCGTCGGAACGCGGGGATTGGTGTAGAGGTCAACTCAAACTTTACGGCCGATCAGGCATTGGATTACACCGATTTCCAGTATGAGTACGGGCAAGGGGAATACGGCAAGCGTCCAACAACGGTAGGAGAAGCTCAAAGTTCGGGCGTATTTAGCTTCGGTGAAAAAATCGATGGTAAGCCAACGTTCCAGTTTGATGGCGTTCAGCGCCCTTACTTAGCTAACCGCAATCGTATCCGGGAGTTTTACCGGACGGGTACGACCTGGACGAACACGGTGGCGCTATCGGGCGGGAGTGATAAAGGGGGCTTCCGGATTTCGTTCTCCAACACCGATGCCAAGGCGATTATTCCCAACTCGGATTTTCACAAGCAAATCCTTAACCTGGGCCTGACGTATCAGTTTACGCCCAAATTTTCGACGCATATCAACGCCAATTACTCCAACGAATTCAACCACAATCCACCGCAGGTTGGATTGCAGGATCTGAACGCGAACACAACGGTGTATACCACTGCCACAACGGTTGACATGGCGACCCTACGCGATAACCGGTATGACGCCAATGGGTACGAGCTGGCTACATCGCGGTTTACGAATCGTAACAACCCGTACTGGGTGGCCTATGACCGTTTCGAGAACGTACGTCGCGACCGGCTATTTGGCAACGCGTCCTTACGGTATCAGTTCACCGACTGGCTGTACGTACAGGGGCGGATTGGGCAAGATTACTACGCTCGTCCCTACGATTTCAACAGACCTACCGGAACTCGGTCCTTATCAGCCGCTGCGACTGGTTTCAACGGTTATTACTACCAGGAGATCATTACGTTCCGGGAGCGCAACCTGGACTTCCTACTGGGTGCTAACCGCAACTTTGGCCCTTTCGGTATCGACGTAACGCTGGGAGGTAACCAGTTGGATCAGACGTACACGAACAACAACGCATCGGCTACGAACTTCTACATTCGCGGACTGTACACCATCCAGAACGGGCAGGCCAAAGACCCGCAGTATGCTTACAGCCGCAAGCAGGTTAATTCGTTGTATGGCGCGGCCGAGTTCTCCTTCAAGAATTATGCGTTTATCAACGTAACGGCGCGTAACGACTGGTTCTCGACCCTGGCCCAGCCCAGCTATCTTTACCCATCCATCAGCGGTAGCTTGGTACTGAGCGATGCGCTTTCCGTGCGGCCATCCTGGCTGAACTATGCTAAAGTTCGGGCGGCTTATGCCGTGGCGGGGGGCGATACGGACCCGTACCAGAACAACCTCTACTACGGGCTGAATGCCAACACGATTCAGGGGCAGGCGCTGGGCTTTATCACCAGCAACGTTAGCCCCAACTCATCCCTGCGGCCGCTGAAAATTAAAGAAGCTGAAGTTGGTCTGGAACTACGGGCGCTCAATAGCCGGGTCAATCTGGACCTGACGCTCTATCGGAAAAATACGGTCGATGAAATTCTGAACGTCGACGTATCGACGGCGTCGGGCTATGATAAAACGAAGGTAAACGTCGGACGACTCCGCAACCAGGGGGTTGAAATGTTGCTGACATTGGTACCGGTTAAGCAGGCATTTAACTGGGAAACAACGCTTAATTTGACGTACAACGAGAGCCAGGTACTGGCGCTGGCCAATGGACAGCAAAGACTGAAGGTTGGTCAGGGTGATTTTTTCGGCGAGGTGTGGCACGAGGTAGGATTGCCGATGGCGTCGTTACGTGGTATTGCCTACAAACGCGACGCGCAGGGAAACATTATCCTGTCGGGTGGCAAACCCGTAGCGGGGGACATTACCACTTTTGGTAGCGCAATCCCGAAATGGACGGGCGGTTGGCTCAATACGTTCACCTACAAAGGCATTCGGGTATTTGCTCAAATCGACTTTAAGAGCGGGCATAAGCTGATTTCCAACTCGAACCTGAACTTCCTGCGCCACGGTCTGTCGAAAGCGTCCCTGGTTGGCCGCGAAGGTGGGGTGGTATTTAACGGCGTTAACGCGGACGGATCCCGCAACACACGGGCCGTCGAAGCTGAAGATTTCTACTCCAGCTACCGCAGTACCAACATGGCTGAGCCATTTGTCTATAACGCTAGCTTCATTCGGTGGCGGGCACTATCGGTGGGGTACGACTTCTCCCGATTTGTCAATAAAACATTCATCAAAGGGCTGACGCTGTCGCTGGTTTGCAACAACGTCCTGATGATCAAAAAATACGTGGATAACCTCGATCCGGAAGCCGTTGCGGGGGCGTCTGATAATATTCAGGGGATTGAAACGCACTCCCTGCCAACAACCCGTAGCTACGGCGCTAACCTAAATTTCAAGTTCTGACCCATTCTGTCCTCTTCCGACGATGAAAAAGACATACATTCTATTGACCACGGCGTTGCTGTGGGCAGGGCTGAGCAGTTGCGACAAAGGATTTGAAGAAATCAACCGCAATCCGGTTCAGTCGACTTCGATCGATCCAATCTATCTGTTTACCAACGCGGAGTTTTCAACAACGATGTCCGCGCAGACAATCATTTACGAAGAAGCTATTGTCCAGCAGATCATTACCCCTTATGGTGGGGTCAACAACGGCGGTAACTACAACCAGGATAACCGCGCCAACACGACGGTAAACTGGAACTTCATGTATAGCGGGACGGGGAACAGTGGTAGTGGCCCGGTGAAACTGTTGAGTGACGTCCTGAACCAGACGAAGAGCGACGCGAACCGGAGTAACCTCTACAACATGTCCCGAATCTGGAAGGCGTATGTGTTTCAGGTGCTGGTCGATACGTATGGCGATGTGCCCTACAGCCAGGCCGGGCAAGCGTACTTGCAGGGAGTCAATCTGCCGAAATACGATAACCAGCAGGACATCTATAATGACCTGCTAAACGAACTGGAGCAGGCTACGGCCGCGCTGGATGCGAACAAGCGAATTGAAACCGGCGATTTGTTTTTCCGGGGGAACATCGCTCAATGGAAACGGCTGGGCTACTCGCTGATGCTGCGGGTGGCTATGCGTCTATCAAAAGTAGATGCGGCAAAAGCGCAGTCGTACGTGCAGAAGGCCGTGGCGGGCGGGGTCATGCAATCGAATGATGACAATGTCAAAATTCAGTACTCCAGCATTTTCAACAATCCGCTCAGTAACCTGTGGAACGGTACGGAAAAAGCCAGTTTCTACCTGGCTGAGCCCTTCGTTACGTACTTAAAACGGACCAACGATCCTCGCCTGGGTGTTTTTGCGGCCAAGTATAGTGAGCCGTCGAAAGATGTAAGCGTTATAACGGCTGACGTAACACCGGCTAATCAGATTGGCTTCCCGATTGGCTACGACAACGGTAGTATCGTTAATGCGCCCAACTACGCGGGCAGCATTGGGTCGGGCGGATGGAAATACTCGCAGGTGAACCGGCGGACGGTGGGTAAAGTGGACGCGGTGCAGCATTTCATCACCCACGGACAAACCCAGCTGCTGTTGGCCGAAGCGGCTCAGCGGGGCTGGACGACGGGAAGTGCGGCTACGTACTACACGAACGGGGTAACGGCGAGCCTGAACCAGACGAAAGAGTACGACGCGTCGGCGACGATAGCAACTTCCGATATTACGGCCTACCTGACGGCTAACCCCTTCGATGCCAGTAAGGCGCTGGAACAAATCAACAACCAGTATTGGGTAGCATCGTTTTTGAACGGACCCGAGGCCTGGGCAAACTTCCGGCGTAGCGGTTACCCCGTGTTGACGCCTAATGCCTATCCTGGCAAAACAATTACCGGAAATTTCATCCGGCGGCTAACGTACCCGCTAAACGAAAAATCGGTGAATGCCGACAACTACAATGCTGCCGTGAGCCGACAGGGGGCCGACGATCTGGACACGCGTGTCTTTTGGGATAAGTAAATCGCCTTGAAAATTAGCTTGTGCGAAAAGAGAACAGGATGGTTTGTCGGGTAAAAGCGACTAGAACCAAAAAGCTGCCTGCGAATCACGAATCGCAGGGCTGGTTTCATAGGACGATAATCAATTTATGACCGAATGAATACGATGAAAAGTACCTTGTTACTAGCCACTGCGTTGCTCGGTTTGTGCGCCAAAATACAGGCTCAGCAGATCGGCGCGACCAAAGACGCCATCATGGCTTATTCGCAGGAATGGAAGGGCGAACGCTACCCCGACGGTCGCCCGAAAGTGCCGGATGACCTGGTCGAACGGCTGAAAAACATTTCCATTGAGGAGGCCTGGGGCGTGATGAAAAATGAAGGGTATAACAACCAGTTCGAAGCGGGCTGGCAAATTATTCACCCGGACAAAGTCCTGGCGGGGCGCGTCGTGACGGCGCAGTACATGCCGTCGCGCCCGGATATGGAAAAGCCGATCAAGGAAAAGGGTAAAGCCGAAAAACGATCCGGTTCACCCAATTCCTGGCCAATTGATGTGCTGCAAACCAACGACGTGTACGTAGCGGATGGCTTCGGGAAAATCATTGACGGTACGTTGATCGGCGACAATCTGGGTAACTCCATCTACGCCAAATCCAAAACCGGCGTGGTGTTCGACGGTGGGGTGCGCGATCTCGAAGGGCTTGAAGAAATTGATGGGTTTGTAGGCTACGTGCGGGGTGTCGATCCGTCGTACATCAAGGAAATGATCATGACGGGCATCAACTGCCCCATCCGCATTGGCCGCACAACAGTGCTGCCGGGCGATCTGGTGCTGGGCAAGAAAGAAGGCGTCATTTTCATTCCGGCGCACTTGGCCGAAAAGGTCATTACCAGCTCGGAATGGGTATCGCTGCAGGACGATTTTGGGCATCAGATGCTGCGGGAGGGTAAATACACCCCGGGTGAAATTGATATGAAATGGAGCGCTGCTATCATCACGACGTTCCGGTCCTGGCTCAAGGCGCACCCGGACAAAGTGAAGATGTCGGCGCAGGAACTCGAGAAACGTATTGCCACGCTGTAAATCGATACCAATTCCTAACTCTTAGTCCCTATGAAAAACCTTCTGGATCGTTTTGCCTACACCCGGCCCGCTCCGGTACCGTCTACTCCCCAGTCGTTTCCCGCTGCAACGCCCTCCCCGGCGGACCGGCGCAATTTTTTAAAAAAATCGGCGCTGGGTGGTCTGGCGCTGGGTATGCTGTTCGACCACGACGCCCATGCTGAAGTCGAATACATCAGCCAAAAAGTCAATCGCAGTTCCAAACCCTCCGATCTACGCATTACGGATATGCGGGTGGCGGTGCTGACGGGCGTTCCGTTCACGAGTCCCATCATCCGGATTGACACCAACCAGGGTATTTCGGGCTACGGTGAGGTGCGTGACGGAGCTAGCGCCAAATACGCGCTCTTTCTGAAAAGCCGGATTCTAGGCAAAAACCCCTGCAATGTCGAACAATTGTTCAAGGTCATCAAAGAGTTCGGGCAGCACGGCCGGGCGGCAGGTGGTGTTTGCGGGGTCGAAATGGCGCTCTGGGATCTGGCCGGTAAGGCGTACGGGGTTCCCGTCTATCAGATGCTGGGCGGCAAATACCGTGATGAGGTACGTTTGTATGCCGATACGCCTGAAGAAAAAGATCCGACCGCGTTTGCCAAGAAGATGAAAGCGGAGCGGATTGACAAAGGCTTTACGTTTCTGAAAATGGATTTTGGTATTGAGCTGCTGGCCGATACGCCCGGTACCCTCATTGGCGCGGGCGTTTGGGACGTAAAACGCCAGTTTGGCAACGCCCCCGTCGGTCCCCGGCAGGTAGGGAGCTACAGCATGACGAAACACCCGTTCACGCGTGTGCAGGTGACCGACAAAGGCCTGGATATTCTGGCCGATTACGTCGAGAAGGTGCGTAATGCTATTGGCTACGACATGCCGCTGGCCGCCGATCACTTTGGCCACTTCGACGTTAATACGGCGATCCGGCTGGGCAAGCGGTTGGAGCGGTACCAGCTAGCCTGGCTGGAAGACATGGTGCCCTGGTTCTACCACGACCAGTGGCGGCAGATCACCGAAGCGATCGAAACTCCAACGCTGACGGGCGAAGATATCTATCTGAAAGAGGAGTTTATTAAACTCGTTGATGCGAAAGCTGTTGACCTGATCCAGCCTGATCTGGCATCGTCGGGCGGGATTCTGGAAACCAAAAAGATTGGTGACTACGCCGAAGAGAAAGGGATTCCGATGGCGATGCACTTTGCTGGATCGCCCATTTCGATGATGGCCAACGTGCACTGCGCGGCCGCTACGCAGAACTTCGTTGCACTGGAGCATCACGGGGTCGACGTGCCTTTCTGGGAGGATCTAGTGACGGGTATCGAAAAACCCATCGTGAATAAGGGGTTCATTCGGGTGCCGGACAAACCGGGCCTGGGTGTGGAACTGAATGAGGCCGTTGCTAAACAGCACATGATGAAAGACGAACAATATTTCGCCCCGTCCGACAGCTGGAACAAAGTCGAATCCTGGGATCGGACCTGGAGTTAGACGGCCAGATGTATTAAGCTAATGGGTTGATTCAGGAAAGTTGTCTTTCCTGAATCAACCCATTAGTTGTTAATCAGAATGCCATCAAACTGCTCGAGTTTATCCAGCGTAAAATTGACGTAGCCGTCCTGCCATGTGAACGGAATGGCTTTGTCGGTAGCCATCGACAGGAGGGAAGCTGGTTTCTTATCGGCTTTGACGCGGAACGTAAGGTTATAAATCGGCAGTGGCTTGAAATACGTATTGCCGCTGAAACCGGTCAGGTTAACCAGGTGTACGATCAGACCATCGTCGGTTTCGCGGGCTGGATTTCCTGGTTCGTTACGTCCGTACTGCTGCACAATCACTTCGACTCGCTCCGGCGCATTCGTTTGTAGTAGTTGTCCCGCGTTGGGGAAAACGTGGTCGATGGCATCGAGGAGAAGGTTTTTGTGTTCTTGGTAACCATGCATGTAGTATAACCGGCCGAGGTTGATGGGTAAAATCACGTTCGTACTCCGTCCGTACTTTTTCGTCGCCATGCCGTAGTAGCCCGTTGGATCATGCCCGCCGATAATTTCTGGTGGTCCGGGACGTCCTTTAGCGAGAATGGGCAGGAATCGGGCGTCAGCTCCACTCAGGTCGTACAAGCCCAGGTTGAACTTCCAGAACAGCATCGTCTGTCCGGACAAGCGCTTAAACAGCTCCTTATTGTCCGGTCGGAGGTAGAAGCCACTGCCTTCATGGTCGCGGTTCACGATTTTAGCGCCGAACAGGTCCTGCAAACTTGTCGTATTGTCGAACATTGTCGTGTTGGTCGCAATCAAGTTGGTACCCTGTTGGGAAGCATCGCGTAATGCCTGCACGGCCGCCGGACTGAGGTACGTAATGTCCGGCAAGATGAGAAGTTGGTACTGCTTAAGTTTGCTAGCCTGTTTGTCCAGTTGCGAATCCTCGATAATATCGAACGGCAGGTGGGCCTCCTTCAACATCAGCTGAATCCCCCGGTATTCCTGCATGGGACCGCCACTCGGCCAGGAACCCGGTGCGATAACGGCAATCTTGGCGACGGATTTGTAGTTGCCGAAGTATAGCTCAAACTTCTTATGGTGCGCGTAAATCTGCTTGATCACTCCAAAGTTACGTTCGTCCTCATAACCCCGCATATCGCCCATCATGCTGATGTCGAGACCCGAACCATTGGCGATGTTCTCGTAAAGCCGAATGGCGACCTCTTCCGGTTCGACCGCGTTGTAGCGCGACTGAAACGAAATCTGCTGAATGCTGCTGTTGCTGATGATGTGATCCGGGTAGGAGTGGATGGCATTGTTTACGTTGTCCGACGCCGAGTAGGGCCAGTACGGTAGACTATTTGTCTGCGATTCGTGCCGAATAATATCGACGTACTGGTCCATGTAGGTACAGACGGCAATCTGATCATTCTTCGACTTGATAAGCGTATGAAGCCGCTTGGTCCAGTCGTCGGTCGTGAATTTCTTGAAGGCTTGGTACGTCTGAAAAACGGGATCGGCTTTGTTTTCTTCCGTCGGTAGTTTTAACCCCCTGCTGTAATCGGCGAAGCGCTTTTTGTCGTATTCGTTCTGGTCGATGCCGTGGTACTTCCCCTCGTAGGGATTGTTGATCTGATAACCCGGCATGTTCAGGAAAATGCCGTCGATGGGGTAGCGGTCGATGACCTCTTCGATGATCCGGAATGCTTTGTCCTGCACGTAGGGCGCGTTGATCGACACGACATACATGTCCGTGTTAATGATCCGCTCGCCTTTCGGTGATACGTAACACCAGTCCGGGTGGGCCTTGAAAATGCTTTCATGGACCCGACTGAAATCAAACCGTACCATCACCCGAATGCCGTGCTGGTGGCACTTCTCGACGACTTCGCCCAGCATGTTTGTTTTCATGTAGGGGTTCGTGTAGTGGAAATCGAGTTGCGTCGGGTAAAACGCCATGATACCGCCCGCGTTGATTAGCAGCGTATTGGCCGAATAAGCCAATAAGTCTTTCACGAGCGAATCAGGATTGAGTGTAGCCGCTTCATAGGCGGGTAGGTTGGTTTGAATAACCCGCAGGTTATTCTGTTTCCACCAGGAGGCTGAGGCTGGTTTCGGAACGTTTTTGGGCGTAACGCGGGTAGCTTTTTGCGCTGGACTGATCGTATAAGTCAGTGACAGAGTAACAAGAAAAAAAAGACGTAGTAAAGTCATGCAGCAGGCTGATTGTGGAGCTGGAGGCAATACGTATAACAGGCGCAAAGGGCTGGTTTTTACTGATATTGGCGCGAAAGAATTACTGCCTGGCTTGTGTATGAAGCGGGCGCTTGATTAGATAAGTATACGCTATTGCGCCGTTCAGTATAGATCCCGTACCATCTGCTTTAGATACTACCCGTAGTCAAGAAACGATAACAGTCAGTATCTATATGGCTTTTTCATCCCGTCGTGATTTCATTCGGCAGACCGTGCTGGCAACGGTCGCTGGTAGTAGCGCAGCTGCCTGGGTGCCGGCATCAGCAACACCATCTAAGAGCGAACCGATTATTCTGGGACACAATGACTTCCGGTACCGGGTCGTGCCGGGCTGGGGCGTTCTGGATGCGGGGAAGAACCCGGTTAACGACTGCCACGAGATGGTGCAGGACGCCAAAGGGCGGATTATTCTGCTGACCAACGAGACAAAAAATAACGTACTGATGTACGATAAATCGGGCAAGTTGCTTGGGACCTGGGGACACGATTACCCTGGCGGGCATGGCCTGACCATTGGTGGAGAAGGCAACGACCAGTATCTGATTATCTGCGATACCGACCGGCATCAGGTGATCAAAACGGACCTGAATGGGCGGGAGCTGATGAAGATTGATTACCCGCGCGAAACGGGTACCTACGCCTATCCAACGCAGTTCAAACCAACCGAATCGGCCATCAATCCGGCCAATGGCGACATTTATGTGGTCGATGGGTACGGCCTGAACTACGTTACGCAGTACGATAGCAATGGTAAACTTATTCGGCAGTTTGGGGGCGGGGGCCAAGGTGACGCCAACTTTGATTGTTGTCATGGGATCGTTGTCGACCGACGGCAGGCAACGCCCACGCTGATCATCACCGACCGGCGACGTAACGCCCTTAAACGCTTCACCCTCGACGGAAAATACCTGTCGACCATTGCGTTACCGGGTTCGTTTATCTGCCGCCCGGTCATTCACGGCGATCATCTGTACGGCGCTGTTTACCGGAGCACATCTGAACAGTACGCCGAGTCGGGTTATGTGCAGATTCTGGACAAGAATGATAAAGTTGTTTCCACGCCGGGCGGATCAGTACCGGTTTATCAGGCGGGAAAACTCTTGGAGCAACGTAAAGAATTCGCGGGCTCACCCTTTCTGCACCCACACGACGTGCTGGTTGACGGCGACGAAAACCTATACGTAGCACAGTGGAGTTCGAAGAAGACGTACCCCGTCAAACTGGAACGGATTGGTTAAGCGGATCAGGCATGAACGTATCAATTTTGCTCTTAGCCGATTCGACGCAGGTGGCTGACTGGATGTTGTTTCTCGGGCATTTTCACCCGCTTATCGTCCACCTACCCATCGGCTTCTTCCTGATCGCCGGGCTGCTCGAACTGGACCGGATCACGCGCCGGAATACCGTTAGTCCACATACGATTACCCTAATTCTATTCTGGTCGGCGGTTAGTGCGACACTAGCCTGCGTATTGGGTTACCTGCTCTCACTAGGTGGTGGCTACGAGGCCGACACGCTGTCGAGTCATCAGTGGCTGGGGATTGGGGTGGCCGGCTTTGTCTGGCTGGCCTGGGCGGCTAAACGGGAAAATCTGGGCCAAATTCTGCCCGTCGTAAAGCGATTGTACCTGCCCATATTAAGCGTAGCGATTGTACTGCTGCTGGCTACCGGGCACCAGGGCGGAAATCTCACCCACGGTTCTGATTATCTGATCCAGTACGCACCCGGACCCATCCGGACATTAGCTGGTCTGTCGCCCGCCGAGTCAGTACCACCGGCGAAACCGATTACGGACGTGAATCAGGCGATAGTGTATGAACAGATCATCAGCCCGATTCTGCAAAGCCGGTGCGTGCAATGCCATAGTGCCGACAAATCGAAGGGCGGCCTGCGCCTGGACAATCCGGAACAGATTAAGAAAGGAGACAAAGAGGGACCCGTGCTGGTTGCTGGAAGTGGGGCACGAAGTACGTTGGTAAAAGTATGTCTGTTGCCCGAAGACGATAAACACCACATGCCGCCAAAGGGAAAACCTCAATTAACGGATAGCCAGGTGGCTTTGCTAACCTGGTGGATTGATGAGGGAGCACCCTTCAATAAAAAAGTAGCCGAACTGAAGGTTAGTGAGACGGTACGTCCGGCGCTGGCATCGCTGGGAAAAGGACAGTTTAATTCCACTACCGATACGCCCGGCGTCCCGGCGGCAGAATCGCCGGTCTTAACCAAGAACGTGCCAGCCGCCAATCCGAACGTAGTGGCCGGATTACGGAAAATGGGTTTACTGGTGCTGCCTTTGTCCGAAACCAACAATCAACTGGAAGTGAGTACTGTCAATGCCCGGTCGTTTAGTGATGCGCAGGCGGCAGAACTGACGAAACTGAGCGAGCAGATCGTCTGGCTGAAGCTGGGCGAAACCAACCTGTCTAACGCCGGACTGGCTCAGGTAGGGAAACTCAAAAACCTGCAAAAGCTACATCTGGAACAGACGAAGGTGACCGATGCTGGTCTGAAATACCTGACCGGTCTGACCAACCTAGAATACCTGAACTTATACGGTACGTCCATTACCGACGTCGGGCTGGCTCAACTGGCCGGGTTGAAAAGTCTGAAAACGGTCTATATGTGGCAGACAAAAGCGACCCAGTCGGGTATTGCCAGCTTACAGAAAGCCCGTCCACAGTTGACCATAGTTGGGGGGCTCACTGAGCAGGAAGTGGAAGACTTTGTAAAAACAACCTTATCCGAAGAGGAGAAAGAAAAGGACTGATTAAGTCAGTAATCCGCTCTTTACAACGATATTATTGAATTTTTATCGGGTAGATTTGTGTTTTATGGTGCCTGGTTGGCAATAGCAAGCTGTAACGTATATGATGAATTGGTCTGACATACGATATAAGCATATCCTGAGTAGCGCTGCGGTGACGTTATTCGTGGCGTCGGTGTGGTTGACGGCCTGCCAGTCGTCGGTGAAAAAACCGGAGGACGTCCTCGTGGCCGAAGCGAAACTTCCCGAGAAAATCGATTACAATCTGCACGTCAAACCTATTCTGTCGGACCGCTGCTTTGCCTGCCACGGTCCCGACAAGGCCAAACAGCAGGCGGGTTTACGGCTGGACACGCCCGAAGGTGCCTACGAAACCCTGACCGAATCGGGAAAACGAGCTATCGTACCAGGTGACCTGGCGGAAAGCGAAATCTTTCATCGTATCGTCAGTAATGACCCGGAGGTAATGATGCCCACGCCGGAGTCTCATCTGAGTTTGAGTTCAGAGGAGAAAGCTGTTTTGCTGCGCTGGGTCGAGCAGGGAGCGGAGTACAAAAAACACTGGTCGCTGATTGCGCCAACGCGCCCCGAACTGCCGACGGTTAAGGACAACGCGTGGGTACGTAACGAAATCGACCGCTTTGTGCGGGCTAAACAGGAAGCGGGTCAGCTGCTCCACAATCCCGAAGCCGATAAATCGACTTTACTACGTCGGGTGAGCCTGGATCTGACGGGCCTGCCGCCCACCCCAGCCGAAGTCGATGCCTTTTTGGCCGACACATCGCCCAGCGCCTACGAAAAAGTGGTGGACCGACTGCTGAAAAGCCCGCACTATGGCGAACGGCAGGCGGCCGAATGGCTCGACGTAGCGCGCTATGCCGATACGCACGGTTACCAGGACGATGGCATGCGAACGGTCTGGCCCTACCGCGACTGGGTTATTCGGGCCTATAACCACAACCTGTCGTTCGACCGGTTCGTGACCTGGCAGCTGGCCGGTGATTTACTGCCCAACCCCAACAAATACCAGCTCATCGCTACGGCCTTCAATCGTAATCACCAGCAGAGTCAGGAGGGGGGCATTGTGGACGAAGAATACCGGGTCGAGTACGTAGCCGACCGGGTCAATACGTTCGGGAAGGCATTTCTGGGTCTGACGACGGAGTGCGCCCGGTGTCATGATCACAAATACGATCCCATTAGCCAGAAAGATTACTTTTCGCTGTTTGCCTTCTTCAACAGCAACAACGAGCGGGGGCAGATTCCATACAACGGTGAGGCATCGCCCACGCTGACGCTGACAACCCCCGAGGTTGATGCACAACTGGCTTACATTCGCGAGAAACTAACGCCCCTGCGCCGGCAGCTCAACAGCAACCGGCCCGACTACCAGCAGCGGTTTAGCCAGTGGCTGGCTAAAAAACCGGTTGCGAATCCTGACTTAGGACTCATTGCGCACTACACCTTCGACGAAGCCGACCGGGGCGACATCCGGGCCTTTGTGAAAGCGCAGACCGAGCAGCGAAAACGGGAGGAAGATGCCAAAAAAATGGCCGCGTCGAAGAAGCCAAAATCAGATAAGCCTGAGTCCAAAAAGAAAGAAGTTGCCAAACGGAAGTCAAAGGAAGAGCTGCTGAAAGATCCACGTAACGCTTTTATGAATCAGGTCAACGATACCATCCCTGCCTGGCTGGGGGGCGATTCGGATAACCTGCCGTACAGCGTAGCGGGTCGGTTCGGCAAGGCACGTTTCCTGCCCGGCGACAGTTATATCAGCCTGCCATCTACGTTTGCGGTCTTTGAGCAGAACCAGCCGTTTACCATCAGCAGCTGGTTCAAACTGACGAAGTCTGGTACAGCCGCGACCTTACTGGGGCGCACAACGGGGCCAATGGATGGCCAACGTGGCTACCAACTGGATTTGTTGGCCGATGGTCGTCTGAAAGCTACGCTAAGTCATGTCTGGCCAGCCAATGCGATCGATATAGAGTCGGTTGGAAAGGTGCCCATTAATCAGTGGTTTCAGGTGGCATTTACCTATGATGGTAGCGGACAGGCAAAGGGTCTGACGCTGTATTTGAACGGCAAACCGACGCTAACCCGGATCATTACGGACAACCTGCAACACAGCATCGTTTACGGCAAAGACAAGACCCACTGGGCACAGCATCCGTTTTACGTTGGTCGTATGCACGATTATTTTTACAAAGACTTTGCCGTTGATGAGCTTCGCATTTATAACCGTTGCCTGACGCCCCTCGAACTCCCTCGTTTGGCGGGAGGACCTGATGCGCTGGCTGCGGCCCGGCAGAATCCCGCGCGTAGCCCGGCGCAACGGGCTGGTTTGTACCAATATTACGTCAGTACGCAGGATTCGACACACCGGCAGGCCTTCACGGCTGCCATGAAACTGCGTGGTGAACAGCTGATGCTGTATACCAATGCTAATCAGGTCATGATCATGCACGAGCGTAGCCAACCCCGCCAAACACATTTGCTGAACCGGGGTGTGTATGATGCCCCCGGCGAGGTGGTGCAACCGGCCGTGCTGCATAGCCTGCCACAAGTACTCGCTAAAGAAAAGGGACAACTTAACCGACTTGATCTGGCGCGCTGGTTACTGACGCCCGAAAATCCGTTGTTTAGCCGGGTGATGGTCAACCGTTTCTGGCAGCAGTACTTTGGGCAGGGGCTGGCCAAAAACAGCGATGATTTTGGGAATCAGGGCGCCCTACCGAGTCATCCCGAACTGTTGGATTATCTGGCGGTGCGATTCCGGGAGTCGGGCTGGAATACGAAAGCCATGCATAAGCTGATTGTCATGTCCGCTACGTACCGGCAGTCGTCGGTAGCGTCGGAAAAGCGACACGAGGCCGATCCGGATAACATCTTTTTGACGCGGGGACCCAGTTACCGGCTCTCGGCGGAACAGGTGCGCGACAATGCTCTGGTTGCCAGTGGTTTGATCAACCGGCACATTGGCGGACCCAGTGTCCGACCGTATCAGCCCGATGGAATCTGGGAGGCCCTGGCTACGCGAAATGCCGTCAAATACGTGCAGAACCACAACGATAGTCTTTACCGGCGGTCGATGTATACGGTCTGGAAACGGAGTTCACCCCCGCCGATGATGCTCAATTTCGATGCAGCCGAACGCCATACCTGCATTGTGAAACGTCAGAAAACCAGTACGCCTTTACAGGCGCTGGTTACGCTGAACGATCCGCAGTTTGTGGAGGCCGCCCGGGTGCTGGTCCAGAAACGACTGGCGGCTAAGCCGGAAAAACAGGATGAGCAAACTCTGATCAATCAGTTCTTCAAGGCCATCATCAGTCGGCCCGCGCGGGCGGAGGAGGTTAGACTGATGCAGCAATTCCATACCGAAGAACTGGCCGATTTTAGACGGAATCCAAAACGAGCGCAGGCACTGCTTCGGGTTGGGGAGTACCCACTCGATCCGAAGCTCGACCCGACGGAGCTGGCAGCCTGGACGGTGGTGGCCAGTACGCTTATGAACTTTGACGAAGCCATTATCAAGCGATAAACATTTCTGGCCGCTTACGGTCAACTCAAACAGCAGCGTTATGGACATTCAGGATCAGATTCACGATCAGTTGAGCCGCCGGACATTTCTGGGCCAAACCAGTGCCGGCCTGGGCGCGATTGCGCTGGCGTCGCTGCTGAATCCATCCAATCTGTTTGGTGGTACTACACCGGGAGATAATCCTGCCGTGGGGAAACCTCATTTCCCGCCCAAAGTCAAACGGGTTATTTACCTGTTCCAGAGCGGAGCACCCTCGCAGCTGGAGTTGTTCGATTACAAACCCCGGCTCGAAACCATGTGGGGGCAGGATTTACCGGAGTCGGTGCGGAAAGGACAGCGGCTAACGGGCATGACGGCCGGACAGAGCCGGTTTCCGCTGGCGGCCTCACGCTACAAATTTGCGCAGTACGGACCGGGGCGGATGTGGATGAGCGAACTCCTGCCGCATACCCAACGTATCGTCAGCGACCTGACTTTCGTGCGGTCCATGCATACTGAAGCCATCAATCATGATCCGGCCGTTACGTTCTTCCAGACGGGCAGTCAGCAGGCGGGGCGGCCTAGTTTCGGCTCGTGGATCAGCTATGGACTGGGCAGCGATAACCAGAATCTACCGGCGTTTGTGGTGCTGCTGTCCAAAGGGCGCGACGGTGACCAGCCGCTGTATGCCAAGCTGTGGAGTAACGGCTTTCTGTCGTCGGTGCATCAGGGCGTCGTATTCCGGTCGGGGCCAGACCCGGTCTACTACCTGAATAATCCACCGGGCATCGACAAAACCAGCCGTCGGCGCATGCTGGATTACCTGACCAAACTGCACCAGGAGCAGTACAAACACGTACTGGACCCGGAAATAAACAACCGGATGGCGCAGTACGAAATGGCGTACCGGATGCAGACCTCCGTGCCCGAAACACTCGACATCTCGAGGGAGCCCGACTATATTTTTGATTTGTACGGCCCCGACAGCCGGAAGCCTGGTACGTTCGCGGCCAACTGCCTGCTGGCCCGGAAACTGATCGAGAAAGACGTCAAGTTCGTACAACTCTACCACCAGGGCTGGGATCAGCATGGTGACTTGCCAAAGGATATCAAGACCCAGGCGAAAAGCGTTGATCAGCCATCGGCCGCGTTGATCATGGATTTGAAACAGCGCGGTCTGCTCGACGATACGCTCGTGATCTGGGGCGGTGAATTCGGCCGGGGGCCTTACTCGCAGGGCAAACTCACCCGCGATAACTACGGTCGGGATCACCACCCCCGCGCCTTCTCGATCTGGATGGCTGGCGCTGGTGTCAAGAAAGGACTGGTATACGGCGAAACGGACGAATTCGGCTACAATGTTGTGAAAGACCCCGTCCACGTGCACGATTTTCAGGCGACGGTATTGCATCTGTTGGGTCTTGATCACGAAAAACTGACCTTCAAAAGCCAGGGCCGTCGGTACCGCCTGACCGATGTGCACGGTAAGGTGATAAAGCCGCTGTTGGCCTAGAAACGAGAACTGCCCCAACACTAGGTAGTGTTGGGGCAGTTCTCGTTTCTACTGTATTGATTGCTCAGAAAGAGCTTATTTCCGCACTTCGCTAACTAGTTTGTTGAACAGCTTCTGCTGCTGTTTCAAATCGTAGATGTATTCCCAGAACATCACGCCCGCTAACCCTTTTTCTTTAACGTAAGCCACTTTGGGCTCGAATGACGCTTCGTCTGCGTAGGAAATGAACGTGCGCGTTGTTGGATTCCAGAGATAAGGGGCTTTGGCATCGGCGTCCCAATAACGGGTAAAGCCGTTTTTATTGATGTATTTCTCCACCAGTTCATCGTACCCAATGAACATGTGTTTGCCAGTCGAAGGCTGATACAACCCTTTCGCCTGCGTAGCGGCTTCGGTATTGACTATGTCATTCCAGCCGCGACCGTAGAAGGGGATACCCAGCACGATTTTGTTCGCTGGAACACCCGCTTTGATGTGTCCCTCTACCGCCGAAATTGAGTTTGTCCGCGACTGACCGCCCATTTTCGACTGCGCCAATGGGCTGTGGTGACCCGACACTTTGTCGTTGCCATGATACAGATCATACGTCATGATATTGACGTAATCCAGATATTTCTGCGCGTTGGCGAGTTCAGTATTGTTCACGAAAGCAGTGTCGCCACCGGTTGCCGCCGTCAGCAGGTAATGGTTTGACACCGGGCGTTTGTCGACCTTACCCTGTTCATCCAGGCGGTCGCGAAGGGCTTTCAGGAACAAGGTAAACGTCTGTTTGTCTTCGGGCCGGTAGATATTACCCGCCCCAATCTGCGCCGGGTATTCCCAGTCGATGTCTAGTCCGTCGAGCTTATGTTTTTTCAGCAGAGCTACGGCGGCATCGGCAAACTTCTTCCGGGACGCATCGGTTAGCGCTGCGTCAGAAAAATACTTGCAGCCGCCCCAACCGCCAATCGACAAGAGGATTTTTAGGTCCTTGTTCACTGACCGGAGTGAGGTCAAATTGGCCATGTTCACTGAGTCGCGGGCGTTCATGGGGTCAAGTTTCCCATCGGCAGAAGGGACCGCGAAAGCGTAGTTGATATGGGTGAGCTTATTGGCCTGAATCTGGTCTTTAGTCCAGCCGTTGCCCGTTACGTAGCCAATAATGACCAGCTTCGATTTTTGGGCCACCACGGTTGCCGTCAGGCTTGTGGCCAGTAAGCTGGCAGCCGTAAGAAATAGGGATAAAACGGGTTTAAGCATAGGTATAGAAAGAAAAGCTGTTGGCGATTAAAAAAGATGAAACAGCGCAGAATCGCTGTCAGCGGCTAGTCGATCGCCAATAAGTTTGGTTCTGCTACCAAAAGTAGCCCAAAAACGATTGTCTAGCAGGTATTATTAAAAAAATTTAAAAATTAACTCGTACCTTTTGACTTTGAAACCAGATGCCCTTTAAAAACGCATGAAAAAACTAATCCTTGGCTGTCTGTTGCTGCTAGCTCAACTGGCGCATGCTCAGACTGCGACCTACGCAATTCTGCCTAAACCGGCCAAACTGGTCGAACAAAAAGGCACCTTTAAACTCGCCAGTGACGTAACTCTGGTTCTTGATAAAGAAAACGCCGACGTTCGGCGGGTAGCGACGCAACTCGCTGATCGGATTGCTGCCGCTACGGGTACTCGTCCACAAATCAAGACGGGAAAAGCGTCAGGGCAATCCATTTATTTCACCTCGGCGAAAAGCGAAAAGCTGGGAGCAGAAGGATACGGTCTGAAGGTAACGCCCAAGCAGATTACCATTACGTTCGCTCAGCCTAAAGGCGCTTTCTACGGCGTACAGTCGCTGCTGCAACTGATGCCGGCCGAAATCTTCAGCCCTACGGCGGTTGCGGGCGTGGATTGGTCGGTGCCCTGCTGCACGGTTGAAGACCAGCCTCGCTACGCGTATCGGGGACTGCACCTGGACGTGGGTCGGCACTTCTTCCCCGTTAGCTTTATCAAAAAATACATTGATCTGATTGCGCTGCACAAGCAGAACACCTTTCACTGGCACCTGACCGAAGACCAGGGCTGGCGGATTGAGATCAAGAAATACCCTCTGCTGACCCAGGTCGGTTCGCAGCGGAAAGAAACAATGGCTGGCCGGTACAAAGACAACAAGTACGACGGCAAACCGTATGGCGGTTTCTACACCCAGGATGAAGTTCGCGAGGTGGTTAAATACGCGCAGGACCATTTTGTAACGGTTATTCCCGAAATCGAAATGCCGGGCCACTCGATGGCGATTCTAGCGGGTTACCCACAGTTTGGTAGCAACACGGATAAGATTGTTCCAGTAGCGACGAAATGGGGTGTGTTCGAGGACGTCCTGTTCCCCCGCGAAGAGACATTCGCGTTTTTGCAGGATGTTCTGACGGAAGTGATGGAGTTGTTCCCCAGCCAGTACATTCACATTGGTGGTGATGAGTGCCCCAAAGTGCAGTGGAAAGAAAGCCGTTTCTGCCAGGACCTGATGAAAAAGAACGGTCTGAAAGACGAGCACGAACTACAGAGCTATTTCATCCAGCGCATCGATAAGTTTATCACCGGCAAAGGCCGTAAGATGATCGGCTGGGACGAGATTCTGGAAGGCGGTCTATCGCCAAACGCGACGGTGATGAGCTGGCGCGGTACTGAGGGGGGCATTGCGGCTGCCCGTCAGAAGCATGATGCCATTATGACGCCGGGCAACTTCTGCTACCTGGATCACTACCAGACTGATCCAAAAGGGCAACCAATTGCCATCGGTGGACTGACCCCAGTCGAAGAGTCATACTCCTACGAACCAACGCCCGATAGTCTGAGTGCTGAAGAAGCCAAACACATCATTGGTGTGCAGGGTAACGTCTGGACCGAATACATGCGGACACCCGAGTATGTTGAGTACATGGTATGGCCACGGGCTATTGCGCTGGCCGAGGTGGGCTGGACGCCAAAAGAACGCAAGAACGTAGACGACTTCAAAAAGCGGCTCGACGTACACAAAAAGCGGCTCGATCTACTGAAAGTCAACTACTTTGGCGCGCCTATCAACGGTAACTTTCAGTACCAGATGCCGACGGAAGCTACGGCATCGAAATAAGCCTGTTATTTGCTTACGTAGGAATGAAAAAACAATTCGTATGGCTGATCGCGCTGCTGTGCTGGACAATGCAAGTCCGGGCGCAGCAGCGCCATTCGTTTACGCAGGGGCTGGTAGCCGGTCCCTGCCATCAATACGGTCGGGAAGCGTTGTATACGGACCAACTCGCCTATTCCCTAATTCAAAACCAACTACCCAAACCCGTAGCCGGTAAATCCGTTGCGCCGGGTGAACTGACCAAACTAACCTGGACGCCTGTGGCCGCCAGCGAAAAGGGGCAGTTTAAAGAAGGGATGCTAGGAAACGGCTATCTGTACCTGACGTATCAGTCATCGAAGGATCAGGTTGCTCTGCTACACGCTACCGGTCATACCATGGCTTACGTTAATGGAGTGCCGCACTTCGGTGATCCATACGCCAGTGGCTGGCTATACATTCCTGTCAAGCTGCGTAAAGGGGAAAACGAATTACTGGTTCGTACGTCGGCTTCGGTGCGATATCAAGGGATCAATGCCGAGCTGATTTTTCCTGACAAACCTGTTACGCTTAATACCGAAGACCCAACGCTGCCCAGTATCGTGCCGGGTCAGACGACCGAATCGATCTGGGGGGCTGTCGTCGTGATCAATACGTCAACCAAACCACTGGCTAACCTTCAAATACGGAGCCAACTAGCCGGAAAAACGGTGGTGACGGACTTACCTACGGTACCCGCCATGACGACACGCAAGGTTGGTTTCCGGCTGGACGCGTCGGGAGTGCAACAGGTAGACAAAGTGGCGGCTCAGCTTCAGCTGATGCAGGCTGGGAAAATGCTGGATGCCGGTGAAGTAAGCCTGTCCGTTGGGCGGCCGGAACAGCAGTATAGTCAGACGTTCATCAGTGATATTGATGGGAGCGTCCAGTATTTCTCCGTAGCGCCCCAACGTAACGCCGATGGCAAAGCACCCGCTCTCTTTCTGTCGGTACACGGTGCCGGTGTCGAAGCCATCAACCAGGCGCGGGCCTACAAACCCAAAGACTGGGGTGTTGTCGTGACGCCCACCAACCGGCGGCCACGCGGCTTCAACTGGGAGGACTGGGGACGGCTGGATGCGCTGGAAGTATTCGGTCTGGCGAAAAAGCAGTTCAAACCCGACCCGGAGCGAGTCTATTTGACCGGGCATTCAATGGGTGGCCATGGTACCTGGTACCTGGGTGCTACGTTTCCCGGCAACTGGGCGGCTATTGCGCCCTGTGCGGGTTATCCAAGTCTGGCGGCCTATGGCTCCCACGACGGCAAAATTCCGGAAACGGGCGGCACCGATATGGAGCGCTTACTGCTCCGGGCCAGCAATCCAAGCAACGTATTGGCGTTAGCGTCCAACTACAAACCGCTGGGCGTCTACATCCTGCACGGTGATGCCGATCGGACAGTGTCCGTCGAATACGCCCGGCAGATGCGGCAGCTGCTCGGTACGTTTCACCCTGACTTTACGCATTACGAGTATCCCGGAGGTTCACACTGGTACGGTGATCACAGCGTGGACTGGCAACCTATCTTCGATTACTTCCGGTGGCACAAAATTCCCCGCGATAGCGCTGTCAGTACTATTGACTTCAAAACGGCGAACCCCGCTATTTCGGCCACGATGCGCTGGGCTACAATTGAGCAGCAGCAGCATCCGCTGCAATTCAGTCGGATACAGCTCAAACGAGACAAGGCTAATCGAGTAATCACGGGGAAAACCGAAAACGTTGGCTTGTTATCACTGGACCTGAGCGATTTTGAGCCTGGCGAAACGGTCACTATTACGCTCGACAGTCTGAAAGCTGTTCAATACCCGGTGAAAGCTTCGAACGAAACTATTTATCTGACACGTGACGCTCAGTGGGAACCTGGAACAAAGCCGACTCCAGGGCAAAAGGGGAAACACCGGAATGGAACGTTTAAGGAGCCATTCAACAAGCGGATGGTGTTTGTGTATGCAACGTCCGGCAATGCTGACGAAAATGACTGGGCGGAGAATAAAGCCCGGTACGATGCCGAAACCTGGTACTATCGGGGAAACGGCGCTGTCGACATAATTAGCGACAGAGCGTTTGATCCAAAGAAGTATACGGATCGGGGTGTTGTGCTCTACGGAAACGCAACGACCAATAAAGCCTGGAATTATTTGCTGGCAACCTGTCCGATTCAGGTCCGACGTGGAGAAGTCGTTATGGGAAAAGAACGTCATTCGGGCGATGACCTGGGCGCCTATTTCGTCTGGCCCCGCCCCGATAGTCAAACGGCGTCGGTCGCGGTGATTACGGGGACGGGTCTTTCGGGTATGAAAGCCGCCGACGCGAATCAATACTTTGCGGGTGGTAGCGGTTTCCCCGATTTTATGCTTTTCCGAACGGATATGCTACAAAAAGGCATTGATGGCGTGCTTACAGCCGGCTTTTTTGATAATAGCTGGTCACTGTCGACTCAGGATTCAGTGAAAAAATAAAGTAGTTAGTAAAACAGACCAGTGGGTACGGCCTGTTCGCAGCGACAACCAACGCTGCTAACAAAGCTGTACCCACTGCTATTTTCGGTAGAGGGGATATGAAACGAGGTAAATATTTGATCTGGCTGGCATTCGTGCTGGTCGGTTCTCTGTCTTTTACGAGCGGTACCGTAGATGATGGTCAACAACTGGCGAACCAGTACTGTAGTACCTGTCATTTAACGCCCGACCCGAAAAGTCTGACTAAATACATCTGGCAGCTAAACGTACTGCCTATTATGGGACGCTACCTGGGCGTATCGTACATGGGGTATGATCCATACAATAAACTGAACCCGCAGGAGGTCGCTTCACTTAAAGAGCAACACATCTATCCGGAAGAGCCAGTTATTGATGAGCAGGCCTGGGAAAGGCTGGTTAATTATTACCTGAAGAATGCGCCGACCAGCCTACCGATAGATTCAGCCCGGCAAAACCGGGATCGCTCGCTTAATCAGTTTAACGTAAAGCTGGTGGCATTTGGTAATCAAGTAGGTTCATCCGTTACGGCTATCGCTTACGATACAACGCACCGGCAGTTGTGGGTCGCGGAGCCGGAAAGGATGTACCAATGGAACTGGAAGCAGGGTTTGACACAAACGCTTACTATGCCAGGTACTGTTGTTGATATAAAGCCCGGCTCAACAGGTACCTTACTAACGGATGTTGGTACGTTGCTACCATCTGATTCATCAAAGGGAAACTTGTCTTTTCTGAAAGCCGCTACACTGCTACCCGTTCGAAAGCAGCTTCATCGCCCCGTTTATTCCTTGCAGTCAGATTTGAATGATGACGGCAGGCCGGAGCTAATCATGGCCAATTACGGACACCGGTCGGGATCGCTATCGTTCTATACGAAGCAGGAGGGGGCAGATTCGGCTTATACCGAGACGATTCTGCTCAACGTGCCGGGAGCCGTTAAGTTTTACGTGCGGGACATGAACGGCGACAATCTAAAGGATATTGTTGCGCTGTTCGCCCAGAATCTGGAAGCTGTCTACGTTTTTTACCAGACTGGAAACCTGCAATTCACGCCGAAGAAAGTACTTCAATTCGAGCCCCAGTACGGTACCAGTGATTTTATCGTACTGGATTATAATCATGATGGAATTGATGACATCGCTGTTGTTCACGGAGATAATGCGGATTACTCCTACTGTTTGAAGCCATATCATGGCTTACACCTGTTTCTAGGGAGCAAAAATCAGACGTACAAGGACGTGTTCTTTTACCCAATCTATGGAGCAACCCGGCTCCAGGCTGATGATTTTGATCAGGACGGCGATATTGACTTTGCGGTTTCGGCATTCTTTCCAGAGCTGACTACGTTAGCTGCCGAGAGTTTTGTGTATCTGGAGAACAAAAACGAAAAGAAGTTTCGCTTTATCGCACACGTTGCCAAAACGGCGGTTCCTATCAAGTCGCTGACGCTGGAGAAAGCCGATGTGGATAACGACGGCGATATGGATCTGATCTTGGGTCAGTTTTCGTATTCCCCCGTTCCAGTTCCGCCAACCCTTCAGCAACTCTGGAATAGCGTCGATTACAAACTTGTACTCTTATTAAATCAGCACGCTAAGTAATTTTACTAAGCAGAACTTTCTTGTTTTATCGCTTCTTATCGGGCTGGTGGCTTGTAGTAATATTACTTACATGTTTCTCCATTAATCCATACAGATTATAGCCTTTCTACCATTTCTATAGTCAGTCGTTTCAGGCTGCATTCAAACGCATTATAATTAATAATTAATTAACAGTACTATTCCTGGAAAATGAAAAAAAACGATCCAGATCGATTCGATTTTAAAATTTTTTAAGAACAAAGAATATATTTGCTTTAACATTTAGCTAAACCAAAGAATATCGAATTATTTCATTTAATAATTCTTGCATATTCAAGCTAAAGAGCGTATAGGCGAAATAAAAGCTATATAGATACAATTAGACTACTCAACGATTGAAATATTAGTCTTAATAGGCTAAAAGCTCAAGGCAGAAATAGTGAGTAATTTAACTCATTTGTTGACTCAGCGGTAGAGGAATAAGTAAACACAAAAGACAAGTCATCGACTAACGATACGCCGGGAGGCAAAAGAGTGTGTACTGGGCCAATTGGCTTTGTACCGTGCGTTGTATATCTAACATAACCTAAAGAACAATGAGACAATGTAGAAACAAGTTTACCTTGTTTGTTGCCTTCTTCTGTTTGAGTTGCTGCGTTGCCATGGCACAGCAGGTAACCATTCAGGGTAAGGTTTCGGAAAACGCTAATGCACCGATTCCGGGTGCTAACGTATTGATCAAAGGAACCAATAAAGGTACCGTAACCGATGCCGATGGTCAATACTCAATCAGTGCCGATAAAGGCAGCGTATTAGTTATCCAGTCGTTGGGCTTCACGTCCAAAGAAGTTACCGTGGGTGATCAAACCACCATCAACGTAACCCTGGCGGTTAGCGATAAAACGCTGGACGAAGTCGTCGTGACGGCGCTTGGTATTGCCAAAGATAAAAAGGCGTTGGGTTACGCCGTATCAGAAGTTAAAGGGAGCGACCTGATCAAAGCTCGGGAAATCAACCTGGGTAACGCGTTATCAGGCCGGGTTGCTGGTTTGAACGCAACCAGCACCGCAACGGGACCTGGCGGTTCGAGCCGGGTTATCATCCGGGGTAACGGTTCGTTGAGCGGTAACAACCAACCGCTGTACGTTGTGAATGGAGTACCCATCGACAATACCAACGTGAACTCGGCGGGTATGTGGGGCGGAACCGACTCCGGTGACGGTCTGAATAGTATCAACCCAGACGATATCGAAACGATGTCGGTACTGAAAGGTGGTACGGCTGCTGCTCTGTACGGTTCGCGCGCGTCGAACGGGGTTATTCTGATCACGACCAAATCGGGTAAAGGACAGAAAGGTATTGGCGTTGAATACAACGGTACCTATACGATGGACCAGCCTTTCTCACTGAACGACTGGCAGTATGAATACGGCCAGGGTACGCAGGGAGCTAAGCCAACAACGCAGGCCGAAGCGATCCAGACGGGTGCTCAGTCGTGGGGTGCCAAAATTGATGGTACTAATGTTATTCAGTTTGACGGGGTGTCTCGTCCATACGTAGCGCAGCGCAACAACATTAAAAACTTCTACAACGTAGGTAGCACGTTTACTAACACGGTTGCTGTATCGGGTGGTAATGAGTCGGCAGCGTTCCGTTTCTCGGCGTCGGATCTGAACTCGAAGAGCGTCGTGCCAAACTCTGGTTTTAACCGGAAGTCGTTTAACCTGAGCGCTAACGCAACACTGGCGAAGAAAGTCGTATTCGAAGGCGTTGCTCAGTACAACGTTGAAACAGGTACAAACCGGACTTTCCTGTCGGATACGCCGAAAAACCCAAACTATGGTGCCCAGCTGATCGCCAATACGGTCGATATCCGGACGCTGGATCCAGGTTATGATAGCCGTGGTTACGAAGTACTGTGGAACAGTAACCAGTACTCGCAGAACCCATATTTCGTCATCAACAAAGTACAGAATAGTGACGTGCGGAACCGTTTCATCGGTCAGTTCTCGCTGCGCTACAACATCACGGACTTCCTGTACCTGCGCGGTCGGATTGGTACGGACTACAACTACACGAAGTTCCTGAACATTGAACCAACGGGTCTGGCGTACAACACGCGGGGATCGATGGGCCGGTCAAATACGCAGATCGGTGAAACCAACTCAGAACTGATTCTTGGTTTCAACAAAGATTTCGGTCCGATTTCGGTAAACGCCCTGGTTGGCGGTAACCAGATGCGTCGTGCTACGGAAAATATGGGTTACAATGGTCAGTATTTCGTTGTACCATTCAACTACTACCTGGATAACACGGTAACGAAAACACCAAGCTACGGCTATAACTCGCTAGGTATCAACTCGGTATTTGGATCGGCTGATATTGGTTATAAAAACGTGCTGTTCCTGACGCTGACCGGTCGCCAGGATTGGTTCTCGACGCTGGCTAAAGCAAACAATAGCCTGTTCTATCCATCAGCTGGTTTGAGCTTCGTGTTCTCTGACGTATTAGACAGCCGTCCTAACTGGTTTAACTACGGTAAAGTACGGGCTTCGGTTGCTCAGGTAGGTGGTGGTTATCCAAACCCATACGCCCTGAACCTGACGTACAACCTGCAGACCAACAACTACGTTGGCGATATCGCGCTGATGTCGATCAACGGTGGTACGATTCCGAACTCGCTGCTGCAACCCAATACGTCGACAACGACGGAGGTTGGTTTCGAAACGAAACTGTTCAACAACAAACTGGGTGTTGACCTGACGTTGTACAACCGGACAACAACGAATGATGCTGTTACCGCGTCGACTTCGTCGGCAAGTAGCTATGGCAGCGTACTGCTGAACGTTGGTAAAGTAGTAAACAAAGGTATTGAGCTGTTGCTGACGGGCACGCCCATCAAGAAAGCGAACGGCTTTACCTGGGATGTTGCTTACAACATGGCTTACAACGACAACCGGGTGGTTAGAATCACGGACGACCTGACAACTTTCCAGGTTGACGAATCACGTACCCGGAGTGCGTATATCTATCACTATACCGGTCAGCCTTATGGTATGATCACGGGTTACCGCGCGCTGCGCGATGCCAACGGCAACGTCGTGTACAACTCGGCAACGGGTCTGCCAATTCAGAGTGCGTTGCAGCCGCTGGGCCGTGGTGTTCCACCGCTCACGATGGGTCTGACGAACACACTGAACTACAAGAATTTTTCGTTTAGTTTCTTGTTAGACGGCAAATTCGGGTCGAAACTATACAGTGCTACCAACTACTACGCAACAGCTAATGGTCTGACTAAACTGACGCTGGACGGACGGGAAAATGGCGTAACAGTAACCGGCGTAACACAGAACGGCGACGCGTTCACCCGCACCCTGACGGCACAGAACTACTACGGTTCGAGCGCTTACCGGAACATCACCGAAAACTTCGTATATGATGGTAGCTTCGTGAAACTGCGTCAGTTCACACTGGGTTACAATCTGCCCCGGTCAATCCTGGGTAAAACGCCAATCCAGGCTGCCAGCCTGTCGCTGGTGGCACGTAACCTGCTGATTCTGTACAGCAAAGTGCCAAACGTTGATCCAGAATCGAACTTCAACAGTGGTAATGCACAGGGTTTAGAAATGTTTGGTGTCCCACCAGCTCGTAGCTACGGTCTGAACCTGAATATTCGTTTCTAACTCACCGCTTTTAACGACTTAACTATGTTACGTTTCTTTAAGAAAAATAGACTTCCTGCACTGGCAACCGTCCTGACGGCCGGGCTGATGCTGTCGTCCTGCGACAAGGGGTTTGAAGAACTCAATACGAACCCTAACGCGTTGACGGCACCTGTCATTCCAAACCTGCTATCGTACAGTATCGTGAAAACGGCGGGTACGGGGTATGAGAATCACCGGGGTAACCTGATTTATGCTGGGGCTATGGTACAGCACTTCGCGTCGCTGCAGACCTATTGGTCAGGCGATAAGTACCTGTACAACTCAGAGTATTCGAACGCGTATTTCGAAACAGCGTATGGCGAACACGTGAAAAACGTAGAGCAGATTATTGCGCTGACGAAAGACGATGCTACGCAATCGAACCTGTATAACGTAGCTCGTATCTGGCGGGTGTTCGTGTACCACCGGATTACGGATCTGTACGGAGATGTTCCTTATTCGGAAGCTGGCAAAGGCTACCTGAATAATGTCTACACGCCGAAATACGATAAGCAGCAAGATATCTACGCTGACATGCTGAATGAGCTGGATCTGGCAGCTGCGGCACTGGATGCGAACAAAACCGGCTACGGTACGGCTGATGTTATCTACGCGGGAGATCTGACCAAGTGGAAGAAGTTTGCGTACTCGATGATGCTGCGGTTGGGCATGCGCCTGACGAAAGTAGATGCGGCTAAGGCGCAAACCTACGTGAAGAAAGCCATTGCTGGTGGCGTGATGACGAGCAACTCGGATATCGCGAAGATCGTACACGCTGAAGGGAACGACAACACCCGGAACCTGGACGGTAATACGTTACGTACGCAGGAATACGACGCGGCCAACCTGAAAGGTAAGGCTAACAGCAAACTGAGCCGGACGTTCGTTAACTTCCTGAAGAGCAACAACGACCCACGGATGCCGTACATCGCTACGCTGTGGCAGGGAAATGCTAACCCAGCACAGGAGTCATCGGCTACAGATCCTTCGAAACAGAAAGGTCTGCCGAACGGCTACGACGCGCAAACCATCCGTACGGCTGTCTCTGGCTGGGGAACAACAGATTCACTGTCGCTGTACTCTGAGGCTAACCTGAATAAAATTGCCAGCAATTCGGCACCGACGGTTTTCCAGAGCTACGCTGAAGTTGAGTACCTGTTAGCCGAAGCCGCGCTACGTGGCTGGGGTGATGGTCAGGCCGCTTCGCACTACAATAAGGGCGTAACGGCTGCTATGGACATGATGTCATTGTTTGGCGGATCAATCACTTCTGCTGCGATTACCACATACCTGACGGCTCATCCTTACCTGTCTACGGGTACGATGGCTCAGCAGATGGAGCAAATTGGGA
The DNA here is from genome assembly GCF_054776615.1 of Spirosoma pomorum. Lineage (NCBI taxonomy): Bacteria > Pseudomonadati > Bacteroidota > Cytophagia > Cytophagales > Cytophagaceae > Spirosoma > Spirosoma pomorum. Next base: position 235,011 of record NZ_BAAHBP010000024.1, read on the forward strand.
CGCAATACTGGGCGGTTAACTTCCTGAACTCGTACGAAGCGTATGCCAACTGGCGCCGGACAGGATATCCTGTCCTGACCCCAACGAACTACGTGGGTAACGAAACAGGTGGTGTTATTCCTCGTCGGTTACGGTATCCGTCAACGGAAGGTAGCAAGAACGCAAATCAGTATAATGCGGCTGTTGCTCAGCAGGGTCCTGATCTGTTCACGACTCGCATCTGGTGGGATAAGCAGTAAGGTCCATAGTTAATCTACGTAAATTACGGGTTAATGAACGGTTCTCTACAACGGTTCATTAACCCGTAACTCTTTATTGATGCGTATCGTCAATTATTCACATCATCCGCTTCGAAGCCTGATCTGGCTATTGGGCCTGACGGTCTGCCTGGTACCGATTGGAGCAGCGGCTCAATTTACACGGCTCACTACTGAGCAGACGGGAATTCTGTTTACCAACAAACTGGTCGAAACAGAGGAGCAGAACGTATTGGCGTACGAGTATTTTTACAATGGTGGTGGAGTGGCCGTTGGGGATCTGAATAACGACGGAAAGCCTGACCTCTACTTTACGGGCAATATGATGCCTGACCGGCTGTATCTCAATGACGGTAATCTGCACTTTACGGACGTATCATCTTCGTCAGGTGTTGGCAGAGGGCCTGGCTGGAAAACTGGCGTAACGCTGGTCGACATCAATCGTGACGGGTGGCTCGATATTTACGTTTGCTACTCCGGGAATGGTGAAACCAACATTCGTCGGAATCGGCTGTACATTAATAATCATCTCAATAAAAAAGGGCAACTGACCTTTAGTGAACAAGCGGCTCAGTACGGGTTAGATTCGCCCGCCTACAGCACCCAGGCAGTCTTTTTCGATTATGACAAAGATGGCGATCTGGACTGCTTTCTCCTGAATCACAACATCAAAGACTTTAAACGATTCGACGCGGCTCTGACAAAAGCGATGCGCGATGAATTTGCCGGCGATAAACTTTTCCGCAACGACAACAACAAGTTTGTCGATGTGAGCGAAGCCGCTGGAATAAAAGGTAATCCAATTGGCTTTGGTCTGGGCGTGGCCGTGGCCGACATTAACCGCGATGGATGGCCGGATCTTTACGTCTCAAACGATTACATCGAACAGGATTATCTCTACCTGAACGATGGCAAAGGACACTTCATCGACCAGCTCGACAAGGCTGTTGGGCATCTAAGCTACTTCTCCATGGGGAACGAAGTAGTCGATATGAATAACGATGGCTGGCCCGATATTTTTACGCTCGACATGCTGCCGGAGGATAACCGACGGCAGAAACTGCTTTACGGTCCCGAGAACTACGAAACGTATCAGAACATGCTGCGGAACGGTTTTTCGCATCAGCTGATGCGGAATATGCTACAGCTAAATAACGGGAACACGGGGCAACGGACTGGTAGCCTTAACGTACCGACGTTCAGTGAAATCGGGCAGTTGGCGGGTATCTCTAACACCGACTGGAGCTGGACACCACTCGTGGCCGATTTCGATAATGATGGCTGGAAAGACCTGTTTGTCACGAATGGCTACCTCCGCGATTATACAAACATGGATTTCATGAAGTATTACGCGGACGCCCGGCTCAAAGAATCGCAGGGGAATCCAACGGCCATGATGGATATTCTGAAACAGATGCCATCAACGGCTACAAAGAATTACATCTTCCGCAATTCGGGTAAACTGACCTTCGACAATAAAGTAAAGGATTGGGGATTTGATCAGGCGGTGCTTTCGAATGGAGCCGTTGCTGCCGATTTGGATGGCGATGGCGATCTGGAAATTATCACCAACAACATTAACGTTCCGGTCTCCATCTATCGTAACGATAATCCAAAACAGCACTACCTGGCGGTCCAGTTGGGCGAAAGCTCCGCAACGTCGGCTACCAACGCAAAGGTCTGGGTTTATGCGGGGGGCATGCAGCAATATCAGGAGTTTGTGCCTTCGCGTGGGTTTCAGTCGGGTACATACGTGCCTCTGCATTTCGGTCTGGGTAAGCAGACGACTATTGACAGCGTACGCGTGGTCTGGTCCGATAACAAAACGCAACTGCTACGAAATGTGAACGTTGACCAGCCGCTAATCTTACGGTCCAAGGATGCCAAAGAAACGTATAGATATATAAGTGATCCCACTCCGCTCTTTGCTGAGATTGAAAAAGACTCCGTTTTATATCGACACAAAGAGGACGTATACAACGATTTCAAACGACAGCCCCTGATGCCGAATATGCTTTCCAACCAGGGACCGCATATGGCGCAGGCTGACGTAAATGGCGACGGGTTTGTCGACCTGTATGTGCCTGGGGCGAAAGGTCAAGTGGGATCGCTGCTTTTAGGTCAGGCTAACGGAAGCTGGAAGCCTAATGAACAGGCTACGTTTACCGCAGACAAAATGAGCGAAGATACGGACGCGTTATTCTTCGACGCTGATGGTGACGGTGATCAGGATCTGTACGTAGTGAGTGGCGGTTACGCTTACCTGCCCGACGATCTGCTACTACAGGACCGACTCTACCTGAATGACGGCAAAGGTAACTTTTCCCGCTCGGCTGAGGGGCTGCCCGCCGACCGAAGCAGCGATGCCTGTATTGTTGCTCTCGACGTCGACAAAGATGGTGATAAAGACCTGTTTATCGGTGGACGTGTAATCCCCGGTCGTTACCCGGAACCTGTCAGTAGCCGTCTTCTGCTCAATGACGGCAAAGGCAAATTCACGGATGCTACTACGCAATGGGCACCGTTCCTAAACAAGATTGGGATGGTTACCGACGCTGTAGCGCTGGACATGGACAAAGACAGCTGGGAAGACCTCGTCCTCGTCGGCGAGTGGATGCCCGTAACCCTACTCAAGAATAGTAACGGAAAAGGATTCGCTCGTTCAACGTCCGTTGCGGCACCCATTCACTCGTTCTGTCAGGCTGGCTGGTGGAATCGGATTGAAAAAGCTGACTTGGACGGTGACGGTGATGAGGATCTGGTATTGGGCAATTTTGGTAAAAACTGCCAGATGAAACCCTCCGAAAAGGAGCCTATTCGAGTAACCTACGGCGATTTTGATCAGAATGAGTCTATCGATCCATTCGTAACCTACTACATTCAGGGTAAAGATTATCCATTAGCTACCCGGGATGAAGCGTTGAATCAGATGTATTCCCTACGCCGGAAGTTTACCTCGTATCAGGCGTACTCGGAAGCTAGTTTAAGTCAAATATTGACCCCGGAACAATTTAAGCTGGCCGATACACTACAGGCAACACAGTTCGCATCCGGAATCCTGGAAAACAAAGGCAACCGCAATTTTGACTGGCACGAATTACCCGTAGAGGCTCAGTTCGCACCCGTCTACGCCATTGGCTTCCTGGACGTGGACGGTGATGGTAAGAAAGACCTGCTGCTGGGAGGAAATCAATTAAGTACTCGCATTAAGATTGGGAAAATGGATGCCAATTACGGCCAGGTTTTCCATAATGATGGTCAATGTCAGTTTAGCTACGTACCTCAGGCCCAGTCTGGATTTACGGTGAAGGGCGACGTACGCGATGTTCTAATCATTGGAGAAGGGGCTAAGCAACAGATTTTGTTTGGTCGGAACAACGCAACTATTCAGGTTTACCGGCGCAACTAAACTATACGATGAAACAGTACTGGCTGCTTTTTCTACTTCATTGCCTGGCGCTCCAGGGGTTTGCCAACCCACCAGAAGAACCGTCGGCAACGGTGGGCTATACTAAAGCGTTAAAGCACCTGACCGACGTTATGGTAACCGATGTGACCGGTCCCTGCGGGGCCGCTCGTTACTACGCTTATGCTAACCTGGCCGCATACGAACTGATGTATCGCCAGCAGAAACCGGCAGGCTACGTACCACTGACAGGTCTACTGCATGGTTATACGATCCCGGCGCCGACAAATGCTGACCCTAAAATCGATGTTGAGTTTGGAGCGCAGTATATCCTGCTGCGAATGGGCGAGGAGCTACTACCGTCGGGTTACATCCTGGAAGAATACCGTAACCAACTGATCAGCGATAGTCGTGAAAAACGGCATCTAAGCCCCGCCTTGCTCGATCAGTCCCGCGCCTACGCCGATAGTCTGGTCAAGAAACTAGTGAAATACGCAGCAAAAGACGGCTACGTAAAAACCAGTGGCTACGTTAGATACACACCATCCGAGAAACCAGGTTCGTGGCAGCCAACACCTCCGGCCTATTCCGAAGCTTACGAGCCCTATTGGGCGGTTGTACGGCCGTTTCTGCTTGACAGTGCCAAACAGTTTCGGCCAGCCCGCCCCGTAGCGTACAGCGAAGACAAAGGATCGCCGTTTCATCGCCTGGCGAAAGAGGTATACGATACCAGTCTGTCGCTGACAGCAGATCAACGCCACATCGCTAACTTCTGGGACTGCAATCCCTTTTTCCTGAATCAGAAAGGGCATGTCAGTTTCGGGACAAAAAAGATATCCCCCAGTGGACACTGGATGGGAATCACGAGCCTGATCAGCGTGCAGCAAAAACTGTCGTTAGCCGAAACCATCCGCTGGCACGCACTGGTAGGGCTAACGATGGCTGACGCGTTTATTTCCTGCTGGGACGAAAAATACAACAGTGACCGAATTCGGCCGGAAACTTACATCAACCAGCACATCGACCGGGCCTGGCGTCCAATGCTACAAACTCCGCCGTTTCCTGAATATACGAGCGGACATAGCGTCATGTCACAGGCAGTGGCTACTATACTGACGGCGCTAGCGAGTGAACCCATCGGCTACACAGATACAATTGAAGTAGAGTTTGGCGTACCGGCCCGAACCTACCGATCGTTCACCCACGCAGCTCGAGAAGCCGCCATTTCGCGGCTGTACGGCGGCATTCACTTTCGGGATTCTATTGATCAAGGTGTTTGGCAGGGAGAACAGGTAGGCCAGTTCGTTCTGAAAAAATTAGGCTTGTCCGCCAAAGCGAGTCCGGTTGCAAAGAAAAATAAGAATTGACAGCGTATCGGATAGTAAGCTGCTCATTCAATGTCTTTTAAAAGATGTACTTGACCTAATACGAGTAGGCAACAGTTCATAAACTGATCCTGCGAATGAATTGAAGTGAGTTATAACCAAGAACCTGGCCCTTTTCACTATACCCCGCACACAGATCATGGCGATTTGAGCAGTGGGGAGCAAACTAATTGCTATGCAGGATAATGTTGTCATCTCCGTCATTGACACGAAGAAGAACAAACTTAAACGGAATATTATTGCCGAACTCTACCGATCCGAATCGCGCACAATTGCTCAGTTGGCGAGTATGCTGCATAGTAGCGTGCCGTCCATTACGGGTCTGATCGAAGAGTTGAATGTGTCGAAGTGGGCTCGGGGAATCGGTACAGGAACGGCTCAGTTTGGGCGGAAACCCTCCCTGTTTGCGCTCAATCCCAACTGTTACGTTTCTATCGTTATCGATGTAAACGTACACGATACCAAATTGATGGTATTCAACCTGAAAAATCAGGTTGTTCACCGAATTGACCTGAATTTGCAGTTGGGCGAATCCCCGCAGCTAATCGATAATCTGCGCGTACCTCTAATGGAACTGGCAGACTATATCAACCAGGAAGATCGGGTGGTTATCGGCATTGGGGCAACCATGCCGGGGCTGGTCAATCCAATGCTTAGTCTGAACCACACATATCCGGAGTTGAGCCAGCCTGGTCAGTCGTTGAGTATGCTCATTGCCTCGCTGTTCGACGCGCCGATCTATTTTATCAACGATACAAAAGCGACGATTCTGGGGGAACACCATTTTGGGCTGGCCCAGGGCAAAAAGCACGTATTGTCCATCAATATCGATTGGGGAATTGGCCTGGGCGTCATCATCAACGGTGAAATCTTGCAGGGAACGGCGGGCTTCGCTGGGGAGCTGGGGCACATTCAGATGAAGACCGACGGCGACCTGTGCTTTTGTGGTAAAGTAGGCTGTCTGGAAACGCTGGCGTCAGCGTCGTCGCTGATTCGGCGGGCCAAAGCGGGGCTCGCCGAGGGGCGGGTCTCGCTGCTGGCCGAGGAAGGGCCTGAGAAAGTGACTATCGAAATGATTATCGCCAAGGCCAATGTTGGCGATGCGTTCTGCATTGATCTACTGAGCGACGTCGGTAGTGAACTGGGACGCGGCCTGGCAACGGCTGTGCATTTATTCAACCCAGAGCTGATCATCGTAAATGGCGTGCTGGCCCGAGCGGCAAAAGCCATCACGCGGCCTATCGAGCAGGCTCTGGACAAGTATTGTCTACTCAACTACCGCGACAACCTGACTATTGAATTATCTGAACTGGGCGAAATGGCAAAACTCTACGGTACGCAGGCTTACGTCCTGCAAAACCTGCTTGAATACGAACAAATCCCCTAATTTATCTAACAAGTGAAGATTTCATTTCTCAACGCTATGACACTGGCCGCGGGCCTGCTGGCTTCCGTGTCTCAAACGAAGGCGCAACAGGTCGACCGGGTCGATGATCCGGTTGAATGGGTGAACCCGCTGATGGGTAGTGATTCAAAACCCAGTCTGTCGAACGGTAACACGTATCCGGCCATTACGATGCCGTGGGGCATGAACACCTGGATGCCCCAGACTGGTAAGATGGGAAGCGGCTGGGCCTATACCTACGCGGCCGATAAGATTCGCGGTTTCAAACAAACGCACCAGCCATCGCCCTGGATGAACGACTACGGTCAGTTCTCCATTATGCCGATTACGGGAAAACTGCGCCCGAAAGAAGACGACCGGGCCAGCTGGTTTTCGCACAAGGCCGAAGTGGCCAAGCCGTATTACTACAGCGTGTATCTGGCCGATCACGACGTAACGACCGAGATCGCTCCTACCGAACGGGCGGCCCGATTCCGGTTTACCTTTCCGCAAACGGATAGCGCGTTTGTCATCATCGACGCCTTTGATAAGGGGTCGTTCGTGAAGATCGTTCCGGGTCAGAACAAAATCGTTGGCTACACGACCCGTAACAGTGGTGGCGTACCCCAGAATTTCAAAAATTACTTCGTCATTCAGTTCGACCGGCCGTTTGCCCGAACGGCTGTCTGGAGTGATTCGCTGATCACCAGTCAGCAAATGGAGCTAACCCACAACCACGCCGGAGCCATCGTTGGTTTCAAGACCCGCAAGGGTGAGCAGGTGCAGGCTCGGGTGGCTTCATCGTTCATTAGTCTGGAGCAAGCCGAGCGGAACCTGGGTGAAATAGGTAACGATAACTTCGAAACCGTCAAGGAAAAAGCGAAACAGGCCTGGAACACCGAGCTGAAGCGGGTGGCCGTTGAAGGCGGCTCGGTCGAGCAGATGCAGACATTCTATTCCTGCCTGTATCGTTCGTTACAGTTTCCGCGTAAGTTCTACGAGATGGACGCCAACAACAAGGTTGTCCACTACAGCCCGTTCAATGGGCAGACCCTGCCGGGATATATGTTCACGGATACGGGTTTTTGGGATACGTTCCGGGCACTGTTCCCCTTCCTGAACATGATGTACCCAACGTTGAACAGCCACATTCAGGAAGGTTTGGTCAATACGTACAAAGAAAGCGGCTGGCTGCCGGAGTGGGCGAGTCCGGGTCACCGGCCGGTTATGATCGGGTCGAACTCGGCATCGATCGTGGCCGATGCGTACCTGAAAGGCGCTCGGGGATATGATATCAACACGCTCTACGAAGCAGTGTTGAAAAACTCCGAAAACGCGGGCCCCATATCCACGCTGGGCCGGGCGGGTGTTGACTACTACAACAAACTGGGTTACGTTCCCTACGACGTAAAAATCAACGAGAACGCAGCCCGCACGCTGGAATACGCCTACGACGACTTCACCATCTATCAACTCGCCAAAGCGCTGAAACGTCCGCAAGCTGAGATTGATCGTTTTGCCAAGCGCAGCCAGAACTACCGCAATCTGTTCGATCCCGAGCACAAACTGATGCGTGGCAAGAACCAGGACGGTCAGTTCCAGAAACCGTTCAATCCCTTCAAGTGGGGTGATGCGTTTACGGAAGGCAACAGCTGGCACTACACCTGGTCGGTTTTTCACGACGTCGAGGGCCTGATTGGACTGATGGGTGGCCGCAAGGCATTCGTGGGTATGCTGGATTCGGTCTTTGTTGTGCCGCCAATTTTTGATGATTCCTACTACGGGTCGGTGATTCACGAAATCCGTGAGATGCAGATCATGAACATGGGGAACTACGCCCACGGCAACCAGCCAATCCAGCACATGACTTACCTGTACAACTTCGCGGGTGAGCCCTGGAAAAGCCAATACTGGGTACGCGATGTCATGGATCGGCTGTACAAACCCACGCCCGACGGTTATTGTGGCGATGAAGACAACGGCCAGACATCCGTTTGGTACGTGTTCTCGGCCCTGGGTTTTTATCCCGTCTGTCCGGCAACGGATCAGTACGTTGTAGGAACACCCTTGTTCAAGAAAGCCACGTTGAGCCTGGAAAATGGCAAAAAGCTGGTGATCAACGCGCCGGATAACAGCGCCCAGAATCGTTACGTTGGGAAGCTGAAACTGAACGGCAAGAATTACGAAAAAAACTGGTTGAGCCACGCTGAACTGATGCAGGGTGGTAAACTGGAGTTTAAAATGGTTGATGAACCGAACAAACAACGGGGCACGCAACCTGCTGATTTCCCGTACTCCTTCTCGACGGAGAAGCGGTAACCGCTGGCTATACTAGTATCGCCGTTGGTTGTGCTGCGCTCCTGAAGGAAGCCGGACACAACCAACGGCGATTGTTTTTGAGATCTATTTTCCCATAATTCTATGAAGCGTACCTACCTACCGTTACTGGCGGCCCTGACACTGGCCCTACCTAGCCTCGGTCAGCAACACTCCGAACAGAATCACAGCAAATACGTCTGGCCGAAAGATGCCCAGGTGAAGGATAAACTCGACCAGTGGCAGGATAAGAAATTTGGTCTGCTCATGCACTGGGGTACATACAGCCAGTGGGGCATCGTTGAATCCTGGTCGCTCTGTCCCGAAGACGAGGGCTGGTGCGAACGCCGGGGGCCCTACTCCGCCAACTACAACGACTACAAACGGGCCTACGAGAATATCCGTACCGAATTTAACCCGGTAAAATTCAATCCCGAACGTTGGGCCGAAGCCGCGAAAAAGGGGGGTATGAAATACATGGTCTTCACGACCAAGCACCACGACGGATTTTGCATGTTCGACACGAAGCTGACGGATTACAAAATTACCGATCCGAAAACGGCCTTCGCCAAGAACCCGCGTAGTAACGTGACGAAGGAAGTGCTGGATGCCTTCCGGAAGCAGGATTTCATGGTTGGTACGTATTTCTCGAAACCCGACTGGCACATCGACAGCTACTGGAAACCGTACTGGCCCGCCAAAGACCGGAACGTCAACTACGACCCGAAGAAATACCCCGAAGAATGGAAGAAATTCGCTGATTTCACCAACGGCCAGATTCAGGAGCTGATGAGCGATTACGGTAAGGTCGACATCCTCTGGCTCGATGGTGGCTGGGTGCGTCCGTTCAATACCATCGATTCGACGATCAGCTGGCAGCGGTCAATTCCGTTCAATCAGGACATCGACATGGCCCGGATTGCGCGCGAAGCCCGGCAGAAGCAACCGGGTCTGCTGGTGGTGGACCGGACCGTAACCGGAGAGTTTGAAAACTATGTAACCCCCGAGCACCAGATTCCGGACCATTATATGTCCATCCCCTGGGAGACGTGCATGACGATGGGCGACAGCTGGTCGTACATCCCGAAAGAGAACTTTAAATCGTCGCGCAAGCTGGTCCAGATTCTGGTCGACATCGTGGCCAAAAACGGTAACCTGCTGCTGAACGTAGCGCCCAGCCCCGAGGGAGACTGGCACGATGAAGCATACAGCCGTCTGGCCGAAATTGGAAAGTGGATCGACGTGAATGGCGAGTCGATTTACGGAACCAAGCCGCTGGCACCCTACCGCCAGGATAAATGGGCGTTCACCAAAAAAGGGAACGTAAAGTACGTGTCGTACCTGCCCGCCGAAGGGGAAAACCAATTGCCTGCCAACGTAACGCTGCCGATAGCACCGGGAAAAAGCCTGACGCTGCTGGGCGCCAAACCCGTCCTGAAATGGAAGAAGTCGGGTGCTGGCGCTAGCGTATCCATTCCTGAAGCCGTCCGGAAACAGCTCACCAATCAGCCTGTGTGGGTCTTCAAACTGAGCTAATATATGTCGCGCTGCCCGTACCGGCAGGAGCCGACAAGCGCGCAAGTTCAGCTACTTTCTACATAGACGATCACCAGTTAAGATCCAACTGGTGATCGCGGCAAACAGGCTTCATATCAACTAGTATGCATTTATCGTTAATCAAATTGTCCATTCGCGGGCTGCTCATCGGGTGTAGTATTGCACTGCTGCAACCGCTGGTCAGTACGGCCCAGGTGCGTAAACCGTCCGGTCTGACGCGCTACATTGATCCGTATATTGGAACGGGCTTTCACGGCCACGTTTTCATGGGCGCCAACGTACCCTTCGGCGCCGTCCAGCTTGGTCCAACGCAGATGTCGACGGGCTGGGACTGGTGTTCGGGCTATCACTATTCGGATTCGCTGATTGTGGGCTTTGCGCATACCCACCTGAACGGAACGGGCATCGGCGATCTGGGGGACGTGCAGATTATGCCCACCACGGGGCCGGTCAAACTAACCCGCGGTACGAGTAAAGATAGCAAGAGCGGTTACGCGTCCCGCTTCTCACACACGGACGAGACGGCGCAACCGGGTTATTATCGAGTGAAGCTACAGCGCTATAATATTGACGCAGCGCTAACCACCACCCAGCGCGTTGGACTGCATCAGTACATCTTCCCTCAGTCCAGCGATGCGCATATCATTATCGATCTGGGGGAAGGCGTGGGCGACCGACCAACCGAAACGTACCTGGAAAAACTTAACGATTCGACAGTCGTCGGTTATCGTTTTTCAAAGGGCTGGGCTACCGATCAGCGCTTGTACTTCGCGGCTGTTTTCGCTAAACCGATTGGTAAGCTGGATCTTTATAACGACCAGAGTTTGGTTGCTGCTACATCGGTAAAAGGCGTTCGGGTGAAAGGTGTAGTGAGCTTTGAGACCAAGGCCAACGAAAAAGTGCTGGTGAAGGTAGGTATATCGCCCGTCAGTTCAGCCAATGCGCTGGCGAACATCCGGGCCGAATTGCCGCACTGGAACTTTGCAAAAGTAGCTGCCGACGCAGATGCCGCCTGGAGTAAAGAATTGAGCAAAGTGACGGTAAAAACCACGAGTCAGGACCGGCTCAAGATTTTTTATACAGCCCTGTTTCATACGTTGGTAGCGCCCTCGCTCTTTAACGATCACAACGGCGACTACCGGGGGACCGATAAACAGGTCTACGCTAAAGCGCCGTTCAACAACCTGACGACGTTTTCGCTCTGGGATACGTACCGGGGGGCTAACCCGCTCTTTACGCTGACTCAGCCGGAGCGTGTGAGCGATATGGTCAACTCCATGCTGGCTATCTACGATCAGCAGGGGAAGCTGCCCATCTGGCATCTGGTTGGTAACGAAACGAATACCATGCCGGGAAATAGCTCATTCCCGATTATCGCCGATGCAATCCAGAAAGGTATTGGTGAGTTCGATGTGAACCGGGCGTTTGACGCTATGAAAAAGAGCGCCATGCTTGACGTACGTGGCTTAAAGTTCGTAAAAGAGCGGGGGTATATTCCGGGTGATAGCCTGGTTGAGAGCGTGGCGCAGGGGCTGGAATACGCCATTGATGATTGGGCCGTGGCGCAAGTCGCGAAGAAACTGGGTAAACAGGCTGACTACGAGTACTTCAGTAAACGTGGCAAGGCGTATCAATACTATTTCGATCCGGAAACCCGCTTCGTGCGCGGTCGCCTGTCGGATACCGAACGTCGAACTCCGTTTAGCCCTTTTGTATCGCGGCACATGAAAGACGACTTTGCTGAAGGGAACGCCTGGCAGTATACTTGGCTGGTGCCGCAGGACGTCGAAGGACTCATTGGCCTGATGGGGGGCGAGAAGGCCTTTACGCAGAAACTTGATTCGCTCTTTACGGCCAAAGGCGACATGGGTACCGAAGCGTCCAATGACATTACAGGACTGATCGGTCAGTATGCTCACGGCAACGAGCCAAGTCACCACATTACGTACCTGTACGGTTACGTAGGGCAACCTTGGAAAACAGCCGAAAAAGTGCGGTTCATTCTGGATAGCATGTACACTACCCGCCCTGATGGCCTGATTGGTAACGAAGACGTTGGGCAGATGTCGGCCTGGTACGTGCTCTCCTCACTGGGTTTCTATCCGGTCAACCCAGCTAACGGCGCGTACGTATTTGGTAGCCCGGTATTTGACGACGTAACACTGAGTTTACCGGCTGGTAAGACGTTCCGAATGCGCACCAAAGGGAACAGCGCCAAAAATCGCTACATCAAGAGCATGACGCTGAACGGTAAACTTTACACCAAATCGTACCTGCTCCACCAGACCATCCAGAACGGGGGTGACCTGGTCATCGAGATGACCGACAAACCCAGCACGACCTGGGGCACCGCCCCATCAGATCGGGCGAAGTCGGTTTATTAATAAGGGATAAGAGACGTAAGAAGAAAGATGACAAAAAAAGCATCTCAAAAGGTCTTTAGTCTTACGTCTTGTCTCTTGCCTCGCTCCAAATCCAACTAGAACATTACAACCTGAATAGTTATGAATCGTCTCACTTTCCGGCTGGCAGCACTGCTGCTGGCTCTGTCGTCTTGGGCGTATGGACAAAAGGAATATGAACTCAACACCGGTTGGCAATGCAACCCAATCGGCAAAACGAACGAGCAGGGAACGGCTATTTCGGTGCCGACGTATGCCCTAACGGGCTGGCAGCCCGCCGTCGTGCCTGGTACCGTGCTGACTACCATGCTCACTAACAAGCAGGTGCCGGACCCGTTCTACGGAATGAACAACAACAAGATTCCGGATATCTACAACACGGGGCGGGATTATTACACCTACTGGTTCGTCAAGGATTTTCAGGAAACTGCCCGCAACGCTGGCGAACAGGTGTGGCTGAACTTCCGGGGCATCAACTACAGCTGCGACGTATTCCTGAACGGGCATAAGCTGAACAGCAAGCCGTACACGGGCATGTTCCTGCGGCAGTCATTCAATATTACGCCCTTTCTCCAGAAAGATGGTAAGAATCGATTGGCCGTTATTGTGTACCCACCCGATCCGGTGGGGAATCCCAATGGTGGGCAGGGGGGCGATGGTACCATTGCCCGTAACGTAGCACACCAGTACGTAGCGGGCTGGGACTGGATTCAACCGATTCGCGACCGGAATACGGGAATCTGGGACAAAGTGACCATCGAGAAAACGGGGGCCGTGAACGTAAAGAACCCGCACGTGATCACTAACGTACCGGGTAAACGGCAACCTGACGGCGCTCAGCAACCAGCCACCGTCAAGGTGTCGGCCGAGCTGGAAAACGCTTCGACGAACCGGCAGGAGGGAACGCTTACGTACACCATGAACGGCCAGACCGTAACGAAAAAAGTAAGCCTGGCGCCACGTACGACAACTACGGTTGAGTTACCTGCGCTGACTGTAGCCAACCCGAAACTCTGGTGGCCGAGCGGCTACGGCGAACAGTATCTGTATCCGGCTACGGTGAAATTTGAGACGGGCGCGAAGGCCGTTTCTGACGAAGAAAAGCTGAATGTGGGCGTGCGCGAAATTCAGACCGAATGGAACACCACCACCCGCAGTCGGCAGATTCTGGTTAACGGACAAAAGGTATTCATTAAAGGCGCCAACTGGATTATTTCTGACGCTATGCTCCGGTTCACACCCGAGCGGTACGATGCCGAGATGCGCTACCACCGCGACATGAATCTGAACCTGATTCGGATCTGGGGCGGTGCTCTGACGGAGCGTCCGGAGTTCTACCAGGCCTGCGATAAATACGGCCTACTGGTGATGCAGGATTTCTGGGGCTCGGGCGACTGTAACGGGCGCTGGGTCGATCCAATGAAGAAAGATGATCAGTGGACGCGCCGGAAATACCCGGACGATCATTCCCTGTTCCTGACCTCGGCCGCCGATCAGATCAAGATGATCCGGAATTACGCGTCGCTGGCGATGTGGTGCGGTGGCAACGAGATTACGTTACCGCAGGACATTATGAACCCCCTGCGCGATTCGATCCTGCCCAAACTCGACGGTACCCGCTGGTTTATCGATTACTCGAACTCCGACGAAATGTCATACAATTTCCTGGGCGGCAACGGCGATGGTCCCTACGGTATTCAGCCGCTGAAAACGTTCTGGTCGTACCGGACCTGGCCGTTCAATTCCGAAGTTGGCTCGGTGGGCGTAGGCGATTATACGTCGCTGGAGCGATTCATCCCGAAAGAAAACATGGGCGTCCCGGTCTATAAAAATAACCGGAGTCAGGTTGATTCGGTCTGGGATTACCACAAGTACATTGGTTACGACGCGTCGATTGATCCTTACGGGAAAGCCAAAGACGTGCGGGATTTTGCGAAAAAAGCCCAGCTTGTGAACTACGACCAGTACCGGGCGCTGATGGAAGGATTCAGCGCACACATGTGGGACTGGTATACCGGCACGATCATCTGGAAAACGCAGAATCCGTGGACCTCACTGCGGGGCCAGATGTACGACTACTACCTCGACCCCAACGCTGGGCTGTACGGTTTACACAGTGGCAGCGAACCGCTTCACATCATGTATAATCCCGTCGATAGCATGGTGATGGTGGTGAACAATACGTTCAAGTTTCACCGCGACATGATGATGGTCGTGAAATTGTACGACATGGATGGCAAGGAAACGGTACTGACGCAGGTGTTTTCGGAAATCGGCCCGTCGCTGGTTCGGCCATACGTACCCATCGGACGGGCGTTGCAGAATTTGACGAAAGACAAAGGTGGATTCCTGGTGTTGCAACTGCTCGATCTCGACAAAAAGCCGCTCAGTGAAAACACGTACTGGCTACCCGACGCGAAAGGTGACTATTCGGGATTGCAAACCATGACAAAAGCCCCCCTGCAACTGAAAGCCCGGCCAGTTAGTAAGGGCAAAGTAGAGGTGACGCTGACGAATCCCGCCGGTAGTCCCGTGGCGTTCTTCAACCGGCTCTCGCTGGTGGATAGCCAGACCAAAACGCGGTTGCTGCCTGTCTTCTACAGCGACAATTACGTATCGGTAGCCCCCGGCCAGCAGAAGACCATCACGATGGAGTATACGCCGACCAACAGCGGTTCGACGATGGTGTCGCTGGAAGGTTGGAACGTTGACGACCAGTTCGTTCCGGTGAACTAAGCTGCAATTTATGTAGAAGTAAACAGCCGGACCGCTCTGACTACCCAGAGCGGTCCGGCTGTTTTTATGGGTTTAAAGACGGGGCTTGACCGGCTCGCGCAAGATCGTTTTCAACGCTTCGGGTTTCGTTCTCCGGAAGTCAGACAGGTAGATTTCGTGATGCAGCCCTGCTTTATCCAGCTTATTGGCCTGACAAAAATCCATAATCTGTTGCAACGTAACGTGCTCGTTGGAAAAAGGACCGAGGTGCAGCATTTGCACAACTAATCCTTCTTCGTACTGTAAAAACGCCACCTCGTCGGCAAAGGAAATTTGTTTCTTCGCTCTTTTGGCCGCCTTCGCGGTTTCGACCAGATCGGCTGGGATCGACTCTGGAATCCGAATCAGCATACGCCAGTACCAGTCTGATCGGGGGATAGCCGTTGGCGTATCAGCCATAGCAACGGCACTGTACTTGTCCACATCGAACCACCACAAGCCTTCCAGCTTAGCGACGACGAAGTCCTGCTGCTGGGCCCTTCGCCAGAAATTTAAGTCCGTAAGCCACGCTATAGAGCGCCTGAAGTTTCTGCCCGTATTCGTCTGATTCGGGGGCACCCTGTCCGCTGATCGCGAGGTAATTGGCAGGAGGCAGGGTGATGAGTTCGGGTTTTGTGGTCGCTTTGTAGTACGACGGGAATTGTTTAGCCAGATCGAGCTTATCCATATTCGTTGTCAGAATGAACCGGACCCAAAACTGGCTACCCATACTGACAACCCTATGACAGCAGCGTGATTACGCTTTCTGCGGTTGCCGTTCAAACCGCCATGCCTGCCAGGCTACAGCGGCCATGCACATACCGAACCAGAGGTAAGGTAACCGCAGGTCGACCAGCGACAGCAGACCGAAAACAAGTGTTGTAACGAAGCTGGCAAATCCCTGCATCGCCTGATTGATACCGAACACTTCACCCCGGTCGTCGTCCGTCGTGCGCTGCGCCATCAACCCTTCGATGAGGCCCTGAATCAGCGAGAGCGTAACGCAGTCAATGGCTACCACAACGTAAAGCGCCACGACCGACGTTCCCACCAGACCGTAGGCAAGCAGGGTAGGCACGCCTAGCAGGGCAAACCAGAAAATGGTGCGAACCTGGTTGATGTGGTCGGCAATACGGGCGTAAAAGACGTAGCTGATAACGATACTCAGCGCCCCGAAAAACATGAAGAAGTAGGAGATCCCTTTGGCGTCCAGATGCAGTTCGCCCAGGCTAATGAACGCAATCATGTAGTTGTAATACCCGATACTGAGCGTGAGAGCCAGTTGCATCAGCACGAGTTGTCGCAGACCGGGATGCTGTCTGTCTTTATCAACCAGGCGAGCCCAGAGCGTATGAACATTGAGCGCCTGGACCAGTTCGGTTTTCAAAACGGCTGTTTCAACGCCCGGCGGATTGGCGTGCGTTTCGCGAAGAAGCCAGCTCAGCAGAATGTTGACGCTTGAGAGCAGAACGGCCATGAACGCAACCGTTTTAGCCTGATCCCCTTCGACAACATCAAAAGTTGTCAGCAACAGCCCCGAAGCCGCCGGCCCGATCACGAATCCTAGCGATATAATTGCCCCCTCGATCCCCAGATTGCGAAACAGCTGGTCCTTCGGAGAAATGTCCGTGATGGCCGAACGTACCGTGGCATACATACCGTTGGTGCTGCCGTCGCTCAGTCGGTTCGCAAAGTAAAAGCCAACGCGTACTGGCAGCAGAAAGCAGCCGGCGAGGAACGTACCAATGGCGGAGATGATGAAAATAGGTCGTCGCCCGTACCCGTCCGATAACTTACCTAGCAGCGGGGCCGAGAAAAGCTGCATCCCCAGAAACAGCGCAGTACCTGCCGCCAGCCACAACTGGGGGCGCTCCATCCCTTTGACAAACTCGGGTAAGATAGGACCAACCGCCGACCCAACAATGACATCAATGAGGATAATGGCGTAAATAAGCAGCAGACGGCGATCGCGGAACATGAACAATAGAGGGGTACCCTGTGTAACACCCGAACGTATGCTCAATGTTCAGCGGGCGGTTGCTTTTCGGGTAACTTGTTTCGCTGTCATTCGTAAAAGGTCATTCCCTAATACCGACAGTAGCTACTATGCACTATATCCCCGTAATCGTCTGTAAAATCAGTACACTTAGAAAGCCACCGGATAATCTGTAGCCGGTTCATGCCGACGTAACAGCGGACGGAGCTGAGCCAGGCTATAGAATCTGCTTTTAAGAATATACCCCTGAGTACTACAGTTGATGACCCGTTTGTTACGGCGGATGCTTCCCCGGGAGTCGAACCGATACAACTGCTTGTCGCGGCCAAAGAAGTAACCAGGAAATCCTTCTATATCCCAGATACGTTCAACAAGTTCGGTTACGGGTAGTTGTCTTGCCACAATTTTTGCAATAAATCCGATCATTATGTAAACTTACGCAGACGTTGAGTAACGAATTTTGGTGTCAGCAAAAGTACACATAATAACTCAAGCGCTAAATGGCAACCATCTGATTGTTAGTAGTTTACCATTTAGTGATTTTACGTATAATAATATATTGGGTGAACCGGCCATAAAGTACTTGTTCGGCGGGGCCCGTGCGACACTTTGAACGCCCCGGTTAGGCAAGTTTTGGGGTTCCATTTCCAGCTTTCGGATGACAAGCCAAACGCCCTGCATGGCAATCTGGACTTACATTTTTGGGTTTCTTGCGACAAAGTAGCCCCCACTAACAATAGACCGCTAATACAGTGACCAAACTGTTGATTTTTAACCCACAAAAACCGGAATCTTTAAATGCTACCAGCTTCGCCGGGTTGCCTATTCAACAGATAGGTTCGCCCCTCAAATGGCCGATTTGCCAAACCTGCGAAAGTGAAATGCAGTATCAAGGTAAGATCAAGACCGACGCTGGGTTAGAATTGATTTTTATGTGCAACAACGATCCGGGTATGTGTGATGAGTGGGACGCTAACGGCGGGGGCAATAAAGTAATGCTTGTTGAAGGTTTACAGTTAGAACCTTTCTATCCTACAGAGGG
Organism: Spirosoma pomorum; assembly: GCF_054776615.1. Taxonomy (NCBI): domain Bacteria; kingdom Pseudomonadati; phylum Bacteroidota; class Cytophagia; order Cytophagales; family Cytophagaceae; genus Spirosoma; species Spirosoma pomorum. The sequence goes on from NZ_BAAHBP010000024.1 coordinate 253,510, forward strand.
AGAGCTATCTATACGAGACACATCAGAGTATAGTACCGATATTATAGAAATTGCGGCTGAGGAGTATTATGATGCCAAAGAAAGTTGGGGAGGGGAAGACGAAAAGGTTTTGGGCCAATTGTACGGTGCGCCAAGCTGGCTACAATCAGATGAAACGCCTACTTGTGACACATGCCGCCAACCAATGCGCTTTGTTGCACAACTTGAAGAAGGGCCATCTACAATTGAACTCATGAATTTTGGCGGGGGAGGTATCGGCTATCTATTTGATTGTGTGGAGCACAAGTCTGCTAAGTTTTTGTGGCAATGTTAGTGTGCCGTTGCTCCTGCGACAGGTAGCACGTCCCGAAGGAAAGTTAACAGCCCAACCGGCAGGGGGTGTAAAGGTTCCAATTTGTTGCCGTTCAAGTTAGTTTTGGCATCATCCATCAGCCCCCTGGGTTGTTGGGTGCAAGCCAAAAGCTGGGAGTGCATTTCCAGCTTGTGGGCGACAAACCAACCAGCTCGACAAGGCAGCTTTGGGCTTCCATTTTCGGGTTCCGTGTGACAACACAAACGCCCCGGTTGAGGAGCTAAGGTTTTCATTTCTGGGCCTCCTGCGACAGCAGAAACGCCCCAACTCGGCAGGCTTTTTACTCGTTAGGTAGGTTTCGGCTGACAAGCAAACTTTGAATGAAATGGAGTACGTTTTTTTAGAACCTTGGCTTGCCGCCGACAATAGCCCGACAGTAATAGCCGAGCTACAAAAAGAGATTAATCAGCAGCATCCTCTTTCTGGAAAGTCGGTTGAATTAATCGGGCGGAGTTTACAGGCCGATGACTACTTGTTCAAAGTTGCCAATAGTATTTATAAGTATTGCGTTGTCCATCTGACATGGACAGGACGCAAGGAGACAAGTTCGAGTTTGCCGACAGTTGCTTTCTATAAAAGTTGGGAAGCCTTTACTGAAGAAGTGATGAAGCCTTTACTGAAGAAGTGATGAAGCCTTTGCACCAAGACTATTTGGAATGATTTGGTTGTCGTGCTTCACCTGTCTGGCGACAGGGTGCACGTCCCGAGGGAAGATTTTCAGCCCAACCAAATGAGGGTGTAAAGGTTGCAGCATCGGTTGTTCAGGGACGTAGCGTCATCATCCATCAGCCCTCATGGTCGTTGGGTGCTTTATCTGAGCAGTGCGCGTTTGGCGGCTCCCGTCGGCAGATCGCACGTCTCGATAGGTATGCTTTAGGCTCGTTTGACGTGTGTACTCAATAGATTCGCCCATCGGCGCACCAAAAAAGGCATTATATGTTTGTAAGAAAGGATTACTCTAAAATGACATCTGACGAACTCGTGTCAGAAGCGAAAAAGATGAACTCGCGAAAAATTCCATTCGCGCTGTTCATGGGTGCATTAGTTGGTATTGCTATTTGATCGGCTGCACACAATGGAGGTTTTGTAGTGACCGTTATTTTGCTCATTAGTGCTATTGCATCTGGCAACGTCTATTCAAAAAACGTGAAGAGTATTCAAGCAGAAATGAGCCGTAGGGATACTCTTCGTTGATTTGCTCCGCCTGGTTGGGCTTCCGGCGGCAGGTAGCACGTCCCGCAGGCCAGCTTTCAGCGCAGCTAAATGAGTGAAGGTTCTGGGACGTAATAGTCAGTAGAGTAAAGCGACTTCTATCAACCCCACTGAGTCGTTGGGCGGTTATACCTGGTGTGCTTGGCGACACAATTATGTTCAGTTCCACCGTTCGGCGCACTTGCCCAGATTCTTAAGCGTATTAGCGGTTAGTACTCCTCGTAGAAGTGTGCCATTGAACCGCTCGGTGTAACCATTCTGAGTCGGCTTGCCTGGCTACAGTCAATGGATCATCACCTCCTTATCCGCACACTAATCCGGCGAAGCTTGACTTATAAACTCAGGCCGCGGTGACGGACCACTCATCATCGCTCCACAGTCGGACAGATGTACCGTGCTGCTCGACCAGCAGGTCCAATAGCCAAATAACCCGCTGAGTGGGTAGTAGATAATCCACTTCGATGCCCAAAGTTTCCCGATTGCAGTCATCTCGTGCGTTAAGCGTCCGAAATTTACGGCCGTCGATCAATGAATTAGGGGGCCTATTACGCCTTATCTTTTACCAAACTCCGATCCGTCGTCAATCACGTTACTCAGCGCCGAAACCCCGTTCTCGTCGAAGGCTTCAATGGCGAAATAGTAGGGGACACCAACGTTTAGCGCCCGTAGCTCGAACGTGCGGGCCAGGCCGACGCTTCGGTCATCGTTCCAGAACTGATACGTCTGGTAGAGCTTGTCGGGTGCAATCCCCCAGCGAATATTGTAGCCAACGGCGCCAGGAACTTTGGACCAGCGTAAGTCCGCGTTGCGCTGATCTTTCTGCCGTTTTACGGTCAGCGATGCTGGGGGCGCAGGTACTTTACCCAGTCCGTTGCCGAAGATACGGAACGCATTGATGGCCAGCGTCGGTCCGGCTACGTAAACGTGCTCGTAGCGAACGTAACGCGCCCGGGTCGATTGCGAAAGTTCTACATAGGCGCAGGCCCGGTCGCGTTTGGGTTCGTTGGTGAGGTCGGCGGCTACGTGCCACGTTCGGTTGTCCGTCGAGGTGAGAATTTTGAACTGCGTATACACGGTCGAGTCCGATTCGAAGATCGTTTGCTTGTAGTCGATGTAGTCGACCTGCACCGCTTTTACGTCGCGCTCTGTGCCCAGATCAATGGTTAATGTTTCGCCCGGTTTATTCTGCCCCGCCACCCAGAACGTGCGCGGGTTTTCGTCCGTCACCTTGTCGGCGGATAACGAATCAACGACGGAAGCTTTATACGTCGAAGAGGCAACGGCCGGTTTTCGATAGGAAAGCAGCATCCAGCCGGTGAATAATTCGTCCCGTTGCTGAGCTGCCGGTCCTGCCGGGCCGTCCAGTTTTTTCGTGGGGAGGTAGTGCGGAAAATCACCGAACCGGGTATTGGCGTAGAGTTGGTCATCCTTATCGAAACCGGCCGGGTTCATCACGATCCGGCGTTCCATACCCCAGTTGAAGCCAATCCAGGTGGTCCCGGTATTCCAATAATTGCCAAAATTATCCTGGAACGTATTGCCGTGGCCGCAGCCGGTAGCAAAACCGCCGGGCTTGTAAGCAATAGGGTTGTAAGGCGCGTACTCAAACGGGCCGAGTGGCGTCTTTCCTATGTACGTTCCGTTGCCGTAGACGTTGTACTCTGTACCCGGTGCGCCGTATTGCAGGTAGTATTTGCCGTTGTATTTAGTCATCCAGGCTCCTTCGGTGAAGGGTTTGAAGGGGTCGGAATGGTTTGGGCCGAAGCGCTCCCAGCCGTGGGCGTACGGGTCGAGCCAGAGCATGGCTTTGTACGACTCGGCCGGATTGTTCCCTGCGTAGGTCAGCTTACGGTTCTTGTCCAGCTCGGCTCCGAAAATGGGGTAAACGTTCGACGAGCCCCAGTACATGTACCACTTGTCGGTATCGTCGTCATGGAACAAGGCCGGGTCCCAGGGGCCAATGTCTTTTGGTAGTCGGGGCAGCCAGCGATTGAAAAACTTGAGCTTACCTTTCTCTGGCTCGGTCGAGTAGAATATGGGGCGTTGCTCGAATGTCGACTGGAACAGGTATAACGTATCGCGCACCGACAGGGCCGCCGGGGCACACATGTCTTCCATCGGCCACTTGTCGGGGACAACGTAACGCCAGTTGATCAGATCGGTCGAGTGCCACCAGCCGCCCTGAATCGTGACAAACAAGTAGTACTCGTTCTTGTGATTGATAATCACCGGATCGGCTCCCGACCGATACGAGATTTTCTCGTTCAACTGCTCAAAGTTGTACCGATAGCTGATATCCATCGGGTTGCAGTAGGTTTTCTGCCTGCTCGCGGGCGTCTGCCCAAAGCTGCATCCTACGAACAGGCAGAAAAAGAAAAAGAAGAGAAAACGAATCATATCGGCCAGACGCTTAACTAAAATCGAAAGGCAGGAGCAGACCTGAGCTACTTTTTCACGGCAATGATGATGCCCGTCGACCAGTTGAATTTGGTTAGCGTGAGCGTATCGTCGGCTTCCAGCGTGTCGACCAGCCGGTCGGCTTTGTCGCTGTGTCCTTCGGGCCAGTTAGGCTGGGGCAACATATCGTCGATCAGGTAAATACCGCCTGGTTTGAGTAAGGCCAGCGTTTCGGCCAGGTGGTTGTATTTGCCCGGCCAAGAGTCCGCAAAAATCAGATCGACGCTGGCGGGGGTAAATTGACCGATGATGTTTTCGCCCTGATCGCAATAGATAGTCAGACGCGGGTCGTTGCCCAGGTACGTACGCGCAACGGACAGCGGCTTCTCGTCGTTGTCGACCGTAATGAGCCGGGCATCGGCGTCCATCCCGTCCAGCATCCAGCAGGCTGACATTCCGGTACCGGTGCCTAATTCCAGAAAGAGCCCACCAGGTTTGGTCGAAACCAGCGTACGTAGCAGCGAACCGGTCTGTTTGTCGGATGGCTGGCCAAACTGCTGCGCGAGGGTGTCGGCCCATATGGCCTCAAATTGGGTGGGCTCGCTGAAATTGATCTGATCGTTTAACATCGAAGTAGATGGTTTGAGCGCCAAACTACGTATTTCGCCAAACGTTTCTAAGCGCGATAGGATGGAATGGCCCTCTGATCTTCCTCAATCATTTCCCGGTTCAGCATCGCGCCTGCCATACTGCCACTGGCTACTGCGGCCGCTACCTGGCGCATGGGAGAACTACTGTCACCGGCTGCATAAACGCCCGGCACGCTGGTTTGCCCGAACGGCGAGACTTTAATCAATCCCGTGTCGGTCAACGTGCAGCCGAGCTGATCAGCCACGTTGGTATGCTGCCGATTCGGAACGTGACTGAAAATGGCGGTTAGCTCATGCCGACTACCAGACTGGAATCGGAGCGCTCGTAGCTGTCCCTGCTCGTGCTCAATAGCGGCTACGGGTTCTTCCACGATAGGAACGCCAAGTTGAGTGATGAAACTCCGCTGTTCTTCAGTGAGGTCGGCAGGACCGTTGGTAAACAAGGTCAGATCTTTACTCCAGTGATAAATGAGCCGGACCAGGTGATTGGCGGTGTCGCCCCTGGCCAGAATCCCCAACGGCTGGCTGTGTACTTCGTAGCCGTGGCAGTAGGGACAATGCAGAATCGAGCGACCCCAGCATTCGGTAAAACCGTCGATAGCCGGCATACTATCGTAGACACCGGTTGCCAGCACGAGTTTCCGGGCGATAAAGTGTTGCCCACTGGCCGTTTGAACTCGAAAACCGTCGGTTGTCTGCGAAGCTGTCGTGACCAGATCCGTCTGGAACGTAACGGTTGGATAGGCCAGTACCTGCTCCTTAGCGACCGCCGAAATCTGGGTGGGTGTTTCACCGTCGCGGGTCAAAAAATTATGCGAGTGGGGTGTCTGCCGGTTGCAGGGCTTACCGCCGTCGATGATCAGTACGTTGCAGAGCGATCGGCCCAGTGACATTGCCGCACTGAGTCCGGCGAAGCTGCCTCCCACGATAATGACGTCGAATGAGCTGAGTGGTTGATCCATGAACTAGTAGACTTGTTGAACAGAGAAAGTACAGTAAATTTGATTATGCAACTATGTTGCAAAAATTATAGTTCACTGGGCTTCCATCCAAGAGACGCTGTCGATTGGCTTTTAGGACTAACAAAATGGGCGTTACAGGGTTGGTCAAGTAGCTATTTGCTATAAATCAACTGGTCGTATAGCATCCCGCATAGGGATAACTTAACAGAACGTATGGAAAAAAAAGTAGCTGTCATCACGGGTGCAGGCTCTGGGATCGGTAAAGCCACAGCCCTACTACTGGCCCAGGAAGGAATACGCGTTGTGGCTGTCAGCCATACCGACGAAGAAATCAACCAGACGGTTGACGAAATCAAACAGGCGGGTGGGGAAGCAATCGCTGTTACCGCTGATATATCCGTTCCCGAGCAGATGGAGCAGTTGTACGCCAAAACCGAATCAGAATTTGGTCGACTGGACATTGTGTTCGCTAACGCTGGGATCAATGGGGTATGGGCCCCAATCGAGGATCTAACGCCCGACGAATGGAGCAAAACAGTCAACGTCAATCTGAACGGTACATTCCTGACGGTCAAATACGCCCTACCCCTGCTAAAACGGCAGGGTGGTGCTATCATCATTACGGCTTCGGTGAATGGCACCCGGATTTTTAGTAATACGGGGGCATCGGCGTACTCATCGACCAAAGCGGCCCAGGTTGCTTTCGCGAAGATGGCTGCGCTGGAGTTGGCCAAGCACCGTATCCGAGTGAATGTCGTCTGTCCGGGCGCGATCGATACGGCTATTAATGACAACACGAAAAAGCGGAATCTGGAAGCAGCAAAAGAACCCGTCGAGTTTCCGGAGGGGGTCATCCCACTGACCGACGGCGAACCCGGTCAAAGCAAACAGGTGGCCGATCTGGTTTCATTCCTGGCATCCGACCGGGCCAGCCACATCACCGGCACGCCCATCTGGATCGACGGGGCTGAGTCGCTGTTGATGGGGTAGAGATTAGGAGATAGACAAAAGACGTAAGACGGTCAGACAAAAGACGTTAGATGCAAGATGGACTGTCTCCGTTCTTGTTTCTAACGTCTTTCTTCTTTTATCTATTCTCTGCTGTCTAATCGTTCTTCTTGCGTTCAGCCTTTTTTTCTTCGCGCTTTTCTTTGCGCTCGGCTCGTCGCTCTTCCCGTTTCTCCTTCCGTTCTGCTTTGCGCTCAGCGCGCTTGGCTTTATAGTCTTCTTTGAAACTTTTGAGCGCATCTTTGATGGTAATGCTGTTATCGAACTCACCTCTGAACGCTTTGATATAGGCGTTACGTAATACGCCAAAAATAGTTGGCCAGGTAGCGGTCTCGATATCGTCAATAGTGCCGTTGAGTGGAATACGGGTGGCCACTTGGTCGTGGCGCTGGTTTTTGAGAATAGCCGTGCCGCCCTGCGCCAGCAGCTCGGTGAAGAATTGACCAACAGATCGGCCTCTGTGCTCATTCAGCTTAAAAATCTTCATGCCTTTGGTAAGCGGCTTCAAATAACCATTCAGCTTACCGTCCAGCATCGCCATTTCGCTGTAAACGCTCATCGTACCGCGTTCAAAGTCGAGGTTGGCGTATTCACGGGCAAGGGGGTTGAGTTTTGTCAGCTGTAGCTCCGTAAACTCCATGTTGTAGTCGAAGTCCGGAAAGACCTTGAACAGGTTCATGTTCGCGGAGAAATTCAGCGCTCCGCCATAACCCGGCACGTTTCCCGTAGCCACTACCGGCGATGGTAATTTGTTCGTCTTGTCCTCTACGTTGCGGATATTCTTGATTTCACCCTGAAAATTCTTCAGCGATACATCCGCGCGGGGCTGGGTAATCAGGCTGGTCAGGTTAACGGTACCGTTGATAACCGCAAATCGGTTGATGTCGATGGGAAGCAGTTCCTTCAAATAGGATGTCCAGTCCACCTCGGCCCCCGTCTGACTAGTGGCTTCGTCGTCGCTGAAGGCAAAATTAAGCTCAGGCTCGTAGGCTTCGACCTCACTGACCAGCTTCCCCTTGAACAGGGATTCCCACTCGATGGACAGATCGGTTTTGGGAACGTACAGAAACGGCTCTTTGATCTTACCGTTTACCTTCCGAATACGTAGATCATCGATCTGGTACGCCCCCCGAATTAGTTGAATATCGACATCTTCGATATGGCCGGTATAGTCACCCATATCGGCCAGTTGTTTATTAATGTAGCGCAGTACGAAGTACGGCAACAGGAGCCTGGCGACGACCAGCAGGACAACAAAAGCAATGAGAAATTTTGTGGTGCGTTTCAAAACGTTGCGTTAATTGGTGTATGAGATAAATAACGCAAAAACGATAACAGAGGTTAATAAAACAGGTTGGCAGTCAACTACCTTGTGGGAATTGACTGCCAACCTGTTTCTATCTGCAAGAACTAAAAATTAACGACTATTAGGGGAGAATTTCCGGCCAGCGAGCGTGGTATATTTAAAATCGGTAGGACCGTCGAAACGCGTATCGTCGAAGGTGCTGCCATTCGGAAATTTGGTGTATTTGAAGTCGGTGTATCCCGCAAACCGAGCCTGCCGGAAATCGACACCTTCGCCAAATTTGGTGTATTTGAAATCGGCCGAACGAGTAAAAGTTACCCCTTGAAAAGCCGAGGCCTCGTCGAACTTCGTGTATTTGAAGTCAGCGCTCCCGTTGAAAGTGCTGCCGTTGAACGTAACGTCATCCTTAAACTTGGCGTATTTAAACAGGGCTTCTTTGCGGAACGTATTGCCAGCGAGTTGTGCCCGCTGGTCGAAAACAGAGTATTTGAAAGCAGCATCATCCTCGAATTCGCAGTTTTCCAGCGTAATCGCTTCATTAAAATTGGCGTTATACACCGTGTTCGTTCGGTTGAGCAGCCGCTTGCCGTCCTGTTCATCGACGTGGTAAGCCAGGACTTTGCCCGTGAAGCGGCAATTTTTGAACGTGAGCGGTACCTCAACGACGCTCAGAAACTCCCGCGACTGGTTACCCCAGTTGCCTTCGCTTACTTCTCGCCGGTTGTTCAGATTCGTCAGATCCAGATCGCCCGTAATCGTTACGTTCTGGTACGAAACGGCTTCCTTTCGATTGATTTTCGCGATGATGTCTTTGGCGTCGATCGTTTTTTGCGCCAATGCAGGAACAACAGCGATGAGAGTGGACAGTAGGAATGTAACAAACGTTTTCATGGGATTACAAAAGTAGGTTTGTTCCAAAGATGCGAACTAAGGGCTCAAGGTTGCACGAGTGATCCCTATTCGATAAAAATCAACTCGTTAATACGCCAAGGCCGAACCTGTAGAAGGTTCGGCCTTGGCGTATCAGAAAATTATAACACAGAATTAGTCAATCCACATCACCTTCTCGTAGGCAATCTCGTAGTCCAGCTCCTGCAGGGGAGTCAGACCGGCGAAGTGACCGGTTTCGTCCGTCTGCACGGCGTTCCAGCAACCCGACGCATCGCGCAGTAACAGCCGGTAGCCATAAAGCGGATGCAGGGTTTTGCCGTCCGTACGATGGTCCCATCCGGTTTGTAATTCAATGGCAAACGCAATCCGGTCCAGCACTTCGTCCATCTGGTTCGCCAGACTGCCGAGGCCGTCCAGTTCTTCGATCCAGAGAACCAGCCCGTCGGTGCCCCAGTCGAAATGGAGCTGATCGGGCGTCAGGGTTATGATTGAAGCATTCATGCGTATCTATTCGTTTAGTAATCAGGCCATCAGACGAAGGCCAGTTGCCACGGCTGGTAATGACGCTGGTTGCATTTCTTCGCGCCACTTACGCAGCCAGAAGCGGTATTTCTTCCGGCCGTAATCCACAAAACCTGGGATGGACGTAGCGTCTACCGCAAACAGTCGATGGGGGCTTTGTTTCATAATACCCACAAAGACAAATCGGAACTGGCGGGTATCCGACCATTCCTTACTGTCGGCATTCCGCAGACTATCGAGGTAAAAAGCGGCCTGCCGATCGTAGTCGTACGTATAGCACGAATCCAGAAATTGGGCCTGCGTCCGGGCCGATGTCGTTTTAATGTCGATGATCAGGGCGTTACGGCGTTTGGGGCTGTTGTAGAGCATATCCATCCGCGCTTTGCACGCCAGGCCCGTCGTTGGGTCGGTGGAGAGAACCACCCGCTCACGGTCCGACAAGCGCATGTAGCGCCGACAAAAGGTATCCTGCCGGATTGTTTCCATCAGCTTCTCCAACTGCTTGCTCTGGGCTGGGGCCAGTAAATCGGGACCAGCCAGCATATCGGGCAGCAGTTGCTGCATGACTGTGCCAATACTCTCCGGTTCGAGCAAATGCTGGTGAAACGTCCGGCCAAACACTTTGGCCCGTTCCATGCGCTGCTGCACTACGGGTAGTGTCCCACCGTAGCCCAGGTGTTCTTCCTTAAGCCGCGTCAGATCCGAATTCGATATACGTGGTAACGCCCGATACATATCATCGGGTAAATGAGTTGATGGAAGCATAGAATGAAGGAGGAAAGGGAGGAAAGGAGGAGGGGATGAAAGGAGCGTGGAACGTTAAATTCCTTTTCTCCTATTCGTCCCACTCCTCCTTCCTCCTTTTTTAAATTTCTCCCGCGGGGAGCAGGACCTGCGCGGCATCTTCTTCGGCCAGGTTGGCGAAGGGGTTGTAGTAGTTCATCGCCGTTTTGATATTGACAATGTCCGTTAACGTTTCCTGGCGGAAGATTTTATTTTCCTGCGCAAATTGCTTCAGTTCAGCCGTTTTGGTTTCGTCACCCATTTTGTAGGTGAAGTTGGCGATGTAATACACGCCTTTGGGCTGAATTTTCGTATTTTCTTTCTTTTCTGCCGTTGCTGTGATTACGACATCGGCCAAAGTCAGGTCGTCGTAGTAAAGCGGTTCAATCAGCCGGAAGATATTGTCGACCGAATAACCGTGGAAGAGTAGGGCTGAGACACAGTTCTTCTCGTCGATGAAAAAGATCTCCGCCCAGTTCTTGGTACCCATGTTCAGGATATTGTCCGTGAAAATGCGCCAGGCAATTGGCTGAAACGTGAGGGTACGGCCCAGCTTCTCGGCACCATTAATGTTGAACACACCTTCCTTGGCATCGAACCGGTATTGACGCGGGTGGCCCTCCAAATACTTGTACCTACTGACCACTTCTCCCGTCAACTCGTGAATCTTTTGATACGGTTTCAAGGCGTTGTCGCTTTGAATTGTCGAAAGTTGGCTTTTGTTTTGTGTGTTCATTAGTATTTGTTGTTTACTGTTCAAGCAGGGGACCCGTTTTGCGGTCCCTTTTGCCTTTTTAAAGGGTCGTGTTTACTGACTTAAAATTACACAGTTTTGTGTAAAAAGCAAACCCATTCAGCAACTAATTAGGGTTGTTTTTACGTAGTAAGATGTAAAATAAAGGAGAAAGGGGAGGAGAGGGAGTAAGGAGGAAAGGAAAAGCGCAGGAATAAGAAGAAAGGAATTCTGTATTAGCCTCCTTGTTCTTTATTCCATTTTCTTCCTATCCCCGTTTATCCTTTCCTCCCTCTCCTCCTTCCCGCTACGGCGGACCGTTCCCTTTCCTCCTTTGAAATATGATCGAAGACCGGCTTCAGCAACTTATTGACGCGCTTAACATCAGCGTTCTTGAATTTGCCCGGCAGCTCGGCGAGCGTCGGGGCGAGAAGGTGTATCATATTCTGCATGGCCGACTGAAACCACGGTACGATACACTCGAGAAAATTCTGGCGGTTTATCCGCAGATCAACGGCGACTGGTTACTACGGGGTGAGGGGCTGATGTTTAAGACGCTGAATTCTCCGTCGGCAGCCATCACGACTGAAGAGCGACTCCAGAATATGGAGTTTTTACTCTTTCAGCTGACGCAGCGGATGGAACTGTTGCAGCAGACAAACGATCAGTTGCTGACAGAGCTGTCTGCCCTGCGAGAAGCGGCTCAGCGGCAGAAAGGCTGATTCGCCAAAAACAACCCTTGCTTCTCACAAGTTATAGTCTGAAAAACCACTTAACGCTATGGCGACTACATCACCATTTGATCCAGATAAAGTTGACGCCGAGTTTTACTCTAAAGACCCGCAGCAACATGGCGATTCCGATTATGGCCGTGTTTCGGAAGGTGTAGGTACCAACGAGGCAGTAACGTCCGGTATGGACATGGACGCAAATCAGCAAAAAGATATAAAAGACACGCGTGAGAGCCACATTGGCGAAGGGAACCCCGAAGAACCGCGCGGTGAAAAGTACGGCACGACCGAAGCCTGGGACGTTGACGCCGATTCAATTGCCGATCAGGACATTCCGAAAGGTAAAATGATGAGCGACGAAGCAAACGCCAAGCTGGAACAGATCGCCGACAACCCATCGGACGACGCTCTGTTTCACCGGGCAAACGCTACCTACCTGGAAGAGGGTGACAACCCGAACGAAGGCTATGACCCGCACCACAAAGGGTACGACGCGGGCGATTCAGAAGATAAGAGCAAATAAACCGCTCACTCTTTTTCGTTTACCGAAAGCGACTGGATTACGTGTCCAGTCGCTTTTTTGGTAGTAGGTCAACAGATTTCTTTACTTTTGGCCATGACTCTGCTCCTCGGTATCGCGCCGAGAGTAGTCAACGAATCAAATCAGGACGTATTTCCAGGTAGTATTTTGCTTATTGAAACTCGCGCCTACGCCCGGGCTGGCCTGTTTGGCAACCCCTCCGATGGCTTTTTCGGAAAAACGATCGCAATCTCCGTGCGTAATTTTGGGGCGTCTGTCACGCTCTACCAATCGCCCGAGCTGAATATCGAGCCCCAACCACAGGATACGAATACCTTTCGGAGCCTTTATCATCTGCGTGATTCGGTCGCTACGCTGGGGTATCATGGGGGCGTACCGTTGCTGAAAGCCGCCATCAAAAAATTCGCGGAGTACTGCGAAACGGAACAGATCCGTTTGCCTAACCGAAATTTCTCAATTCGGTATAGTACGTCGATTCCCCGTCAGGTAGGTTTATCTGGTTCCAGCGCTATCATCGTAGCGACCTTCCGGGCGATGATGCAATTTTATAACATTGAGATTCCGCAGCCGATATTGCCGAACCTGGTGCTGGCCACCGAAGCCGAAGAACTGGGAATCACGGCTGGATTGCAGGACCGGGTTATTCAATGCTACGAAGGCTGCGTGTATATGGACTTTGACCGTGACATCATGGAGCGCCAGGGCTATGGCCAATACGAGCCGCTCGACGCCCGGCTGCTGCCAAAGCTCTACATTGCGTACAACACTGATTTGGGTAAACAGTCCGGGCGAGTGCACAACGACGTTCGCGGACGCTGGCTAAAAGGCGAGCCCGTGGTGATCGACACAATGAATGCCATTGCCGACGTAGCCCGGCAGGGGCGGGAGGCTCTGGCGCAACAGAATACCCACCGGCTTAATGAACTGGTGAACCGGAACTATGACCTGCGCACCCAGATCTATACCATCAGCGACCGTAATCAGAGCCTGATCGATGCCGCACGGGCCTGTGGTGCATCAGCGTCCTTCACCGGCTCGGGCGGGTCCATCATCGGGCTTTACCGCGACGATGCCATGCTCAACCGACTCTACGTCGAACTCAAGAAAATCAACGCCCGCGTAATAAAGCCATACGTGGTTTAATTGTGAATGAGTGAATGAGCGATTGAGTGAATAATTGCTGACGCAAAACTAACTATTCACTCATTCACTCATTCACTCATTCACTCATTCACTCATTGGATATGATAAAGAAAGCCGTTATTCCTGCTGCCGGGCTTGGTACCCGGTTTCTGCCTGCTACTAAGGCGCAACCCAAAGAGATGCTGCCGATCATCGACCGACCAACGATCCAGTACGTTGTGCAGGAGGCTGTTGATTCAGGTATTGAAGATATTCTGATCATTACCGGTAAGGGCAAGCGCGCCATCGAAGACCATTTCGACCGGAACTTCGAGCTGGAAACCCGGCTGGAAGACAAGCAGGACCAATTGCTGCTGGACGAGATGCGCCGGTTATCGGACATGGCCAACCTGCATTACGTTCGTCAGCGCGAGCTGAACGGACTGGGCGATGCCATCCGGTACGCGCGCCATCATGTCGGCAACGAGCCCTTTGCGGTGCTACTGGGTGATACCGTCATGGATTCCGTTATTCCCGTAACGCAACAACTGATCGATACGTACCAGCAGTATGGCTGCTCCGTAATTGCCGTTGAGGAGGTTCCACAGGACAAAGTGAACCGTTATGGCATTGTCGGTGGAAAGTCGCTGAGCGACCGAATTATGGAGCTTACTACGCTGGTAGAAAAGCCTGCCCTGAACGAAGCGCCGTCTAATCTGGCGATTGCGGGTCGGTACATCCTGACGCCCGAAATCTTTTCGATGCTTGAGCAGACGCCTATGGGCAAGAACAACGAAATCCAGCTGACGGACGCCATGTTGTTACTGCTCAAACGCGAAAACCTCTACGCGCACCGCATTGAAGGTAAGCGGCACGACATCGGCAACAAGCTCGACTTTTTGAAAACGACCGTCGAATTTGCGCTTAAACGACCCGAATTCGCGGAGAAATTTCGCGCCTTTCTGGAAGAAACCCTACGTAACGAATAACGAAAAAGCGGGCTCCTAGAGCCCGCTTTTTTATTGTCGTATTCGAATCGTGATGCTGGTTTCGTCGTCCTCTCCGTTCTGATAGCCATTGCCGGGCGTTGAATCGGAATCGGATGGCGAAGCCGTGAAAATCTGCGTAAGAAGCGTGCCGGTCGCGCCAATTCGAACGGGAATTGTTAACGTGCTGGAACCACCCGCTGGTATTGGTATGAGAGGACCTGTTACGGTTTGCCCGTCAATGGTTAGTCCAGACGGATTTACAACCTGCCAGCCGTTGGGTAGAAGTACCTGCGCTGATATGTTGTTAGCGGTAGCTCCTCCTCGGTTTCGTACGGTAAGGGTCAGCGTTGCTACGTCCTGCGCGTTGAGCGTTAGTTTGTCGCTGGCGATGGACAGGCTCAGATCAACCGTTGCCGGATCAGCTGTGGGCTGGTTGGATTGAACGGCTGGGAGCGCTGTCTGATTCGGGTTTGGCGATACCGACAGGGTTTCGGCACCGGTACCGGTCCGAATATCAACCTGAGCCATGTCATCCTGCCCGTCACCAGTACCGGAATTGGGTTGTGAGTCCGGATCGGGGCGGCTACTGGCGGTTACCTGAGCCGTCAATACGAAAGCACCCGCCTGGGATGGTTTGGCCCGGAAGACAAACGGTAAATTTTTCTCACTGTTGAGCGAGCCAGCATTAACGGTGATAACTCGGTTGGTGACGCTGATACCCGACGAGAGTGCATCGACAAAATCCAGACCGGCGGGCAGGCGGCTCTGGAGCGTAATCCCTTCGGCCGTCAACGGGCCTTCGTTGCTTAGTACAAGTGTGAAGGTGGCCGGTTGATTGACGGCTACAATCCGGTTATTTACCTGTAAGGCCAGCGAAAGATCGGCTCCACTCCCGCAGGCAGGCAAGGCGATGGGTGGGCTGACGATGGCTGGGCTACTGGCCGTCACCCGGATCCGGTAGCCACTGCTGATGGTCTGCCCGGCTGGGAATGTTGCTACCAGTGGACTGTTGTTGCCACTGCCGATGGTCGTTTCATTGGCGAAGGAGCCCGTCGCGTCCGATAATTTGACTGAATAGACATTGTCTGCGTTCAGATTGCCACCGGAGATGGAGATCGCCACTTCAAACTGCCTGCTCTGGCAGAACGTTGATGTAGGCACGGCCTGAATGTCCAGTACGGGTGGTACGTTACTCACCGACTCCATAGGGTAATAGACAACATTGCGGCCGGTAAGAAGCGTTGTTTCAATCCAGAGGCCGTCACCCGATGAACCCGGCCGCCGGACCGACAGCCGATACCGACCGGGGGCAATGCCACCAACGCCGAAAGCCAGTGGCTGGTAGAAGCGGACGTAATTGAAATCCGCAAATTCAGCGTAATCGGGTGCTTCAGAACGGGGTGTCGTCAGATACCAGTTGCTGTCAACGGTCTGCCCGTCAAGCCGTTGCATGCGCACTTCCATGGGACCATCGGCACTAATCATCGTAAAATAGCCGTGGCTGTAGGGCTCAAAACGGTAACCGATTCGGTAAATTCCCGGATCAGCCGTACCTCCGACGACCGGAGGTTGAATAACCGGAGGCAACGGAAGAACTGGCGCCGACGGACTAACCAGGAACGGTTCGCCTGCGGTTCCCAGAATGGCGGGATGCGTGGATCGGATTCTCAGTCGGTACTGACCAGCAGTGAGATTGGCTGGGATTGTTAGTGGGATCGGATCAGCCACGCTTGGCGACGACTCTGCAATGACGGACTCGTTGTCCGCATGGATTAACTGAGCAACGTATTGATTATCACTCTCCGCCGGGTCATTGTGAAGGTAAGTAACCAGCACGGTTTCGCCCGGCCGCCGAGCCAATGGAACGGAATAGCCGTCGGTGATCAGGGGTGGTTCGCCCGTTGGCAGAAAAGGAACGGCATTGGCAAAAAAGCTTTGGTTCAGCGCCTGATCCCAGGTATTAGTGAACTTGACCAGACCCTGCCCCAGGAAGTGCAGATTGTCGGGTCGATTGTCGAGCCCCACAATGCTATCGGTAGCCGGACCCGGAAATACGGCGGGAATCGTGTTGATCAGTTGATTCTGTGCGGCAATAACGGCGGGGCTGGTGTTCCCACGAATGTAACTCACCCGCGACACGACCCAAGGCAACTGGCCTGAGCCAAGCTGTTGCCGGCTTTTCTGAATAACATACTGAAGATTATTGACGTATGTCTGCGTGGTGGTACCGTTCTCCGTGTCTTTTTCGCCCTGATGCCACAGGACCGCCCGTGCGCCCGTCCGGGCTACGTAGTGCCGGAGCGCTGTTCCTAATTGTCGGTATACGTTATCGAGCGGGTCCGTACTGGCAACCGGCGTACCATCCGCAGAAATATACCAGTTCCTGCTACTTGTTCCCCCCAGGGCGGCTCCCAGAAAAAGAACCGGAACATTCAGGCGGCTAACCAGACGGTCGCCCAGCATGCCCCAAAGATGAGGGGGCTGGCTGGGACCAATACTCGTTCCGGCGCTGACGTGACTAAACTGAAGCGGAAGTAACTGATCATTGAGCGTATCCTGCCGGAAATCGACGCAAGAAACCCGATCGTCGCTGGCGGCCGGGGTTTTCTCGAAACCACCGTATACATTCGATTGACCAGCTATGACAAACACTTCGCCAACACCGACTCGGTTGACAGCGGTGGTTGCATTAATGGCCATGCCCGACATGGCTCGCACGTCGAGCCGGTACCACCCGGCGGGTACGGTTACCTGCCCCCGAAAGGACGATGAGCCGGTGAGCATGGGTACCGAAGTCCAGGAGGTAGGAGCACCCTGGCCTGCCTGCAGCGGAACAAAGCGCACCTCGACACTCGACGTACCCGAAGGAGCCAACCCGGCTACTGCTACCGAGGCTTCATTTCGTTGATTACGCTGAAATACCATGCGAGGAACCGGACTGGTTACTCGTAGCTGAGCATATGAGCAGGTTGCAAGCCCAGCCAGTAAGACCAATAAGAACAACTGCCGTAAACAGTCTCGCATAAAAAGTAAATAAACTGTAAAGAATAAAACGAGTAACTGTTTACTGAATTCTAGATAAATAGCTGGGATAGAGCACAGTAAAGATTGCTTAAATAAGTAAATTAACTGTGCACAGAATACAAATTTAGGTATAAAGTAAATCCGTACCCTGCTAAATGGTAGACCATGTCGGTAACCTGGCTATACTAACGCCTGAAGTAATGATCCGGATTGAAGAAAAGTGGTCAAGGAAGAACAAAGCTGCCCTGCTAAATCGGCTTTTGTCGGTTTAACAGGGCAGTTTATAAATTAATAAAAAAGCAAAGATTACTTACTCGAAACCGTTGTTGCGATGCTTAATTCCTGCATCTGTGCCGGCGAAATAGTTGAGGGCGAGTCGATCATGACGTCGCGACCCGAGTTGTTTTTCGGGAAGGCAATGAAATCACGGATCGAGTCGGCCCCGCCGAAAATCGAGCATAGTCGGTCGAAACCAAATGCAATTCCACCGTGTGGGGGAGCGCCGTATTCGAACGCGTCCAGCAGGAAGCCGAACTGAGCTTTGGCCTCTTCATCGGAGAAGCCCAGCAGGCTGAACATGCGGGCCTGTAGTTCGCGGTTGAAGATCCGGATCGAGCCACCGCCTACTTCCGTTCCGTTAATGACCAGGTCGTAGGCGTTGGCGCGAGCAGCCCCCGGATCGGTGTCGAGCAGCGCAATGTCTTCCGGCTTCGGCGACGTAAAGGGATGGTGCATGGCAAACCAGCGTTTTTCTTCTTCGCCGTATTCAAATAGCGGAAAATCAAGCACCCAGAGTGCACTGAATACGTTCGGATCGCGTAGCCCGAGTCGGCTGCCCATTTCCAGACGAAGCTCGTTCAGTTGCTTGCGGGCTTTGTTCGCATCGCCCGAGATGATCAGAATCAGATCACCAGGTTTTGTATTGAGCCGTTCCGACCAGCTCTTCAGGTCTTCTTCTGAGTAGAACTTATCGACCGATGATTTGAGCGTTCCGTCTTCGTTATGGCGAACGTAAATAAGACCTTTTGCACCAATCTGTGGTCGTTTTACCCAGTCCGTCAGCTCGTCGATCTGCTTCCGGGTGTAGGATGCACAACCCGTCGCGTTGATACCCACCACCAGTTCGGCGGAGTCGAACACGCTAAACCCTCTACCCTGTGCCAGATCGGTCAGTTCGACAAACTCCATTCCGAAGCGGGTATCAGGCTTGTCAGAACCGTAAAGCCGCATGGCATCGGCGTAGGTCATGCGAGGCACTTCGGCCAGATCATACCCTTTGACGGCTTTGAACAGGTGACGGATCAGCCCCTCGAACAGTTGTAGAATATCTTCCTGCTCCACGAATGACATCTCACAGTCGATCTGCGTAAACTCCGGTTGCCGGTCGGCGCGCAGGTCTTCATCGCGGAAGCATTTCACAATCTGGTAGTACCGGTCAAAGCCCGATACCATCAGCAGCTGCTTGAACGTCTGGGGCGACTGGGGCAGGGCGTAAAATTCGCCCGGGTTCATCCGGCTAGGCACCACGAAATCACGCGCGCCTTCGGGTGTTGATTTGATTAGGACTGGCGTTTCAACTTCGATGAAGTTCTGGCCGTCCATGTACAACCGGGTTTGCTGCGCCATGCGGTGCCGCAGTTCCAGATTCCGGCGAACGGGATTCCGACGCAGGTCAAGGTAGCGGTATTTTAGCCGCAGGTCATCACCCCCGTCGGTTTCGTCATCGATCAGGAAGGGAGGTAACTTGGCTGGGTTCAGTACCTCCAGCGCCGTTACTTTCAGTTCGATATCGCCTGTTGGCAGGTTTGGGTTTTTCGACTTCCGTTCGATCACCGTTCCCGTCGCTTTCAGGACGAACTCGCGACCCAGTGAACGGGCAATGGTAAAGAGCTCAGGTGCCGTCTGGCCGTCTTCCAGCAGCAACTGCGTAATACCGTAGCGATCCCGGAGGTCAATCCAGAGTACTCCACCCTTATCACGAATGGTCTGGACCCAGCCGGTCAGCGTAGCGGTTGTATTGGCATCAGCCAGGCGGAGTTCCCCGCAGGTATGTGTACGAAGCATAGCAAAGAGTGAAAGAGTGAAAGAGTGAAAGAGCGAAAGTCACTGGTCGCTTCATTCCTCTTGCGCTCAATTTGAATTCTTGCGCAAAGGTAGGGAGTTTGCCTAAACAGACGTATCTACATGACTCGTCCTTATTCACTCTTTCGCGCTTTCAGTCTCTCGCTCTTTATTTCCGATAGTCCAGCGCGGGCTTCCGGTTGCCGAGGAGGGCTTCGTATTTGAAGTCGGCACCGCGCTTGGCGGTCCACTCGGTGCGGGCCTGCTGGATGAGGGTTGGGGTTTTGTACAGGTCAAGGGCGGTCATAGCCAACGTTTTGGCGGCAACGATCATCCCTTTCTGCCCGATGCTCATGCCGCTGGTGGCCGTCGACTGCCAGCTATGGGCGGCACAACCTGGTACCCAGGTCGCCGTTGACAAGCCAACGGTGGGTACCACCCAACTGACGTCGCCCACGTCGGTAGACGCGCTGCTGGTCGTTGTTTCCGACGCTTCGCGGAAATCTTTTACTTTGGCGGCATCTTCGATGGATGGACGATTATCGCCGAACGTTTCGCTGATCTTTTTGGCAAAAGCGGTTTCTTCCGGGGTGTAGTTAACACCGCCAACGGTTTGCAGATTCTTGTGCATGACGTCAGCCAGCGTAGTGTTAGGCAGCAAGTTATAGACACCACCCAGGACTTCCCATTCGACTTTTGTGCCGGTGCCTTTAGCGGCTCCTTCGGCCGCGTTTTCAATACGTTTCCAGACGCTTTGCAGAATATCCCGGTCTTTGTGGCGGGCGTAGTAGTACACTTCGGCGAAGGCAGGCACTACGTTCGGTGCTTCGCCCCCTTTGGTGATGACGTAATGAATCCGGGTGTCCGACGGGATGTGTTCGCGCATCATGTTGACCATGTAGTTCATAGCTTCGACACCGTCCAGCGCTGACCGGCCTTTCTCCGGCGACGCAGCAGCGTGGGCCGCAATTCCCCGGAAGCGGAATTTGGCGTTCTTGTTCGCCAGCGACGTACTGGCGTCAGCAGCATTCTGATTGCCGGGGTGCCAGTGAAGTACGACGTCTACGTCGTTGAACAGGCCTTCCCGGACCATGTATACCTTCCCGGAACCGCCTTCTTCGGCCGGGCAGCCATAGATTTTGATTGTACCGCCGTGTCCTGATTTTTTCAGCCAGTCTTTTACTTCGACCGCAGCCGCTACGGAAGCCGTGCCGAACAGGTTATGGCCGCAGCCGTGACCACCTTTTTGACCAGCGATAGGCGTAAAATCAGGTTTGGCTTCCGTAGCCAGACCTGGCAAAGCATCGTACTCACCCAGGATACCAATAACGGGCTTGCCCGACCCGTACGTAGCGACAAACGCAGTGGGAATACCCGCTACGCCAGCCTGGACGTCGAAGCCTTCTTTCTTCAACTGCTCCTGTAACAGCAGCGAGCTTTTTTCTTCCTGGTAGCCAAGCTCGGCGAAATTCCAGATCTGCTTCGATAGGTCAGCGTATTCGGCAGAACGTTTGTCAAGATCAGTGATGATCGTTTGTTTGTCCCTATCAGCAGCGGTTGCTGACGATCTCGATGATTTTTTGGTTAAGGCCACATTAGGCTGGGCCGTACTGGGCTGTACAATGGATAGCGCCGGGAGCAGCAGCGCCGTAAACAGGAATTGTTTTTTCATGGAGTTATTGGTTGTATTGGTTGGGTGACTTCTAAAAATAGGAAAAATGTAGCCGTCTGCTACCCAATGGACGATTTGTTGGTGCTGGTTAACGCCAAAAGTCCGCTGTAATACGTCTGAATGCGTGTTACAGCGGACTTTTGGATAGGCTAAAGTTCTGTTATTAACGGGTACTGCCCTTCTCCGATACACCCGAGGGAAGCTTCTGGGGCGACATGGTTGGGCCCTCAATGGTGATTCGGCCGTCTTTCATCCGCATCCGGTCGATGAAAACGACCCGCTCATCACCGGTTTTGGCGGTGCGACCGTGGTAGACGCAAAACATTTCCTTGCCGTCGGGTGAGTACGTAATGCTATTATGTCCGGTGCCCGTCACCGAACCGCCTTTGTCGCTGTTCTTCTCCAGGATCGGGTTGTTGGCCGCCTTCCGGAACGGTCCCAGCGGAGACGTAGCCGTAGCGTAACCAATAGCGTAATACTGACCACCGAAATGATTGGCCGAGTACATGATATAATACAGATTATCTTTCTTGAATGTCACGGAGCCCTCCGTCCAGCGCCGATTCACTTCGCGGGCCGTCACTGACCGGCTTTCCCAGCCAGCCTGTTTGTCGCTCAGCTTAACGGGAGGACGTAACAACAGCACCGGCTTCCCGATCACACCCGAGAAGTCAGGCTTCAACTCGACGCCATACACCCAGCTTTCTTCAATCTCCTGAAACCAGCCTTTTTGCCGGGCTAACTGGGCGACCTCGCTGTCGACAGGATGTTTATAGCAGCACCGGGAATAATACAGGTACGCTTTGCCGTTGCTGTCCATAAATACGTTAGCGTCGATGATGGGGTAACCGGGATCAAAGAGCGGTTTGTCGGTCAGGTCGACGAACGGGCCGGTGGGCTTATCAGCGACGGCCACCCCGATGCGGAAGTTTTCGACTTCGTTGGTGGGATTGACCCGCCATTGAGCGCTGTAAAAAAGGTAATACTTACCCTTTACCTCGTATACTTCAGGCGCCCAGTAGGCCCCGCCCCATTTGGCTTTTGGGTCGCTCCAGCCATTTTTATTGTCGTGAAAATAAACCTGTCCTTCCGCTTTCCAGTGGACCATGTCTTTGGACGAATAAGCGGCAAAGCCTTGTTTTGCCCCACCACCCGTGCCGTACATGTAGTAAGTGCCCTGGGTAAATAAGACGTAAGGATCGCCGAATTCGACGGGTAATAGTATTGCGTGAGACCGTCGTCGGGGTAATCTGCGCTACAGAAGACGACAGCTTCATCATAGCCAGGAGAAGACCCAGCGCCCATAGTTTATTCATACGGATAAGTGAGTTTAGGAAAACAAAGGTAGGTATATTGTTGCCAGAGGGTCCGTTGTCAATCTATTCAAGTGGTTTGAAAAAGAGGGTGACACCGTGATTACAGCATGATTAGTCAATCATGAGAGATCAGCTTAGTAAAAATTAAACTGTTGCTAGTGTTGTAAATCAGCCTAATATAAGTTGTAAACGTAAATGGTGCCTTTGCCGCGTCCGCCCGCACCGTAAATTGTGTCATCTTCGTAGATTGGTTGGCTCGTAAAAATTCACTTTTCAAGCTATAACACTAATTTCGCTAATACCGCCACCGTTATGTCGCTCAAACTCCCATTTATTGAAGCCGAAGTCACCGATCAGTATTTATACGACGATAACCCGCGTCCTTGGATCATCGGATTTAGTGGTGGTAAAGACAGTACAATGCTACTTCAGGTAGTTTGGCGCGCCTTGATGAAAATGCCGGCTGACTTACGTACGCGCAAAATCTATGTGGTCTGTAACGATACGCTGGTCGAAAATCCCAAGATCGTTTCGTTCATAAATCGCACGCTGACTCTGCTGCAAAAAGCAGCTACCGAGCAGGGGATGCCCATCAGTGTTCACCGAACCACGCCCCGGCTGGAAGATACATTCTGGGTTAACCTGATCGGTAAAGGATACCCCGCCCCGACGAACTCGTTTCGGTGGTGTACAGAACGACTGAAGATCAATCCGACGACGCGGTTTATTCAGGAGAAGATTAGCGAGGAGGGCGAAGCTATCATTCTACTAGGTACGCGGTCCGATGAAAGCCAAAGCCGGGCGCGGTCGATGAAGCGGCACGAACTGAAAGGGCAGCGGCTGCGGAAGCATCTGTTGCCAAATGCGTTCGTATATGCGCCTATCAAAGACATAGAGACTACCGAACTGTGGCAATACATGATGCAGGTGTCGCCCCCCTGGGGTGGTACACACAAGGAACTAGTAACGCTGTACCGTAATGCCAACTCCGGCGACTGTCCGCTGGTGATCGACGAAACGACGCCTTCCTGCGGCAACAGCCGGTTTGGGTGCTGGGTCTGTACAGTGGTTAGCCGTGATAAGAGCATGGAAGGACTCATCGGTAACGGCGACGACTGGATGGAACCGCTGGTTGAACTACGCAACAAAATGCTGGTTGAACGCTCGAACCGTGACTCACGGGAAAAGCGTCGACGGACCGACAGTGCTTACAAGGAGGAGGACGAAAATACCTGGGGACCATACACGCCTAAAATTCGGGCGGAGTTTCTGACGATGCTGCTACAAGCGCAAAAAGAAATTCAGGATACACAGGGCGAAATGATGGAATTGATTACGCATCAGGAACTGGTTGCTATTCAGCTTACGTGGTTTCGCGATAGTGTATTTACGCCGAAAGTCGCCGATATTTATAACCGCATCTACGACACCGAAATTGATATGAGTAAGCACGTTGAGAAACTACGGCGCGAAGAAGAGTTACTGCGGGAAGCCTGCAAAAACGAGCCTGAACATGTTGAACTGATTCAGGAACTACTGACGCTTCAAAAAAATAAAGCCCTGAAACTCAACAAACGCGGCCTTCAGCAGGACCTTGAAAAACGGCTGGAAAATTTCTTGGCGGAGAAAACACGAAGCAGAGTATATGCCTAATAAGCCGCTTGCTTACTATTTAGATGCTTTTACGTCATTACAACAAGATCGGGCAAGCGTAAAAAAATACGGGTTCGGAGCACCTCACAAACCTATACTGGTTATTAGCCTGATACAGGCATTCTATAAGGGTATTATCACCGACCGAACGGTTTATCTATCTCCTCAATTAGTTTCACTATTTACTAGCAACTGGACATATTTCGTTCCGGGAGAAGGCTATCAGCCTTTCATCGCACAACCGTTCTATCACCTGACAAATGAACATCGTAACTGGTGGCATTTATTGCCAAATCCGGGTTGCGAAACATGGCTCGAAAATGCAGGTTCGATGAAATCGTTTCGTAATCTGACGAGCGCAGTGGCTTACGCCGAAATAGACGATGATTTAGTGAAGTTTCTATCGGACTCACAAAATCGGGATTTGCTATTCTACGCCGTTGTTGATAAATATTTTCCGCATCGGAGCGGTACTCACGTCAGTCAGCTTGCTGATAGTTTCGAGCAGTTGAGCCGGGATATAATTGAGAAGTCACCGGAGGAATATCGTGCTGACGTAGAACGGGAACGTGCCGAAGCTGCTGCCGACCCGAAATACAAAGATTTATTTGAGCAGAAAGTATTTGCACGAAGTGGCGCGTTTCAGAAAGGCATACCATACTACTATGGACAAACCTGCTGTATATCTGGTATTCAGATCAGTGCTACGTTCAGTATGTCGATGATCGACGCTTGTCATATCATTGACTTCGCCAAAAGTTATAACGATACAATTACGAACGGAATCGCCCTTTGCCCGAATCTGCATCGCGCTTTCGACCGGGGTATGATTAGTGTGGATGATGATTTTAAAGTGATTGTCAGCAAACGATTTACAGAAAATCCGAGTGCTAAATACCTATTCGGTGAATTAGCAGGTACGTCGTTGTTGCTACCACTCGAACCGAAATTCCATCCACTGGCTGAGAACTTTGCGTGGCATCGGAGACATAGATTCAAGCAGTAAGCATACTCGAACTGCTGCAAAATGACTTTCGTGATTCGTTTGAAAAGATCCCGTTTATCATAGCGGGTGGGCGAATGCTGGAAGTCGTTGAGCAGGTCGCTGATGAAACTAATTACAAAAACGCATTACAGAGGCAGGAGAAAGTTGAGCAACGAACCGATCAGGTATTGACGGATTTGCTGTCGGCTGAGCGTACCTTGAAGGAAGTAGTGCCGGCTTCCGTACACCGCTTTTACCACGATACGGTAAAAGACCTGATTAAACGGCACTTTTTCGCCGAAACACCTGATTTACCCGATGACTTCAAGCTGTTGCACGATTTCTCGTCATCGGAAACGCAGCAACTGAACGGTTTCTTGGCCGATCTGAAACAGGACTTTCGGGCTTCGTTTCGCACGCTCAACGAGCGACGCACTCAACTGCAAAACCAACTGACAGCGGCAAAAAAACGACTGGCAGCGGCCGACTCCAATCAGGAAGACCCAATGCTGGCGGCCGACCGGCTCAAGCGCGATGATCTGAACCTGCGCGTTGTCAAGATTGACGACCAGATTGCTGAGTTCTACAAGTCCATCGGTAAGTGCGACGACCGGAAAGCGAACGCTGAGAAACAGATCAGCGAGATCACGAAAAAGATTAAGGTCGGCGAGGAACACCGGGGCAAATACGAAGAGTCGGAAAAGCTGATTACTGAGTTACAGCAATTTATTACTCGCTTCAAGACCGATAAGAAGAAGTCGCTTGAGTCCCAGATTTTGCAGGGATTGACTCAGTTGATGCACAAAAAAGAGTTCATCAGCCGGGTCGACGTCAACATCTACGGGGAAGACATTGAGATCGACCTGTACAACAAAGCCGATCTGAAAATTCGGAAGGATTCACTCTCGAAGGGCGAGCAGCAGATGTATGCAACAGCACTACTGCGTGGCCTGGTTGAAGAATCGCAGATTGAGTTCCCGGTATTCATCGACTCGCCGATGCAGAAGTTTGATGAGCAGCACGCCGAGAACATTATCCGGTTCTTCTACCCCAACATCGCCGATCAGGTCATTCTATTCCCGCTCATCAACAAGGAAATGACCAAGCGCGAGTACAAGCTATTGCTTCCCCGCGTGGCGCAGGCCTACCTGATTCACAACGTTCACCCCGACAAATCGGAGTTCCGCGCTTGTGCCCCCAATGCCCTTATCGACACCTATACCGAATTGTACGCCGTTAATGCAGATTAATATTAAAACGTCGGAGGCTAACCGCCAGCGCGTTACTGACCTGACGAACCGAATTGGCGGTTCTACTCGCCTGAGCGAAAACGTAGTAGCCCGGATTGCGCTCGCGTATTCGATCTCGAAAGGTAACCGGCTCAGTCTTGAAACCGACTATCAGGATAGTAAAGGCAAGGAATACACTGATCAGATTCTGCTGGGCAAATACCGGCAGTTCTACATTGCGCTGGTATGTCAGCACTATCAGATCCCCGGCACCGACGGTAACCTGGGCAAGTATATCAAGATGCACCTCGACAACGGGCTGGAGATGATGGATAAGCTGTTCCAGCAAAACAAGACCTACACCGGTCTCGATTTTCTGTTCGATGAGGTAGAAACGGGTATCGAAGCCATCGAAGATGCCGACGTACCGCTGACTTCCGTCTCGAATAACAATCAGGCCATCCGCAAAGGTTATTTCACCGGGCGGCTGGGCATAACTATCGGCTACGATATCGAGACCGGCGAACAGTTGACGGCGATACTGAATGACGTAGACCTGCACGCTAACGCGCACATTGCGGTGGCGGGGGAGTCGGGCAGCGGCAAAACGCAGTTTGCCCTCAGCCTGTTGCAACAGATTGTGACTGCATCTAACGGCGGGGTGAATTTTATCTACTTCGATTTCAAGGGGATGCAGCCCGGTGACCGACCCCGTCGGCAACCGTTTTTCGATGCTACGAAAGCTCACTACGTCGACATACCTCAGACGCCGTTTCCGTTCAACCCATTGTCGTTTATCGACAATGTGAACAGCAAGAACAAAACGCTGGGTATCAGCAAGTTTGTCGACATCGTGATGAAATACGCATCGCGCATGGGGCCGGTGCAACAGCAACAACTGAAGGAAGCTACAAAAGCCGCGTTCGATGCAAAAAAGAACGGTGAGTACCCATCTCTAAGTGACGTAAACGAGCAGTTGCGCGAGGTTACCGGGGGGCGGCCGGGTACGCTGACGCAGATTATGGACAGCCTGACCGAGCTGGATATGTTTGCCCCCACCACCGACGCGAAGAACAGTTTCCTCAATCAGAACTATTACATCAGCTTAGGTTTCGGGCTGGATGATGCCGTCCGGTTTACGGCTACGTTTCTGATGATTAACTACATCCACAATACGTTCATGAACCTGGACGATGCCCCTGTGGAGACCGACGAGTTCGGTAACCGGCTACAGGCCATCCGATATGTCTTCCTGATCGACGAAGCGCACAACATTTTCAAGGAACCCAAGTCCCGCGCTATTCTGGATACGATGCTCCGCGAAATTCGCTCAAAGGGGGTGATGGTGGTTCTCGTCTCGCAACAAATCGACGAGTTCATCCAAACCGACATCGATTTCTCCGCCAATTGCGCCAACGTTTTCTTGCTGAATATCAAGAACCGGAACCTCAAGATGATGACCCGCTTTCTAGGCTACAGCGAAAAAGAAGGGCTGTCGCTCGCTCGCAACATGGAAAAAATCGACTCCGGCCAAGCCGCGACGAGTCTAAAAGAATTCAAACGTGGAGAGTTGATTAAGTTAGAACGGTTTAATAAATAGATGACAAAAGCTGTTATATATGCCAGTACTAAGCCAGATGGAACTCGTTTCTCTTAACCCAGATAAGATTTACAAGCTTCCATTTCTATTGCATTTTGGATTATGGCCTAAGTTAGACACTACTTTGTTGTCAAATTTGGTGAGTCCCGTGAAGATTCAGTTCGATGAAAACATACGGAGTAATCTTGGTACTTTGAAAAATAAGAAGGGTATATACTTCTTCTTTGTAGAGACAGAGTGCCCATTCATACCTAATGTGAACTATTTTGTATACGTTGGCCGCGTAACTGAGGATAATACGTTTTTTAAACGCTTCTACGACTATGAGACAGCTATAGGAAATAAGAATAAACGTAGAAATATTCAACTACTAACGAACTTGTGGCCTGGTAAGACTTGGGTTTATTTTTTTGACCTAAACCTGACAGACTCTGAAATAGACGCAATAGAGTCTAATATATATGATAATGTCGTACCACCACTCAATAATAAGTTCAAAGCGAAAAAAGCTCAAAATAGCCGAAGCTTGTACAATTAAACATATATGAAAACGATTCATCTTCCTTGCCTTCGAGGCAGCTTCGGCGAGTGGACATATTTCTCAACTGTGATGAAAGTTAAGGATGTCGTAGAATACAATCGCGTTATTACCGTTCCAGAATCCCAAGAATTATACTCTAGGAAATTGAACGAGATACTTCAACGTGAATATGATAAAAAAAGAATCGAAAAAATAAAGAACTATATTTTAACTATGCCAGAGCGATTCTTTAGCTCATTGGTAGTAGCCATACATAAGGGAGATCCGATTTGGTCTGATTTTGACCTTGAAACTCATTTCAGAGTTGAAAATGAAATTTTAGATGATGAGAGTTTTGAATTTATTGAAAATAAGCTAGGAGTATTAACCCTTTCAGGTTCAGAAGAAATTTTTGTACTAGATGGTCAACATCGTTTATTAGGATTACGATCTGCTTACGAAACTAATCAGGAAATAGGCAATGATGAGATTGCACTACTATTTATAGTTCATTCTGAAAAACTTAAGGAAAGAACAAGGCGGTTATTCACTGTTTTAAATAGATACGCTGTTAAAATTAAACCCGCAGAGCAGATTATACTTGAAGAGGATGATGCTGCTGCAATTCTAACTAGACGCCTTGTTGAAAATTATGAAATATTCGGCAAAGAGAAAGCATTATCAACTACAGCTAAAAGTGAAAAAAAAGATCTTAATAAGGGCTTTAATTTGCCAACTACGGATGTGACTAGTTTTACTACACTTGTCTGTTTGAACAAGATTAGCGAAGTAGTGGTGAATTCCAAAGATTTATATAAAGGTGGAGTAATCAAAAGGCCAAGTGACGATACTCTAGATAATCTTTGGCTGGATCTAAAAAGCTACTGGGATGAATTCTTTGAGATGTTTCCGTATATATCTTCATTTATTAAGGGCGAGCAGGTTCCAGAAGACATTAGAAGAAATCATGATTCAGGTGGAACTGTACTTTTACGTCCAGAGGGCCAACTCTTATTTGCGCAAGTCTATAAGAAGTACAAGGATGATGGCCAGTTGCAATTTTTCAAGATAAATGCGCCAAAAATTGACTTCAATTTAAATGGTCCGATATGGCGTTATGTGTTTTGGATCGGGTCAACTATTGAGACTAAAAATAAAAGACTTAAAAAATCTCTATTTTTCTATCTACTAGGTGATTTATCAAAGAAGCATGCAGTTGAAAGCGAGTTGACAAAAGTGTATAAAGATCATGGTTTAGAATATGACAAGCATATAAAACCTGTCACTACTTAACAGTACGAGTGATAAACAGGCTGCTTTTAACCCCTCTGAAAGGCATAAGCGAACATTTGTACATTGAGTGTGTGTTTCAGGTAGGTGGCTAATTTAGTCACATACATCCAGTGTTAGGCTATGGAAAAGCAGTTGTACGATGTAGAACGCATTCAATACGAGTTAAGTCTGCGAGATGCTTATTAGCGGCAACACCTTGAAGACGAGTTTGCAAACTCTGGCCAAACAACTGACAAGCCTCAGATTTCGTTATCTTGCTGATAGTTAACCGAACAGCGCAATGAACACAGCACCCAATTTTGAGCAACCAATCGTAGAGGGTATCAAAGGACTGCCTCAGCAATACCTTAGTGAGGTGGCCGATTTTGTGCTGTTTCTTCGTCGCCGGGTGATAGAGCAGCAATCTTACGACGTAGATAGCATACGGCAGGAGTTGAGTATGTTGAACGCTCATGAACAGCAACACCTTGAAGACGAGTTTGCGGACTTTTATCAGCGATACCCTAAAGAATGAGTCAGTATGTCACTGATACAATGGCCATCGTGTTGTATCTGAGTAAGCGAAAGCTGCCTCTGCGAGTTAAGCAACTTTTCCAGTCTGCCGACCTTGGCCTTTCGTCGATAATGATCCTGGCCTTCGTTGCTGTTGAGATAAGCTTTCTGTCGGCAAAAGGGCGCATTGACGTATCCCTGTCCGATTTACAGCAACACATCGATAAGTACCCTTCGTACCGGTTTGAACCACTCACGATGGACGTTATTGAGGCAAGCCTTCCGATGGCTGACATCCCAGAATTACACGACCGGCTTATCGCGGCCACTGGCAGGTTATTTAGTATTCCTGTTATTACCAATGATCCTGACATTACGGCCTCTGCTTTCGTGGATGTTGTTTGGTAGACATTCCTAGGGAGAGAACACTTAATTAGTCGCCAGCTCTACGTACCCCTGATGAAGTTGCGAGATAGGGAAAATCAGATCCCAGTCTTTGCCCCATACCATGTTACTCCGCTCGATGCGGAACCGTTTAAAATTGGTGATACGCCGGTACTTGTCGTGCTGAAGGTTCTGTATACGTCGTGAAAATTTGAACTGTCATGTACATGAAATGTACACGAACGATTTATCATGTACAAAAAAGGCGTATTTTTGTACATGATAAATCTGCGACTTGATCAGCCCTGTAACCAACTCCCACTATTACCACCCTCGCGTGAGCAAATTGAGAGTTTGCCTATTCTTCGGCAGGAAAGTCGGGCCGTTCGGGCGTTGGCCGAGCTGAAAGGGTTGACGCGTCTGCTACCTAATCCGGCTATATTGGTTGATGCGTTGGTGCTTAAAGAAGCCAAAGCCAGTTCGGAAATTGAAAATATTATCACCACCAGCGACCGATTGTACCAGGCCCTAACAACCGAAGGGCGACTGGTGGATAATGCCACCAAAGAAGTGCTGCGCTATCGTCAGGCCCTATATACCGGGTTTCGCTTTGTTCGTGAACGCGGTTTTCTGAGTACTAACGCAGTCATAGCTATCCAGCAGAAATTGGAAGCCAATCAAGCGGGCATTCGACGGTTGCCCGGTACGGCGCTACGTAATGACCGCACTAACGAAGTGATCTACACACCACCCGATGACCCAGACGTGCTTCAGACATTGATGCGTAATCTGGAGCTATATCTGAATTCGGATGAAGAAGATGACGTTTCTCCTCTAATCAAATTAGCGATTCAGCATTACCAGTTCGAGAGCATTCACCCATTCTACGACGGCAACGGCCGCACGGGACGTATTATCAACGTATTGTATTTAATCTTACAGGACCTGTTGACCGAACCGATTCTTTATATAAGTGGCTACATCATTAGCCATAAGGCTGACTACTACCGGCTGTTACAGGAAGTACGTACGCATCAGAATTGGACGGATTGGATCTTGTTTATGTTGCGGGCAGTCGAAGAAACCGCCCAACAGACAATAGAACAGATTCTGAGCATCCAGGCGCTGTTTGACCGGACAGCTGAAGAGATACGACGCGAGGCTCCTAATGTATACAGCAAAGAACTAGTTGAGGTACTGTTTCTATATCCCTATAGCAAGATTGAATACGTTGTTGAACGGTTAGCG
Source organism: Spirosoma pomorum (assembly GCF_054776615.1). Classification (NCBI taxonomy): domain Bacteria; kingdom Pseudomonadati; phylum Bacteroidota; class Cytophagia; order Cytophagales; family Cytophagaceae; genus Spirosoma; species Spirosoma pomorum. The sequence goes on from NZ_BAAHBP010000024.1 coordinate 285,186, forward strand.
GTTGACCGGCGAACAGCCTCTAAATACCTGCGTACGGTCGAAAAGCTTGGTTTGTTACGCTCCGAACAGAAGTGGAAGGAAACGTTGTTTATTAACACCCGTTTGTTCGACCTGTTGAGGGAATAGTTAAACATCATGGCTAAACCAACGCCCTAAGTTCTTCCACGCTCCCCTTTACCGAATTCACCGTAGCTATTACGTCGGCTTCCGTATTGAACCGGCCTAGGCTGAAGCGCAGACAAGAGAATGCCTCCTGCTCGGTCAGGCTCATCGCTAGCAATACGTGCGACGGGTCGATGCTGGCGGCTGTGCAGGCTGACCCGTTCGAGACGGCAATGCCCTCCAAACCCATAATCAGCGCGTCAGAGTCGCAGTTTTCAAAACAGATATTAGTCGTGTTGTAAAGCCGCTGTTCCTGATCGCCATTTATGGACGTACCCGGAATTTGTAGCAGTTCGCTTTCCAATTGGTCTCGAAGAGACGTAATTCTCTGGATTTCCTGCCCGTCAGTGATTGGAGCCAGCTCGGCCGCTTTGCCCATGCCGACGATGCCCGGTACGTTTAGAGCGTGTTTTGGAATTAGATTTGGCTTGATGGCTGTATTCGTTGTAACATAATCTGAATGTTGGCC
>NZ_BAAHBP010000025.1:0-175388 GCF_054776615.1 Spirosoma pomorum
GGCCAACATTCAGATTATGTTACAACGAATACAGCCATCAAGCCAAATCTAATTCCAAAACACGCTCTTAGCGTTGGGCGACAGCCTCTTTTTGACCTTTTAGTCGTTGTAGCACCCACTGTCCAACTTTACGACCCTGTAACTGACCATTATCGAGTGCAGAGCGATAGTGAATTCCACCATAGAGACGGCTGACCGACGCTTCGTTAGCCGCATCAATAAATGATTTGAACGAACGAACTCCATGCCCATATTTCAACTCAGTGGAGTCCGTGAACGCAATATTATCCCCAATCAGGTTAGTCAATACGGTAGCAGCGGCTGTTGAAATGACACTATGGCCACTGGTGTATTCAGGAAAAGGGGGAGTTTGTAGAAACGGCGTCCATTTAGGGTCAATCAGCTTGTTGATCACCGTCTCGGGCCGAATCATGTTGCTGCGGTATTTTTCGTCCCAGCAGGAAATAAATCCGTCCGACAGCGCAAACGAGGTCAACGCATAGGCCTCTATCGTCTGCATCATTGACAATTTCTTTTGCCGAGTCACGGTTTCCGCTATGGCCAGCCAGTGCCCACCCGGAGTCATTTTCTTGGAGGCAAACATGACGTGCCCCGCTACGTTCATGACAAACGCGTTATCGTCCCAGAAGTAGGCGACGTCCTGTTCTGTTTTGTCAGCTCGCTTTCCAGCTGTATATACCTCCATGACCTCTTTTTCATAAGGATTTCCTTTGGTCATGTTGTATGGATAAGGTCGGGGGGGCATAAACTGCGAACACGTATCCATCGCCCAGCAACGCAGTTTATTCCACTGCGGCTCCGCGGCATCCATATAAGCCGGTGGCGTTGGCACCCAGGTCCCTTCTTCATTGGTCACCGTGTGCTTAAAGCCGCGGGTTTGCTTATAGTTATCCTTTGACGCGTAGTCGAGAATATGCTTCGCAACCATTTCGCCGTACGCCATTGATCGTTCGTATACCTCGTCCGGAACGCCATCTTTTTTATACTGCTCGTAAAACGCAGGCTCGAACTTATCATAGTAATCCACCGAGAACGTCAGCGCGCGGGCAACAGTCATAAATGCATGCGTACTAGCCAGCGGGAAGCAATATTCCTGACCTGGTACCGGTTTAGGCCCCGTCTGAAATGATTTCAGTTTTCCCCCCAGCGACTGGTATTTAGTATCGAACGGTACTAGCGCTTCGTAACCAGCCAGGTTGGCATAGGAATAAATTCGGCTTGCAACAGGTGGCGAAAAGATATCATGAATGATTACCTCCGTCAGTTTCTCCAGTGCAGCATTGTAATACTCAGGGTTAGCGGCTTTTGCATTGTACTCGGCGGGAGTCGCTGATTTCTGGCAACTGGTTATCAAGAGCAGGCCGAGAACGATTACATAGCCCAATCGAAATAGAATGGTCATAAAGAGATCAAGAACGGGTAGACGTACGTTGATACGGTATATTAAGCTACAAAATTAGCTTAAACGGTTAAACAATAGGAAGCTATGGCACTAGTACTTTTACTCCTTTCGGATGAGTCCTAGAATTATATCGAGTGACTAAATGATATGATTCTTTATCCGCAGTCATAGGTTTGACACAGCTTGCTTTTCCGTTGGTCGAAAAGATTTTCAGATAAGCCTTAGCGCTGTAAAATCATCCTTGTTCCTATCACTTATGGCCTAGTCCAAAGCAACATCGTAGTAGTATTAAGACGACTAACTTTATTTCTTAGGCATAAAAACCTGCGCCTGACTATTATTCTTGGCTAGAATAAGTTGGCCTTGTTTTAACTGTACCATCCGCCGTACCTGACCTTTTACAAAGAAGCCAGATTTCTTGGGGTCGGTCGCTCTAAAATTGAGTTTGCCATCGCCCAGAAGTAGTAAGCCATAGTTGGCATCGTAACGGCCTACTTCGGTTAATACGTCGAAGAAGTTACCCGCCAGCAGCACATCTGTTTTGCCGTCTTTGTTATAATCACCTGTCAGTATGGCGTGAATCGGCGATGTCTGCGCCTGAATGGGCAGTGCTTTGATGGCAAACGTACCATCACCATTGTTGATCAAGATTGACGTTTCCGCAGTATTGGCCGTTTTTACGTCCATTCCCTGCCGCTGTTGTTCCGAGAAAATATCCTCGAACGATGCTTTTGCGTAATCAGTGTATTTGATATACTTCGTTTTGATGGACGGAATCCGCTTTTGTAGATCAGCCTTCTGCACAACGACACATTCGCGCTTTTCACCATCCGCTCCAGGCCGGAAGCACGTCATAACCTGCTCATAAGTACCATTTCGGTCAAAGTCGTTACCATACAAATGGGCTGGCTGGTCCTGACTAGCAATCAGATGACTATTAAGCCCTAGATTACCTACGACAAAATCAACATCCCCATCCTGATCCAGATCAGCGGCCCGAATACTATTCCACCAACCACTGGATTTAGCCAGGACTTCGTTTTCCAGTCGCTCGAAACCTTTACCCCCTTTATTTTTCAGGATAGTGATGGGCATCCAGTCACCAACCAGAACCAAGTCAGGGTAAGAATCTTTATCAACGTCTGCCCATACGGCATCTTTAACCATACCTATTTCTTTGGAAAACGGCATTAGCTCGGCCGTGGCTTTCCGGAAGTTTCCTTTTCCATCGTTGACCAACAAGACCTGATCCGGATTTTTACCATATTCACTAGCTACCATTCGCCCTCCTACAAATAGATCCAGATCACCATCCCGATCAAAGTCCGCTGCGGCTACACAAGAGTTATTCTCCAAGGTGCGGGGCAGCGTCTTGTCCCAGGTGAAATTTCCTTTTCCATCATTGCGATACAGTCGATCCGCGAGCGCGGTATTGTCCGCGAACTCATTACCACCCGTAGCTACGTAAAGGTCAAGATCTTTGTCTCCGTCCGCGTCGAAGAACGTAGCAGCTACATCTTCGGTGTAAAGCGCGTCGAGCAGGAAGGGCTGCTTCCATAAGCTGAATGTTCCATCGGGTTTCTGCGTATAGAGCGATCGGGGCATGTTTACAGCCCCACCCAGAAATACGTCATCCAGCCCATCGCCGTTTACGTCTCCAAATGCCAACGCAGGACCTTCCCGCGACAGCATTTGCTTGAGAAGACCATCGCGGTTATAGTCCACAAAATCATTCTCCCGGTGGACGTAGTCTAGTTTAGCTGTAGCGCTTATATCCTTAAAAAAGTCTGGTTCGACTTTACTTTGATCAGTAAAGACGGCTCGCTGAGATGCGTTTTTATAAGACAGTTTCAGCGTTCCATCGGCTTTAGGCTGCTTAATCGTTTGCTTCTTATCATCGGGCCAGATAACCGTTACGGAATCAATTGTAGCATTATTGTCCAGCCCGAAGACCAACGTCAAGTCAACGGACGATTGGAAACCCCGGTTGGGCATCTGCTGAAGGTACTGCGTTTCTTTGCCCTGATGGACGTAAACTTTAGCCCCAATAGCATTTTTGTTTTGCGCGTAGCCATCCAGCCCTACCCGCAGAAAATGCTTATGGTTAACCTCAACCGACGTGTTTTTGTAGATCGATGCGGGTGCCTCATTGTTATTCACGATTAGATCCAGGTCCCCGTCATTGTCCAGATCCCCGTAGGCAGAGCCATTGGAGAACGACGGGGCAGCCAGCCCCCACTCGGCGGCTTTATTCTCAAACTGCATCCCATTACCCAGGTTGCGGAAAGCATAGTTAGGCAAGGGACGGGAGCCCATTTTATTGACGTATTCTTTGTAATCGAACTTCTTGGTGCCATCGATCATGGCCTGCAAATCAGGATTATCGGCCAAAAACGATACGTAATCCTGATCTGTCAAGTCCTTAACAATGCCGTTGGCGACGAAAACGTCTTTACGACCATCCATATCCATGTCAAATAGCAGCGCCCCCCAGCTCCAGTCAGTAGCGCTAGTACCCGTCATGCGGCCAATTTCGGAGAAGGTACCGTTCCCGTTGTTCAGGTGAAACATGTTCCGGGAGTCCTGATAATAGAAGTCGCGGCTTTCCTTCAATTGACCCAGTTCGTAGCTATCAAAAGCAGTTGTCGTTTTGAGCCGGTAATCATCACCCGGTAGCATGTCCGTTACGAAAATGTCGAGATTGCCGTCGTTGTTCACGTCAGCGATATCGGCTCCCATTGAGGCTAAGCTAACGTGCCCCATGTACTGCTCTATCTCCTCCTTGAACGTACCGTTTTTCTGGTTTATGTAAAGGTAATCCCGTTCGTAAAAATCGTTTGAAATATAGATATCCGGCCAGTTGTCGTTGTTCACATCACCAATCGTGATGCCTAAACCGAACCCGATCAGACTTCCGTAGATACCGGCCTCAGCGGATACATCGGTGAAAGGTTTGGCGGTACCATCGGCGTTCGTTCCGTTATTTCTGAATAGCTTATCCCCACCCAGCTTATCACGCGTCTCGCGTAGGTTTGCGTAGCCGAGCCGATCCATTGGTGTAAAGCTGTTGTTCAGCAGATACATATCCAGATCACCGTCCCGATCGTAATCGAAAAAAGCAGCATGGGTAGAAAAGCCGCCGTCCACCAACCCGTAGGCTGCTGCCTGCTCGGTGAATGTAGGGATTCCGTTTTTACTGCCTTGGTTGATGTACAATTGGTTGCCCCGAGCATCCCGGCTACCCGAGTTGCAGACGTAGATGTCTAATCGACCATCTCCGTTGACGTCGGCGAACGTAACGCCCGTTGACCAGAACTTTTTACCCACGATTCCAGCCTGCTTCGTTACGTCTTCGAACTTCAAATCGCTCGTACCAGGTTTGGTACGATTCAGGTATAGTTTGTTCTCCTCGAAGTTGGACGTAAAGAATACATCGGGTAAGCCATCGTTATTAACGTCGCCAATGGCTACCCCGCCACCGTTGTAAAAATTACGGTAGTTGAAAATATTGAAATTTTTCTTGTCCAGAATGTGATTCGCGAAGTCTATTCCTGTCTGCGAAGCGGGTAATTCAAGAAACAGGGGCTCTGGATCGGATTTACAACTTACTAGCCCTAGTATGCCCAAGGTTAGTAGGAAAAGCACGTTACGCATGTGTTACGGTAGCTGCGTGGCTGAATTAATGATTTATTCTGAAAGTGAGTAGCTTGTCGTTATTCTGGCCGACCAAAACGTAGTTACCAAGGCGTTTTGCGTCTCGTACATCGCCCTTAACCAAAAGGCCAGACCGCGCCGATGGCACATAATCAAATCGCCAATTGCCCCGGTTTAGTAGCATGACTCCTTGGTTAGCATCTACTTTACCAATCCGCAGTCGAAACATGGAATTGTTGCCCATCAGTAGGAAGTCCGGTCGTCCATCCTGGTTGAAGTCCTGCGGTAGAATTGCGTACACGGGTGCGTATTGGGCCGGTTGTGGAAGCTCATGCGGAATCAATTCGCTAGTTCCATTTGCGCCAGTTCGGTTTTCCAGTACCAGCGTTCGGAGTTCGTTAATTGTTCGGTGGTTGGCCTTTTCTATTGTGTTAGCGTCGGCAAATTGCTCGATTGTTGCGTTCGCATAGAGTTGATAATTGGTAAACGTTTTACGTAGCGTAGGCATTTGCTCTCCGATTTCATCACGGGTGTGCGCCGGGTAAGACTTGCCTTGAATATAGTAATTCATGAAGCAATCGATTGTCCCATTCCGATCAAAATCGTCATAGACTAAGGTGGCCGGTTCGGCCTCGCTTGCTCGTATCTGCGTATTCTGACCGAGATTACCAACAATTAAGTCTTCATCGCCGTCACCATCCAGGTCTACCTGGCTAATACGATTCCACCAACCCGACAGGTTATTATAAACCTGTTGATTCTGAGTCGAAAATTTTCCTTTCTGATTAAACAAGACAGTTACTGGCATCCACTCACCAACAATAACTAGATCAAGCCAGCCGTCTTTGTTCATGTCAACAACGGCAGCATCGGACACTAGCCCCAACTTGCCTAAGCTGATCTGTCGGAACTGAGCTTTACCGTCGTTAATCAGCAGAAAACTTTGATCGGCATATGGATATTTACCAGGTCGTACATGGCCCCCGACGAATAAATCAATATCTCCATCCTTATCAACGTCAAAAGCCTTAACGCAGGAACCGTTTGATCCTTCAGTAGGCAAAGTAGCCGGATTAAACTTTCCGGTGCCATAGTTCAACCACAGTTGATCCTGCAAGTCGGTTGTATCGCGAACCCCGTACCCGCCGTTGACTACGTACAGGTCAGGCTGTTTATCTCCATTGAAATCAGCAAATACCGCATCCGTATTTTTTCGCGGTTGAGCTCCGGTTAATGGCTGTGGTGTCAATACACTTGCTTTCTGCATCAATAGCGTTCCTGGCTGCTCTGGTGTACCACCTACGTACGCGTCTGGTTCCCCATCACCATTCACATCGCCAACCGCCAGACGCGGTCCAGTATACGAATAGTGCATAGGCAGCATGAGCTGACGCTCAAAATCGTTTGTTGGCTTTATCACGTGCTGCCAATTGACTTCTGAAACTTCAGTCAGTAACGTTTTTGCTTGTTTAGCAACTGCGTTAACAGGTTTGTCAGCCTGCTTAATTGATAGAGTCAACGCTTGGTCTAACGCGACGTTTTTTACAGTCTGAGTTAGTCCGTTTGGCCAGCGAACCGTTACGTTTACGGGCCGATCAGTTTTCGGTAGACCAAACAGTAGCTGGTCATGGCTACTCGCCAGGTAGCCCCGAGTTGGATAAAACTCCTGTACCTGCCGACTCCCCCCCTGCTCCACCTGTACAGTGGCCCCAACGCCAAAGGGATTAGCCGCACCCCCTTTTAGTTTGATCTTAAGGAAACGTCCGATTTCCTGCTCCCGGCTTGTGTTCTTGTAGATATGAGCTGTTTCATTCAGATTGTTGGTGATGATTTCTAAATCACCATCGCCATCCAAATCAGCGTATGCACTTCCATTAGCGCGTATATTTTCGTCGAACCCCCATTCAGCTTGTCGGTTGGTAAAGCTTACAGTATTATTTTCGGTGCTCGTATTCTGAAAGATATAGTTTTTTGTTGGCGTCGATGGCATCTGCTTCAGCTGTTCAAGCATCGCTTGTCCGGTGCGCTGTTCTTCCTGCTCGCTGGCGTACTTAACAAAATCAGCGTTAGTTAAATCGCGGCCGAGACCATTACTGATGAATATGTCCTTACGTCCATCTAAATCAAAGTCCGCCAGGAGAGCCCCCCAGCTCCAGTCAGTATTCGATACCCCAGCAATCTGACCGATCTCCGAAAACTGCCCATTGTGCTGCTGAAGCTGAAGCATATTCCGCATGTTCTGATGCCAGAAACCGTTCTGTAACTGTGCCTGGTAAACGGACCAGCTATCGGGCCAGAGCAGCAATTTTTGCCGGGCGTTATCTTCCGGTAACATGTCCAGCGTCAGTATATCCGGTAACGTGTCGTTGTTAATATCGGCAATGTCAACACCCATTGATGAGTAAGACGTATGCGCAACTCGTTCCCGAAGCTCATCTCGAAAAGCTGGCCCTTTTGCCTGATGGCTGCGTTGATTAACGTACAGATAATCGTCCTCGACAAAGTCATTTGTTACGTATACATCCGGATATCCATCCCCATTGACATCCGAGACGGCAACGCCAAGCCCGAAGCCAAGAGGGTTCCCTTTGATGCCTTCCTGCTCAGACACGTCAATAAAGCGCCCCTGGGTAGTTAGCTCATTCCGCAGTAGCTTATCACCTGCGTTGTAATCACGCTCCGATCGCATAGCTACCGCTTCTTTACGCTGATAATCGGACAAGCCGTGGTTGATTAAGAAACAATCCAGATCTCCATCCAGGTCATAATCAAAGAAGTTAGCCTGTACCGAATAACCAGAGTCGGCTAATCCGTATTCCTCAGCTTTATCAGTGAACGTAAGATTGTGATTATTGATGAAGAGTTGATTCTTGCGGAGCGAATCCGGACGTAAACCCGAGTAGCAGACGTAAATATCCAGCCAGCCGTCAGCGTTGACGTCGGCGAGTGTCACACCCGTTTTCCAGCCTCCGGTACGCCCTTCTACTCCAGCCTTTTTAGTCAAATCGTCAAATGTCAGATTACCCTTGTTGACGTATAGCTTGTTCCCAACCTGATTACCTGTAAAGTACAGATCAGGTAAACCGTCGTTATTCAAATCCCCCGCAGCAACTCCACCACCATTATAAAAGTACTCGAACGCCAGGATGTTCTCCCGCTCGGTTTCCGTTAGCTGATTTGCAAACGTAATACCCGTCTTTTCAGCGTCTGTTTTTTCAAACAGTGTCTTCTTTGGAGAGCAGGCAGTTAGTACAGCCAAACAAAGTCCGTAGACAACTTTTTTCATCAAACAATAAACGAAAAGTAACCCGCTCGTATTCCAAACGGATGAAACAAAACAGCAGCCCGATTTCGGGCTGCTGTTTTGTTTCGATAACAGAATCGCTGGCTTAATAGCCGGGGTTCTGTTTCAGATTTGGGTTACTGTCAACGGCCTGTTGTGGCAATACGAACAATACAGCCGTTGCCGGTGAAGTTGTTGGACGCTGATCCACGGGATCCAGGAATTTACCAAAACGAATCTGGTCGCTCCGGCGCCATCCTTCCCAATACAATTCACGACCACGCTCAGCGAGCAGAACGTTCAAATCAACCGTGCTTAAGCTCGATGCTTTCCGAGTCGTACGCAGGTTGTTCACGATACCGGCGGCCGTTTGACCCTGCGAATCGCTACCACCCCGCAATAGGGCTTCCGCTTTCATTAGCAGTACGTCAGCGTAACGCAAAAACACGTAATCGTTTGAAGGAGCATCGACAGCTCCAGGTTGCGGTAGGTATTTAACAACCCGGATACCCTGCGTCTCAGTAGCATACGACAGGTTAACCTGTGGTGTAAATATCAGCGGATTCCCTAGGCGATCTTTCGCAGCAACGATTGACGCAGCTGCGGTTCCAGACGTAGGAGCCGTGGTATACTGCTGTCCAACCAGGAAGCCTGCATTTAGCCCCGTCGTTCCTGTGAAACCATTAACTGCTCCACCGCGACGTTCATCAGAAGCTTCAAAGCTGTTGTAGAAGTCAGCCAGCGTCGTAAAACCATTCCAGGCGCTTACGTACTGATTATAGTGCAGCGTCATGTAGTACCGGTTTCTCACGTTACCAGGCTGGCTAGCTGTTGTATTGGCAATCGTAAAGATCAGCTCTTTCGAACGGCTATCATTCTCCCAGTGGAAGTTATCAAAGTAATTACCACTTGTGGTCAGCGCAAATTTGTTTGAACTGATAACCTGGTTGGAGAAGTATATTGCCGAGTCCATATCTGCCTTCGCAAATGTATACGGACCAGCGGGGCTGGTAGTATTCGTATAAACTGCTTTGTTCAGATAGACTTTCGCCAGCATAGCGGCAGCCGCTTCTTTCGTTGCCTGACTAGGCGATGTTGCCGTCAGGGTGTTAAAGGCGTAACGTAAATCTGTGATCACATAGTTGGTTCCCTGCGTCCGATTGAGAACGGTCGGGTTGGAATCGGGCGAGTCATTTACTCCACGAATAGGAACCTGACCCCATAAATCAACAATGTGATACATAAAGAACGCACGTAAAAAACGCGCTTGAGCCGCTAACTGGACATTAGATCCAGCGACGGATATTGCCTGCGTTGAGCGGAACACGCCACTATTAAGATCGTTCCATGCTCCCAGGATCTGATCGTTCTGTGCATCCCAGGTATGTTGGTGAAGACGACGCCAACGGCCAAAGTCATCCCAGTCAGTTCCCCGCGTTGGACCCATCATTTCATCGGATGGGTGCTCTTCCATGGCATACGTGTTTCCTTGGTTTGTTGCGATGTTGTTCAGCAACTGATAGGCGCCCTGGAGGGTACTTGTTGGATCGAGCGGAACTGTAGAAGCAGATGCTTCCGACGACGATAATCGCCCAAAAACAGCGTCATCCAGATTCGTACAACTGGCTACACCAAGTAAAGCAGTTACACCAAAAAATACGGACAGTTGGTGTCCTGATAGTTTGATCATTTTCTTAGTTCTGTTAATCGGTCTAGTAGCATTGCCAGTAGACCGGAGTTAAATTAAAATCCAACGTTCAAACCAAGCGTAACAGTCCGAGAAACTGGGTAAGGCGTGTAATCAATACCCAACGATGGGATATTGTTCAAATACTTAACCGTGTTTACGTCTGGGTTTAGACCTGTATAGCCGGTGAAGAGCAGCAAATTCTGCCCAGCCAGCGACACGGTCAGAGATTTGGCTACGCTTCCTTGTGGAAGATTGAAACGGTAGCCAATCGATGCGTTGCTCAACCGAATGTAATCGCTCTTTTCCAGGAAGCGGGTTGATACCGAACCAGGATTGAGTGGACTTTCTGGACTATTAGCTGCTTCTGGCGACACGTTGCGACCAGACCGCAGTGGCCCTTTCAGGAATAATGCGTTCGTCGTGTTGTTGTAAATGTATCCACCAAACTGACCATTGAAGAATACACTAGCGTTGAAATTACCGAAGGTAAAGTTGTTCGTCAGACCAAGGCGGATTTTTGGTAGCGGAGCTCCTTGGTACGCAACGGCACCATTGTCTGCGTATGTACCGAAGCCACTGTTATCATAGCCCGTGAATCGTGGCATAAAGAACGAGAAGATTGGATACCCATCACGGATCGTCTGCGCATACGCACCAGACAGACCTTGACCATTGATCGTACCGGTTGGCACTACAGTACCCAGACCTTTCACTGTGTTCTTCAGGAACGTCATGTTATAAAGCACTTCCCAGCCAAACTTAGCCGTTTGTACCGCCTGATACGTCAGGTTTAATTCAACCCCGGCGTTGATTACTTGTCCTGGCAGGTTCACCCAACGGTATTGCACAGCAGCAGGTTGTGCGTAGAATACCTGGAACAGCGTGTTCGTAACCGCTTTGTGGAAGTAATCGATTGTTCCGCCCAGTTTACCTTTCAGGATAGAGAAATCAATACCAGCACCGATGGTATTGTTTTGTTCCCACTTCAGATCTGGGTTCGGGTTATTCAACTGCGTCTGCGAACCATCTGAATTAAGCTGGAAGATAATTTTAGAGGCTCCACCTTCGAAATCCTGGTTACCCGTCACCCCGTAGTTTACACGTAGTTTCAGATCCGTGAAGATATCTTTCGGGATGAATTCTTCTTCGGACAAACGCCAAGCAGCAGCAATCGACGGAAAATAACCGTATTTGTTGTTCAAACCGAATCGCGACGAACCGTCAACCCGTAATGTACCAGTCAACAAGTACTTGTCCTGAATGCTGTAGTTCACCCGACCAAAGAACGATTGTAGCTCGTTTTGGCTACGGCCAGAGCCAGCACCGAACGACGTACGGTTGCTAGCGTTTGCTGAACCGATGTTGTCCAGATAGCTGAGTGAGCTTTCGTTGTAAGGGAAGTTGCCGCCTGCCAGAAAGTTGTTTTTGTTCTCAAAGATCTGGTATGAAAACCCGAGCAGAGCGTCCAGATTGCTTTTGCCAATCGCCTTGTTGTAGTTCAGCGTGTATTCAACCAGACGAGAATTACGTAAGCGGTTCTGAATGTAGGCACCACCACCTAAGCCGGTCGAATTGTCACGATATACTGTAGCAGATGCCAACGTAGACGATCCAGCGTAGATAAGAGGGATTGTATAGTTGGCCCGTAAACGGGAATCGAGGGCAGTTTCCCGAACAGCCGTCGAGTTATCAATACCGAAGTTAGCCTTCGCCTGTAAGCCATCCAGGATTTTCCAGGTAACACTGGCATTTGCCAGCGTACGGTTTGTCGTGCCCCGATCATTGATGTAATTGATCAAAGCCGCTGGATTACGGTAGTCACCACCAGGCTGGAAGAATGTACCATCCGTATCATAGACAGGATAGGTTGGGTTAGCCTGAATCATGGCCCCGATCAAATTACCTTGTGCACCAGCGTTTTCGCCCGTTTGTGCATACCGGTCATTGATTCCCGACGTTGTTGCGTTAATGTCAATGATAACCTTGTCGTTAAACAGCTCGTGCGACGCGTTGATACGACCCGTAATCCGTTTCTGGAACGAGTTTTTGATAATTCCTTGCTGGTCCTGATAACCTAATGAGAAGAAGTAACGCGTATCCTGCGTACCACCGCCGAAACCGACGTTGTAAATCTGGCTAACAGATGTTCTGAAAACCTGATCTTGCCAGTTTGTAACGGCTCCTCTGTCGAGAACTGCACGATCGCCACCAGCGGCAACGGCTGCGCTAACAAAATCTGATGCGTTCAATAGGTCGTACCGTTTCTGCGGGCTCGAAACAGCTGCTGAAGCCGAGAAATTGAAGATTGGCGCACCAGCTTTTCCTTTTTTCGTGGTGATCAGAACAACGCCGTTAGCACCCCGCGCACCATAAATAGCAGCAGCAGAAGCATCCTTCAGAACCGAGATATTCTCAATATCAGAAGGGTTCAAGAAAGCCAGTGGGTTACGAGCGGCCGAAGAACCACCACCGAAGTCAACACCACCGTCACCCGTACTACCACCATCCAGAGGGACACCATCGATGACGAACAGCGGGTTGTTACCGCCACGTAATGAAGCCGTACCACGAATTTGTACGTTGATAGGAGCACCAGGTTCACCGCTTGATGGGGTGATTTGCACACCAGCAACCCGGCCCTGAAGCAACTGCTCTGGCGATGCAATAACGCCTTTGTTGAAATCCTTAGGACCAACCGACTGAACAGCACCCGTTACGTCCTTTGACCGTTGGTTACCATAACCAACAACGACGACTTCGCTCAGAGTTTTGTTGTCCTCTGCCAGCGAAATATCGATCGTCGTACGAGTTCCAACGGAAACTTCCTGCGTTGTGTAGCCAATTGAGCTGTAAACAAGCACGTTGTTGGCAGCAACATCAGCCAAACGGTACTCGCCGTTTACATCGGTAGTAGTTCCTTTTGTGGTCCCCTTTACCTGAATTGTTACGCCCGGTAACCCTAGAGTTCCACCCGGATCGGTTACTTTACCAGTAACGGTCTTTCCACTCTGCGCATAGGTTACTTGCAGCGTCGCAATGAGTATCAGCATCGTCATTGCTCCAGCCAACGTAGTCTTCATTAGCCGTTGTAACCGAGACTTGCCGATATTGCCTACGTAATCACTCCTGTGATTGATTGTGTAGGAATTGTCCATCATAGATTTGATAGTAAAAAGTTAAAAACAAACACACGCTGTTTTGGGTGAAAAAACGTCAATCCTGTGTAATCAGTACTCTGTAAGACACCACGTTTGGAAACGTGCTACGAAAGAATAGAACATAAGACTGAACTTAGTAGCAAATTACCAAACTGTAACCATAATTTACAAGCCAGCTTATTAAAATAAGCACACTAAACATCAATATAGTGTTATTATTAAAAAAATTAATTAATACACAGTTTGAATAATTCCGAGTAACGTAATGAAATAATATTACCTATACATCTGATTATAAGAACTATACCGGAGTATAAATATACCACATAGTATGATTTTACCAAGCCGCCTTTTTATAAGTAGTTTTAACATACCATATAAAAAATATGAGCTTATAGTCACTAAATTTGTCTAATTGCTGTGGATGCCTCTTTTACTTACTCATGAATACCGCTCCAACTCGGCAACTGGCCGACCAATTGACTGGTGATCTCTATGATGACTTTACCCAGCGAACCCTTTACGCAACTGATGCGTCCGCTTATCGTGAGATGCCAATGGCCGTTGCTGTGCCAAAGACAGTCGATGATCTGAAGGTTCTAATTGACTTTGCTCGAACGCATAAAACGTCATTGATACCTCGCACGGCTGGCACCTCACTGGCCGGTCAGGTTGTTGGTAGTGGTATTGTAGTAGACGTTTCAAAGCACTTCACCAAGATTCTGGAAATCAATCCCGATGAGAAGTGGGTGCGGGTGCAGCCGGGTGTAATCCGTGATGAACTCAACCAGTTTTTGAAGCCCTACGGTCTCTACTTCGGTCCAGAAACCTCAACGGCCAATCGTGCTATGATTGGGGGGATGGTGGGTAACAACTCCTGCGGTTCTAACTCAGTAGTGTATCGAGCCACCCGCGAACATACGCTAGCCGTTAAGGCTCTATTGGCGGATGGCTCCGAGATTGAATTCAGCGATACGAGTGGTTGGAATTTTACGAAGCAGGTTGCTGAAGCAAGTCGCCGAAATGGTTTAGCGACGCTGGCGGACAAAATTCTACTTAAGACAAACGCAATTCTTTCTGATTCCTCTAATCAGGATGAGATTCGCAAAAATTTCCCCAAAAGCACGATCGAACGCCGAAACACGGGCTACGCACTTGATACGTTGCTTGGTATGGAACCCTTCACGCCAGATGGACCTCCCTTCAATTTGGCAAAGTTCATCGCGGGATCAGAAGGAACGCTTTGCTTCATTACTGAAATCAAACTTAATCTGGTCCCTCTGCCTCCCAAAGAGGGCGGGTTGGTTTGTGTGCACTGTCACTCCATCGACGAAGCGCTCCGGACCACTCTTGTGGCGCTAAAGTATGGACCGTATGCCGTCGAGCTAATTGATGACATCATCCTGGAACGGGCTGACAGTAACCCGGAACAGAAGAAAAATAGCTTTTTCGTCCAGAAAACGCCGAGCAATCATTTCCCGATTATCCTGGTTGTCGATCTATCGCGCGACACGCGGCAGGAGATCGAACAACTGGCTCAGGAGATGCAGGCTGAAATGCAGGCAGCGGGACTAGGGTATCATTATCCGCTCCTGTTCGGCGAAGACACAAAGAAAATCTGGACACTTCGTAAAGCCGGTCTGGGTCTACTGGGTAATCTGCCTGGTGATGAAAAAGCCGTCGCCGTTATCGAAGATACCGCCGTTGACGTCCGTGACCTTCCTGATTTCATTCGCGATTTCAACGACATCCTTCAGAAAAATGGCATGTCGGCAGTGCACTACGCTCATGCCGGCTCGGGAGAAATTCACCTCCGCCCAATTATCAACCTGAAAACGCAGGAGGGGCACCAGCAATACCGCATGATCGCCGAAGAGATTGCGACGCTGGTAAAAAAATACGACGGCTCTTTATCGGGTGAGCATGGCGATGGCCGGTTACGGGGTGAGTTTATTCCGCAGATGGTTGGACCGCATAATTACGAGCTCATGCGGGAAATCAAGCATACCTGGGACCCGGATGGTATTTTCAATCCTGGCAAGATCGTAGAAACGCCCCCAATGGACACGTTTCTACGGTATGAGGCAGATCAGCAGACGCCTGCTTTCCAGACGTACTTCCGGTACAAGGATCAGGACGTATTACAGCACGCTGAACAATGCAATGGGTCTGGCGATTGCCGAAAAACACAAGCTTCAGGCGGTACGATGTGCCCAAGCTACATGGCCACTCGGAATGAGAAAGATACGACCCGAGCCAGGGCCAACATTCTCCGCGAGATGTTAACCCGCTCGCCAAAAGAGAATCGCTTCGACCACGAAGAAATTAAGGAAGTTTACGATCTGTGTTTGTCGTGCAAAGGCTGCAAGAGCGAATGCCCATCAAACGTAGACGTAGCCAAACTCAAAGCCGAATTCTTACAGCATTACTACGACACAAACGGTGTCCCCATCCGGTCGCGGCTGATCGCTAACTTTTCGCGGCTATCCAGTCTGGCCGCCCTCGTGCCCTGGGCATGGAATGGCATCCTGGGAACGCCTGGCACCCGGCGGATAGCTAACCGGATCGTTGGTTTTCACCCAGATCGTACGATGCCGCTTTTGGAGAAAACAACGCTTAATAGTTGGGCGAAAAGTCGAACGAAATCCACAGAAAAGCTGTCGCGGAAGGTATATCTCTTTTGTGATGAGTTCACCAACTATAACGATGTGTCAGTCGGTCAAAAGGCAATTCAACTCTTCGAGCGACTAGGCTACGAAGTCATTATTCCGGAACATGGCGAAAGTGGACGGGCGGCTTTGTCGAAAGGGATGCTCAAATATGCCAAGACGCTAGCCGAACGAAATATCAGAGCCTTACAGGATATCGTTACGTCTGAAACGCCACTGGTTGGTCTGGAGCCCTCAGCAATTCTGACGTTCCGCGACGAATATCCCGATCTGGTGGACGAATCGTTGGTTGAGGCAACGCGCCGTATTGCTACAAATGCGCTAACATTTGAAGAATTTGTTGCCCGGGAGATTGATGCGAATCGCATCCCGTCGGATGTTTTCACAACTGAAACGCGCTTGATCAAACTGCATGGTCACTGCCAGCAGAAAGCTGTTTCATCATTAGTGCCGGGTAAAAAGTCTTTATCGCTGCCTAAAAACTATACCGTTCAACTAATTCCTTCGGGATGCTGCGGTATGGCGGGGTCGTTCGGTTACGAGGCCGAGCATTACGATGTGTCCATGCAAATTGGCGAGTTGGTGCTATTTCCAACAGTTCGCCAGCAGCCCGACGACGTCATTATTGCCGCTCCCGGCACGTCCTGCCGCCACCAGATCAAGGATGGCACCGGCCGTAAGGCGAAACATCCAGCCGAAATTTTGTTTGAAGCGCTGGCCTGAGATTGCCATTTGATAACGCGAAAGCCAACTGATTGCAACGTCAATTTCGACCTGATTGCAACGTCAATTTCGACGCGCGGTGAGTTGGCTTTCGCGTTAAGCGAACGATTAATTTTTAGTGTATGATCAGGTCTAAACCAGCATTACAACCTTTTACGTATCATTAGGGTCTGATTCGCGTGCCTCTCCTGCTGGCGTAATTGCATTTGGAATAAAATTTGAGCTACGCACCTACTCTTCCTTCTCCTCTATGGTAGCATCTCTACGTTGGTTATTTAGCCTTGTACTAACGTTATCAGCCATCCTTCTTCAGGCGCAGCACATATCAGACAGACAACGTCCTAGTTGTGCGACCCCTGATCTGAGCGACGATGAACAACGTAAATTGAGCAGCCAGGCTGCGGCTGCCCTGTGGGTAAAAAAGACGTCAGGAGCCAATATCAACGTCATTACATACGTGCCCATCCGCCCCCATATTATTCGGCGCAGTGACGGAACAGACGGCATGTCATTAGACAAACTCGTGAATGTCATTGCCAACACGAATCGCTATTACCTCAATAACAACGCTGGCGTTCAGTTTTACCTGGCAGGAACGACTCCTGATTACATCAATAACGATGACCTTTTCAACGGATTTCCGGCCTTTGACGAGTCGGGGATAAACGGCCGCGACGTAAACAATGCGCTGAATCAATATTATATCCACACGTTTACGAACGCGAGTGTAGCTGGGTATGCCTATTTCCCAAGCAATACTGTTCAGTCAACCCGCTCATTTATTCTGGATGAAGACGATGAGGCCGATCTAGGTAACCGATTGATTCCACATGAATTAGGCCATAACTTCAATCTAATTCACACGTTTGGTAAAAGCAGTGTAGGTACAGACGAACTAGTGACGCGGGGGAATGGAGCAAACTGCATGACTACAGGCGACGAGCTCTGTGATACGCCCGCAGATCCTTTTGGTCGTTCGGATGCGACCACAGCATTTCAAAATGGCTGTCAGGTTTATAATGGTACGGCCAGAGATGCACAGGGAGCATTGTATCAACCTTCCATTACGAACATTATGTCGTACTATTTTGCCTGTACGCACAATTTTAGCCAGGGGCAGTACGATCGAATGCAGGCCGGCTTAGCGCTTCGTCAGACGCACTCAGCCTATTCGCTTAACTACCCGTCGGCTGATGTAGCAATGATCAGTAATCTGGGAGCCGCTCTTCAGGATAATAACATCGTGCTCACTTGGCAGGATAATGCGACCAACGAGGTCGGTTATTTCATCGAGCGGTCAACAGAACCCAATGCGAACTTTGTCCCGATTGGCGGAGTAGGTGCTAATCGAATTTCATTCGTAGATAGCAAAACGACCAGCTTTACAACTTACTATTATCGGGTACGGCCGGCCAATTCAACTTCGAATGTCAGTTCGGTTATCAGTATCACGACTCGGGGTTGTAACCCTGTGTACACAACCAATTGCCTCTACGGCGATGGGCTCGCCAGTTTATCGCTGAATGCAACACCACTAAGTCAAAACTCGGGCTGTTCGCCCAATGGATATTCTTCATTTACGACGTCGGCGACGGTTACAGCAGGCCAGCAATACACGGTCAGTGGAAGCTTTCTAAGCGCGAATTACCCCGAAGGAATTAGCATCTGGGCTGATCTTAATCGAAACGGAGCCTATGAAACTGAACAAGGCGAACGCCTTTTTCAAACGCCCTCGACTGTACGGGAACGATTTACGGGAGCCATAACGATCCCCTCAACTGTAGCCTCAGGTTCATTGGCGATCCGGGTTGTATTGGCCTATGATATTGTACCTAGTGATCCTTGTGGCTCCTACACATACGGCGAAACAGAAGACTATATTGTTACGGTTGTTAATGGGGCAGTCACTCAGCAAAGCAACGCCGACTTAAGTATTCAGCTTGTTGCTACACCCCGGATAGCTGTGCAGAACCAGCCCGTTACGTATGCAGTGACTGTATTTAATAATGGACCGGATGATGCAATGGGTATCAGCTGGCAGAACCGTCTACCTGAAGGGCTCTCGTTCCTGAACGGTGACGCAGGCATAACGGCGGCTAATTCGCTAGTCACCGCCGGTAACATATCACTAAGCCGCGGGTCTTCTACTACGTTCCGATATCAACTCATCCCCACGCAAGCGGGTGCTTATCAAAACGCAGTTCAGATTACTACCAGCAGCCAACCAGATCCGGATTCTCAGCCAAATTCGGGGACAGGCGATGGGCAGGATGACACGGCAACCGTCGATATGCGCACGACTTCAGCAGCAGGCGCTTTATACACATCACCCAACCCCAACCAAACACCTTTGCCAGCAGTTGTTTCGAATCAACCAGTGGCAGACGCGAACAAAGCTGATCTGTCAGTTCGCCAAGTAGTTGGTAGCCTAGTTTCTAAAGTTGGATCTGTTGTTTCTTTTTCGGTCTTAGTCACCAACGCAGGCGGGTTGACAGCAACGAATGTCGTGGTACGGGACACGTTACGTGGCCTCCGTTTTGTTTCATCGCCTACGGGCTTCGTGCAGGTCGCCAGTACTAGCGCTTATGCTATCCTGGACTGTAGTGTGTCGTCGTTACCCAGCAATAGCTCTGTCATACTGATCTTTACGGCTCAGGTCCAGGCGAACACTCCGCTTAAAAGCACAGCGCAGATCTGGCAGGTTGACCAGGCTGACCCGAATTCGACTCCGGGTAGCCAGTCTCCTACTGGCAATAACCTAAATGGCGAAGACGACATTAGTCAGCTCGATTTACGGATTAGCTCCTGATGTCGGCTGAAAGGGCCATTGCTTACGTACGCCTGCCGATAACAGGAAGGCGATGACACCCACAGCTGTCACTGTGATTCCAGAGAGGATGAACGGTAACCCTGTAGATACGAAGACAAATAGCCAGACGCTAATCGCTAATAGAACCGGTATTGGGTAGAAAGGCATTCGAAAAGGAAATTCGATAGCATTACGTCGTCGGTGCAACAGTAACAAACCGATTGCCTGCCCGACAAACTGGACCATAATCCGCATTGCCAGGATAGCCGTAATAACATCCCCCAAGCGAAAAAGGAGGCTAAAGACAAACCCTAAGCCACCCAGAAATAACAAAGAGACGTAAGGGAATTGACGAGTGGGGTGCAATTTGGCGAAAATCGAGAAAAATTGCCCGTCAGCAGCAGCAGCGTAGGGTACGCGTGAGTAACCCAGCAGCACAGCAAACAGCGACGAAAAAGCAACCAGCAATACTAGAATCGTTGCTAGTCGAGCTGCTTCAGGCCCGTAAAGGGTTTCCACAAACGTACTGACGATGAACTCACTGTTCTGTGCTTCCTGCCAGGGCACAACACTGACAACCGAAAGATTCATTAACAAGTACAGCGCAGCGATACCCACAATCGAAATGAACATGCTGGCTGGAATGTTTCGCGTCGGTCGCTGAATCTCTCCGCCCAGATGGCAAACGTTGTAGTACCCCAAATAACAGTAAATAGTTTTCACAGACGCCTGCCCAAGTCCGACGGCCAGTACACTACCGCTAACCGCCTGAATAGAGTCGAACGTAGTTGCCAGCGGAATGCGACTGTTCGTGAGCCCGCCTATGATAATCCAACCCAGTGTAAGCAACACAGCCCCCCACATGATTAGTCCGATCTTACCGATGGAATCAATTCGGCGGTAGAGCAGGGCAATGATTATCAGAACGACACCACCTGATACAAGACGACGTTGCCACTCCTCCAGCGGCATTAAGTACGATGCGTACTGGGCAAAACCAATCGCGCCCGACGCCATAACCAGTGGAGCCTGAATCAACGTTTGCCAGACGTAAAGAAATGATAGCAGTTTGCCCCAGCGTCGTTCGCCATAGGCTATTTTGAGAAAGTTGTAGCTACCTCCCGCCTGTGGAAAAGCAGCCCCCAACTCAGCCCAGACAAACGCATCAATAAGCGACACGACCGCCCCCAGCACCCAAGCCCAGATAAACTGCGGTCCACCCAGCGTTTTTATAACTAGCGGCAACACAACGAATGGTCCAATGCCCACCATATCAATCATGTTGAGCGCCGTCCCCTGTAGGAGGTTCAGTCGACGTGGTAAGGGAGCGGAGGATGTTGGTTCGGGAGAAGTAGAATCAGCCAAGGTGTTTTCGTGCTAGTATCCGCAGGAAATAAGGCATTTCCTGCTTAATACGTTCAGATTGCCCCCAATCAACCATCAAATGTGAGGTATAGTAGTTGGTTACGCTTCTCGTAAATCAGCTGCTGATTGATAAAAATCGTTACTCGATTAATAAGCTAATGTAGTATTGGCTACCAATGAGTGGATTTCCCCAGGACTGCCGATACAGGTTCCCCAGAAGATTAGTCCCTCCCAGTTTTAGCGTTGACCTATACTGCTTCAATTGCTTGTTGATCTGCGCATCTAAAGTACCAAAGGCTGGAATAACAGTCTGCCGACGGTTGAGGGCTTCAATGTTGGCAAAACTCGACTCCCAGACAAACGCATCCTGGTGTCTCCAGACCACGCTAAATCCGATTCCGGTCTGCTGAAAATTCCGGTTTCCAAACGATACGTTGTACCGGTATTTAGGTGTGTTGAAGTTTGTTATAAATCCGTAGGGAATTTTATCACTGTTCAGTAGCGTATTGAAAGACACGTTGCCCCCCACAGTGAAGTTCTTGGGAAGTATATAGTCAAGACTGACGGCCCAGCCTGCATTTTTCAGTTGAATGGGTGCATTAACCGGAAACGTGTAGACGTTACGCGTCGTGTTACTCAGCAATGATAAGGGGAAACCACTTCCCCCCGGCGAATTATCCTGAGCAACGGCCTGTGACCCTTCAAAATTGAGAAAGCGATTGTAGTAGTAGTATGCATCAATAAACAGACGATTTTTGAGCAGCGCCTTGTACCCAATCTCATACGTTTCTACCCGTTCCGGATCGTAACCAGGATTTACAAACCACTCTAGCAAGGTACTAGCCTGAGCTGGGGATGTCCCGTTTTGTACTGCACTGGCGAAGGCTAATACCGACGTAGAGGTATAGATCGGGTTACCAGCAAAGTTATATTTCTGCGCAAAGACAGGTAATCCACCGACCAGTCGGGCCGTTGGTGTATTCAGGTTTATGTACTGAGACTGCGTTGTTGGGATCCGAAACCCCTGTTGAAAGGAGGCCCGGAAATTATGCACACCCGCAACGGTCACCACCGTTGATAGCCTGGGGCTAAGCTGTGGTTTAAAATTCTGATTCTTATCGTACCGAATTGACCCCGTAAGTTTTAGTACGTTCGCTATCGTTTTAGCGGCCTGTGCGTAGCCGCCAAATTCATTAATTGTGTATTCGGAACCGTCTTCTTTTGTCAGGAAAATAGTACCGTTCGAATTGAGTGCGTATCGCCTGACATTTCCCCCAACGATCAGTTCCAGCGTTGATGGCTTAATCAGCTTGTTGAAGTTATACATGAATTCACCGTGGTACAGGTTTGTCTTGTCCACAAACCGAGCCCCTACCCCCTGGTCATCACCAGGAATTGGTTTGGTAGCCACCGTCTCAAACGCTTGTTGAAAGGCGGCACTGCCCGGTTCGAACCGACCGTTGTCGGCAATACCGCGTGCTACGCCCAGCCAGGCATTCTGTTGGCTATTGACAAAAGCCTGAGCACTAGCCTG
This sequence comes from Spirosoma pomorum, assembly GCF_054776615.1. Lineage (NCBI taxonomy): Bacteria > Pseudomonadati > Bacteroidota > Cytophagia > Cytophagales > Cytophagaceae > Spirosoma > Spirosoma pomorum. The sequence goes on from NZ_BAAHBP010000025.1 coordinate 22,309, forward strand.
GGCGGCTGCGGCTGATTGACCACTACTGACTGCTCCCAGATAGGACTGAGCATAACCTAGTAAGGCGCTCTGGGCGTAACTGCCAAAAAGTTGGGGAAACCACCCGGCGACACTTCCTTTCCAGGCTTCATTAATACCCTGCCCAAGGATACCAGTGGCATATGCGTCCCCTGATCGTTCCTGCGTAGTGTAGGCCCGAACGAAGAAATTAGCTCCTTTCAATTCCAGCTTATACTGCCCTAGCGAGAAGCCTTTGATGTAAAATCGATCGATACCCGTGTAGACTGTCGTGCCGGTCCCCCAGTTTGCCTGCCCAATCAGTTCCACTGCGTCATTAATACGATAGTGAACAGCCCCACTCAGTTTCAAATTACTGATTTTGTAGTCAATCAGATCCTGCTCCCGGTAGCCGGTACGTGAAATGGTTATGTTGGGAATAATAGTGTTAAAAAGCTGCTGTGGCGTTTGTCCAGTCAGTTGCGGTAAGGTTTGGTTATTTGCCAGTGGAATCTGCGTACTCTGGATTAATCCTAAGAGCTGCGAAGTACCATTCGCGCCCGTACCTGGTTGACCATTGCCGTACAAACTGCTATACAAATTGGCGCTGGCGTCCCCATATACGTTGATACCATCGTAACCGGGGTTATTTTGCTGGTTACCGGTTTCGAGCGTATAGCCATTTGCGAAGCTTTGATCACGATAATCGGTCGCCTGCCAGTCGGTAGCTTTCAAGTAAGATACATTGGCTTTGACCGCTAGCTTATTATTAAATGCTTTCGCGTACCGAACTGCCAGATCGTAGTAAGGCGTAACGGCGGTGCTCCGGTTGGACGCGTTCATGGCTCCGGCTTTTACCTGTGCGCTCAACCCTTGGTACAAAAACGGACTTTTTGACGTCATCAGCAACAACCCATTGATCGCGTTAGGACCATACAGAGCCGAGGCCGCCCCTGGCAATAATTCGACACTCTCCAGATCCAGTTCTGATACACCAGCGATGTTGCCAATAGAGAAGTTAAGCCCTGGAGCCTGATTATCCATTCCGTCGACAAGCTGCACAACCCGTAGGTTTCCATTCGCGCCGAATCCCCGAACATTGACCGAACGAAACGTAAGACTCTGCGTACCCATATCAACCCCTTTCAGGTTACTCAACGCATCATAGAACGTAGCAGCGGGCGTCGACTGAATAGCCCGCAAGTCCAGCTTTTCAACCGATACCGGCGATTTCATTACGTTTTCTTCCACTCGTGAAGCAGCCACCACTACTTCCTGTCCCAGTATGGGCTGTTCCCGCAACTCAATAGTAAGGTTAGTTTGATCGGAGGTAATCGTTCGTTCCTGAGTCTGAAAACCAACGCCCGTAATCGCAATAGTGAATGGAGTTGGAACAGAGGTCGTCAGTGAAAATTTACCGTTCTCGCCAGTGATCGTTCCTGCCACTTTGCCTTTGACAGCAATACTAATTCCGGGTAATACCTCCTGTCTAACAGCATTAATTACCTTCCCCGCCAAGCGAGTTTGAGCAGTAGTAGGCTGATAAATACAAAGGCAAAAACATAGGCAGGTGATCCAACTAAAGGTAGACAGTTCTTTCATCGGTTATGAATATTCGTTGGTACAGTAAAGATCATTCATTTATAACTAATTACGCCCTTTAGGCAACTAAGCAATTCGATTATAAAGTAAGCAAATGACCGGTTCCTAGTTTTTAAGGTCGGATTTATTTTAGGGTAGTAAATCGTGCCAGTCCTTGTCTTTCTGTTTTCGATCAGGATATCAAACTGCCACGTAATATGAGCACAGAAGAGAACAAGCTCCCGGAAAATACCGGCCGACGCGATTTTATTAAAGCCTCTAGCCTATTGACTGGAGGGGCCATCTTGAGCAGCCTTCCATTTAGTAGCCGGGCCGCTGGCTATTATTTCACAGCGAACGATACGATCAAAGTAGCGCTGATCGGTTGCGGAGGTCGGGGAACGGGAGCCGCTCAACAAGCGCTGAATACTAAGCAAAATGTAAAAATTGTGGCAATGGCCGACGCTTTCCGCGATCGACTAGACGATGCCTACAAAGCCTTGATGGGCCGCAACCTGAAAGCTGCCGACGGAACGCCCAAAGTAGTGGTTCCTGAAGAGAATAAGTTTGTTGGCTTCGACGGTTATAAGCAAGCGATTGCGCTGGCTGATGTTGTTATTCTGGCAACGCCACCGGGCTTTCGGCCCAGCCATTTTGAAGAGGCTGTTCGGCAAGGCAAGCAAGTTTTCATGGAAAAACCCGTCGCTACCGATGCGCCAGGCGTTCGGCGGGTGCTGGCAGCGGCCGAAGAAGCTAAGCGGAAGAAACTAAACGTAGTCGTTGGTCTGCAACGTCGTTATCAACCCAACTATCGCGAGGTAATGAAGCGCATCCACGATGGTGCTATCGGTGATATTGTTGGCGGTCAGGTGTACTGGATTAGTGGTGGCGTCTGGCAGAAGCCTCGTAAGCCGAATCAGACTGAGATGGATTACCAGATGCGCAACTGGTATTATTTCAACTGGTTATGTGGTGATCACATCAACGAACAGCATGTGCACAACATCGACGTAGCAAACTGGGCCAAAAATAGCTACCCCGTTTCTTGCCAGGGTACGGGTGGCCGCCAGGTTCGAACGGGAAAAGATTACGGTGAAATTTTTGACCACCACATCGTTGATTACGTCTACGAAGACGGTACGACGATCAACAGCCAGTGTCGCCATTACGAAGGTACCTACAGCAAGGTTGATGAAATGTTTTTAGGCACAAAGGGAAAAATTGATTCGTTCGAGCCGAAGAAGAGCGTTTTGATGTCTTATACGGGCCAGCCTATTTATACGCACAATAGTAAAGCGGATGGCAACCCTTACCAGATTGAACACGATGAGTTGTTTGATGCCATAGCCAAGGGTGAATACAAATTCGCGGATGCCGAACGCGTTGCCAAAAGTACAATGACGGCTATTATGGGCCGGATGGCTACTTACTCCGGCAAGGTAGTCAAATGGGACGAAGCGCTAAATTCTCAGATTGACCTCTTCCCCGACAAACTGGCCTGGGACGCGATGCCGAAAAGCCTGCCTGATGCCAACGGTATGTATCAGATTGCCGTACCAGGCAAAACGATCACGGTTTAGCCGATTAATCTATCAGTTGAAAGGGGATGACTGCCACTGCTGCAGTTGTCCCTTTTTATTTTCAATGATGTGTACACTGATACCGGGAAATTGACGGAGCATCTTCTTACGTTCACCCGGACGGGCTACACTGAAAACTTTGGTAAGAGCATCTGCCCGATAGCCATCTGGGGCCAATACAGTTACTCGCATAAAACGCCGTATGCCTAAGCCGGAATACGGGTTCATGATGTGCGAGTACTTTCTGCCTTTATATAGCAGAAATCGATGGGTGTCGCCGGATGTAGTAATAGCGGCATTCGTCAATAGCAACGTCGTTTCTTTACCATTCTTGTCGGGTACAGCAATGCGCCATCCTGTAGTAGCTGGTGGTGCGGCACTGACCAGAATGTCTCCTCCTATATCAAGTAGCGCTGATTTTACGCCCAGCTTGTCCAGCACTTTACGTCCTTCGTCGATGGCAAATCCTTGCCCAATGCCACCCACATCCAACCGCATACCCGGTTTTTTGAGAAATACCGCATGTCGTTGAGAATCTAGTTTCATCAATCGATAACCGACTGATCGACGCGCCCGACGTCGTTCCGCTGAAGAGGGGAATTCGTTACGTCGAACAGCCCGGCGCCATAGTAAAGACAATGGGCCGATGGTAGGATCAAACCGCCCATTGGAATGTATGGCAATGTACTGCGCCTGTTGTAAAACGTTGAATAAATCGGCCGAGACTGGTACCCACCGGCCAGACCCACTGCTTTCGGATAGTCGGTTGATTTCCGAACCGTCCATATAATCACTCATGACCTGATTGAGTGAATCCATCCGTGCCGAAACAGCGTTGTTAATTCGATTGGCGGTCAGGCTATCCGTTGTGTAGAAGACTAGCGTAAATTGCGTTCCCATAAGCCCGCGATGAAACTCGAATCGCTGCAAGGAGGACTGTGCTAACGTAACAATTGGCAGACAAAAACCTGTCAGCCACAGCGTTGGTTTACGTAACAGAAAGCTCAATAAGCTGATTAAGGAAACGCGTATGGTCACTATCAAAAATAAATATGTTCTGCTAGCAGCCGGATTTTGGCTAAGTGGTATTGTGCTACTGCTGCTTGGGTCTGTTTACAAAGGACAAGCTTGGGCCGGAACACTGCTAAGTGTCGGTATTATCGGGCAAGCCATTGGCTTCGGCTTTTTGGGCTTTGCCATCATGCAGTCGGTTTTCCGTAAGAAGGAGTAGCATCAACGCTACCTTTTCTTACGGAAAACCAAAATACCTACAAGTGTTCGATCGCTTTGAGTGACTCAACCTAAGCAACGCGATTACGGAGATACATATCGGCTAATACTAGTGCAGCCATTGCCTCAACAATGGGTACAGCACGAGGGACAACGCAAGGGTCATGCCGGCCTTTTCCTGATACGGTCACCGGCTGCCCGTTAACATCGACGCTATCCTGGTCCTGCATGATGGTAGCAACTGGCTTAAACGCCGTCCGAAAATAGATTTCTTCCCCATTGCTAATACCGCCCTGAATACCACCCGACTTATTGGTTTTTGTACGAACACGCCCGTCAGCATCGGTGAAAAATTCGTCGTTATGCGTAGATCCGTATTCCTCCACGCCTGCAAAGCCGCTGCCGTATTCAAACCCTTTAACGGCGTTGATGCTTAGCATTGCCTTACCCAGCTCAGCGTGTAGCTTATCAAAGACGGGTTCACCCCATCCGGCTGGTACCCCAGTTACGACGCAATCAACCACCCCACCAATGGAATCTCCTCGCTTACGCGTCTCATCGATATACTGAAACATCTGTTCGGCCATAACCGGATCAGGGCAACGAACGGCGTTCTCTTCGGCCAGAGCAAGATTTAGTGTCGAATAACTTTTTTCCAGTTTCATCGCCCCAACCTGCGATACGTACGCCTGAATCTTAACTCCCAGTTGAGCCAATAAGAGTTTAGCTACCGCCCCGGCGGCAACACGGGCTGCCGTTTCTCGGGCTGACGAACGTCCCCCACCCCGATAATCACGCGTACCATATTTAGCCTGGTACGTGTAGTCAGCGTGTGAAGGCCGGAACTGTTCAGCAATATGGCCGTAGTCTTTGCTACGCTGATCTGTGTTGCGAATCAATAGCGCAATAGGCGTTCCCTGTGTCTTTTCCTCAAACACGCCGGACAGGACCTCAAACTCGTCAGCCTCCCGCCGTTGGGTGGTTATGCGTGACTGTCCTGGTTTACGCCGATCCAGTTCGTGCTGAATGAAATCAAGATCGAAGGCGAGACCAGCGGGACATCCGTCAATCACAACGCCGATTGCGGGGCCATGCGATTCGCCGAAGGTAGCTATCTTAAAAATTGTTCCGTAAGTACTGCTCATAACTAGTCGGCAAGGCCGAGTCTGGACAAAATTCGCTGACTGCCAGCGATTGGGTCATTTTCTAAAAAAGACAAAAATCATCCCTATCAGCATAAAAACAATCAGAAAATTCGCAATAATTCGAATTATGGTTGCTGCACTAATGGGTTGATCGGTACTATCAAGTTGGGCCAGGCCCTTGTAAATCGAGCCAGGGCCAGTGTTTTGGTTCGTATTGGTTAGAGTTGCCATCGAGTCGGCCGGTAGATCCTGTCCTCCGCTGCCCACTCGTAATCGAAGTCCTGGACGTAACGTATCATACCGCTGTGACTGTGGGTCAAAAAATATCCACTGGAATCGGTTAGCCAGCGAAATAACTCCGTTCTGGTGGGGTACAATGAAATACGTAAACGTTTTTCGCCCCGTTACCCGGTCATCTTGCCGGTTGATGATTTGCCGCTCTTCAGGCGGAAATATGTCGGCGCTATTCGTTTCGTTTAGTAGCGTCGGTGGTGTCAGCGTAGCAATGTTTCCTTCACCCGCAATCCCGAATCGATAACGAACGCTCTGTCCCACCTGCACTCGCTGCCGCTCCAAGCTCTCTTCCAATCGGAACGTACCGACGGCTACACGACCACGTAACGGATGTATCGGTAATGCTTTAACAGCAATCGTCAGAGGAGTACTTGCGAATGAAATAGTCTCGGGCTGGGACGCTGGCGGCCCAATAATAGGGCGTCGACTTAACTGCAATGATACTGATGGGATACGAATGGGGCGGTTAGCCAACGGAAAAAAGATAGCCTGATATATCCTGTACTCTCTGAATTTCTTACCCCCGATCGTTACGTTGGTTGGTTTCAATTCCGAAATGTTCAGGTTTTCTTCCCAAGCGTTAACGGGCCTTATTTTTTTCGTGATGATCTGAAGCTGCCGGTCGAGCGCCGTGAAGTCGAGAATGTACGGATAATTATCAGCCACGAAAAAGGATAATGTCAGGGCAACACCTTCCCCAGTATAGATGCTATTCTTAGAAGGACGAAGCAATAAAAAAGCGGCTCCGGCGGGGGGGGTAATTTTAGTTGTCGCTGTCGCCGAATTTGGCTGGCTGGTTGCTGCCGTCCCCCGAACAGTTAACGTCATCCCCTCCGATCGAATCACTTCATCGTTAATAGTCAAACTAAATGGCAACAACTGAAACTGGCCCGTAGCTTTTGCCTGATAGCTTTGCGTAATGACCTGACTGGTCACTGTTTTACCGTCCACCTCACTAGTCGTTACGCTGGCAGATATCCCTTTTTTGGTGAAACCTGGAATATCAGGAAAAGCGATGCTGGGCCTTGTCTCACTCCCTGGAATAATCACCGTAATAGTAAAGGGCCGTTCAATCGAAAAAGTAGTCTCACCGAATTCAATAACTGATACATTGTCAGCTGATTGACTTAAAACAGGTGCAGAAATTAAAAAAAATAGTACAAATATTAATTTTAATAATACAAATCCAAAGCTAATTTTACAGCAACAAATCACAGTAGATGGCGTTACAGGTTTAGTTACGTCTGCTACTTACAGACCAATAAACCTTTCTTTTTTGTTGATTCCTTAAACTGATTAACTGTTATGCTCTCAATGCTTGAATACATCAAAACGATCCTTCAGAAGGTGAGTTTTGATAAAGCACTGTTCGAGAAAGAACTGGCGAAAGCCATTCAATTGCTTACGATGCCTGACGAAGTTAAACAACTTAAACGGTGGTGTTACGCACAGTTTGGTAAAGTATATCGTATTGTCCTGAATCGCTGTTTTTCCCGTGTGCAATTTACGTGAAGTTGCTAGTCCATAATTCAACAAAAAACCTCGGCTCATTCAAGTCGAGGTTTTTTGTTGAATTACAATGTAACTTTCTCTCGCATGTCCGGAATAGAAACGTTCTGAAAGCCGGCTTCATACAATTTTTCCCGCCAGATTAATTGCTTATCATAATCGCCGTGTACGAGAAAGACATGTTTGACTTGGCTCGCGTCCTGACAGCTTAAAAACTCAAGCATCTCGTTATAGTCGCCATGCGCCGAAAAGGAATCCATTATTTCGATGGTAGCCGCGACCGTATATTCTTCACCAAATATAGTAACCTGCCTCTCGTTCCGCTTGAGTGCCCCGCCAAGACTATTAGGTGATGCGTAACCCACCAATAGGATCGTTGTGCGCGGGTCTTCGATGTTATTTTTGATGTGGTGTTTGATACGACCAGCCTCGGCCATTCCTGACGGCGCGATAATGATACAGGGTTCATCACGACCATTGATTGCCTTTGACTCTTCTACGTCCGTCACGTAATGCAGACTTGGAAAACTAAAGGCATCGCCATCCTTTTTGACATACGCCAGAATCTCAGGGTTGAAATCCTCTTCATGATCCCGCATTACGTCCGTTGCTTTCACTGACATTGGGCTATCGATGTAAACCGGCAACCGGGGTAACTTACCTTCGCTTGACAGTTGATCCAGCGCGTAAATCAACTCCTGAGTCCGATCAACGGCGAAAGCAGGTATCAGCAGCTTCCCACCATTAGCCAAGCACGTTTTTTCGACAATACGTAGCAGGTGTGCTTTCACATCTGGCTCTTTCTCGTGCAGCCGATCGCCATAGGTTGACTCGCAGATGATATAGTCAGCTTGTGGAAACGGATCAGGTTTACGCAGGATTTTATCTTCTGGCCGGCCAATGTCGCCACTGAAGAATAGCTTCTTTTCGCCCTCCTTCTCCCGAATGGTTAAGCTGATAGCAGCACTGCCCAACAAATGTGCTGCGTCGGTCAGTAAACCGGTTACCTCCTCGCAGATGCTGAACGGCTGGTTGTAGTTGACCCGCTGCATCTGAGCGAGAGCTTTTGTTACGTCGTCTTCGTCATATAATGCTTCAAGCTCAGGTTCTCCTCGATACCTCCGACGTTTGTTAACGCGTTCCAGATCCCGTTCCTGAATTCGGGCGCTATCCATCAGCATAATCTCGCATAAATCGACGGTAGCCGACGTGGTAAAGATTGGCCCCTTAAATCCCTGCCGAACTAATCTGGGAATCAGACCAGTATGATCAATGTGAGCATGGGACAAAACCATGTAGTTGACCTTTTCAGGATTGAAGCCAAATGTTTGATTAAGCTCATCAGTATTGATTCCCTGGAATAGCCCGCAATCGAGAAGAATTTGAGTGCCCTGTTCGGTCGTGATCAAATGTTTACTACCTGTTACGGTGCGGGCTGCACCAAAGAATTGAATGGTCATTTTGGTTATCTATGTTGGTTCAGAGTCCTTTTTCAGACTACCTGCCTAGCTGCACAAATGTTTAAAGCAAAGCTCAGATCGAACTAGAATAGCAAACTACCTAACAAATAGCTATGATACTGATTGTCACCGTTCAAGGCTTGACTATTGCATAATTTTTCGCTCAGAGAGCAAACATATTTCTTTCTTAAGTCGTCTTTAGTATGATGAGTTGAGAATCAGTTCCAAGTGATCAACTCATTTATGGATTATTCTTCTAAAGTAGGGACCTGCTATGGAGTGTAGTTCGGGAAAAGATACCAACAACAAATTTTACTAACGTTATGAAAAGGAAAGTACTAGTAGTAGGAGCCCTGTTGGCTACGACCTTGAGCCTATCATCATGCGCTTCGTTTGAAGGCTGGCTCTATGGCGATTCTAAAAATAGTCGTCAGGACATGGTCTCCCGCGAGGAGATGGATGACTACAACGATGACCGCGGTCGCGACGATGATCGCAACCGCGACAGAGACAACAGCCGTGACTCCCAAAACAGATCTGAGTCAAGAAACCGGGAAGGCGGATTGTTCGGTAGCCGCAACTCGCGCGATGAGTCACGCAACCGGTCAAACCGCGATGAGTCGGATAATTCAAGAAACAACGATTCGTATCGTAACCCATACAACCGCTCCGACAATTCATACGGAGATCGGCCAAGTCGTATGTCAGGCGGTGACTCATACGACGACCGTAATCGGGACCGTGATTCACGTGGTTCATACGACAATCGCTCTGGCGATAACGATCGTGATCGCTATTCTAACAACGATAACCGGGACCGGTATAACGATCGCGACAGAGATTACCGGTACGATGATCGGGACAGAGACCGAAATGATGACCGGCGCTACAACGACCGGGATCGTAACGATGATAACCGCAACAGTTACCGCTCTGACGATCGCCGTGACCGCGACGACCGGCGTGATCGCAACGATGACCGGGATCGTAATGACAACCGGAGCGATATGCACGATGATCGCAACGACATGCGTGATGATCGGGACAACCGGGATCGGGACGATCGTCGGGAACGCCGGGACATGCGCGATGACCGGGATGATCGGGACCGGAACAACGACCGGGATCGGGACCGGAAAGACAGAGATGATCGGGACAACCGGGATCGGGATGATCGCAAAGACAACGACAAGTACAGCGATGACCGCCGTGATCTAACGAATCGAATCTCGGACCAGATCGATCAGCTTGACGACAAGATTGACGAAGCAAAAAAAGAAGGCCGGAACGAAAGCCGGAAAGAGCGGCAGAAACGCGAAGACATGGTGAAAGACCTGCAAGATAAACGTCGCCAATTGTCTGACTCTTATTACAAAGTACAGCGCTCTGGCGAAGATGATTTTAAGAAAGTACGTCGCGAAACCAATAAGATCGTTGATGATATCGAAGATTCTCTAGAGAAGGCAGTCGATAAAATAAAAAAATAAGATTGCTGGTAAGCACGTAAAAAAGGGCAACAACTCAGTTTGAGTCGTTGCCCTTTTTTTTATGGTCTGCTGTTTACCTTTGTTTCATGGCTTTGATTGCATCTGTTCGGGGTAACACACCTGAGTTCGGGGACAATTGCTGGTTCGCTCCTAATGCAACCATCGTTGGCGATGTTCACATGGGGCAGGACTGCACCGTTTGGTTTAATGCAGTTATTCGAGGTGATGTTAACTCGATCACCATCGGCGACCGTACCAATATTCAGGACGGGGCCATTATTCACTGCACGTACCAGAAAACGAAAACCGTTATTGGTAACTGTGTTTCCATTGCTCACAACGCCATTGTTCACGGCTGTACTATCGGCGACAAAGTTCTAATTGGCATGGGTGCCATCATCATGGATGGCGCTATCATTGGAACGGGAAGCATCATTGCTGCTGGTGCCATTATCACCCAGAATACGGTTGTACCGCCCGGTACTATTTACGCCGGCAATCCGGCACGTCTGCTAAAATCAGTCTCGTCAGAGCAGGCCGAAGTCTTTATGCGAACCGCTGACAATTACGTTCTTTACGCCAGTTGGTTTCAGGAAACCAATTAATTCTCTATTTCCTCGCACCCCGTCTCACCAATGAATGACTTTCTGATATACCTGCGTTTAGGCTTCGACCACATTACGGATCCAGGGGGCTATGACCACATTCTCTTTGTCATTGCACTTTGCGCAGTTTACACCATTCAGCAGTGGCGGCAGGTACTAATTCTCGTTACGGCATTTACGATAGGCCACTCTATCACGCTGGCACTGGCCACGTTACGTTTAATTCAGTACAAGACTGAGGTTATTGAGTTACTAATTCCAATAACGATCTTATTTACCGCACTGATTAATTTCGGCTACCAGGAAACCCGGTCAGGCATTCGCTCCGTATCAGCTCCCCCCAAACGCGACTTAGGTCGTTATGGATTAGCGTTAGCATTTGGCTTAATTCACGGCATGGGTTTTTCAAATTATCTGCGGAGTTTACTAGGGCGCGAAGCCAATATTGTTCAGCCTCTTCTCGCTTTCAATATTGGGTTGGAGCTAGGCCAACTGCTGATAGTAAGCATTATTCTGACGCTGGCCTATCTGGTGCTCAGCTTCTTCTCCGTTAATCGCCTGCGCTGGACCCTCGCCGTCTCGGGAATTGTAGCGGGAATGGCCATTTCGCTTATCATCGCTAACGAATATTTGGCAGCGTTAATGAAGTAATGTTTGCCGTTCCTACCCGGCTTCTTCATTCTCATCAAAATACAAATCTGGGAGACCTCTTTTTTTTGTATTTTTAGCCCTCCTGTCAACAACTACAATCCAATTTATGCAAAAGATAATTTTGCTCATGGCGAGTTTGGCCATGTCAACATGGTCTGCCCATGCACAAGCGCCCTCCCCCCCGACGCAAAGGGCCAATACTCGCTTTGAGCAGCTTGGCCCGATACTGCCAACTCCTAATACCTTCAGGACGGCTTCCGGAGCACCCGGAAAGGACTATTTTCAAAACCGCGCAGACTATGATATCAAAGTTACGTTGGATGATATCACTCAAAAGATAACGGCCTCGGAAGTCATAACGTATCATAATAATTCTGCCGATGCCCTCCCTTATCTGTGGTTGCAACTGGATCAAAACCTGTTCAAGCCCGATGCGATTGGTAACGTTGCTAAAACGGGCAGCATCAACGCCGAACGGGGCGCTACCGTGCGACAGCTCGACCCTAGCGCGGGCCTTGCGGGGAAAGATTATGGCCACAAAATCACATCTGTACGCGATCAGTCGGGTAAAGCGATCAAGTACACGATTAATCAGACGATGATGCGTGTTGACTTGCCACAAGCGGTAGCCCCCGGCAAGTCAGTAACCTTTACTATTGACTGGAATTTCAAAATTATTGACTCTAAGGCCGTTGGTGGCCGGTCGGGTTATGAGTTTTTCCCGAAGGATGGTAACTACATCTATGAAATGGCCCAGTGGTTTCCGCGGTTATGCGCTTACAATGACGTAAACGGCTGGCAGAACAAGCAGTTTCTGGGTCAGGGTGAGTTCACACTAATTTTCGGAAACTATAAAGTGGCGATCACCGCCCCAAGCGATCACATTGTTGGCGCCACGGGTGAGCTGCAAAACCCAGCACAGGTCTTAACGGCTACCCAGCAAAAGCGCTGGAATGAAGCCAAACTTCGGGGCGATAAACCGGGCGAAAATCCAGTACAAATCGTTACGCAAGCCGACGCTGAAGCTGCAGAAAAAGCAAAACCTGCCGACGTAAAGGGCAGGAAAACCTGGGTTTACAAAGCGGATAACGTACGCGACTTTGCCTTTGCCAGCAGTCGCAAATTTATCTGGGATGCCCTCCAGCCAACAGTTGAAGGCAAGCGCGTATGGGCGATGTCGCTTTACCCAAAAGAAGCGAATCCGCTTTGGGGCCAATATTCAACCCGGCTTGTCGCTCACACCCTGAAGTCATATTCCCGCCGAACCATCGCCTACCCGTATCCGGTAGCTTACTCCGTTCACGGCCCTATTGGTGGCATGGAATATCCAATGATGAGTTTCAATGGCGCTCGTCCCGAAGCCGATGGCACTTATTCCGTGGGTACCAAGAACTTCCTGATCTCCGTAGTCATTCATGAGGTCGGTCATAATTTCTTCCCGATGATCGTTAACTCCGATGAACGCCAATGGTCGTGGATGGATGAAGGATTGAACAGCTTCCTCGAAGGACTGGCTTGTTTGGAATGGGATGCTAATTTCCCTGCTCACGGTATCGACCCGCAGTACATCGTCCCGTATATGCAGCTCGATTCGAATCAGCAAGTTCCTATTATGAGTAGTTCGGACAATATTTTACCGGGCACATTCGGTCCAAATGCCTACACCAAACCGGCCACAGCGTTGAACATCCTACGTGAAACCGTCATGGGCCGCGAGCTTTTCGATTATGCCTTTAAAGAATATGCGCGTCGCTGGGCCTTCAAATCACCCGAACCAGCTGATTTCTTCCGTACGCTGGAAGATGCCTCGGGCGTTGATCTCGACTGGTTCTGGAAAGGTTGGTTTTACGGCGTACAACCCGTTGACCAATCGCTTGCTAAAGTAGAGTGGTTCCAGGCTAGTTCGCAGAACCCAGAGATCACGAAAGCCGAAGCGCGCACAGCAGCCCAGAAACGAGCGAACACCATCAGCAAACAGCGCGATGCATCGACTAAAGGCGAAACCGTTGTGGCCAAAGACAGCACCATGAACGATTTCTACAACAGCTATGACCCATACGCTGTTACGGATGCTGATAAAAAGAAATACCAGGACTATTTGGCTACGTTGTCAGCCGAAGAGCGGGCATTAGCTGACGCAGGCACAAACTTTTATACGCTCTCCTTGCAGAACAAAGGTGGTATTCCGATGCCTGTAATCCTACGTATGGAGTTTGAAGATGGCACGGATTCAGTGGCCCGATTCCCCGCCGAAATCTGGCGCTTTAACGATGTATCGATTAAGAAAGTAATCCCCACGACGAAGAAGGTGAAGCAATGGACGCTCGACCCATTCTATGAAATTGCTGACATCAATACAGAAGACAACTCATTCCCACCGGTAGCCCAGCCAACCCGCTTCCAATTGTTCAAGCAGCAACAGGGTCGGGGCGCAGCCGCACCAAATCCGATGCAGCAGCAACGCCAGGCATCGCCAGCGAAACAGGGCACCGGCCGCAACTAAACAAACCTCCAACTTCCAATCGACTATGAGAAACATAGTGTTACTGGCTGGTCTAACCCTTTGGTCAGCCACCTTGTTGGCCCAGCGACCAGCGGCACCAACCCAGAGTGCTAATACGCGTTTTGAACAGCTAGGCCCCACGCTGCCAACACCTAATACGTTTCGTACGGCCGCAGGGGCTCCTGGTAAGGACTATTTTCAGAACCGAGCCGATTACGACATAAAAGTCGAGCTGGACGATGCTAACCAGAAGATCATCGGGACCGAAACTGTTACGTATCATAACAACTCGACCGACGAGCTAAAATACATCTGGCTGCAACTCGACCAGAATCTGTTTGCCAAAGGGTCAACGGGTAGTATTACGCGGACGGGTACCATCAACGAGAGCGGCATGAGCTTCGGCGCTCTGCAGAATCTGACGTCGGTTCGGGAACGTAGCCAGCAGCAGGCTTCCGACAAATTCGGCTATAACATTACGTCGATTAAAGACGCGAAGTCAGGTAAAGCGCTGCCGTACACCATCAATCAGACAATGATGCGCGTCGATCTGCCAACAGGACTAAAGCCCGGTGGCAGCTATTCGTTCAACGTAGATTGGAACTACTTCATCACTGAGTACTACGGTCGTAGTGGTATGGAGTTTTTTGCCAAAGATGGCAACTACAACTACTTTATTGCCCACTGGTTTCCCCGTTTGTGCGCTTACAACGACGTGAATGGCTGGCAGAACAAGCAGTTTCTGGGTCAGGGTGAGTTTACGCTGATTTTCGGGAACTACAAAGTAGCGATCACCGCCCCAAGCGATCACATTGTTGGCGCTACCGGCGAGTGTCAGAATTACAAGCAGGTTCTTTCCGCTACGCAGCAGAAACGCATGGCTCAGGCTGCAAGCGCAAAAGCGCCGGTTGTTATTGTAACGCAGGATGAAGCGGAGGCTGCTCTGAAAACCAAACCAACGGATAAAGTAGGCAAGAAAACGTGGATATACACAGCTTCTAATGTTCGGGACTTTGCGTTCGCCAGCAGCCGTCGGTTTATCTGGGATGCCATGCAGACCGATGTATACGGCGACGGACATAAGATCTGGTCCATGTCGTTTTACGCTAAAGAAGGCAACCCACTGTGGGGCCAGTATTCGACCCGCGTTGTTGAGCACACGCTGAAATCGTACGGTAACCGGACCATTAAATACCCATACCCAGTTGCGATTTCCTGCCACGCTACCGCTGGTGGTGGTATGGAATACCCAATGATTTCGTTTAACGGTGGCCGCCCTGAGGCCGATGGTACGTACTCAGAAAGCACGAAAGCAGGCATGATTGGCGTCATCATTCACGAAGTAGGTCATAACTTCTTCCCAATGATCGTTAACTCCGATGAGCGGCAATGGACTTGGATGGATGAAGGCTTGAATACGTTCTGTCAGTATCTGGCCGAAAAAGAATGGGATTATAACTTCCCAAGCCGCCGGGGTGAGCCTCAGTACATTACTGATTACATGAAATCCGATAAGTCGGTACTGTCGCCTATCATGAGTTCATCGGATAACGTAATCAACCTAGGAGCCAATGCCTATGCAAAACCAGCCACAGCCCTGAATATCCTGCGCGAAACCGTCATGGGCCGCGAGCTTTTCGATTATGCCTTTAAAGAATATGCGCGTCGCTGGGCCTTCAAATCACCCGAACCAGCTGATTTCTTCCGTACGCTGGAAGATGCCTCGGGCGTTGATCTCGACTGGTTTTGGAAAGGTTGGTTTTACGGCGTAGAGCCTGTCGATCAGGAGCTGGCAGAAGTAAGTTGGTATCAGGTTGACTCAGGCAATCCAGAACTGACAAAAGCAGCCGCTCGTGCCGAAGCCAAACGTAAAGCAGGTACCATTGCCAAACAACGCGATGCAGCCACTCAGAACGAGAGCGTTGTTGCGGTAGATTCAAGCATGCGTGATTTCTATAATAGCTATGATCCATACGCTGTTACGGATGCTGATCGTAAAAAATACCAGGACTATTTAGCCACGCTGAGCGAACCAGAACGTAAGGCCATTGAAGCTGCTGACAACAATAATTTTTATACGTTGTCACTCAAAAACAAAGGTGGTGTGCCGATGCCGGTTATTGTTCGGATGCAGTTTGAAGATGGCTCTGATTCAGTAGCTCGCTTCCCAGCCGAAATCTGGCGCTTCAATGATGTGTCAATCAATAAAGTGATTGTCACAAATAAGAAGGTAACCCAGTGGACCCTGGATCCATTCTATGAGATTGCGGATATTGATGCTGGCAACAACTCATTCCCACGAGTAAGCCAGCCTACTCGTTTCCAGTTGTTTAAGCAGCAACAGCGTTTTGGCGGAGCCACTCAAAATCCAATGCAGCAAAGTCGTCCTGCACAGCCACCGGCGGCACAGGGCAGCAGTAACAAAAAATAAACTTGTAGCAAAGCCGGAAAAACGTCCATTTTTCCGGCTTTGTTTTTTCTATTTGTCAACAAAGCGACTTACTTTTGCAGTCCCATCGGGATGTAGCGCAGTCCGGTAGCGTGCTTGCATGGGGTGCAAGAGGTCGTGGGTTCGAATCCCGCCTTCCCGACTTTAAACCGTCAGAGTTCATCTGGCGGTTTTTTTGTTATATACATTCGGCAGCTTTGCCCCCTCCCTTAGTTACCTGCTTTTACGGACATATCATTAATTTTTCAATAAGTTGTGTGGAATCATGTTAATAGCTGCATCTTATTGTTGAAGATCTTCCAGAGCGAATATGTCTACTAAGCGTCACTTAACAATTATTTTATGAATAAAGCCCCTCCCTTGTTAATATCATGTTTGGCCTAACAGAATGAGAAGAGTGTCGATTTGCTGAGAAACAGTAGATTAACTGCAAAATGGTTAGCTTGATGGCAATCCAAGGAAATCAGATTTGTTCTATTATTTATTGGTGTACTTCCATAAAAAGAAAAAGTTTGGTTTATATGGTTGCGTTGTTTTCTTCTAAAAAAGCCTATTTTTGTGGAGGCTTCGGATTGTTTTAGTTAATTTTTTAACTGGCCAATCTGAAACAGTCTAAATTTTTCGCTTTTTTTACCGAGCAAACCAACTTTTAATTTTAACCCTACAGTCCAGTTCCAATGAAAACACAAACTCCTTCTCCAGCACCAGCCAAAGCAGCGGCACCAAAAAAGAAGTCGAGCGGTCTGAACCCAGCGTTCACGATTCCAGTCCTGTTAGTGATTGGTATTCTGACCTTCCTGTTCGTTTTCGGTGATGCCAGCCACTTTCAGGACGGTGATAACACGAAAGAGCCATTACCAGGTGATTATTTTGGTACCGTTTACAAAGGTGGCTTCATCGTACCTATTCTTTTCACCTGTTTCCTAACGGTACTGGTCTTCTCAATTGAGCGTTTTATCACCATCGGCCGTGCAAATGGTTCGGGTTCAATCGATGATTTCGTTCGGAAAGTAAAAAGCCAACTCGACAAAAATGACGTAGCTGGTGCGATCCAGGAGTGCGATCGTCAAAAAGGTTCGATTGGTAACGTTGTAAAAACAGCGCTGGTAAAATACCAACAACTGTCGACCGACACCGAGTTGAGCAAAGAACAGAAACTGGTTGCTCTGCAGAAAGAAGTAGAAGAAGCCACGACGCTGGAGCTCCCAATGCTGGAAAAAAACCTGACGATCATTGCTACGCTGGCTTCGGTTTCGACACTGATCGCTCTGCTTGGTACGGTACTTGGTATGATCCGTGCTTTCGCAGCCATGGGTGCTGGCGGTCAGCCTGACACCGGTGCTCTGTCGACGGGTATCTCTGAAGCCCTTGTAAACACGGCTCTGGGTATCGGTACAGCTGCTATCGCTACGATCATGTATAGCTACTTTACCAGCCGGATTGACGTTCTGACGTACAACATCGATGAAATCGGTCTGAGCATTCAGCAGAACTTTGCTGCTCATTACTAGGATTTCTTTTTAGTTGACAAAAACCGCCTGCCCGACCAACCGTTGGGCAGGCAGAAACTAACTCACTCATGCCTGCAGTTAAAGTAAAGCGCGCCAGTTCTTCAGTGGACATGACCGCGATGACTGATGTAGCGTTCCTGTTGCTGACATTCTTTATTCTAACCGCTCAGTTTAGATCTCAGGATGCTGCGTCAATCGAAACGCCTTCGTCTATCTCCGGTATCAAGGTTCCCGATAAGGACATCATGACTATTGGTCTGGGCAAAGACGGGAAAGTTTATTTTGGCGTTGATAGCCCTCAGGATCGTATTACGATGTTGGACAACATATCAGCTGCGAAAGGGCTCACTTTTACCGATAAGGAAAAGAAAGAGTTTTCGCTAATGTCAAACTTTGGTCTGCCTATCAACCAGTTAAAATCATACCTGGAATTACCTGAGGCTCAACGGGCACAGGTAAAGCAGCCAGGTATTCCGACAGATTCGACAGGAGCAGGCGCTACTAACGAGCTTAAGGATTGGGTATTTAATTCCCGGAAAGCTAATACTGGTCTGCGTATCGCGCTGAAAGGCGATAACCTGGCCAAATTCCCGGAGTTTAAGAACGTGCTGGCTACGCTTCAAGCGCAGAATATCAACAAGTTCAACCTGATCACTGGCACGGAAGCTCCGCCAGCTGGCTGGAAAGCTGACTAACCCACAACTTTAATTATTTAACCGTAATTAAAGCTAAACAAAAAAAGCCATGGCAGAAATTAACACCGGTGGTGGTGGTGGCAAGCATGATGGTGGTAAGGTACGGTCAAAGAAAGCGTCTACCCGTGTGGATATGACGCCCATGGTTGACTTGGGATTCCTTCTAATCACCTTCTTCATTCTAGCTACCACCCTGAGCAAACCATCTTCGATGACGCTCAACGTGCCGGACAAAACAAAGCAGGAAGAAACAGAACCCATCAAAGCGTCGAACGTAATGACGGTGTTTCTGGGAGACGACAATAAAGCCTATTACATTTTTGGTAAGGCTGCCAACGAAGACCCAGAGTTAAAAACGGTAGGGTATGGTTACGAATTCCGTCAAGCCATTCAGGAGAATGCCCGTAAGGTACCTGGAGACAAGTTCGTCGTAGTAATCAAGCCAACGAAAGCGTCAAACTATAAAAACATGGTTGACGTACTGGATGAGATGGCTATTACGAAAACCAAACGGTACGCGTTGGTTGATCAACTCACCCCAGAAGAAGTAAAACTTCTGAAAGACAAAGCAAAATTAGACGTATAATACACCATGGCAGAAACTCCAAACGACGCAACACTCGATGATATCGTGTTTGCGAATCGGAACAAAGCATACGGTGCTTATGCGTTGCGGACTGAGTACCCCAAAATTGTCACCCGCGCTCTCTTGATCGGTGGTGCCATATTCATCCTGGGTGTGCTTACCCCAACCATCATTACCGCGCTTGCTCCGGAAGAAGACGAACAGGCAATGGTAGAGGTAAATCTGGTAAACCTACCACCACCTCCACCAATTGATCCGAACGAGCCACCACCACCGCCACCACCACCGGTTGAAATGCCGAAGGTAAACACGGTGAAGTTCCTCCCACCTGAGGTAAAACCAGACCAGGAGGTACCTGAAGAAACGCCACCGCCTGCAGTTGAAGAACTGAAAGAAGCTGTAGCTGCCGAAAAGACTCAGGTAGGTGACCCAAACGCTGAGGAAGTTATTGCTGCCCCGGAGGCATCGGCTGCACCAACTCGCGTTGAGGTAGCTGTCGAAGCTGCTCCGAAAGAAGAACAAGTCTTCACGGTGGTAGAACAGCAACCTGAATTCAATGGCGGTATGGCTGCTCTTGGTCAGTACCTCAGCAAAAATCTACGGTACCCAGCAGCTGCTCAGCGGGCAAACGTAGCAGGTCGTGTATTCGTTAGCTTCGTTGTTAACACGGACGGTAGTATTCAGGACGTATCCGTACTTAAAGGATTAGGGTTCGGTACTGACGAAGAAGCGATTCGTGTAATCAAAGCAATGCCGAAATGGCGGCCAGGTAAACAGTCCGGACGTCCGGTGCGTGTTAAATATAACCTGCCGATCAACTTTACGCTGGAATAACCATTTATGCGTAGACAAAGTCGAGGCCCGGAGCGGTTAACACTGTACCTATCAGTGCTGGCTTCAATGGCGTATTTGGGAGGAGGCATCGGACTGATTGCCTCCTCTCAGTCTTTTAGCGTTTTACCGAACCCTTATATTCGTTATGGGCTGGCGGTATTGCTACTGGTGTATGGAAGTTTCAGAGCGTATCGGGCTTATCAAACTTTCAGAGATGATAGCTAAAAAATTATTACTGAGTGGAGTTACTCTGGCACTATTTGGCTGCGGTAACGGTAAACCACCGTTGGACAGCCCATCACAGGGTACGATCACAGTAGCTGCTGATGAATCTTTCCGTCCGCTCGTCACACAGTTAACATCGGCTTATGCCGGTATTTATCCAAACGTTCATTTTAATGTTATTTACAAACCTGAAACCGAAGCCATTAATACAATGCTTCGCGACAGCGCCCGGCTGGTTTTTACAACCCGGGAATTGACAAAGAGTGAACGATCGGTGCTGGACAAACGGAAAATCGAAGGCGACGTAGAAAAAATTGCAACGGATGGGGTGGCGTTAATTATTAATAAAGCCAACACAGATAGCTTGATTACCATGAACGAGCTGCGTAAAGTCTTCTCAGGCAGCATAAAATCATGGTCTGAGTTGAAAGGCGGTAACCAGTCAGGCGCCCTGACGCTAGTCTTCGACAATAACAATTCAAGTAATCTGGAGTTTGTTCTAAAAAAATTTGACGTAAAGGATTTGTCAAAACTGAGGATTTTTACAGTTCGTTCTAATCGGGAGGTTATCGATTTTGTCCGTAAAAATCCTACTGCGCTAGGCTTTATCGGCGTAAACTGGATTAGCGACGGCGACGAGCCACTGTCGGTTGAACTGGCCAAGAACCTACGCGTCATGGGTGTTTCAAGTAAA
Organism: Spirosoma pomorum; assembly: GCF_054776615.1. NCBI lineage: Bacteria > Pseudomonadati > Bacteroidota > Cytophagia > Cytophagales > Cytophagaceae > Spirosoma > Spirosoma pomorum. The sequence continues at coordinate 43,345 of NZ_BAAHBP010000025.1, forward strand.
GAGAACCCAACCACTCGGGATGACTATTTTCAGCCATTTCAAGAGGATCTTGGCATGCAACGATATCCGTTACGTCGCCCGATTTACATCATAAGCCGGGAAGCACATCCGGGTCTAGGTGGCGGGTTAATTAATTATATTGTTCGTGACGCAGGCTCTTTGATTATTTATAAATTGGGGCTTTGGCCAACAATACCATATAATCGGGAGATAAAGCTTACAGACTAAGTAAGTTTTTTGCTTTAAAAGCAATTTTTTAGTTTTGCCTTTTGTTAAATAAGCATTAAACCATTTCATAATTCCAACCTAAAATACATGATGAACAAGCAAAATAAGTCGCTCTTAGCCATGCTGTTCCTTGGGGCTGCTGCTACCACTCAGGTAACGGCACAGGATCGTGCTGCGGCCCTGAAGGACGTAGAAGCAGAGCGATTCAACAAGGCTGAGCAAACACTGACCCAGCTGGCATCTAGCTCTCCTTCAGCTGAAAATCAGTTTTATTTGGGCTATGCTTATCTGAAAAGTGGTCAGATTGACAAAGCAAAGGCTGCTTTTGAAAAAGGCCAGGCTGCTGACGCAAAAGACCAGTTGAATAAAGTAGGTTTGGCCGGAGTCGCTCTAGCGAAGAAAGACCGGGCAACGGCGAAGACGCTGATCGATGAGGCAGTTGACAAGACAAAGAGCAAGAACGTTGAGGTTCTGTTGCGGGCTGGCGAAATGTATACTCTGTCTGATTCGACGAACGATCCGGCTGAGGCAATTCGCTTGCTGACGATCGCCGATGAACGCGACAAGAAGAACGAAAATGCTCAGATTGAGATGGCAATAGGCGATGCTTACTTCCTGAAGAACGACGGAGGTAACGCGATCACCAAATACGAAAACGCGCTATCTATTGATCCAAAATTAGCCGAAGCTGATTACAAAATTGGTCGGTTGTATCTCCGTGGTAAAAACTACAAAGAGGCTCAAAACTTCTTTAACAAAGCGATCGAGATCGATCCTGAGTTTGCGCCAACTTACTTGGCCTATGCGGATGCTCTAGCTAGCTCACGGGCTTACAAAGGTGCCTCTGAAAACTACGAGAAGTATGTTCAGAAAAGCGGTACAACTGACCCTGAGCGGTTATTAGATGTAGCTCGTTATTACTTCCTGGCGCAGGATTATCAGAAAGCTATCACCTATTTGGATCAACTGAAAGGGAAAATCAACAACCCAATCATTGACCGGATTTACGGATGGGCTTACTACGGCATGAATCAGCCTCAGCAATCAGTTGAATCGTTAAACAAATTCATTAGCGAAGCGCCTAATAAAGTAATTGCGGACGATTATAAGTATCTGGGCCGGGCGTACGGTATGATGAAAACGCCACAAGGTGATTCGTTAGCTATTGCCTATTTGGAGAAAGCAGCTCCGCTGGATACGGTTGACAACGTATATCGTGAGATCGCTCAGAAGTACTACGATACCAAGAAGTACGACAAAGCTGCAAGCACGTATGCTAAGGCTATCAAGAACGACGACAAGCCACAGAACAACGACTTCCTGTATATGGCGCTGGCTAACTACCAGTATGCGCCACGTGTAGGTCGTGATTCTACGGCAGCGCCAATGGATTCGGCTCAGATTGCAGAAACACGTAAGATGTATTACCTGCGTGCTGACTCAGCTTTCGCTGAAACAGCAAAACGGATTGAATCTATCCCAGGTAAAGGCTATCCAGCTGCTTATTACTATCGTGCTCAGTCTAACTACTATGCTTATCCACAAGCAGTAGCATTGACTAACAAAGCAGCAGTGCCTTATTACGAGAAGTTTATTGCTGAAGCTACAACGCCGAGAGACTCTACCGATAAGACTGACTATTCGCGTTATTTAGTTACAGCATACAAAGCCCTGGCAGCTTATGCTGCAGCAGATAAGGACGATGCAAAGAGCAAGGAGTACTTGAATAAAGTGCTTGCTATCGATCCTAACGACGCACAGGCTAAAGCAGCACTCGATCCGGCTCCTAAAGCAGCGACGAAGCCTGCTCCTAAAACGGCAGCGAAGAAAAGCACGAAATAATTCGTGACAAAGCAATGAAAAGCGTGGGATGAAAATCCCGCGCTTTTTTTGTGTCCATTCCTACGAGTTTTGCTAACGTAAAAACCTATCGTTGGCCTTTTTAATAAATTATTTTATATCAGTCAGCCTCGTAAATTTGCGAACACATTTTTAATCAATAGTTAACTCCGTAAAGCTTTATGCTTAACCTGGTTTTGTTTGGCCCTCCTGGTGCTGGTAAAGGTACCCAGAGTGAAAAGCTAATTAAGAAATATAATCTGGTTCATCTTTCTACAGGCGATCTTCTACGGTCTCAAATTGCAGCCGGTACCGAACTAGGCCTCCGGGCTAAACAGTTGATGGACCAAGGTTTGCTGGTTCCCGACGAGGTAGTCATTGGTATGATTGATTATAAACTGCGGGAAAACCAGGAAGCATCTGGCTTCATTTTCGATGGCTTTCCTCGTACAGTCAATCAGGCTATCGCTCTGGACACCTTGTTGACGCAGTATGATACGGAAATCACGACTATGATCTCATTAGTCGTTGAAGACGAAGAATTGATCCGGCGGTTGTTGAAGCGTGGTGAGACATCTGGCCGTCCTGACGACCGTGATGAGGAAACAGCTCGTCGACGCGTACGAGTGTACAACAGCGACACTATGCCCGTAGCTGATTTTTATGAGAAGCAGGGAAAATACCTGGCCGTTGATGGCATAGGAGATATTGAATCAATATTTACGGCCATCTGCCAAAAAATTGAGCAGGTAACCGTAAAAGCACAGTAAAGCAACGCTGGCTAATCAGCTAGCGTAATAAAAAAAAAGCATGGCTTCATCGAACTTCATTGACTACGTAAAGATTAACTGCCGATCGGGCGCTGGCGGAGCGGGATCTGTTCATTTTCGCCGAGAAAAGCACGTCCCTAAAGGGGGACCCGATGGTGGTGATGGAGGGAGAGGAGGCCACATTATTTTACGGGGTAATGCACAGCTATGGACACTACTCCATTTGAAGTACAGAAAACACGTTAAAGCTGGTAACGGCGTATCTGGAGAGGGAGGGCGCCGAACAGGCGCTCAGGGTGAAGATATTATTCTGGATGTTCCGTTGGGGACAATAGCCCGAGATCCGGAATCAACGAATAAACTGGCTGAGATTACTGAAGACGGGCAGGAAATTATTTTACTACCCGGCGGGCGGGGCGGCCTCGGCAACGATCACTTCAAATCCGCTACTCAGCAAGCTCCTGACTACGCACAAACAGGCGAACCAGGACGGGAAGAATGGGTTGTTTTAGAGTTAAAATTATTAGCCGATGTCGGGCTTGTTGGCTTCCCTAATGCGGGAAAATCGACACTGTTATCTGTCATGTCAGCGGCACGACCCGAAATTGCTGACTATCCTTTTACAACCCTTGTACCCAATTTAGGGGTCGTAGCTTATAGAGGGTATAAATCATTCGTGATGGCCGATATTCCCGGCATCATCGAAGGCGCTTCGCAGGGGAAAGGGCTCGGGCTTCGGTTCTTGCGGCATATTGAACGTAACTCGATTTTATTGTTTATGGTCCCTGCTAATACAGAAGATGTTCGGCAGGAATACAACACATTACTCAACGAGTTGCGGGAGTATAATCCGGAACTGATGGATAAAACCCGGATTCTAGCTATTACGAAAATAGATACCGTTGATACCGAAACGCTTGATGCGTTAAAAAAGAATTTGCCCCAAAAAGTCCCGGTTGCTCTTATTTCAGCGGTAAGTCAGATCGGATTAGATAACTTAAAGGATATAATATGGCAGCACTTGACAACTGTCGAGCCTGCTGACAACAACCAATAACCCTTGTTTCTTTCCATCTGACGGCACACACAGCCGGCGTTGACTCTTATGAAATATCTGTACGTAGCGGTCCTTTTATTTTTACTACCTTCTTTAGTTCTAGCTCAGATTCAAGTTTCGTTTCCTACAAGTCGAGCTGTTTTTCAACGTAACAACGCAAACCAAGCTACGTTCCGAATCTCAGGTTACTATACATCTACAGTGACCCGAGTAGAAGCCAGATTAGTGGCCCGGGATGGAGTGGGTACTACCACTGATTGGCGTGCGATTCAGAGTAATCCAACAGGAGGAGTATTTGCAGGGGATCTGACGGGTCAAGGAGGATGGTATAATCTGGAAGTTCGCGGCATGAACAACGACCAGCAGGTAGGCGCTACGTCGATTGAACGAGTTGGTGTAGGCGAAGTTTTCATCGTAGCTGGACAATCTAATGCACAAGGCGTTCACCAGGATGCGCCAAATCCGGGCAACGATCTAGTGAACTGCGTCAATTACCGCTATCCGGACAATGGATTTCCAAACGACCCTCCTACCCCCGTTTTTACTAAACTGGATAATACGTCGGGCTTTACAATTGCTCCCCGTGGTGTAGGCAGCTGGTGTTGGGGACAATTAGGCGACTTGTTGGTCAAGCGTCTGAACGTGCCAGTTATGTTTTTTAACAGCGCTTTTTCAGGAACGTCTTCGAAAAACTGGAGTGATAGCGCTCCAGAGGGCGGTATTGCCTACGGGTACATCTTTGGCGATCCTTATTTCCCCAGACAGCCTTACGTCAATTTAAAAATAGCGCTGCAATTTTACGCTAATACACTCGGCTTACGAGCAGTACTTTGGGAACAAGGGGAAGCGGATAACCTACTTAATACCCCAGCCCAGCAGTATGTTAGTTCCCTACAAGCTGTGATTGGGCAAAGCCGCGCTGATTACAATAACAACATGTCATGGGTAGTGGCCCGCGCTTCATACGGTGATTTTATCGGTCTAACGGATGCCAACATCATTGCGGCACAGAACACCGTCATCAATAGCACCGCTAATACATTCGCAGGTCCAGAAACGGACAATATTCAAATTCCGCGCAAACGTCCCCCGCTAGAAGACCCAGAAGGTCTTCACTTCGACAGAACAGGGTTAACTGAATTAGCTTCGGCCTGGAGCAACAGTCTGAATGATTCCTTTTTTCAGCGTTCAACACCCGTTGGCCCAGCAGCTGCTCCTACTCTGACTGTTGCCTGCGCCAATAATAATAACGTCAACATCTCGGTGAACGGCTCCTATGCATCCATCGTGTGGGAAACCGGCGAAACAGGTAATACAATTACCAAGAGTTCAGGGCTATACCGGGCTAAAGTCAAAGATGCTCGCGGTAACACGTTCTTTACGGGTCAAGCACGAGTAGCAGATTTACCGGTAGCTTCCGTCGTTAATAATCGTCCACCATCAGTGTGTATCGGCAGCAACTTATCGCTGACAACGAACTACGATAACGTTACCTGGCTTAATCAGCAAAACAATAGCTCGGTGGCTTCTAGCCGCGTCTTCACCACGACTTCAGCCGGTGCTTATTACGTTCGCTACCAGGATGTGAGCGGTTGTACGTTTACATCTAACGTGGTCAACGTAACCGTTAACCCCCTCCCGCCTATGCCAAGTATCGTGAATGATAAACCGACTACGTTCTGTCAGGGAGATAATACTGTTTTACGTATTACGAGCGATAACGTTCAGTACAACTGGAGCGATGGACAACAAGGAAAGGCAGTTACTGTAGGTACGTCGGGTAACTTTTTCGCGACGGTTACCGATCAGAATGGCTGTACGTCAGCCCGTTCTAATGGTATCGTAGTGACGGCTAATCCTGTACCAGCCAAACCTACCATTGCAACCAGTGGTCCTACGACCTTCTGTGCGGACCAAAACGTTACGTTAACCGCCCCCGTTGATTCCCTTTACCAATGGACCAGCGGTCAGACAACCCGTAGCCTGACGACTAATCAGGTTGGAACTTTCGCCGTTCGTACCATAAATCGTTTTGGTTGTGCGTCAGTTTTATCCGATGTAATTACTACGGTGGTAAACCCATTACCCGCTTCGCCAACCATTACTGCCTTAGGCACAACAACCTTCTGTGCTGGTAATCAGGTTACGCTACGTGGTGCCAGTAATAACAACATTGTCTGGTCGACAGGGCAAACCGGTGCCCAAATAAATGCCGTTGCATCGGGTAACTATACCGCTCGTTCTCAAGATCGGAACGGTTGCTTATCGCCAAATTCAAGTACCATTGTTGTCACTGTCAATGCACTGCCAGCAACACCAACCATTTTATCAAACCGGGGCTCTGCCATTTGTGAAGACGATCGGGCGACGCTGCGAGTAGAAGGTCCTTACACTGTTTTCTGGAACACAGGTGATTCAACTGCAAGTATTGTTGTCAATCGAGCCGGTACGTATTCAGCTAGAGTGCGTGATGTAAATGGTTGCGTTTCCGCTCAAGCCGGTTCAAGAGCCTTAGAAACTCGGCCTCTGCCTCCAGCGCCAACCGTAAATATTGCCAGCGTATATACACTACGTGCAGTTAGTTCGACGAACGGAACAGCCTTTCGCTGGCGTCGTGATAATGACTCACTATCGGCTCAAACGGAATACATCAAGGCTAGTCAATCAGGCCAGTATACGGCAAAAGCGTCTACGGTATACGCACAAACACTGACTTGTTTTTCGGTGGCTTCCGCTCCGTTGACATTCACTGTTGATCCCAGCAACCAAGGGCTCAGCATTTATCCGAATCCAAATCCGGACAAGATTGTGTACTTAGAGACGCAGAATGAGCTGACTAATGGTCTCATCACAGTCTACAGCCTGACTGGACAGCGCCTGGCGTATTTCTCGATTGCGACTTTTGGCGAGCGAAAACAAATTGATCTAACGGGTCTTGCTGTAGGTTCATATATACTACGCGTTCAAGCGGCTGATTTTGACGTATCGAAGCGAATTTTGTTGGGTTTGTAATATTCTCTATAATCTACCGTTTAATCAAAGAAATTAGCCCTAATTTTGCACTTTACCTAGATAGTTTCCTGACTGAAGATCTAAGGAAACCGAACCTCCTTCGAATTACGTATTTGTACCATAAAGAGGGGAGAGCGTAAGCAAAAAAGGATCTTATTTATTGATCAACGGATGAAGAATCGTTACTTATTTTTTAAGTTTCTGATTGCCTGTCTACCATGCATAGTTAATACTGCAGTAGCCCAGTCAACACAGCCTATTAAAATTACCTACCCGGAAAGCCGGGCGGTCTTCCAGCGAGAGAATGACAATACCGCCACGATTTATTTATCTGGCAACTATTATCAGCCCATCGATAGTGTTCAGGCTCGGGTCCAGACAGAAGTAAGCGGACAAGGCTTTAATACGAACTGGACCACTATTCAGCGCAGTCCTCAGGGCGGTGTTTTTCAGGGATCTGTCCGGGCGCAGGGTGGCTGGTACCGGCTCGAGGTCAGAGCCTTTGTTGGTGGGGCAGAACTGGCCACTGATGTAATCCGTAAAATCGGTATTGGTGAGGTTTTCATCGTCACTGGCCAGTCTAACGCCCAGGGCTTTCAGAATTTTGGTGCACCTGCGGCATCCGACGACCGCGTTAACTGCGTTACGTTCGACAATACTACTGCTAACTCGCTAGGCGATCCCCCATCACCCATGTTTCAGCAGTTAAGCGCCAGCTCCCTGATTGGCCCTCGTGGACAAAGCGCCTGGTGCTGGGGTATACTAGGGGATTTGATTGCCAAGCAGTACAACGTTCCCGTCTTGTTTATTAATACGGCTTGGCAGGCAACTGTTATCAAAAACTGGCGGGAGAGCTCAGAAGGAAAAGTCACCAAAAATATATTTGCGATGGGGACACCTTCCGAGAATTTCCCGGAGGGTATGCCTTACGGCAACTTGATTACTGCCCTTCGTTATTACTGCTCCCTACAAGGATTGCGGGCCGTACTTTGGCAACAGGGGGAAAACGACAACGTACCGCTCAACTCGACTCGCCAAGCCTACGCCGAGGACATGCAGTACCTGGTGAACAAAACACGGGCGGATACAAAACGTTATCCGGCCTGGGTATTGGCTCGTTCATCCTATAATTCGGGTAAAGTCAGTCAGGAAGTTATTCAGGCGCAAAACGACGTAATCAATACCTACAATAACAACGTTTTTGCGGGACCTTACACCGATAATATCCAGATTCCACGCTACGAAGGCGATGTACACTTCGGTGGTGATGGGCTCCGCCAATTAGGTCAGGCCTGGTTTGAAAGCTTAAGTTCAGTGTTCTTCCAGAGTTCGCGTCCATTGCCGGCGCTGGCTCCACCGGCAGTTACTGTCAACTGTGCAACAACCAACAACAACTTGACCCTGACCCTGCCTACGCTGTACAAATCATATACCTGGCGGACGGGTCAGACCAGTCGTAGCATTAATGTCAGTACTCCAGGTGTATACCGGGCCGTACTAAAAGATGAGACCGGCAACACGTATCTATCCCCTACGGTTGATGTACAGGGTCCTATTCAACCAACAACGCCGGTGATTTCTCTGGCTAGCCAGCCATCGGTACCCGCGGCCAGCCAACAACAGGTGTGTGCAGATTCTACGCTGGCTCTAGCAACGACAACTACCGGCACCAGTACGGCCTTTTGGAGTACAAGTGCAATTGGCAACACGGTGCGAGTCAACCAAAGTGGTCAGTATTCGGTTCAGGCGCTTAACGTATATGGTTGTCGATCGGCGCAATCATCGCCCATTACGTTAACGGTTCGAAGCAAGCTGCCGTCGCCATCTATTGAGCAAATAGGAACCTTTACGTTACAAGCTGTTTTGCCTACGTCAACTGGTAGCCAAACAGACTTATATGACTGGCGACGTGGTAGTGAGGTTATTCCGCAGACGAGCGCTGTTGTTAAAGTAGTGGTCACCTCTAATTACTCCGCGCGTACTAAGTCAGAATTTCGATTGAACAACAATTCCCTGACCTGCTACTCTGATTTTAGCGCCCCTAAAGCGTTTACGTTTGACGCGTCAAATGGCGGTTTGAGTGTATACCCAAACCCAACGAGCGAGGGAGTAGTAACCATCGAAACGCTGGAAAACCTGGAAAACGCTGCTATAACTATCTATTCCTTATCTGGTGCACGAGTATTTGCGACCCAGATTCCGAGCCTGAATGAACGGAAAGCATTGGATATCGCTAATCTCGCACAGGGCGTTTATATCATCCGTGTTCAGTCAGCAAGCTTCGATTTGTCGAAGCGGCTTATTATCAACCGGTAACTAGCCAATGTACTAAATAGCAGGCCCCGTTATCTATAGTAGATACGGGGCCTGCTATTTAGTACAATTCTAAAGAAACTGGCCAATATTGTGATGCAAAGCATTAATTGTATCTTTGAGGTAGTCGTAAATTAGTGCTATTTATAGCTAATTAAAGCCCTTTTTTACAACGTTTAGCCCCTTTTTCAGTCTTTGTTTGGTATGAATACAACCTACTTACCGGCTGACTATTTACCGGTCCTTATTCAACTTGGTTTAGCACTGGGATTCATCGTTACAACGATGATTGTTACCCACATGATTGGGCCAAAGCGTAACAGTCAGAAGAAGGATGATCCGTTTGAATGCGGTATTCCAGTTCAGGGCGACGCGCGCACGCCCATCTCGATCAAGTACTTCTTGATCGCTATTCTTTTCGTTCTCTTCGACGTTGAAGTGATCTTTTTGTATCCCTGGGCTGTCAACTTCAAAGGACTAGGTATGACAGGTTTCGTCGAAATGATTTTGTTTATGGGACTGCTGCTGGCAGGTTTCTACTATGTTATCCGCAAAGGAGTCCTGAAGTGGGAGTAACTGAATTATAAAGGAAGTTATTCCGTTACTTTATTGGATAATATCATCATTTTTTATGGCATCTGATATTAAAATGGTTGAGGGCCCTGAGAGCTACAATGGCGCAGGTTTCCAGGCAACTTCGTTCGATAAATTGATTGGTCTGGCGCGGGCTAACTCGCTCTGGCCACTTCCTTTTGCAACTTCCTGCTGTGGTATCGAATTCATGTCTACAATGAGTTCGACTTACGATCTAGCCCGATTTGGCTCAGAGCGGCCCAGCTTTTCCCCTCGTCAGGCAGATATGCTGTTAGTTGCGGGTACAATTGCCAAAAAGATGGGACCTATTGTCAAGCAGGTCTATCTGCAGATGGCAGAACCACGGTGGGTTATGGCCATTGGCGCTTGTGCCTCTAGTGGTGGTATCTTTGATACGTACAGCGTGTTACAGGGTATTGACCGCATCATACCGGTTGACGTTTACGTACCGGGCTGCCCTCCTCGTCCGGAGCAGATTCTGGATGGCGTCATGCAGATTCAGGAGTTAGCTAAAAACGAATCATTACGTCGACGTAATACCGAAGAATACCAGAAGCTATTGAACTCGTATAACATCCAGTAAGTATGGCTTCGGTTTCATCTTTTTCGTTCATTTATCCACTAGTTACGCAATGCTGACCAACGAAGAAGTTGCGCAGACACTTATTCAACAATTCGGTCAATCGGTTAGTGATTTCGACGATCCATACGATCTGCTGACATTTACGGCAGATCGCGACCAGCTTGTTTCTCTTGTTACGTATCTAAAGGACCATAAAACGCTTCAGGTGAGCTTTTTGACCGATGTTACGGCGATTCACTATCCTGATACCGTGGGCAAGGAGTTTTGTGTAGTCTATCACCTGCATAGTCTGGTCAACAACTTCCGCCTTCGTATCAAAGTATATCTTTCCAACGAAGACGTTCATATTCCAACGATTACTCCGCTCTACGCAGGAGCCAACTGGATGGAACGGGAAACTTTCGATCTTTTCGGTATTATGTTCGACGGTCACCCTGATCTGCGTCGTATTCTCAATATGGAGGAGATGGATTATCACCCCATGTTGAAACAGTATCCTTTAGAGGATGCTACCCGGGAAGACAAAATTGATGCTCTGTTTGGACGATAACCAATGGTGAACGAGCAAAAGGGTGAATGAGCGTAACTACTTTCACTCTTTTCCTCTTTCATTCATTTACCCTTTACTCATGGTCTCCGAAGAACTCGACATAGCTAATAAAAACGTTCCTGCCAGGAACGATGATACGGGTGTTCAGTACGTTAACGAACTGACAACCCTGAACCTGGGGCCGACGCACCCTGCGACGCACGGTATTTTTCAGAACATCCTGCAAATGGATGGCGAAAAAATCGTTTCGAGCGAACAGACGATCGGATACATTCACCGCGCCTTCGAAAAAATTGCCGAACGGCGGCCCTTCTACCAGATTACGACCCTTACTGACCGGATGAACTACTGTTCGTCGCCCATCAATAACATGGGTTGGCACATGACGGTCGAGAAGCTGCTAGGCATCGACATTCCAAAGCGGGCTCAGTACATCCGGGTTATCATGATGGAGTTGGCCCGTATTGCTGACCACATTATTTGTAATGGTATCCTAGGCGTAGATACGGGCGCATTCACTGGTTTTCTTTACATCTATCAGGAACGCGAGTTCATCTACGAGATCTACGAAGAAATGTGCGGTGCCCGTCTGACGACCAATATGGGTCGTATTGGCGGCATGGAGCGCGACCTCTCGCCTACCGCTATTCGTAAAATCAAAGAATTCCTGGCTCGTTTTCCCAAAGTACTCCGTGAGTTTGAAAACCTATTCAACCGCAACCGGATCTTCATGGACCGCGTTGTCAACGTTGGTGGGATCTCGGCAGAACGCGCGTTGAGCTACGGATTTACCGGTCCTAACTTGCGGGCAGCGGGCGTTGATTACGACGTCCGGGTTATGAATCCATATTCCTCGTACCAGGACTTTGAGTTCGACATTCCTGTTGGGCAAAGTGGCGACACATACGACCGGTTCATGGTACGTAACGAAGAGATGTGGCAAAGCATGCGTATCATTCAGCAGGCCATGGATAACCTGCCAGAAGGTCCGTACTACGCCGACGCGCCACAGTACTATCTCCCGCCTAAGCAGGAAGTATACAAAAACATGGAAGCGCTGATCTATCACTTCAAGATTGTGATGGGCGAGATCGATGCTCCCGTTGGTGAAGTGTATCATGCGGTAGAAGGCGGCAACGGCGAACTAGGCTTTTACTTGATTAGTGACGGTGGTCGTGCGCCTTACCGGCTGCATTTTCGTCGTCCCTGCTTCATTTACTACCAGGCTTATCCAGAAATGTGTAAGGGCCTAACCCTATCCGACGCCATCGTTATTATGAGTAGCATGAACGTAATTGCGGGAGAGCTCGACGCGTAACTCGGCCGAACCATTATGACTACTGAAACAAATCCCCCCGTACAGTTTACGCCGGACCGACTGACGAAAGCACAGGAAATTATTGCTCGTTATCCGGAGGGTCGGCAAAAATCAGCATTACTCCCCCTACTGCACCTACTACAGGAACAGGAAGGCTGGACCAGCCCGGAAGGGATGGACTACGTTGCCCGAATGCTGTATATTCAACCAATCGAGGTATATGAGGTAGCTACATTCTACACCATGTATCATCTTGACCCAGTCGGCAAACACGTTATCGAATATTGCCGGACAGGCCCTTGCTGCCTGATGGGTGGCGAAGACGTATTGGCTCACCTGAAACAGCGGCTTGGCATCGAAACTGGTCAGACAACGGTGGATGGTCAGTTTACCCTGAAAGAAGTTGAGTGCCTGGCTGCTTGCGGCATGGGCCCTGTGTTCCAGATCCGGGAAAAATACTACATGCACCTGACCAACGAGCGGGTGGACGAAATCATCGACGAGCTGTCAAAATAATCCGCCATGGCTACCAAAATCTTAACCGAACATATCAACGTTCCCGGTATCGAGACATTCGATGTCTACCGGAAGCAGGGCGGTTATACCGCTGTTGAAAAGGCGTTGAAAACCATGACGCCCGATGAAATTGTTGAAGAAGTAAAGAAGGCAGGCGTTCGGGGTCGCGGTGGAGCTGGCTTCCCGATGGGTATGAAATGGAGCTTTCTGGCTAAACCAGAAGGTGTACCCCGCTACCTCGTCTGCAATGCCGATGAGTCAGAGCCAGGCACGTTCAAAGATCATTACCTGATGAAAAATCTCCCTCACCTGTTGATTGAGGGAATGATCGTTTCGTCGTACGCACTAGGTGCCAACAAGTCATTCATCTACGTTCGTGGTGAGTTGATGTACGTGATCCATATTCTGGAAAAAGCCATTGCCGAAGCAACTGCAAAGGGTTTTCTGGGAAAAAACATTCTGGGTACCGGCTACGATCTGGAGCTGATTGTTCAGCCGGGTGGTGGCGCCTACATCTGTGGTGAAGAAACTGCTTTGCTCGAATCGCTGGAAGGTAAACGGGGTAACCCACGTAACAAACCTCCTTTCCCGGCAGTAAAGGGTCTCTACCAAAGTCCAACCGTTGTCAATAACGTCGAGTCAATTGCCACTACGGCCTGGATTGTGAACAATGGTGGTGATGCCTATGCGGGGATCGGGATCGGACGTAGTACCGGCACCAAGTTGATTTCGGCGTCAGGCCACCTCAAGCGTCCTGGCGTTTACGAGATCGAGCTGGGCGTTCCAGTCGAAGATTTCATTTACGCCGACGAATGGTGCCAGGGCATCCGGCCGGGGCATAAGTTCAAAGCCTTGGTAGCGGGTGGCTCATCCGTCCCTATTCTTCCTGCCAACCTAGCGCTCACGCTAGAAAATGGCGATAAGCGACTGATGTCGTACGAATCGCTGTCCGAAGGTGGGTTCAAGACAGGAACGATGCTTGGCTCTGGAGGATTCATTGTTTTTGACGAAACCGCCTGTATCGTACGTAATACCTGGAATTTCTCGCGCTTCTATCACCACGAGTCGTGCGGACAATGTAGCCCCTGCCGCGAAGGAACCGGCTGGATGGAGAAAGTATTACACCGGATTGAGTACGGCCACGGCCATCAACAAGATATCGACTTGCTGGTTGACGTAGCGCGCCGGATTGAGGGGAATACCATCTGCCCGTTAGGTGATGCTGCGGCCTGGCCAGTTGCCAGTGCGATCCGTCACTTCCGCGACGAATTTGAGTGGCACATTACGAATCCTCAGGAAGCAACCCAGCCCGGTGCTGTTTACCGGGGCGAGATGGCGCTTGTTTAAGCTAGCGTCCTCGAAAATTAATTGATTTGTTAAACGGTTGATAGCCGTTCTATACATATGGAAGATATTAAGCCACAGTTAGTAAAAGTTACCATTGACGGGATCGAGGTCGAAGTTGAGCCGGGAACGACCATTCTGCAGGCGGCCCGAAAAATCGGTCCTGAGGTTGCTCCACCGGCCATGTGTTACTATCAGCCGCTGAAAGGTAGTGGTGGTAAATGCCGGGCTTGCTTGGTCCGGGTAGCCGCTGGGTCGGCAAAAGATCCGCGGCCAATGCCGAAGCTAGTAGCTTCCTGCTTAACTGCCGTTCAGGACGGTATGATTGTCGAGAATACGACGAACCCACAGGTGGTCGACGCCCGCAACGGTATTGTGGAATTCCTGCTTTTAAATCATCCGCTCGACTGCCCTGTCTGCGACCAGGCGGGTGAGTGCGATCTGCAAAACTTTGCCTTCGATCACGGTAAGGTGACAACGCGTTATGAAGAAGATCGACGCACGTTCGAGAAAAAAGACATCGGGCCGTACATTCAGTTGCACATGACCCGCTGTATTCTTTGCTACCGTTGCGTTTACACGGCGGATCAGATTACAGAGAAACGCGTACATGGTGTTCTAGGCAGGGGCGATGCTTCCGAGATTAGTACGTACATCGAGAAAGCCATCGACAATGATTTCTCAGGTAACGTCATCGACGTCTGCCCCGTTGGTGCACTGACGGACAAAACGTACCGGTTTAAAAACCGGGTATGGTTCTCGAAACCGGTCGATGCTCACCGCGATTGCCCAACTTGTTCCGGCAAGGTTACGCTCTGGTATCGTGGCGAAGACGTTATTCGGGTGACGGCTCGTAAGAACGAGTGGAATGAAGTAACGGAGTTTATTTGCAATACCTGCCGGTTCGAAACCAAGAAAACGAGCGACTGGACGATTGAGGGGCCAACCAAAATTGCCCGCAGCTCGGTCATTTCAGCAAACAAGTACCGGGCCGACGCGATCAAACCGTCATTCGGTCAACGGCTGGCAGCTGCCGAATACAAACCCATTCACGATGAGCGCGACACCTCCCAGCTAGGTATTCAGCAGCTGCCGCCCGAGCGGTTCGCCAAGGTTCTACCATCGGCTATGGAGCCCGAGCCCTGAATCTATTAAGTAGAACGTATTGATTGCTTAGTTAACGAGCCAGTATATCATGGATTTAACCGTATTACTAGTAAAAGGAGTCATTATCCTGGCCATCTTTGGGATAACGCTTCTGATTGCCACCTACTCGACTTACGCCGAGCGTAAGGTTGCAGGCTTCCTGCAGGATCGATTGGGGCCAAACCGGGCGGGCCCCTGGGGCTTGTTGCAACCCATCGCCGATGCGGGTAAGATGTTCTTCAAAGAGGACTTTATCCCTTCGCAGGCCAACAAATGGCTGTTCATTATGGGTCCATCGCTGGCCATGCTAACGGCATTGATGTCGAGCGCGGTCATCCCATTCGGCGATAGCATCAAATTTGGTGACTATACCATCCCCCTACAGGCCATTGAGATCAACATTGGTGTTCTGTATATCTTCGGTGTCGTATCGCTGGGTGTGTATGGCATTATGGTTGGCGGATGGGCATCCAACAACAAATTTTCTTTGTTGGGCGCTATCCGGGCTGCGTCGCAGAATATCAGCTACGAAATAGCCCTTGGCCTTTCGATGATTGCCATTTTGATGATGACGGGTTCGTTGTCCGTTCGGGCGATTGTCGACCAGCAAGCTACGTTCTTCGAGTGGAACATCTTTACGCAACCACTGGGGTTCATTATCTTCCTAACCTGTGCCTTCGCGGAGTGTAACCGGACACCATTCGACTTACCCGAGTGTGAGACGGAGCTGGTTGGTGGCTACCACACTGAATATAGTTCGATGAAATTGGGGTTGTATCTGTTCTCAGAATACACCAATATGTTCGTTTCGTCGGCCTTTATTTCAGCGCTGTATTTTGGGGGCTTCCATTACCCATTCATGAATGAAGTGAGCAACGCGCTAACGAACTCACTCGGCGCCGTTGCGGGGCACAACGTAGCGACGGCCATTGGTACCCTGCTTTTCTTCGGTAAGATTTTCTTTTTCATCTTCTTCTTCATGTGGGTACGCTGGACAATTCCACGTTTCCGCTACGATCAGTTGATGAATCTGGGATGGAAAATGCTAATTCCGCTGTCGATCCTGAATATTATCGTTACGGGAAGCGGTCTGCTTTTCAATTTTCCGTACGCAAGCTGGTTAATTGTAGTAGTTATGGTGGTACTGGCGGTTATGTCGACAGCTCGCGCCCCAAAACGGCAAATGGTCCCTCAACAGTCCTAGCCAGATGTCTGACGAGATTTAGCGTTCGTCAGACCAAACGCCTTGACAACTATGTCTCTAACAAATCGGTCAAAACAGGTCAGCAACAAAGAAATGACGCTGGCGGAGAAGATGTATCTTCCCGCCGTTGCGCAGGGGCTGGCCATTACGATAAAACACTTTTTCCGGAAGAAACCAACGATTCAGTACCCGGAAGTAAAACGGTATCTGGGTCCGGTTTACCGTGGTCACCACGTATTAAAGCGTGATGAACAAGGCCGTGAGCGTTGTACGGCCTGCGGACTTTGCGCTGTGGCATGTCCAGCTGAGGCTATTTCAATGGTAGCTGCTGAACGTAAAAAAGGCGAAGAAACGCTCTACCGTGAAGAGAAATACGCAGCTGTTTACGAAATCAACATGCTGCGTTGTATCTTCTGTGGTCTTTGTGAAGAAGCTTGCCCAAAACAGGCCGTCTACCTCCGCCACGACCGTATGGTGCCTGTTTTCATGGAGCGTGACGAGGTTGTCTACGGTAAAGACAGACTGGTCGAAAAGATGGACGATCGTTACGTCCGGATAGCAAACTCGGAAGTACAAGCAACGCCAACCGAGCCAAGTCTCACCCGCTCGACAACCTAGCATTTGACATCATGTACTGCGCATCGACAACCTAAGCTGGCGATGCGCAGCCATTTTTGCTGCGCTATTTCACGAAAACGATGACTGAATTTTTTACCTTCCTGAAATCACTGAACGCCACGGGGTATATGTTCCTTGCCCTGACGGCAATTACGCTTGTCTGTGCGATAGGCGTCGTAACGGCTCGAAATCCCATTTACAGTGTTCTCTCACTAATTGCTACGTTTTTCTGCTTGTCTGGCCACTATGTCTTGCTGAACGCGCAGTTTCTAGCCGCGGTGAACATTATCGTCTACGCCGGTGCAATCATGGTTTTATTTCTCTTCACCATTATGTTTCTGAACCTGCGTAAGGAAGATGAGGATTCAAAAACAAATCTGACCAAGATTATCGCCGTAGTGGCTGGAGGTCTTTTGATGGTCATGTTGATTACTATCTTCCGGGCTCAGAGTGCTAAGGTTCCGGTTTACAGCCAAACGAATTTTAGCAACAAGACGGGCCTGGTCGAGAACTTGGGCCAGCTGCTTTACAGCGATTACATTCTTCCTTTTGAGCTTATCTCGGTTCTGTTTCTGATTGCTATGGTCGGTGCCGTTATGCTTGGTAAACGCGAGGCAGGCGACCGCCATTTTTAATAGACTTATGGTTCTGTTTATGCAAGAAGCCGCTTCATAGCGGCTTCTTGCATTATAGTCGATATGGATTTCAGCCAGTATTTTTCAACAATAGTATGCACGCATACTATTTCTAATTATCTTGTGTAATTATTCCAAAACAAACTCAGTTATTGCAGTGGTAATACTGTAAAAGCAACTCTTACCAATCAATTATGGACGCATATATTGTTGCCGGATACCGTACTGCGGTGGGAAAAGCACCACGCGGAGGCCTTCGTTTTACCCGTCCTGATGACATGGCTGCCGAGGTAATCAAACACCTTATGGCACAGGTCCCAGGTTTTGACCCTGCCCGGGTCGAGGATTTGATCGTAGGTAACGCTGTACCTGAAGCGGAACAGGGCATGCAGATTGCCCGTTACATCGCGCTGTTATCGCTGCCTCAAAGCGTACCGGGGATGACCATCAACCGATATTGCGGCTCCGGTCTGGAAGCCATTGCCATTGCTTCCGCTAAAATTCACGCTGGTTTAGCCGATTGCATTATTGCTGGTGGCACCGAATCAATGTCACTTGTTCCCGTAATGGGCTGGAAAACGGCTCTGAACTACGAGATTGCGAAAACGAACCCCGACTATTACATCGGCATGGGCTTAACCGCCGAACAGGTGGCCCAGCAGTTCAACATTAGCCGGGATGCGCAGGACGAGTTTGCTTTTGAGTCGCACCAGAAAGCACTAGCGGCACAACAGGAAGGTAAATTCGCGGAGGAGATTGTACCGATTAACGTCAGCGAGACCTATTTCGATACGGAAAGTGGAAAGAAGAAAACCCGCACCTGGACGGTTAATCAGGATGAAGGACCTCGCAAAGATACTAGTGCTGAAGGACTCGCTAGGCTAAAACCAGTATTTGCCGCTGAAGGATCTGTGACTGCCGGAAACTCGTCACAAACCTCTGATGGTGCAGCTTTTGTGCTGGTTATGTCCGAACGGCTGGTTAACGAACTAAATCTAAAACCTATCGCCCGGATGGTGTCGTACGCCACAGCTGGCGTAGAGCCCCGTATTATGGGAATTGGTCCAGTAGCAGCTATTCCACTCGCGCTGAAAAAAGCGGGTTTAAAACAAGATGACCTTGACCAGATTGAATTGAACGAAGCGTTTGCCGCCCAATCACTCGCCGTTATCCAGGAATTAGGGCTCAATAAAACTATTATCAATCCAAATGGTGGCGCCATTGCTCTTGGTCACGCATTGGGGTCAACTGGTGCTCGCTTATCCGTACAGCTCTTAAACGAAATGCGCCGACGTGATCAGAAATACGGTATGGTTTCGGCCTGCGTGGGCGGTGGCCAGGGAGTTGCCGGGATCTTCGAGCGGCTAAACTAATCCTGTCTCCTCCTCTCAAACAACAAAAGCCCGACTTGTCGGGCTTTTGTTGTTTGAGAGTACCTTATTTTTGCGGAGCGCTTACCAGCAGTTTTTGTCCAACCGAAAGTGTGTAGTTTTTTAAATTATTCCAGCGCATTACGTCTTCCACACTGATTTTATTGATCAGGGCGACGCGGTAAACAGTTTGTCCCGGTTTTACGACGTGGTAACGTGCTGTTGGTAACGAACTAGGCGTAGGCTTATCCCAGCCGTCATTAGTGGTCGACAGTGCAGGAGCAGGTTTCGTTGGCTTCGGTTTAACGACAGGTTTTACAACCGGCTTTTCTACCATACCAACAACCAGCTCCTGACCAACTTCGATAGGTACGCTTATTGACAAATTATTCCATTTGCTGAGCTGAGCCAACGTAACGCCATACTGCTTAGCTAAGCCGGATAGGGTTTGCCCCGGCGTGACGATGTGCAGCTTTAGCGTATTATCAATCACTTTTGTGTTATCAGGCGATACAGGTGGCGTAGCGGTCGGCTTTGTTACAATTACGGCAACATCATCAACTGGCTTTGTTATGTGCACTTTTACCGAATCGGCCGATGGCTTTTGCTCGGCAACTACGGGCGGTGGAGCCTGTATGACCGTATCTGATAAAATAGGAGCCGATTCATAATTAACCGGTGGAATCTCAGTGGGTAACTTCTGGTACTCAACCGGGCGATTACGAGGCCGTTTCTTCTGCATCCAGATAATTCGACCGGCCTGTACCCGTTGCGTAGGAGCAATATCATTAAAACTTAGTAGCGACTCCAGCTGAACGCCGTAGATATCGGATATATCCCGCAACGTTTCGTTACGTTGTACGACATGAAAAGGAACCTTTGCTCGTTTTGCTTTCTTTTCCAGATAGTATATCTGTCCCGGCCGGATTACATCACGATCGCTTAGACTATTGTATTCGAGAAACTTCTCGGGCTTGAGCTTGCCGTAGTAGGACAGCATAATTACGTTATCACAAGGCTGAGCCTGTACACCCAAACGATCATTGATGCCGTAAAAAACGGCGGCAGAGCGGGTACCAACCGACTCTTGCGGCAAGCGGACTAGCGTAGGAAAACCAATATCCGACTTCCGTACGGATGAGGTCTGCCATCGTTCCTCAGCCCGCCCCTTGATTATCAGAAATTCCTCGGGTGTCACTCGCACAAGCACAGGATAATCCTTATCGACTGGAACCAGCTTGACTTTCAACCATTTGTTAAAGGGCTGGAACCGATCTTCTGCCAACTGAAGCCGTTGTGCAATCGAGCGAATACTCTGGTCACCACTGGTCCGGTATTCGTAGATCAGGTAAGTTACAGCAGGAATCATTACCGGCTCTTCACGCTCGAAAGCAATTTTTCTCGCCAGCACTTTCCACACTAGTGGTGGACTCTGAGGATCAAGCACTAAGTAAACGGAACTATTACGCGTGGGCGCCTGGCTGGGATTGTTCGTATCCCGCAGGTAATTCAATAACGTTGCTACATAATTTCCCGAAATCACGCGTAGTTGACTCAGGCGAGTGGTTACCGATTCGGTTGCTAAGATGGGATGGTATCGTTCATCCACACGTTCATTGATACGCAAGCGCATACTAAGCGCTCGCTTCTGCGTTAGCCCCCAATATGCTGCCGACGTATCGCCCGCGAATGGTAAGACCAAGTATCGAAAATCGATTGGTAACTGGCGGCTGGACAGGAGCGGCTGTAGCAAAGGGGAAAGCTGACGTAACGACTCGATTTCCTGACGTAACACACTTCGATTCGCGTATATACGACTTACTTCCTGCTGAACCTGTAACCGTCCCTGCTCATTTAAGTGGATCGTAACGTCAGCGAAATTAATATCGAGCGGTACCTCAGGGATAGACTGCCCTTTGGCCCGCCAGCTATACAGCAGCAACAGGCAAAGTACAAGCACCGGTATCGATGCGCTTGTTTTACTCATCGTGGATAGTTTAGTCAATGGCCGGTAGTTAAAAGTACTACTATTTACTATCACTCCTCATAAATGTAATTGTTTGGCCCTAAATGAGTAAATTATTAACGTAAGTCCGCGATTTTATTAGCTAGTAAGTAAAAACGTGCCCTTGTTTTCGATTGCAACACTCAATTTTTGAGCGTGGTCTAAATATTATTGTTATGCTTGCATACTACTTTATTTAATTGTTTATTTGTAATCATTAGTATGCATGCATAACAAGTAAAGAACTATGACTGCGACCGAGCCCAAAGCATCTATTACAGGCGGTGAGTTTCTTATCAAAGAAACTGAAGCTTCTCAGGTGTTTATACCCGAAGAATTTACCGAAGAACAACAAATGATCGCGGCTACCTGCCGCGAATTTCTAGCCCGTGAGATTATTCCGCGGCTGGATGAGATCGATACAGCCAAATCCCCTGAACTAATCTCCTCGCTAATGGATAAAGCGGGTGAGTTAGGCCTGCTGGGAACCTCTGTCCCGGCCGAATATGAGGGGTTTGGAATGAACTTCAATACGTCCATGCTGGTAGCTGAAGCAACCGGGGCGGGTCACTCATTCTCAGTCGCCTTATCGGCACACACGGGAATTGGTACGTTACCGATCGTTTATTACGGCAACGAAGAGCAGAAAGCAAAATACCTCCCGAAACTGGCTTCCGGCGAGTGGAAAGCGGCTTATTGCCTGACTGAACCTGATTCTGGATCGGATGCTAACTCAGGTAAGACGAAAACGACACTGAGTGCCGATGGAACGTATTACGTTCTTAACGGTCAGAAGATGTGGATTACCAACGGGGGGTTTGCCGATGTTTACATTGTTTTTGCCAAAGTCATCGACGAAAATGGCCAGTCGGACAAAAATTTAACTGCGTTTATTGTTGATCGCTCATTTGAGGGTATCACGATGAACGAGCCAGAGCATAAGATGGGAATCAAAGGCTCTGACACGCGGCAGCTTTTCTTCAACGATGTGAAAGTGCCAGCTGAGAATATGTTGTCAGAACGGGGCAATGGCTTCAAAATCGCGGTTAATATCCTGAATATCGGCCGGATCAAATTGGGGGTTGCCGCTATTGGGGGCTCAAAGGCGGTCGTTGATGATGCTATTCGGTACGCGAACGAGCGTAAACAGTTTAAAACGCCCATCTCACAATTTGGTGCTATCAAGCACAAGCTGGCTGAGATGGCCGTGAAAATTTACGCATCTGAAACTGCCAGTTACCGCGCCGGGCAGAACATCGACGATCTTATTGAGGACCTGAAAAGTCAGGGCGTAGATGATTCGTCGGCCAAGCTGAAAGCGCTAGAGCAGTTCGCCATTGAGTGTGCGATCATGAAGGTACACGGCTCCGAAGCGCTGGATTACGTTGTTGATGAAGGTGTTCAGGTTTACGGCGGTATGGGATATTCAGCCGATGCGCCCATGGACCGAAGTTACCGCGACGCCCGCATCAACCGGATTTTCGAAGGGACGAACGAGATCAACCGGATGCTGATCGTTGATATGCTCCTCAAACGGGCTATGAAAGGCGAACTAAATCTGATGGAGCCCGCCATGGCTGTTGCCAAGGAAATTATGTCGATTCCTGACTTCAACATGGACGAGGAAGATGGCATATTCATTGCGGAGAAAAAAGTGCTGCGCAACCTGAAAAAAGCAGCCCTTATGGTTGCTGGTGCAGCGGTCCAGAAGTTCATGATGAACTTGTCGAACGAGCAGGAGATCCTAATGAACATCGCTGACATGGTCATCGAGATTTACGCGGCTGAGTCCGTGCTGCTTCGGGTCGAAAAACTGATCGGCATTAAAGGAGAAAGCGCCGTCGAACTTCAGACACAACTAGCCTTGGTTTATCTACACGAAGCCGTTGAAAAAGTAAACAACGCTGGCAGAGCGGCTATTACCTCCTTCGCTGAAGGTGATGAGCTACGGGGTATGCTGATGGGCTTAAAACGATTTACAAAAATTGAACCCATGAACCTTAAAGATGCCCGTCGTACTATTGCCGATGCGATGATTGCAGAAAACAAGTACATTTTCTAGCTGGCTGATTTAAGGTAGGTACACGCTTCTTACCGTTTACTCAAACATATGTACGAATAAGCGACCCACTTCTAACTACTATAAAGTAGTCAGAAGTGGGTCGCTTGTTTTATAAAAAACTCATATTCAATGAGTTAATATGATGAGACATTTACAAGACCAACGAATTTATTCCTAGCCGATAAATAAAGGGTCTTTCGTGTTGTTTGTACCCCGTGTATAGGGTGTATTACTTTGTACCATGTTTTATATCAAACATCGAGACTAGATGAAAAATATTCACTACGCATTTTTATTGGTTTTCTCGCTGCTCGTCAGCACCCAATCCTTTGGCCAGCTGGCTGTTGACAAAGGGACCAAGTTCATCAATCTAGGCGTTGGCCTGGGTGGATACGGTGGCATTGTTTACGGCGGAGGCTCAGTCGCCTTGGCGGGTTCATTTGAAGCTGGCGTTGCCAAAAACATTACGGTGGGCGGTATCGCTAGTTTCCGTTCGTTCTCGGGGATTGGTTCATATTACAGCATTGGTGCTCGGGGTTCTTACCACGTCAATGAGCTACTAAATCTATCCGACGAGAAGTTGGACTTATACGGAGGATTGGGTCTGGTTTACAGTGGCTTTTCGTACAAAGACACGTATCTGAGCGGGTATTCGTACGGTGGTGTTGATGTAACGTTACACCTGGGTGGCCGTTATTTCTTCTCAAATAACCTCGGCGGATTCGCTGAGGTCGGGTACGGAATCGCCCCTCTTCAGGTGGGGGTTACGTTCAAACTGTAAAACGTTTACACCAAACAGAAAAGGCTGACGGGTTGTCCGGCAGCCTTTTCTGTTTATCCCTTTTTATTACTTACTAGCCACTTCTTTCAGGCTTTTAACGCTCATGTTCCAGAGAATGAATGAATAAATATCACCAGTCGTTTCAATGTTTTTCTTCGTATTACTGGCGCCATGTCCCGAGTTGGTATCAATTCGAATCAGCACTGGATTGTCTCCTTTATAAACCTCCTGCAACGTAGCTGCGTACTTGAACGAGTGGGCCGGTACAACGCGGTCATCATGATCAGCTGTAGTAATTA
Source organism: Spirosoma pomorum (assembly GCF_054776615.1). Classification (NCBI taxonomy): domain Bacteria; kingdom Pseudomonadati; phylum Bacteroidota; class Cytophagia; order Cytophagales; family Cytophagaceae; genus Spirosoma; species Spirosoma pomorum. The sequence goes on from NZ_BAAHBP010000025.1 coordinate 67,589, forward strand.
ACGTAGCAGGATACTTTACGTCTGCTTTCAGGTTATGAACCGGCGAGTACGCATAAAGTGCCTTAAACTCGTCGGCATTGTCGCTACTGCCGTAGTCGGCGATCCAGTTCCAGCCAATGGTAAATTTGTGGAACCGTAGCATATCCATCACCCCCACTTGCGGAATGGCTACCCGGAACAGGTCGGGTCGCTGGTTGATAACGGCCCCTACCAGAAGCCCTCCATTTGATCCCCCCTGAGCCGCCAGTTTGGCGGGTGAGGTGTACTTCTCGGCAATTAGATATTCGGCAGCCGCGATAAAGTCGTCAAATACATTCTGTTTTTTCAGCTTCATTCCCTGCTCGTGCCATTTTTCGCCGTATTCGCTACCACCGCGTAAGTTAGCCTGAGCGTAAATACCGCCTTGTTCCAGAAACGGAATTCGTAATGGACTAAAGCCAGGGGTCAGGCTAATATTGAAACCGCCGTAGCCGTACAACAGGGTTGGGTTGGTACCGTCCAGTTTGATGCCTTTCCGGTACGTCAGAAACATCGGGATTTTCGTGCCGTCCTTGCTGGGATAGAAAACCTGCTTTGTTTCGTAATCGTCGGGGTTGAACGACACTTCCGGAGCCCGGAAAACCGTGCTTTTCTGGCTGGCAAGATCGTACTGATAGATAGTTGGTGGAAAGGTAAACGACGTGAACGTATAAAATACGAACTTATCATCTTTCTCTCCCCCGAATCCACCCGCGGTACCGATGCCTGGCAATTTTACGTTACTTTCGAGCGTACCGGCGTAATTGAATACATTAATCTGCGACGTTACGTCCTTTGAATACTCAACGAACAGCTTCCCGCCTGCAGCACTAACGCCCCCTTCGGTGATAGGCTCTGGCCGCTCGGGAATCAACGTCGTAAAAGCTTTCTTCTTGGTATCAAAGGCAACAACTTTACTATTGGGTGCTTTTTCGTTTGTTAGCATCAACAGCCGATCGCCGTCGTTATCGATAACGCCATAGCTGAAGTCAGTAATATCAGCGACCACGGTTTCAAACCCTTTCTGTGACGCCTGTGCATCTTTGAATAGCAACGCATTGCCATCTTTCCCCTGCCCCCGGTCACTGATCGACAGCAAAGCGAATCGTTCGTCATCGGTCGTGCTGACAATGTGGAAGCGTTGCGGATGAGCCGCGTCTTCGTAAATCAGTTGATCCGCCGATTGGGGTGTGTTGAGCTTATGATAAAAGACTTGGTGATTTTCGTTTTTCGCAGCCAGAGCACTTCCTTCCGGCTTCGGGTAACGACTGTAGTAGAATCCATTGCCCTGCCACGCGGCACCAGAAACTTTCACCCATTCGATTTTCTCCGGCAGGTATTTTTTCGTCGCCAGTTCCATAATCTGGTATTCCTGCCAGTCAGAACCACCTTTTGACAGACCGACTACGGCATGCTTTCCGTCTTTCGATAAGGAAAAGGCTCCCAGCCGGGTTGTTCCATCCGTAGACAGTTTGTTTGGGTCAATCACCACTTCGGGTTTACCATCCAGCTCCTTCTGTCGGTACAAGACGGCCTGGTTTTGCAGACCGTCATTTTTGTAGAAATAGAACCATTCCCCCCGGCGGAAAGGGGCCGAATATTTAGGATAGTTATACACCTCTTCCAGCCGCTGTTGCAATTGTTTCCGATACGGAATCTTGTCCAGATAGCCGAAGGTGACTTTATTTTCGGCCGTGACCCACCCGGCCGTTTCCGCCGAACGATCATCTTCGAGCCAACGGTAGGGATCAGCTACTTTTGTACCATGATAGGTATCAACCTGATCGGTTTTACGTGCCTTTGGATAGGTCAGCGGCTCAGAAGCCTGCCCCAGCGCAACGGAGGAACTTAGCATAAGCAATACGCGAAGCGTGTGTTGAGAATACATCGTCAAAAAGAGAGAAAGTTTCGCATGGCTACTAAGTTCGTTTCCAGATGCGGGAATGACAAATTAGCCACTGATTAACGAGTTTTACGTTTACCTTGATACCTCACTTTAGCCCGTTCGCCCAACCCCTTCTCATATGCATAAAAGCTTGTTGGAAAACTCCTAAATGCTACCCTCATTTACAAGGCTTTAATGACACCATCTTGTTAAGACTCCTTACTGCATATCATTGCTACTTACTACTAAGCTACCTGAGCTTACTCACCCTAACTTGCTCGGCACAAGCGGCTTATCAAGTTGATCATATTGGTGTTAGCGACGGTCTAGCGCAGGGGTCAGTCTATTACATGCATAACGATAGCCGCGGGTTTCTCTGGTTTGGCACACAGGACGGCCTGAATCGATACGATGGACACCGCTTTAGATCATACCGACCGATTACCGATGAACAAGGCACCGCGCAGGCGGGCTCAATCAGAGGAGTTAACATTCTTGGTATTGTCGAAGACCCGGACGGTAATCTTTGGATCGGCACCGAGGAAGGGTTAAACCGGTATAACCGGCAACGTGATCAGTTTGATCATCTTTCTTCTATCAGTCATCAACTCGTCTCAGCCCGCGCACTACCTTTTTATATCGATAAAACGATTCTGCTCTACCTCAGTGACGCAGAAGGGCTGGTACAGCTAAACCACAGAACCTTACAGAAAACGGTTCTCAATAACACCATTCATCTAACTAAAGAATACGATCTGCCCAACGGCACTGTGCGCACAAAACAGGGCAACATCTGGCTGCACGCTCCCCGAGGGATCATTCGTTATAATCTACAAGACAAAAGCCTGACTCATTATTTCAGCGACCACCCTGCTAACCGATTTGGCTCGCCACAGACCGTATTTTCTTTCTACATCGACGAGAACGAAATAGCTTGGTTAGGGACCGGTAACGGTCTGATCCGGTTTGATTATAAATCACAAACATCACAACATCATCCGATTACCGTCGATCATAAGTCATTAAGCGCCATTTATAGTGTTGCATCCGATGCAAAAGGGCAGCTTTGGCTAGGTACTCAACGAGACGGTGTTCTACTGTTTAACCAACGTAACGGGCAGATTACGCCAATTCGTAGCGTGTCTAGCCTAATTCAACGCCTAAAGGAGTTTGAAATCAGCAAAGTATATGTTGATAAAATGGGCGTTGTATGGATCAACACGGATCCGGATGGCCTGATACGTGTTATTCCTGACATTTTCCTGCTGGGAGGATCAAAAAAAGCGTCTGCCAGTAGCCTCCCTCCTAATCAGCGGTTAAGCCATTACACCATCCGGGGCTTCATGGAAGAGCGTCCTGACCGGCTTTGGATCGTTCAGGAAAGCGGAATTGATATTGTCAATCCCCAAACGAACCAGGTCGTTGAGCGATACCTAACGACAGCGCGGCCAAGCGATTTGCCGATGCATAATCAGGCTAAGTGCATTTATCGAGATCCACAACAACGAATCTGGGTCGGTACTCCAGGCGGGGTGCTGGCTTTTCAACCCGCAACCAAGACCTTTCAGCCTATTCTATTTGCTACCCAACGTAGTGAAGTAGCCGACAATTACGTACGTAATCTGATTAGCCTGAACGATTCAACACTCCTGGGCGCAACTGAAGAGGGCTTATTTCTACTGAATACCAGGCGGCAAAAATGGACGCAAGCTCCCGTTTTGGCTGGTCAGAATATGTTCAGTCTCTGGTACGAAGCATCAACGCGTCAACTCTGGGTTGGTACGTATTCCAATGGCTATTATTGTTACCAGCTGCCCCCGCAAAATCTACATATGCCCTGGAGGCTGCTACATTCAGGCTTGCACGGCAGCTACACCATTCTGCACATTCGGCCTGACCCGGACAAGCAAACACTATGGCTGGCCAGCGATCGGGGATTAGTTGCCCTAAACAAACGAACCAATGCCTTTCGACTCTTTAGTGAGCAGCAAGGGCTGGCCAATTCGTTCGTTTATGGTTCGCTAGCAGATAACCAGGGGCACATATGGGTAAGTACAAATCGTGGTATTTCACGCATTACCCCAGATCCGCTGGCCATCAAAAATTTCGCCTTACGAGACGGGCTTCAGGGCTACGAGTTTAACGGGAACGCTTTTTACCAAACCGTGACGGGTGAGTTTTATTTTGGTGGCGTCAACGGGTTCAATCGATTCAGACCCACCGACTTTCACACAAGCCTGTTCAATCCCAGGGTGCATATTAATTCACTTAGTGTCAACGAAGAACCGTTTACCAGCAACTACGTAGGCGAAGCCAATCGGGTCGAGCTGGAGCCCGGTCAGAACACCATCGCCCTAGATTTTGCCACGATCGATTTTTTCAGCAATGGCCACAATAACTACCAGTACCAACTGAAGAACTACGACGATCGGTGGGTATTCTCAGGGGAGCGTACTTATGTACGATACGCTAACCTACCTGCTGGCGATTACGTTTTTCAGGTTAAGGCCACGAATAAAGACGGTCGTTGGAGTAACCACACCCGGCGGTTGGCGATCCATATTGCTCATCCCTTTTGGCAGCGTCCTTCTTTTCTATTGATGGCACTGCTGTTGATAGGACTATTCGTTTTTGCCTGGCTCCGCCGACGTGAGAGTCTTATCCGACGTAAGGACGTTGAACGTTTGCGCTTGGCGTATGATATTCAGGAACAGGTAAAAAAGGAAATCGCCCGCGATCTGCACGATGAAATTGGTACTCGCTTAGCTACAATTAAGCTGTATACCACGCAGCTTGCCCGCCAGATGGATGAAACGCCAACCATCGCTTCTCTCAGAACGACGATTTTCGGCCTGATTAACGAAACGATCAGTGATGTCCGGGACCTCCTGCGTAAACTGAATCCGCTCACGCTGGAACAGCACGGCTACGTAGCAGCGGTTGATGAACTTTTCACTCGGATCAAAGCGACGGGCATTCTTGATATGCGGCTGGATATCAGCGGACTGAACGAAGCTGGACTAGTCCATGATACTGATCCGCTCAATTACCGGTTCAAACCGTCGACTGAAGTGATGCTGTATCGAATTACGCAGGAACTGGTCAATAACTCGCTAAAGCATGCCAACGCCAGCCGTATTACGCTTCGAATTCAAGCGCAAAGTGACCGTCTGGTACTCACGTATGCCGACAATGGGCAAGGATTTGACTACGAAAAAGTCCGCCAGGAGTCACTTGGTCTGGGGCTGGGCAGCATTGAATCCCGAGTAGCCATTCTTAAAGGCCGAACCTTGTGGCAGACCAAACCAGGCGATGGCATGTATATTCTAATCGATGTCCCAATGGGGAAATTCCCGTTTCAACGACTCGACGATCGGAAAAATGCAACCTTTAATGGTTCTGATCCGACATAGGAAACATAGAACCAGATCGCGGAATCAGTCCTAATGAGTCGCGCTGAAGCAGTAATTCGAACAAACGTACTGTAGCGGCCGCATCGCCCTGCGCCCGATGTCGGTCATTCAACGGGATATTTAACGACGCACACAGCTTACCCAGGCTATAGGAAGGATAACCAGGAATTAATTTGCGGCTGGTGCGAACGGTACACAATGTACGTCGGGCGAAATCGTAGCCAGCCCATTCGAGTTCTTTCTTGAGAAAGTTGAAATCGAAACTAACGTTATGGGCTACGAACACAGCGTCCTGCGTGATTTCTACAACTCGCGCAGCTACATCAGCAAAAAGAGGGGCGTCCTGAACTAGCTCTTCCGTAATGCCCGTCAATTGCCGAATAAATGGCGGAATGGAACACTCTGGATTGAGCAGCGTATGAAATGAATCCACTACCTGATAACCATCATGACGAAAAATGGCAATCTCGGTCAGGCGGGAATCCCCTTTGACACCCCCGGTCGATTCTACGTCAACAATACAATACACGCTATAAATATACGACATTACGTCGTTCGTTGGCTTTCTGAGTTAGCGAACAGCCTGCAGGGACTGCGTTTTCAGCGACCGGGTAGCCACTACGCCCTGCCGAATGAGCTCCAACGTGTATTCCAGTACGTAGTCCCGATTGGTGATGAGATCATTGTACGTCCGCTCAACGTTAAAATCAGGCTCGACAGTGAACCCGTTCGCACGTTCAGCGGTAACCGAGTGCGTCAGTTTCTTCAGCGGGATTCGAACCTGAATCCGGGAATTAGGTAACGTAATCGTCTTGAAATGTCCCGCGAAGTCTCCCCAATAGGCACTACCGCTTGCCTCACCCACGAACGTTCCTAAGCCTGCGTCGAGCGTTTTTGCCAATACGGACGTAGTAGCCGAAAACGAAGACCCATTCACCAGAAAATACAGATTACCCTTAAACGCTTTTCGCTTATGCGGATGGTACTGGTGCTTACCGGAACGACTGGCGAATCCACCCCGGGCGTCGGTTTTGTAGCGTAAACTAAAATTCAGAGCTGATAACGGGTTCCAGCGGGTCGTCAGTTCGGCGCGGGCCGCCCGCTTCATTTCTTCATGCTCCATGATGGCGAATTTCTTCGGCATCCAGTACCGAAGCAGTTCGGCTGAGTTAGACACAATCCCGCCACCATTCCCCTGCATATCGACAATGAGATTCTGAATATTCTCTTCGTGCAGTTGTTTGAACGCACGTTTCAGTCGGCGATTGAAGGCCCACTGAAACGGATCCCGTTTTTTCAATCCCATAAATGACGATACCCGCAGCACAGCCGTATGCGTAAGCGTATCGACGACCCGCACCGAGAGATTAGGGCGCTGGTGGTACTCATTACGATACCGCTGTTGCATTGTTGCCCGGAACCGATCCAGGTTTGGACACGCTATCCGGGTTTGGTGAATCAGGCTGTTGCTGGCCGGACGATACGTTACAGTGACCGAGTCGGCCCATCCGTACCAGGCAGCATAGTAGTCGGCAAATTGAACCATACTCCATTGCCGACGTCCCGTATTATTATCGCCATCCGACCCGGACCGGTCAGCATTCATCAACTCGGCGTGGAGCGTAGCTACGGGACGTCCATTAATGGTTAGCAGTTCGGTTCCCCGTCGGAGCGTTGTATCGGTTGATACGTTGTGGCTGATAAAATACGTATCACCAACCGACCGAATGAAGAACGGCAAGTAGCGCGTGTTTTTCCCGATATAATTCCGTCGGTGATTCAGGTTCGTGTGCCCATCCTTGATGGAGGTAACCAACGGACTAACGTGATGATAAAACGAAAGATAGCTCATTGGTGCTGTAAGCTGATTATACAGCGAGTCGTATAGCTGTTCCATCTGGGCCTGGGGGGTGTAATATCCAACGCCAGGATGCAATTGGTCTAGCTTTCGTTTGAGGAAGGTAAGGTCGGCGCGAGCTTGAGCGGGCGAAAGAGGTTGAGCACTGGTAAACTGGCAACTGAACTTAAAACACAACAGAAATAGAAGCAGTAGGCGGCCTTTCGTCATTTTTTATAGTCACGGTATCTGGTCGGAAAACCGACCGGTAGTTGATTCTGTGAAGATAAAAATCAGCGCAACTAATTACAACATACTTTGTTTTTAGATTTAATAAAATTTTTCTTAGAAACGATTAAACGGTATAAATACTTACTTTTTATAAGTATTTATCTAGAGTAGATTAAGAATATAAATTCGATCCGAACTATACACACGAATCTGCGACGGCCGGACAGCCAACGTCAATTAGCTTTCTGAAAAGACCAGCCCAGTGTAGCCTGGAAAGAATGAGTACCACCATAGGGTCGACTTGACAAATAAATAATATCGCGGGCGTACCGCAGGTCGGCGAATAACTGACGGTTTATCGCGTAGGTGGCCCCTATAGCCAGACCGCTACCAGTGTCACGTCTGACCGAAATTGGTTTGCCATCGCTCTCACCTTTGCCATGCAAGAAGAAAGCCAGATAAGGTCCGGCATATAGATGCCACCGGTACGCTACTTCGTGTCGAAATAGGATGGGCAATTCCAAATAGTTCATGTTAGCATATCCAGCTACATAACGACCGAAGCTGGTCGGCTGTTCCAGTTGTTTATACCCCCGCTGCGCGTAGTTAATTTCCCCGCGCATACTCCAGGAAAGAGACAACGGTAGCTCCGCCCAAAGCCCGCCGTTGAAACGGAGTCTGTAGACTTCAGCAGATGAGTGTCCATTACTATTGACATACGCTCCGCCCACCCGGACACCGTAGCGTAACGCACCCCAGTCCAGTGCCTGCATGCCAAGGGAGTCGGCTACTACACTGAATCGGTACGTCCCACGTAGGCCAACAGTCGTAACAGGCTGGTCATGTCCCGTAAAATAGGCCGTTCCGTTGATACCTACCGCCCAGCGGTTCGACACCCGAAAATCATATCCTATTCCAGCCAACGGGACGAGCCGCCGTGAATCAATAAACTTACCCGTGACTACATAATTACCGTATCGAGGATTTTCCCGAATAATGCTGTCGACTCCAACTTCTTTACGTCGATAGGCCGATAGCCCAAGTTGTACTTTCACTTGATGACGACGGGTCAGTATCGGCAGTACCACAACGGAAACGTCAGCCATCCGTTCCTGACGAACATAAAATGCGCCCAACTTGGTCGGATCAGGCTGGTACGGATAGCCGGGCAGAGAGCCTGGATTGATAGTGGCTAACGGATCGGTATTGCTTGAGCGTCCCCACCCTACTCCCAACGCTACCCCCAGACGAGGCAATACGTAACCGGTTAATTGTTGCCGGACATGCCAGCCAGAGCGGTAGGGTCCTGGCATAGTAAGGGTTGACACGCCGGTTTCGGCTTCCAGCCGGAAGGCTGTTGGTGATTGAGCAGTGGCTGTTTCTACGCTCAGCAGTAAGAAAAGGAGTAACTTTTTCATAGCGTTAGAAGCGATAGCCGGCCTGAACACCGAACGTGGCATAATCAGGAATAATGAACGATTGGCCTAATACCCGCAACCAGGGCCCGGCGATCAGCCGATCGGTTAGCGAGAGCTGGTAATCTATACTGCTGTGCCAGCCTGTTTTTAAACCGCGATCAGTGGCATCGGCTCTCAGGTCCAGGTAGCGCACATATTGTCCGTTAATCGTTTGCCCACCACCCATCGCGTAGAAGTCATCCTGGTAAGCCAGGAGCGGCCCCGTCGTTAGCCCAATCGTGTGCCGACGGCTATACAGGGGTAAAAAGCGAACGCCGGCCAGTATTCGTATTGCGTTCGATGAACGAACCGCTCCGTACGTGTCGCCATTGCCCGCAAATTCCTGCGTAAAATTCAGGCCAATGGATAGACCCAGTCGCCGTTTCAGGTAGCGTGTGTAACGGTTTTCGTAAATAAAACGGCTTCCAATGTCTTCACCCACCAGTCCGCCAGCCAGATGGAATTCATTCCGATAAAAGGGAATATCTTTCTTTATTCGTTCGTAAGCCTTGTTTTTCCGCGGAGCCAGTGCGTAGTCTTTAAGCGGAAACAGGCGGTAAGCCAACGACAGCGACCAATACCCATACTGCTGACGAAGTGGGTACGACTGCCCCTGGTAGGAAACGGCCTGCAACACGGGTGATAACCCTTTGGCGTACGTCAGATCGACCATCAACCCGCCAATATCAGCACCAATGCCCACCAGACCTTCCAGACTAGTCCGTTCGTAGCTATTTTGTAAGGCGTCGATGACCCGGTACTGCTCAATCTGGGCGGCAAATCGCTTCCGGTCGGTCGGTGACTGCTCCAACTGACGTTCGGCATTCTGTATATCGGCGAAGTAATCATAGGTTTGCCAGTTACTTCGCGCCCCAATCAGTCCCGCACTTATTCGAAGCCAGGGTAACGGTTTATAACCGGCGGTCAGTTGAACGTTGGTCCGACGTGCGCGTTGGTACAACGCACTACTACCACTCTCCCCCGAAACCGTGACACTGGCCAGGGAATACCGTCCTCGTGTTACGTCAGCAGCAGCGTACCAGCGCGCTCTGTCGTAGCGGGCAAACGCGCCGACGGATGCCCCAACGGCGTCGCCATAATCTGTCGTCGCCACCTGAACAGAACCAATCTGAACCTGCTCACTCTGGGTACGGTTGCTGTTCAACCCGAAATTAACCTTTGGGCCAAAGGTCCACTCCTGCGCTTGTGTCTGTAGCGTTACCAGCAGGCCGATTGATAACCAGCCAATTTGTAGAGATCGTTTCATGGTAGTAATTTGTTAGCGGCCAACCAGCGTTTTTTCGCCCTGAATCGTTACGTTACCGTAGCTGTTTTGTATGGAGATTTCGGGATGCTGACCAGCCGGCTGAAAGGTGAAGACTTGCTTGCCACCGTACCGGCTCAGTTGATCGGCAACCGCTTCGGGTACATGAACTTGAGCGAAAGAAACAATGACGTCGTATCGAAAATCGGATAGTCGTTTAGTTGCTACCAGCATGTCGGTACGCGTAGCTTCGACCTTTAACTGCCCGAGCGATGAGATCGGCAACAGCGTCAATTTGCCGTACCGGCTTTGCCAGTTTACCCGCCCACCCAACTCGCGCAGTGTTACGTCGGCCTTTTCCGCCTTTCCGGTCAGCATGGCGTTGATGTTACGTCCATCAATGTCGCCATAGTTTGACGTTAGGGTCAGCTTACCGCCTATGTCTTCCAGTTGAAGCCTACCGTATTCAAACGTGACGCTGACATCGCCCGCCAAGTCGTTTAGCTGAATATCGCCGAAAGAGTTACGCAGCGTAAGCAGGACTTTGTGTGGTACGTTTACTTCGTAGAGCACTTTCAGTTGGCTCTGTAACTTGCCTGCTCGCTGCGGAATGACAAAGCTGTTGGCCATGTCAATCAGGTTTCCGCTAGTCTGAAGTACGTACTGATGGTACGCCACTTCCCGCTCTGCAACGGCTCGATCCGGATGTTTAGCCATGAGCCGGAGCTTTACAGCAACGGTCGGCTTGCTCCAGCCGCGGATAACAAGATCAGCCTTTTGTGCGTGCAGTTGAATTCGCTGCATCGGTTCATAGGAAAACTCTTTCTCTATCACCTTCGTCACTACCTGAGCGGGCGTCTGCGACCAACCCGGTCGAAAGGCTACAATTAGCAAAAACAGGAAAATACGAACGTTCATGAGCGCAGTAACGTAATGAGTTCCTTGGCTATTTCTGCCCGCTGGTTAGCGACCTTTATTTGAGCGCGGACTAGCGCCGGATCGTCACCGAACGTTTGCTGCTCCTGCTGAATCCGTTCTTCTTCCATGGCCAGGCTGGCTAGCTGATTCCGCAGCTCGTGCACTTCTGGTCGTTGGCAAGCACGTACCTGACGGGCACACTGCCGGGCAATGAACGCTTCATCATCGGAGCTTACGGAAGTCGGTGAAGCCAGCGTGGGCCGAATCGTTTCGACGGCGTATTCCATATGCACCTGTTCCGCCGAAAAAGACCGGACGAATAGCCAGCTTCCTATCAATACAACTGTGGCGGCTACCGCTGCCCACTGCCATATCGACCGGTGTACGACAAACGCAAAGCGCTTTGATTCATCGGACGAGTTCAGGTCATTTTTTATCGTGTTCCATAGCGTTGGAGCGGGTTCGAACGTAGGTAATTCACTCAGCGCATACTGAAATGGCTTTTCCTCCGCGTCATCATGATCATTGAGTGTCTTGTCGATTCGATTCCACAGATCAGGATGCGGGTCGTGTTCGGGAAGTTGCGGAAATTGGTCGTTCATGACAGACGTTTTCGTAGCAGTTTTTTGGCGTAACTCACCTGCGATTTCGACGTCCCTTCCGAAACACCGAGCAAATCAGCTACCTCTTTGTGTGTATAGCCCTCTACCTCTACCAGCAGAAAAATTGTTCGGGCACCGTCGGGCAGCGTGCGGATGACAGCGTCCAGTTCGTCCCCAGTAATTGGGTCACGCCAAGGCACAGGCTGGTCATGAATCGTTTCGTCGATCGTCAGAAAACGATCTTCAAATCGTTGCTTTCTGACCGCATGCCGTACTACAATTATTTTAATCCAGGCACCCAGTGTGGATTGAAACCGAAACTGCTCCAGCGATCGGAAGATATCCACAAATGCATCCTGCAATACGTCGTTGGCATGTTCGTAGTCATTTAGAATTCGAAAAGCCGTCGAAAACATAGCCCGTTTGTAACGTTCGAATAGTTGACGCTGCGCTATTCGTCGATCAGCCAGAGCACCGTCGACTAAACATCGTTCAACCAATAGCCGCTCAGCCGGGTCGGTAGTATCAGGTAAAGTTTTCAAACGGAACATAGGTTGGTAGTGGCTTCAACAGAAAGGGTAATTTGATTGTGAAAAGGTTGGAAAGACCACTCAAAACTTTTGAATATATCTTTCGGTACCCACCCTCCTGCCCTTTTTCGTTACTTTGATGTATGAATTATATCGAACTACAAGTACAGATTTCGCCCGACTACACGGATATATTAATGGCCGAGCTGGCTGAGCTTGGTTTTGAGTCGTTTGTCGAAACTGATGAGGGGCTGAACGCGTACATTATCGAGTCGGATTTTGACGAAACGAACCTGCAGGAATTAGTGACTAAATACGAGTCGCAAACTGCAATAGTCTATGAACTGAGTTCGTTAGAAAAACGGAACTGGAACGCCGAGTGGGAACGGGATTATGAGCCGATAGAAGTGGCTGACCAGGTTCGGGTCCGGGCCTCCTTTCATCAACCGGAGGCCCGGTTTCGTTATGACATTGTTATTAATCCAAAGATGTCATTCGGAACGGGTCACCACGAAACAACGGCTATGATGATGGAGCAACAGCTCGGCTTCGATTTTGCTGGCAAAACGGTGCTGGACGTTGGTAGCGGCACTGGAATCCTAGCTGTTCTAGCGGCAAAAATGGGCGCTTCGTCAGTCGTTGCGTTTGACATTGAAGAATGGGCAGTGGAAAACGCCCGGGAAAATGCAGAGCTGAATACCAGTCCGCAGATCACTGTTTTTCAGGGAACGATTGCGGATGTTGATCCAGCCGGGCAGTATGACATTGTGCTGGCTAACATTAATCGTAACGTTTTGCTCGCCGAAATACCAACGTACACCAGTCTGATGCCCAAAACGGGCAAACTGATCGTGAGTGGCTTTTACGAACACGACGCACCCGATATTGAACAAAAAGCCCATGAATCGGGGCTAACAACAATCCAAAAGCTCGTCAAAAACCAGTGGACCTCTCTGGCGTTCGCCAAATAGAACGCAAAGAAGCTGGCTAGCAAAGGGCTAATGACATACCATGATGAAACGCAATTTTTACCTACTCCTGCTGTTGTTTGCTCCCCTTGCCGGATACAGCCAGGCCGTTAGGCTATCCGACAAGCCCGAGCAGTTCATTAGTGATGTTCAGAAGCTGATGGCTACTGGAGGGCCGGTCGCTGTTCGAGCCGGGACGAACCTGCAAACCATCTGGTCTGAGAACCGGCTGTCGGCCCAGCAGCAGGCACGGCTAATTGCGTTAAGTCTGAAAATGAATCAGAAGCGGCTACCGGCGGCCACGTTCTTTACGCCCCTCTACGAAGCATTGTACGCAGGTCTGACCACTCAACAGCCTGCCATGTCGGCCTCGGCGATCGACGGCCTGCTGACAGTCGACGAAAAATTGTTCGAAACGACTGATAGCAAAACCTACGCCCGCAGCCTGGAAACGGTTCGTCGCTTTCTGGAGCGACGCGAACTCTACGCCAGCAACTACAACAAGCTCTACGCGCAGGGCGGTACGTTCGAGTTCCGGTATGCCGACGCCACGCAACCAACGGCCATAACGGGTACGGTAACCCCCACCGATTCGGCAGCCATCGCCAAAGCGGCTGCCGAACGTTCTCGGTTTGACGGTTGGGACGACCCTATTGCCAGCGATTCGGGGCAGACCCGGTCATTAGGCGTTCAGTACGTTCCCCAGCGCCGACCTATACCGACGGTATCAGGAGCACTACTAACTCTGAAAGGCGTATCGCTGGCCATCGTGGCCGGTGGTGACTCGGCGGTGCTGGCCAATACAACCGGAGATCTGGCCATCAAAGACGGCCTATTGGTTGGGAAAGGCGGCAAGTTTACCTGGGAGACAGTAGATCGCCCTGACATCTTCGTGACACTAAGCGAATACGCCCTGACGACGATGACTCCCCGGCTATCGGCCGACGATGTTACGCTGACGTATGGCAACACCAAACCCATCAAAGGTGTATTCGAATACATCAGTCGAAAAAAGAATACGCCCGCTACGTCTCCCCGGTTCATGTCCTGGCAGAACGATGTGAAGATTCCGGGATTAGGCTCTGATATTGACTATCAGGGCGGCCTGGCACTGTCGGGGACGCAGTTACTGGGTTCATCGGCTAGCGGGCAGCCCGCCGTCCTGACGGTCAGACAGAATGGCAAGCCTGCTTTCAAAGCCATTAGTCGCCGGTTCGATTTCCGGGATTCGTTGATCACAGCGCAGTCAGCAGCCTTCATTGGCTACGTTGACACGGATTCCATTACGCACCCTGCGGTTGAATTCAAATTCGATAAAGGAACGCGGGTAGCCTGGTTGAATCAGGCAAAACGTACGGAATACGCCCGTGTTCCCTACGCTGACTTCTACCACAAGTTTTATATTCTTCCCGAAGTAACCCGCTGGGATCTGCCACGCCGGAAAGTTGACTTTTATCAGGTTGGTGCCAAACGAGAAGTACCCGTACGGTTTGAATCATTCGATTATTTCCAGCCTCAGCGCTACTCGGATCTGACCGTCGATTATGGATTTCACCCCCTGCAAATTGTTGGCAACTTCATCTCGACCAAAAAACAGCAGACATTTCTCGAAGACGATATCACCAGGTCGGCCAAAGTCAGTCCGGTTGCGCTCCGGGGAGCGCTGAATCGAATGGTGCTGGAAGGGTACCTGGATCGTGATGACAAAACCGGCTTGATGCGCCTGAGCCGAAAAGGAGCCCTATACATTCTGGCTTACACCCAGAAGCGCGACTACGACAATTTTCAGGTTCAGTCGCTGTTTGCGTCTAACGACAGCACTAAGAACGCGAGCATTAACCTGGATGATAAACTACTAACAATTCGCGGGGTAGACCGGTTTACGTTGTCTGATTCGTTGAAGATTTACGGAATTCCTTCCGATAAGACATTACGTATAGGCAAAGGACGGGCATTCACGCTAAACGGCCAGTTGAAAGCCGGTACGCTACGGTACGCTGGCCGAGATCTGAAGTTCGACTACGACAAGTTCTCCATGAACCTGAACAAGATCGATTCTATTACGTTCTCGTCGGCAAAACTAGCCGCCCAGGGTAAAGAAGGAGAGGTTGGGGGTGATATCAAGTACGAAAATCCCGGCACCGTCTACTTCGGAAGCGCGGATAACAAATCGGGACGAATTGCGGGCAAAAAGAACACCCAGCGCCTGGTTATGCCCGAAGGGATGACCGTTTATTTTAACCAGCCGATTCGGGGTGATCTGATTTATAACCAGAAGGTGTACTTCAAGATTCCGGCGATTGACAACGACAGTATCGGCCAGAGTGACATTTCCTTTATTGGCACCTTTTACTCGAATGGCATTCTACCGCCGTTTAAAGCCGAGCTAAAAACAATGCCCGATAATACCCTCGGTTTTGTGCATAAAGCTCCTGCGACAGGCTACACCGTCTACGGCAACAAGACATCGACCGTTAAGTTCACCAGTGAGATCACGATGGACAAGAATGGGTTACGAGCCGAAGGCATCCTGAACCACCTGACCGCAACGCTGAACAACCAGAAGATCCTATTCACCACCGATTCGCTGATTGCGTCGGGCGACAAGGGGGAGATAAAAGAAGGGCTGATTGGCAAGCCGGGTGCCTCGCAGACGTATTTTCCGCAGGTCGTATTCAGTGATTATACCATGAAGTGGCTGCCCAAGTCGGACAGTATGCTCATCACTACCTCGAAAAACAACTTCAACTTTTACAACGCCACGACGAATCTGGAAGGAAAACTGGTGATGCGGTCAACCGGTGTTTTTGGCGACGGCACACTGCGCCGGAAAGATTCAGAGGCTATCTCTAAGAGCATTAAATTCAATAAAGATGGCTTCCTGGCGCAGGATGCTCAATTCAAAATTACGTCCGACCAGCAGGCGGGTAAACCTATTTTGCTCGGTAATGACCTCGACGTAAATTTCAACCAGGTCAAAGGCATCGTTGGGTTGGCAATTAACAAGAAGGAAAGTGTTGGTGATACGATTGCCTCGTCGATGGAGTTTCCGTTTGCTGCCTACAAAACCAACATTAACCAAGCGCAATGGAATCTGAACGCCAAGACGATTGCGATGAAAGGGAACGTCAAAACGTCGACGTTTACAGCTACCGCCGACGAGCAGGAAGGCTTGACATTTAACGGCGGTGCTGCTCTGTACGACATTGACAAGATGACCCTGAACATCAGTGGTGTTCCTTACGTAACGTCCGCTGACGCCCGAATCTTCCCCGAAAAAGGTCTGATTGCCATCAAACGTAACGGCGAGATGATGGCGTTGAAGAACGCCCGACTGGAACTGGACACGATCAGTCTGTTTCACAAACTCAAGCAGGGAAATATTCAGGTGCTGTCCAGAACCCGTTTTGCCGGGGATGCTACGTACCAGTTCGCTACGGCAACCGGCGACACGGCTAGCATCAAGATGGGCAGCTTCGAGCTGAAGGAAGCCCCCGTCTTAACGGCCGATGCGAGCAAAACGGGTCGGCGTAAGAACGTCAGCAAAGCGACGACAACGTATTTTACCGTGGCTCGTGCGGAAGTTGACGAAATGGATAATCTACAACTGGCGCCGAGTATGCTGTTTAAGGGTAACATTCTTATGCAGGCTCCCGACAAGGATCTGGCCCTGGAAGGAGCTATCAAGCCCGCGCTGAAAAAACGACCCGATTTGATTGGCGGCTGGATTCCATTTAAGGAAAAAGTAGCCGAGCGATTGGAGGTCAAGGTTGACAAGAATCTGAAAAATGAAGGCGGTCAGCAGTTGGTAGCCGGTCTTCATTTCCGGGAAGGTAACGCCGGTTTATACCCAACATTCCTCTCACCGAAGGAAGATGATCGTGACAATGATTTATTCGTGGCTACCGGAATTATGTCCTACGACGAGAAGAATAAGGTATACCGAATTGTCTCGAAAGCCGGTGACGAGAAAGCAGTTGTCGTTGACAGCACGGCGGAGGTACCCAGCAACGTCTTTACGTTTAATGATCCGAAGGGGATCATGACGTTTGCCGGCAAACTGAACCTGCTTAATACCGCACCGAACGAATTTTTGATATCATCGGGCTCGGCGCGGATGAATATAGACAGCAGTACCTACCGATTGAATACACTGTTAGCCTTTACGTTCCCGATTCCGGAAGCGATTAATACCAGCATCGGGGCTAAACTGGTAGCGGCTAACCAGGAAGAAGGTAACGACGATGCGGCTGACGATGACCTGAACCGGCTGTCGGACAAATTAACCCCGTTAATTGGTCAACAGGCCGTTGATGCCTACCGGACCAAAGCCCAGAACCAGCACGTAGCGCTCAATCTGGCTTCCCCCAAGCTAAACGTAGCGCTGTTGATAGCAAACGCTAATCTGCGGTGGTCGAATAAATTCAACAGCTTCTATAGTACAGGGCAGCTGGGCGTGTCGAACATTGCAGCAACTGACATCAACGCGCAGATGGACGGCTTTGTCGAAATTCGTAAATCCGTCAATGGCGACGAAGCAACCATCTACCTGGAAGCCTCCCCCGAGCACTGGGTCTTCTATGACTTTAAACCAGGGAACGGACCGGGTTCGCTCAGTCAACTAGCCATCATTACGTCTGATCAGGAAACCAATGACAAGCTGATGGCTGGTTCAAAAAACAGCGGCAAAGCCACGGTTGAACTGGTTCCCGCTACGATCGACGAAAAGACTATGTTCGTTGACCGTTACCTGGATCAGTACAAAACGAAAGTCAAAGCGGCACCGAAACCAAAGCCTCAGCCCGGTCAGAAGGTGGTAGAAAAGAAAGAGAAGAAAAAAGACAAAGAAGCCGAACGCGAAGGTTTCTGACAAAGAGCCCTTCCTGCAATAGGAAGGGCTCTTTTATGACTACTATAATTCGGAATTAGTAAAAGAACTGTTCGCCGACAATCTTGCCCTCTCGCACTTCGTATACGATCAGTTCTTCCAGTTGCACCCGTCCTCGGTCACGTAAGGTCAGATCGAAATGCATGGTAACGCTGAAAAACGCACCAACGATTATTGGATCGGATACCACAATGCTGTGCCGTTCCAGGATGTTTGTCTGTAATCGGTATTCCTTTGCCTGAATGGCTTCCAGCCCCGACGCGTTTTCGGCATTACTCGTTCCCGGCTCCAGTTGCACACAATCGGCAGCCATCAATTCCAGTTGAGCGTCCAGAAACAGACCCTCTCGGCAAAGCGCAACCAGACGATGAGCAACGAAAAAGGTAGTCATGGCATGTGTCGATAAGGGCTTGAACAATAGTCAGCGGCATTCGTTCGGCGAATTAACGTTAATTCTCGGAATGGACGCAGCTGATTACCAACCTTGTTTAGCCCAAACTTACCAACTCCTTAAGTTCATCATCGTTTAGATCCCCCAGCCAGGTTTCGCCAGTTTTAACGCTGAGGTCAGCGAGTTCTTTTTTGCTGCGGATCATCGCGTCGATTTTTTCTTCCAGCGTACCCTGATTCATGAGTCGGTAAACCAGTACGTTTTTGGTTTGGCCAATTCGGAAAGCCCGGTCGGTAGCCTGCGCTTCGACGGCGGGGTTCCACCAAAGGTCATAGTGAATCACATGGTTCGCCTGGGTCAGGTTGAGGCCCGTACCACCCGCTTTAAGCGACAGGATAAACGTATGATCGGAACGGTTTTTCTGGAATTGCTCGACCATCTCATCCCGGTCGGCGCGCGAGGTGCCGCCGTGCAGAAAGAGGGGTTCCTGCCCGAACGCCTGCTGAATAAATTGCTGCAGTAACTGCCCCATTTCTTTATACTGGGTAAAAATGAGCACCTTCTCGTGGTTGGCGTAAATCGTTTCGAGCAGATTGAGCAGCAGGGTAGCCTTGCCAGATAGAGCAGGTGCGTCATTCCCTCGTTTCAGGTACTGATGCGGGTGATTACCAATTTGCTTCAGCGCTGTCATCAGTTTCAGAACTAATCCTCGACGGGCAATGCCGTCCTTATCTTCAATGGCCCGCAGACTCTCCTGTACGACACTCTGGTACAGAGCGGCCTGCTCGGTTGTAAGCGCGCAGAATTGATTGTTCTCTATTTTATCGGGGAGATCACTGATAATGCTCCGATCCGTTTTAACCCGTCGTAACAAGAATGGGCTCGTAATTCGCCGGAACTGATCAAGCTTTTGCTGGTCGCGCTCCTGCTGGATCGGTTTACCAAACTCCTCGTTGAACTTCGTCAAGCCGCCCAGGTAGCCCTTGTTGACAAAGTCCATGATACTCCAAAACTCCGACAGGCGGTTTTCAACGGGCGTGCCACTGAGGGCCAGCCGAATGGGTGCTTTCAACGCTTTTACGGCTTTGGTTTGCTCGGTGTCCGCGTTTTTAATGTTCTGCGCTTCGTCGATAACGACCACCGCCCAAGTTATTTTTTTTAGCGTTTCCAGATCACTGCGAACCACTCCGTAGGTTGTCAGTAACAGGTCATAAGCATCATCTCCCGCTTTGCTGTCCGTGAGTTTCCGATTGGCACCGTGGTATATTTTCACCCGTAAATCTGGTGCAAAACGAGCCACTTCCTTCTGCCAGTTGGTGAGCAGCGTCGTGGGTAACACCACTAGTCCTTTGTTCTTCTTATAACGTCCTTCCTGCTTTAGTCTAAGCAGGAACGTAATGACCTGTAAGGTTTTCCCCAACCCCATATCGTCAGCCAGCAGGCTGCCCATCCCCAGGGCCGTATTCTTTACCAGCCAGTCGTAGCCACGTTGCTGATACGGTCGCAACTGCGCATCCAACGCGTCGGGCAACGGCTGAGTTGGGCTATCCGTAAACTGCTTGATCAACGCGCGAACGTCGGAGGTAAGGCCCAATCGCGCGCCTTTGTATTCCTCAGTTAACGCTGCTCTCAGTAAGTCAGAACCTGTTAGTTCAGGAGGATTTTCGAGTTGTTTGTAAAGTTTGTTGAGCTCGTTTGGATCAAGTAATACGTACTGATCCTTAATTTTGACCAAGCCAGTTGAATTACTGACCAGTTTCTGAAACTCCTTCACATTCACCATTTCATCGCCCAGCGCGATCTGCCAGTCGAAGGTCAGCATATCATCCAGTCGCATGAACGCGTCCGTGGCCGTTACTTTTGCTTTCAGTCGCCCACCAGCCTGCGGCCGTACCCAGTGCTGCAAGGATCGGGGCAGGAGGAGTGAAATACCCAGCAGTTGCATGCGGGGTAACGTATCGAGCAATACTTTCACGAACGATTCCGGCTCATAGGATAGATAATCCGGCCCATCGGTCTGAGTCAGTTTGGCCAGATCCGGGAAGTGGCGCGACAGCACCAACAGGTCCTGTAACACGGCCACCCGAATTCGCGCGTATTTTTTCTGGCTGAGTAATTCGGGCAATGGAACCGGCGCACTTTCCGCGCTCTCACGGTCCCGAATCAGCAGACTCAGCCGAAATTCGGTTCCCAATTCGCTATCCTCCACGGCCAGAATAGGCACAAAGCGTTTCTGCGTTAGAAAGAAATCGTTCAGCCAGAGCTGAATAGCCAGGGGCATCTCTTTCCGGCCGAAGCCCTCGAAACGGAGCGTTTCCACGCCGAAAAACAAACGGTCGGCATCTTCCAGCGGCCAGCGCTCCCACAGTTCGATGGTAGTCGGCTTAATCGTCCGTCGCAGGAACAGCGAACACAAGGTCAACACCTGTTGCTCGTCAGGCAACGCCAGCCACTCTTTTTGCCAGCGTACGGTTAGCAACGTTGGCGGCAACTGCGTAGCTAGTTGCTGGGTTAATCGACGAACGTCTTCGTTCACGACGGCGGGCATCCAGCGAACCCGGTATTGTTCTTCCGTAGCGCCAACCCGGAGCAACTGCGGCACTACCGCTCCCCGGCGCAGCAGCACCGCCGAAAATTGCTGCGTCAGGTACAGACCCCGAACCGAATCGCTCATTTCATCCCAGACCGCATCCGTTAGCGTACTAAGCCAATGCGTCAGGCTACTCATCGAGAAATCAGCCAATGTTCGCTGATCGCCATGCTCACTGAACACGCTGATCTTTTTAACCTTCATGGTTTCATCGAGCTGTAACTCGATGCTGTCACTTGGATCAGGGTTTGCAAACTCACCGGTAATTTCCTCGGCCACAGGGCGGCTGAAAAGCCGATAGGCTTTGGTCAGGGATTTAAAGAAATCACCTTTGGCAAACGTTACGTCCGGCGACAAAAGACCCAGCAGTTGCTCGGCCAGGTTGGGAACAGTTGCATAATCGAGCGTGGCCCGAACCCCGGGCTCTGGTTTCCAGTCTTCATCGTCGGGTAAATCATCGGTTCCGAGATCGTGGAAGGAAAGTACACTCTCCAGCAGTCCTCCCCCCGTATCGATCTGGTCCTTCTGCAGCTCGGCTAGAATATCCAGTCCCTTCAGGAGAAACACCTGAAACGGGTTCCGGTCAATTTCGTTAGCGATGACGTAAATAACAGCGGCCAGGTGTTTGCAGGGAACAGCCGCATCAGGACAGGAGCAGCCCATAGCCAAGTCCCGAAAGGAATCAGGGAACAGGTCTATTTTCTGCTCGTTGGCGAAAGCCACCAGCTCCGGTGGTAGTTTCCGATTGAGTAGTTGCGCCAGCATCGCCGGATTCTTACGTACCTCCGTCAACAGACTTTCTTTTTCCTCGTCCGTAAACAGGGGTACCGACAGTTTCGTACGGTACGGACGGGGAGCGGTCCCTTTGATGGACGCACTGATCTGATTACCGCTGATCGACAGATTCTGCACCGAACCTTTGTTCGCGTAGGTTTTTCCCCGCGGCAGGCGATTGGCCATATCAATATTCGTCAGCGCATTCAGCCATTGCTGCCCCCACCAGGTCTTCCCGTACGTAATCCGTTCTGCCATGTGTCTAAAACTCCTGATTCTGCTATAACGCAAAAACAGCGCGTCAGTTGTGCCTACATATTCATCCCAAGGCTGCCAGTCGACACCAGTCGCCTGCTTTTGCTTTCCTTGTTACGTTCTTTCGGGCTACTTTGTTTCAGCATAAAAAAAGCCACTCCCGCTAAAGAGTGGCTTTTTTACGTAAATTATGATCTAGAAATGCCAGCGAACAAACGCTTCGATAGCTTCGTACTCAGCCAGACCCAGGTGGTTATACAGGCTGGCCGTGCCGCGGTTACGCTCTTCAGCCCGTTGCCAGAACTCCCGGGAGTCAGTTCCCTGATACACCACACCGTCCTTCTGCGACTGGTGTTTGAAGATACCTAGTCGCTTCCGCATCACCTGATCGGGCGACATCGGAACCGCCATTTCGATCTCGTGGATATCCCACTCCGCCCAGGCACCGCGGTAGAGCCATACCCAGCAATCTTTCATGAAATCGCGATCTTTCAGACGACGAACGGCTTCCATGATCGCGTCCAGACAAACCTTGTGGGTGCCGTGCGGATCAGCCAGGTCACCAGCTGCATAAATTTGATGTGGCTTGATCTCTTCGATCAGCTTCATCGTGATCTGAATATCTTCTTCGCCGATCGGGTTTTTCGCCACTTTACCCGTTTCGTAAAACGGCAGATTCATGAAGTGTGCGTTTTCAACCGGAATACCAACGAATCGGCAGGTCGCTTTCGCTTCGCCCATCCGGATCAGTCCTTTCACGTAACGTACTTCGGGCGTATCGACGATCGTATCTTTTTTGGCCCGCAGCGAAACCACCGCGTCCTGGAAAACCCGCTGGGCCTCTGGGCTGTCGATACCAAACTTGCTGTTGAAATCGACAACGAAATCGGCAAAACGGAGTGCTTCATCATCCGCTACGGCGATGTTACCCGAGGTCTGATAACCAACGTGCACGTCGTGCCCCTGGTCAACCAGCCGCTGGAACGTACCCCCCATCGAGATGATGTCATCATCAGGGTGCGGACTAAAGATCAGACAACGTTTTTTAGCGGGTTCTGCGCGTTCCGGCCGGTTCGTATCATCGGCGTTTGGCTTACCACCGGGCCAGCCCGTAATGGTATGCTGAAGCTGATTGAATACGTCAATATTGATGTCATACGCTTGACCATACTGAGCTAGCAGGTCACTCATCCCGTTATCGTTGTAATCGCGGTCGGTTAGTTTCAGAATTGGCTTGTCAAGTGCCTGCGAGAGGTACGTAACGGCCTTTTTCTTCATGCTGTTGGTCCACTCCACCGAATCAACCAGCCAGGGCGCTTTCATCCGGGTCAACCCCGAAGCAGCCGCTGTATCGATCACAAATAATGTGTTGGCGTGGGTCTGTAAATACGACGCTGGGTTTAGCTCCGTAACCAACCCTTCTACCGCTTCCCGGATCACCGGCGCTTTCCGCTCACCCCAGGCCAGTAGGACAACCCGTTTAGCACTCAGGATGGAAGATACCCCCATCGTGATAGCCTTACGGGGCGTATTGACTAGACCACCGAAATCCGACGAAGCAGCTGCCCGTGTCGAATTATCGAGCATCATCAAACGAGTGTGCGAATTAATGAGTGAGCCCGGCTCGTTAAAGCCAATGTGGCCGTTACCACCAATTCCCAGCAGTTGAAAATCCAGCCCACCGGCGGCTTCGATCTCCGCTTCGTACTGTTTTGTGAACGCAGCTACCTGATCCTGGCTAAGCGTCCCATCGGGCAGGTGATAATTCTCAGCAGGAATGTCAACGTGATCGAACAGTTGTTCCTTCATGAACCGAACGTAGCTCTGCTGCGAATCCGGTTGCATGGGGTAGTATTCGTCCAGGTTGAACGAAATTACGTTCCGGAAGCTCAGCCCTTCTTCGCGGTGCATCCGAATCAGTTCGGCGTATACCGTTTTCGGCGACGAACCTGTTGCCAGACCCAGCACACAGTTCTTGCCTTCGCTTTGCTTCTGACGAATCAGAGCAGCAATTTCCTGCGCTACCGCCCGGCTGGCGGCCTTCGCATCGGCGTAAATGTTGGTGGGGATTTTTTCGTACGTGATGGCCGACTGAAGCGGTCCACCCGCGGGTGATGCACCCGGTAACTGCCCTTCCGGGTTGTCGAGTAGCAGAGACTCCGTGATCATAATGGTAGGCGGAGAGTTAAGTATGATGGGGCAAAGGTCGAAAAAAATCAGGTAGTTAACACAAGTCACCCCGCCCGAAAGAGGGGTAAACTACCTTATTTTTAAAAAAATTTATAAATAGGTATTGATCCTTTGCCCCATCCTCTTATTTCCGCGCCAGTTGATCGGCGCTCATCGCTGTTTCCAGCGACGTTAGTCCATTTTGCTCCGTTACCTGACGATGCGTTTCAGGGTATTTTAAGCCACTGACCTGATCGCGGAACATGAGTCGTAACAGCTCACTGTACAGGTGCTGCTTTTCGTCATCGAACCCAAACTTGAGTTCAATTTGCTGATAAGCGTCGAACTCCTTATGCCGACCACGCAGGGGCCGGTCTTTACCGCTCACGTTTGCCGTTACGTTAAGCTGAGCCCCGGGGAAAAGATCCAACAGCGCGCGGGTTGTTTCTTCGTCGGCCATGCAGCGCATGACCATTCGGGTTGGCACCCACTCGTGCAACGTAATATCACCTCGTTCAAAGAGCAAGCGCATTTCCTGCCGATCCATCCGCCCCGTCTGCGTAAATCCGTGGTAGAAATTAACCAGCTTGCGGCCGGTTTCGTCATCACCGTATTCAACCGTGGCCTGTACCTGATCTTCAATGTCGTTGCTATTTGGGCGTTTCAATATTTGCGCCGATTTTACCGTGCCTTCACCCAGCCAGCCGGCGAACATATCAAAGAAGTGAACACCGTGTTCGATGAAAATACCACCGCTTTTGCTCCGATCCCAGAACCAGTGTTCGGGCGAGAGACCTTCGTCACCCGCGTAATTTTCGAAGTAACCGTGCAGAAATTCACCCAGCAGCTTCTTGTCGATCAGGTGCTTAATCCGGGCAAACATGGGATTATAGCGTTGCATCAGGTTTGTCACCATCAGTAATCCCTTGCTGGCGGCAGTTTCGATCATCTCGCGCCCCTGCTCGGGATCCATAGCGAGTGGTTTTTCGCAGATAACGTGCTTACCCGCGTTCAGCGCCAGCATCGCCTGCTCGTAGTGCATGAATGGGGGCGTAGCAATGTAGACAAGATCAACGTCGGGGTGATTAACCAGCTCTTCCAGACTGCCGAGTTGTTCGGCCCCAAAGCGTTTGGCCGTTGTAATGGCTTCTTCCCGTTTCGAACCGGCAATTGCGACTAGTCGGGTATTAGGTGTCTGCAAAAACTGCTGAACGGCAAACAGGCCAAAGCCCCCCATACCGATTACGCCAATGCCTATCACGCGCTCCTCTGTTGGTGCGTGGTCCGTCTTTACGGTTGTTTCCATGATTCTACTACGTTGATTGTATTCATGGAAACAACCGTACTGGATCGGTTTATGTTATTGCGGTCTCAGTGAACGAGTCCAGTAGATCATAGTTTTGCTGGTTGACTCATTTTCGTTACGGTCGGGCCAGGTAAATATACTTTGCAGAGTAGGATCGCGCTGATACCCTCGTTTAGTCCAGAAAGAATCGAGTGGCTGATAATCCACTGGCCGAAGCGGATGGTTATCGGGGCGTTGGACGGCACAAAAGCAGCTTATTCTATACTGGTCAAACTGACGGGCGTGTGCTTCCCGCTCATCAAAAAACAGGTGACCCAGACCCCTCCCCCGGTATTCGGGTAGCAGGATACTCTCACCAAAATAAAAGACGGTTTCCGGGTCGTATCCAGCGGCCAGGAAGGGAGCCTGTACCTCAGCGGTTTCATCCCGCAGCGGCAACGCCGTTGTAGCACCAACCATACGGTCACCGTCGTAGGCGGCAAACAGGAACGAACGCTCAGCACGGGCGTAGGTTTCCAGATACTCTTTTTCGTACGTTAGCGTACCTGCGTAGAGGTACGGAAAATCGTAGAACACAGCAATCCGCAGGGCGGCCAGTTCGTCAAAAACGCTACGAAATTCCGAACCCGTCAACCGGACAAAAGTCAGTGACGCTTGCTCCAAAATCAAGCAGGCTGGCCCAGTACCAGCGACTCCCAGAGCGGCAAGTTGTAATACGTCGTTACCCGGGTAATCTTACCGTCAGCGACTTCCAGGAAGGCACCCGCCGGCAGTACGTAGGCTTGCCCCGTAGCTTCGGGCAGATCACCGTCCGTTTTTTTGTAGACACCGTTTACGACAAACTCGCAGGCAACGCGTGTACCAGTGGGCTCAGTCATGATCACCATATCCGTCAACGTTTCATCGTAGCAATCGTCCATGTGCTGCAGAAACGTCGTGAAGGCCTCTTTCCCGACGCGAGTACTGCCCTGGTTACTATCGTGACGAACATCAGCATGAAGGAGATCCAGCATGGTCGTCCAGTCCTTTCGGATGAAGGCATTGTAGTAGCTGGCAACGGTGTCGAAAGCGGTCATAAAGGAAAATGGATTTGTGCAAAACGAGTTGGCAAAGATAACGGATCCGTGTAAATTGAACGTAAAATACCCCTTTCGGCACTATACTACTAAATAACTCGGCTAAACAGATTGATTTGTTCGTCGTTTTATTAATGCATACTCTTGCCATCAATTCATGAAGGAAATTAGCCGCATACTTGACGTTTACGACCAGGTTGATTTTTCACAGCGCCGGGCTGCCCTGGCGACGGTTGTCTGGGTGGAAGGATCGTCCTATCGGCGCCCGGGTGCCCGGATGCTCATCACCGACGACGGTCGTTGGGAGGGAGCGATTAGTGGCGGTTGTCTGGAAGGTGACGCGCTACGCAAGGCGCGGCAGGTAATGCTCGATGGCGAGCCCATTGTTGTTACGTACGATACCATGGACGACAGCGCCAACAGTTTTGGCGTTGGCCTGGGCTGTAATGGCATCATTGACGTATTGATCGAACCGATCAACCCGGCAGAGTCGAATCCAATCACCATGCTTCGGGAGTTCGTTCAGAAGCGGGACGTGCGGGCGTTGGCCACCGTTATTAAAAGTGACAACCACAGTGGCCTGACTCCTGGCAAGCGCTTCGTTTTGACTGAAACAGATACCAGTCTGATTCCCGACTGGCTGGCCGACGATATAATTGACGTATTCCGTACGGGGAAACCGCATACGCAAACCTATTCTGTTGCCGGCGGTAATGCGGACCTTTTCATTGAGCGCATCGATCCCGGCATTGAGTTGATTATCATGGGAGCGGGCTATGACGTAATACCCGTCGCTAAACTCGGGCGCGAGCTGGGCTGGCAGGTGACGGTTACCGACGATTGCGTGGCACATCTAGCCCCTGTACGTTTTCCGGTGGCTACCTGTGTTGTCTTCGCCGACCGAGCAGCCGTACTTGACCAGCTGACAATTACCGAACGATCAGCGGCTGTTCTGATGTCTCATAATTTCAATTATGACAAAGCGGTTCTGCAATCATTGCTGACGACGGATATTCCTTACATTGGTATGCTGGGTCCCCGTAAACGTTTCGACAAAATGCAGGCGGAGTTTGAGAAAGAGGGGCTATTTTTCAGCGATGCCGATCTGGATCGAGTGCATGCGCCCATCGGACTGGATCTGGGTGCCGAAACGCCCGACGAAATTGCACTGTCGATCATCGCCGAAGTAAAAAGCTTTTTTTCCCAACGAGCAGGTGGTTCGCTAAAACACAAAGCGGGTCCCATTCATGAACGACTCAACAGCCGAACAACACAGCACCAGCCGGTCGAGATAGCGACTTCTGATCTGTAATAGCGTATGTCGATTGCTACGGTCATCCTGGCAGCAGGCGGGTCGACCCGCCTGGGCCAGCCCAAACAGCTTTTAGCCAGTCATCAAACAACGTTAGTTCGCCGTATCGTCGATACGGCATTGGCGCTAGAGGTGGGCCCCGTTACGGTCGTGCTGGGTGGATATAGGGATCAGATTCAATCCGAGCTTGATCAAGTACCCGTACAGTTGGTTGATAATTTCAATTGGCAAACCGGATTATCCTCTTCTATCCAGACTGGCCTGCAATCGCTCCGGTCGTTCTCCTTTGAGGCTTTTCTTATCTTGTTGACCGACCAACCTTACGTAACAACAGCCCTGTTACAACAGCTGGTTGATACGTATCGACAAACCAGCAAGGGCATTGTTGCCTGTCGGTACGGCGCAGAAGGACATCTGGGTGTGCCTGCTCTATTCGTTCGTCGTTACGAAACGGAGTTCAATCAATTAAAGGGTGATATTGGCGCCCGCAAACTAATTCAGCAGCATCTGAACGACTGCGCTGAGGTGCTTTTTCCGCAGGCCAGCGTCGATCTGGACACCTGGGAAGACGTACAGCGTTGGCGCAGCGCCGGATCGAGTCAGTAGATGTACTAAACCGAGCCTTCGGTTTGCTGGTTAGGCTTGTCAGACAGCGCTAACGTGTCCAATCTAACTCATGGCAGCCGTCATCGACTGGGGAGTAATTCGCGATTTTATCATCGAGTGGTACTGGCTGCCCATGACACTCGTGTACGTTGGTGTCATCATCACGATTCTAAGCGAGAACCGCAATCCCAGTAAGTCCCTGGCTTATATTCTGGTGATTGTTTTCGTACCGGTGCTCGGCCTGCTGGTTTACTATTTCTTCGGCCGCAAGCCTTTGTTCAAAAAACGTGTTTTTAAACGTAAACAGGCGAAGGACCGCCAGAAGCTGGCTCAATATCTGGAACAGCTGAAACCACAAATGGAGGAGCGCCTGCAAACTCTGGAAGAGAACATCGGCGATATGGCCTATCCCTTTCGCTACCTCTACAACCTCAATCAATCGCTGGTTAGTACGGGAAACTCAGTCCGGCTACTGAATAACGGCGAAGAAAAATTTCCGCTTCTCTTTGAAAAGCTCCAGGCAGCCACCACGTACATTCACCTGGAATACTACATGCTGACTGATGATGAAGTGGGTAACCGCCTAGCGGCTATTCTTATTCAGAAATGGCAGGAAGGCGTTGACGTTCGGGTACTCGTAGACGATGTAGGCTCCAATCAAATTGGCTCATTACCAAGCCGGTTTCAGGAAGTTGGGATTCCCTTTTTAAAAGTGCTCCCCGTCCGATTCAACTCGCTGGCCAACAGTAACTATCGCGATCACCGGAAGATTGTTGTTATCGACGGACACACGGCTTTCGTTGGTGGTATCAACCTTGACGCCCGGTACTGGAATACCGGAAAACATAAGTTATACTGGCGTGATACGTCGGTTTGTATTCAGGGGCCGGGCGTCAATTTATTACAATCGCAGTTTCTTCTGAGCTGGCAGTTTGCGGGTGGTGCAGACGATGCCATGGATCAAAGTCGATACCTAAAAACTGATACGCCCAGACAGGGGGATGCCATCATGGCTGTTGCCGCCAGCGGCCCCCAGTCAGATGCACCTTACATCATGGAAGCCGTTCTGCTGGCCATCAGCCAGGCGAAGAAATCCATCAAGATTACTACCCCCTACTTCATTCCCAACGAGGCCCTGACATCAGCGTTAAATATTGCTGTATCCAGTGGAGTCGAGGTGGAACTGATTATTCCCGCCCGCTCCGATTCGTTCATCGTTCAGCACGCATCATTTTCCTTTATCAAGCCGCTGCTGCAACGGGGGGTGCGCGTCTATCTGTACGAAAAAGGATTTATCCACGCCAAAACGATCTGCATCGACAGTCACCTGACGTTCGTAGGAACGGCCAATATGGACATCCGTAGCTTCTTTATCAATTTCGAAATCACGGCCATGATTCACGAAGCCAAACTCTGCCGGGATAGCGAAGCCAGTTTTGACGCCGATAAGAAGCATTGTCAGTTAATCATACTGAGAAAGTGGCAAAAACGGTCTGTCCTTCACCGGGGTCTCGATTCAGTGTGCCGCCTAGTGTCACCTCTGTTATGATTATTAGTGTACGCTCGCGGATAAGCTAACTCACCAGCTTTTGAGCGCTCTGGGTACCAGATTCGGTTAAATAAACCTTTTACCGTTGCCAGATTCCAGCCCGTAAATCGTCCCCGTTGCATTACTAAAAAATTATCGAGATTTCGATTGAGGTAGTACTGGAACGTAAACGGTGCCTGCGGATTCTGCCAACCCAAAATCTGCCCGAATCGTAACACATTAAAACGTAACGTATCCTTTCCGGTAGTACCCTGCCCGCGATCGACGGTGTAGTAACCGTTCGCAAATTGCTGGAGAGCAGCTACAGAAGCCGGATCGTCGGTCGTTTTTAGTAAACTGTCCTGACGCGGGAAATACGTGAATGACGTTAGTTCGCCGGGGACTTCAAAAACTGACCGATAGCCAACGTAATAGCCCTTGTTACCGGCTACGATGGCATACCATAGCCAGGTATTCAACGGTGTTGGTGTTAAAAAATAATCTGCATGGTTTATAGAATGGGCTGCCAGCGACCGCCAGACCGCCTGATCGGCCGACGCTTTATTACTGACAGCGTAACCCAGATAGCAAACCGACACGAGTAGCGCCACCACAGCAGTCTTGCGTCGAGCGGCATGGTTGGTGCGTAAGACCAATAACGTAACGCTACCCACTACCAACGACAACGTAAATAGAGGATCAGCCACATAAAGCAAATGGAGCGAGAATCTATGGTCCGAAAACGGCTCCAGAATCCCCGTACCGTAGGCATTCGTTACGTCCAGCAGATCATGAATCCCAATCTGGCTAAACCAGAACAAGAACCATTGCCACCACGGTATTTTGGTCTGCCATCGCTGCCCAACAATAGCTAACCCAGCTGCGACAATAGCCCCTACCAGCAATGAATGCGTGATGCCTCGGTGAGCCAGCAAATTATCCGTAACGGGCAACCACAGGGCTGCCAGCGAATCGACATCGGGTAAGCTTTGCGCTATGGCTCCCAACAGCATCGCTTTTTTACCCAGCTGACGCCCGAGCATCACTTCACCCAGACAAGCACCCAGAGTTATATGTGTCAGTGAATCCATTATTCGTTACAAACTAACTACCGTTTGTTTCTTCTTTAGTACGTTGACCAATAAGCTCTTTATATCCTGACTCGACGCTCGTATTGCCAAGCCCTCTGCCCGATGCTCTTTGCCCCCTGCCCTACCCTTCGTACCTTTGTCGCCAGATGGCAAGACTCCTAGCGATTGATTACGGCGCAAAACGAACGGGTATTGCCGTTACAGACCCCTTGCAACTCATTGCATCAGCGCTGGAAACGGTACCCTCGCACGAGTTGCTGAAATACCTGAAGGCTTACGTAGTACGCGAACCGGTCGAAGCGTTTATCGTTGGCCTGCCCAAGCGACTCGACGGCACAGACACCGATAACACGCCCAGGGTCAGGAAGTTCGTGACGCATTTGCAGAACGCTTTACCTGATATTCCGGTTTATTGGCATGACGAGCGGTTCACCTCAGTTATGGCTCTACAGGCGATGATTGCGGGCGGAAGCAGCAAAAAAGATCGGCGCGAAAAAGGTAATATTGATAAAGTTAGTGCGGCCATTATTCTTCAGTCGTACATGGAAAGTAAAAAGTAAAAGGTGGTATGATTCTCCCAATTGTTGCCTACGGCGATCCGGTTCTCCGGAAGCGGGCACAGGAAATAGAGCCCAATAGCATCGACGTAAAGGCGTTGAGCGAAAATATGTTCGAGACGATGTATGCGGCTTCGGGCATTGGACTGGCCGCTCCCCAGGTCGGGCAAAGCATTCGGATGTTTGTCGTTGATGGCGAGCCACTGAACGAAGGCGAAGAAGAGGACGACATTGATGAAAGCCTGGTCGGCTTCAAAAAAGTATTTATCAATCCCGAAATCATCGAGGAAGCGGGCGATGACTGGGGTTTTGAAGAGGGCTGCTTGAGTATTCCCGGCATTCGTGGGGAAGTGTTCCGCCCCGAAATCGTTGTTGTTCGCTACTTTGATACCGACTGGAACGAGCACGAGGAAGAATTTGACGGCATGGCCGCCCGGATCATCCAGCACGAGTACGACCACCTCGACGGTAAACTATTTACCGATTACCTTCCCCCGCTCCGGCGGCAGTTGATTAAGCGCAAGCTGTCGGAAATCACCAAAGGCAAAACCGACGCCGAATACCGGATGAAGTTTCCGAAATAAAGGAGGAAAGGGAGTAAAGGATGAGAGGGAAAACCATTTTCATCAATCTTTCCTCCCCTTCCTCCTTTCCTCCCTTTCCTCCTCCCCCATGCACCTCACCTTCCTCCAATCGAACCTATACTGGCATGACCCCGTAGCAAATCGGGCGATGTTCGAAGAGCAGATTTTTTCACTGCCCGAACATACAGACCTGATTGTGTTGCCGGAGATGTTCACAACGGGCTTCACGATGGAGGCTGCTGCCGTGGCCGAGCCAATGAACCTAACGACCTTTCGTTGGCTAAAGCAGATGGCTGCCCAAACAGGTGCCGTCGTTACGGGAAGTTATGTCGTCAAAGAAAATGGGCGTTACCTGAACCGGCTGATCTGGATGCAGCCCGACGGGCAGTTCGATGTGTACGACAAGCGACATCTATTCCGGATGGCGCACGAGGATAAAACGTACTCGGCAGGAACGGCGCGTCTTGTCAAAGAATGGAAAGGCTGGCGTATCTGTCCGCTCATCTGCTACGATCTTCGTTTTCCGGTCTGGAGCCGTAACAAACAAGCGGGCTCGACTGAGTTTGCTTATGATCTGCTGCTGTACGTCGCCAACTGGCCCGCTGCCCGACGTAACGCCTGGAACACACTTTTACAGGCCCGGGCCATCGAAAATCTGAGTTACGTAGTTGGTGTCAACCGGGTAGGTGATGATCCCAAAGGAAATCACTACACGGGCGATTCGGCCGTAATCGATTTTAAAGGAGAAGTATTGTTCCGGGAAACCGATAAGGAAGTTGTGCATCAGCAAACGTTGTCACTCAAGTCTCTCACGGAATTCCGGGCGTCTTTTCCCGCTAATCTGGACGCCGAC
This sequence comes from Spirosoma pomorum, assembly GCF_054776615.1. Lineage (NCBI taxonomy): Bacteria > Pseudomonadati > Bacteroidota > Cytophagia > Cytophagales > Cytophagaceae > Spirosoma > Spirosoma pomorum. The sequence goes on from NZ_BAAHBP010000025.1 coordinate 100,692, forward strand.
GACTACTCGCTGGCGGTTTAGCAGGCAGACTCGGGCAACTGTAGCCAGGGTAGTACATCCCGGATGCTATTCATTTGGGGAAACGTTTTTCCCACCAGCCGTTCTTCCGAAACCAGTTCGTGTCCCCAGGTAATTTCGAACGGAACGTGAACTGCCCAGCCACCAATTTCCAGTACCGGCAGCACGTCCGACTTGACCGAATTACCAATCATCAGAAATTCGCTGGGCTGTACACCGTAACGTTGCAGAATCCGCTGGTAGGCCGACGGATCTTTTTCGCTGACGATTTCCATGTGTTTGAAGTAATGCCCCACGCCCGACCGGGCAATCTTGCTCTCCTGGTCAAACAGATCGCCTTTCGTGATGATCATCAGATCATAGTGGCTCGCCAGTATATCCAATACGTCAGGAACACCAGCCAGCACATCGATAGGAAACTGTAGCAACTGCTTGCCAACGTCGATGATCTGCTGAATCTCTAAACCGGTTACCGCTCCGTCGGTTAACTCGATGGCGGTCTCGATCATGGACAGAATAAATCCCTTGGCTCCGTAGCCAAACAAGTTCAGGTTCTTGATCTGCGTTACGTAGAACCGATCCATCATTTGTTTCGGATCGATATGGTGCGCCAGAAGCTCACTCAATGTTTGCTGAACATTGACGTAGTTTGGCTCGTTCACCCACAGGGTGTCATCGGCGTCGAATGCAATCAATCTAAGTGACTCAGGTCGGAGCATACGTAAAGCGTATAGTCAGTCTGCAAAGGTACCTTCCTACAGAGGTTTTCGGCGGCTTTATCTGTTATCAAATTCGCCGTACATGCGTATTTCAACTCAGTGATAAATTGATTTGCGTCTCGTCACCGAAATTACCAATTTGCCACCCTTCCTAACGACTTATTTTTTCGCGTACACAATGCAATTTACCGAACAAGACCAGGACCAGATTCTGAAACAGGGCGTATCGCTCGAGCAGATCGATCAACAGATAACCCACTTTGTTGACGGTTTTCCCTACCTGAACGTGATTAAGGCAGCCACTGTCGGCGATGGCATTGTACGCGTACCCGAACAGCAACTGACCAGCTACATCCGCCGGTTTGACGAAGCCGCTTCGGACAAAGAGCTGGTTAAGTTCGTACCCGCATCGGGTGCAGCTACCCGCATGTTCAAATCGCTGTTTGCCGCGCTGGATGGTAAATTTGACAAAGCAACCGAAGAAGTGTTCGCGCGGCTTGAGGACTTCGCGTTCTACGATGATCTAAAGGCAGCGATGGCGGCCGGTGGAGATGACCTCGACAAAGCTCTGGCCGACAATAATCGACAGCTTGTTCTACAGTATTTACTCACCGATAAAGGGCTGGATTACGGTAGTCTCCCCAAAGGACTACTCAAGTTTCACCGGTACACCGACGGCCCACGGACTCCTGTTGAAGAGCACCTGGTTGAAGGAGCAGCTTACGCAAACTCTAATGGCACGGCAGCAATTCACTTTACCGTGTCGCCGGAACACCGCAGCCGTTTCGAGCAGCTTATCCGTGACGAAAAGCCGAATTACGAAGCCTGGCTGGGTGTTACGTTCGATATCAGTTTCTCGGAGCAGAAGAAATCTACCGACACCATATCTGTTGATCTAGGCAATGCGCCCTTCCGCAACAACGATGGGACGTTACTGTTCCGACCGGCGGGCCATGGTGCCCTGATCGAGAATCTGAACGACATCGACGCCGATATTATCTTCATCAAAAACATCGATAACGTAGTACCGGACGACATTAAAGAGCAGACCATTACGTACAAGAAAGTACTGGCGGCTGTCCTGCTCGACGCGCAGCAACAAATCAATCGCTTGCAGGGCCTGCTGGAAGGAGACGATGTGAGCGATGGTTATTTAGCGGAAGCCGATGACTTATTCCGTCGAACGTTGTTTACGCTTCCTCCGGATGGATTCGACGAGCTGTCCAAAGCAGAGCAACTTGATTACTACCGGCAGAAAATGAATCGTCCGGTTCGGGTCTGTGGTATGGTGAAAAACGTAGGCGAACCTGGCGGGGGGCCTTTCTGGGCTAAAAATCAGGACGGGTCGGTATCCCTACAGGTAGTTGAATCAGCTCAGATTGACTTAACCGACGCTGGCCAGAAAGCCATTTTCGACGAAGCGACGCACTTCAACCCCGTTGATCTGGTTTGTGGTGTCCGCGACCGGAACGGGAAAAAGTTCGACCTACCTGCTTACCGTGATCCGCTGACGGGTTTCATTACCGAAAAATCGAAGGACGGTAAAGAACTGAAAGCACAGGAGTTGCCGGGTCTCTGGAATGGCGCTATGGCCGACTGGAACACAATCTTTGTGGAAGTTCCGCTGATTACGTTCAACCCGGTCAAAACCGTGAACGATTTACTTCGGAAAGAACACCAGCCCCAGGTAGACTAAAACTATTTCACTGCGTAACAAAAAGGCACCCCGGATGATCCGGGGTGCCTTTTTGTTACGCAGTTTTTTTATAACTAAGCCATCATCCGGCTGTCCGCTGTCTCGGTTAGATCCGTAGTTTTACTCCCGATAGCAATCTCTTTCGTTTCCAGAGAAGATGGGTTCTGAAAGGATAACAGTGTCGTATTTTCGTATACGCCCAGGTTTGCGTCCCGGACGCGCTCCATAATAGGCTTCAGCGCACAGGTAATCTCGTCTTCGCAGTCGTCGCACTTCACGTAAAAGTTGAACGATACGCAGGGCGTTGGCGCGATTGGGCCATCAATGACCCGCAACACCTGAGCAAGATTCACCCGACCTGGATCAACCCGTAACAAGTAACCGCCCCCCTTGCCTTTCTGGCTTTGCAGGATACCGTGGTTACGTAATTCTAACAGAATAGCCTCTAAGAACTTTTTAGGGATGTTTTCCTTAGCCGAAATATATGAAATCAGTACAGGGCCTTTGCCGTATTCTTCGGTCAAAACCTTGAGGGCTTTGAGTGCATATTTTGCTTTCTTAGAGATCATTGTTACGGATTATATAAATTTTTGGTGGCTTACTAGGTACTACTACTTAGAGGACATGACGGCCAAATTAGCAATACCTTCACAATCAGCCAAGAAATAACCCTCTTTTGTGAAAAATAGATGCACTATATTTTAATCAGTCTTCTCTTATCCTTGATTGTCGGCTAATTAGTCGACAATGTATCTAAAATTCATCGACACACTTGGGTATTAGACAATTCCAGCCATAAAGGTAATAGTTCTGACAAAAAAGTAAGTTAACAATCTCATTTATACTGTTTCTATATTAGTAACAAAAAAGAAGCCGGAGCAAAGCCCCGGCCCTTTCGTGCGACACCAATATGAAAGTGTGAGATAGACTATTGATCGTAATTCGTATTCTGCGGATTGAAGTTTGTCCAGCCAGACAGCCAGTTGTCCGTTCCATTAAACGCACCCCGGTACGGAGCTGACGTAAAGAACGAATCAGACAGTTTTCCACCCGTAGCAGCATTAGCCGACACCAGTAACGGAGAGCTGGTGCCTGGTAGGAAACTTGGCGCTGTCAGGCTAAAGCTGTTCGCGTTTAATAGCAGCGAGGCCAGATCCGATGAAGCGATTACCGTATTCTTACGGGCAGCCAGCGAGAAATAAGCCGTTGCTTGATCGTTTGTAATACTACCTGCACCCCGAACAGCGGTTAGCGAGTTGGCTACCGTTACGCCTTCCACCGACAGAGCACCCGTGCTAGCGTTGTTCAGCGTACCTGTTGTAGTACCGTCCAGGCGAAGTCCTTCGGGCCAGCCAACAAATACCGAGTTGATAATGCTGATCGCTGTGTTCCGACGCAGGTGCATAGCCGATTGATACGGTCCGCTACCACCCGTGCTCGATGTTGACGCCGTGCTTGGCGTACCGCTCGTCAGGAAGCCACTAATGTTGGCAAAGGTTGGCTGCGTTAGTGGCAGACCGTTGTTAGCCGTCAGCGCAACGCCCCCAGCGTTTTCGCCCGAATTAAAGTTATCCGACTCAAAACAGTTTGAGCTCGATTGGTCAGCTACCTGCGGATCGCGCAGCGATACACCAAACTGAACTTTACCGGTGTAGCCCCAGTCGGTATCGAAATCATCATCAAAACCGCGGAAGGCTACCAGGTATTTTGCGTTGACAGTACCACCAAACCACTCAAACGAGTCATCACCACTGTACGAAACCTGTACGTGATCAATAGTCGTTCCTGAACCAACACCGTACATCGTCAAGCCGTTAATTTCACTGTTTGCCTCACTAGTCAGCGCAATACCACCAAACTCGATACGAACGTAACGCAGCGAACCTGAGTTATCGGTCGACTCAGTGAAAGCACCTAGCTGGATACCGATACCACCTTCTGTCGACTGACTGGCAGGCCGGTTATGGGGCGCTTTACCAATCAGAACAATGCCGCCCCAATCGCCCGATTTGCGCGAACCAGCCGCCCGATTCGAGGTAAAGACAATTGGCTGCTGGGCAGTACCAACTGCTTCCAGCCGAGCACCCTGTTCAACGATCAGCGTACCACCCCGCTTCGATCCAGTCGGATCTTCATCAACGGTTCCCCCTTTGATGATCGTTCCTGGCTGGATGGTGATTACAACGCCTGATTTAACGTTCACAAATCCGCGCAGTAAATAGACATTACCAGCGGTCCAGGTTTCACTTGCTGTTAGGCTACCTGTTTTAGTAACAACCGGTTTAGCGCTGATTGCGAAGGCCGGCCCCTGGGCCGACTGCCCGTTTGCCGTTACCGAAATTGGCGTACTCGCACCGGCAGGAACAACAACTGACAGCTGCGTCGTTGAGGCAGCTACGACAGATGCCGAAACCGTACCAAATGTTACTGTATTGCTGGCCGGAGTGGCGTTGAAGTTAGTCCCTGTAATGACGACCGTTGTGCCAGCAGGTGCTGACGTTGGGCTAACACCCGTAACGCTGAGTACAGGAGCGGGTGAATCTTCATTTTTACAGGCTGCAATAAAGCCGATGAGCCCTACTACGAGTAAAATTAGACTTCCCCACCGAGTGAATCGATTCATGAGTAATTGATTTAGTTAGTATAAAGGCAATTGATTGGTAAAAACATTAAGGAACGATCGTGCGTCGGCCGAAGGTGTACACGCCCGTCAGCGTTACGTATTGGCCCCGACGGAAGCGCCGGAATATCTGGTCTGCGTTCACCGATTGCGAGGTGAGATCGCGGTCAACCCGTCCGTTACCGTTGAAATCCTGAGCGTAGCGGGTGGCCTGATTCAGGATATCCTGGATACCCAGCCGCACATCGATTTTCTGATTGAAGGTTTTACTGATGTTCAGGTCAATCGCGTGACGGGGCAGTTCGTAAATAGTGGGGTTGTTCCGGGTACCTACGGCGAAGATGCGAGGCCCGTAAATGTTATACAGTACGTTCCACTGAAGGCCGCTGTTCGGTTCCTGATAATACACCCCAGCGTTGACCAGGTAAGGTGACTGGTTTGCCAGCGGACGTGTCCGGTCGGCCAGGTCTTTCAAGGGAACATTGATCACTGTTGACGTAGCGTCTGGGGCGCGAACGAAATCACCCAGGGTTACCCGGCTGTTGATCAGCGAGCCATTGGCTACCACCTGTAAATTCTGGAGGAATTTGCTACCCGACTGGCTAAAGCCTTTCCGCATTTCAACTTCTACCCCAAAATTCCGGGCCGATGGGGCGTTGATGAACGTATAGCTGAATCCATTACCCGTTGGCAGCAGGAAGCTTTCGATCGGATTCCGGAAGTGTTTGTAGAAACCCGTAACCGAAATCAACTCGTTTGGGCTTGGGTAGAACTCCCATTTCAAATCGACGTTCTGAATCGTTGCTGTCGTTAGTTCGGTGTTGCCCGTTACGACAGCCAGCAGGTTGAAATCGAAGTACTGGAAAGGAGCCAACTCCCGCAGTTCGGGCCGATTAACGGTTGCCGAATACGCCAGGCGTACACTATGCTTGTCATTAAGCTTGTGGGTAACATTCAGGGACGGCAGTGGACTGAAAATCCGTCGATTAACCAGTTGCTGATCAACACCCTGCCGCTGAATTTTTAGTTCCTGGATGTTATACTCACCCCGCAGGCCCAGGGTTACGTTGGTCCGGCTGCCGAGGTTGAAATCGCCACTGACGTAAGCTGCGCCGTAGGTGTTGCCGCCCTGATACGAATCAAGATCCGACGTACCGTCCAGCAGCGAGAAGCCGCCTGGCTGTCCGCTTACGTTAGCTGGCGAAAAGATCGAGCCAATAGGCTGCTGCTGCACAATGGCTCCATCGCTTGTTGTTCCTGCAATACTATTGTAGCCGTAGAAGCGAGCCGAGTAGTCACGTACCCGTTGCTCTGCGTAGATACCGGCTTTCAGGTGGCCAGGCTCCCGGTCCGTTGGGTTTCCAAAAGTGTGATCGTAGTTACCGATCAGCGAGAATGTCTGTTCGTTGAGCTTCGAGTAGAACCGGCCTACGTCGATTGGGTTAGGCGACAGGGGTGTCACCAGCGTATACACGCCATTTTCACCACTGTTTAGCGGAGCCTGATAGCGTGCTCGTTTCCAATCGGGCTCCCAACGCCCCGAATACCCGTAACCAGCAATCCAGTTTAGTTTCGTTAGTTCATTGAGTTGGTGATCACCGGAAATCTGCGTTGTGGCAATACTACGGTTTTCGAACCGCTGTGAGTAACTGCGGATGTCAGCGTTCGAATCAAAATTCTGTCCCTGCCGAACAACCGTTTCCTGGTTACCTAACTGATTGAAGAGCGTTTTCCATTCCAGCGTAAACGCGGGAGAAAACCGTAATGACCAGTTGTGGAGCAAGCCCAATCGTGACTGCCGGGTATAGCTGGCATCTTTATAATCCTGGTTGATCGCATTGGCAACAGCACCGTTTTCGTACACACGCAGATCAATATTCGTCACCTGGTTTGTGAGGCTGTAGTTGATGCTGGTCAGGTTGCTTGCCTGTATATTCCCGATGTCAAATCGACGACCCGTATTAAGCGCAAACCGAATATCTGGCATCACTGATACGTTTGTCAGGCCCCATGAGTTGGGTAACAACTGCGCATAAGCCGCCCGCTGTGGAGCGCTAAGGGCGTTAAAATCACCTGATCGGGTTGGGAAACTGGTTGGAATCGTTTGTTTGGGCGACCAAAGGCCCAGAGCACTTAGTCCACCCCGCTGATGGGATTGAACCTGTTCGCCGGTTGTACCCGGCCGGTAGCCGAACGTCAGTCCAACGTCGAAGAAATTACTACTTGGACGACGTTTCGTGTAAATCTTCACAATACCACCCGCAAAGTCGCCGGGCAGTTCGGCCGAGCCAGATTTGTAGACAATCATCCGGTCAAGGATGTTGCTGGGAATAATGTCGAAGGAGAATGAGCGGGTTTCAACCTCAGTCGATGGAGCAATTACATCGTTGATCAGTACCGAGTTATAACGGGAGCCTAAACCACGAATCAGGACAAACCGGTTGTCCAGAATACTGACTCCGGGTACCCGGCGGATGGCGGCAGCGGCATCGCGGTCCTGTGATTTCTGAATCTGAGCGGCTGAGATACCTACGGCCAGCGCTTTTATCTGTTTAACCTCCGTAATAACGGCGATCTCGGTGTTGGTGGCTTTGCTGGCCCGAACAACTACTTCCTGGAGTGATTTACCTTCTTCGTCCAGTTCGGTGTCGATAACCGTTGTATTACCCGATTCAACCCGAACGTTAGGAATTTCTTTCGTCTGGTAAGAAATATACGAGATGACTACTTTGTGCGTAGCCGCCGGTACGTTCTGAATGGTGAAACTACCGTCGATGTCGGTTGTTCCACCGAGTTGGGTACCATCAATACGGACGGTACAGCCAATTAACGATTCTTTGGTTTTGGCGTCTTTGATAGTACCTCGTACGGTACCCGTCTGCGCCCAGGCTGTCAGAGAGAACAGCGTAAAAAAGAGAACAATTAAATTTCGGTTCATATTGGTTTTGCGTGTCGCTTTCGCGTCGCAAAACTACCCGCCCAATATTACGTCAATGTTACCCTAAGATTACGCTTGAATTATGTTTGGTTCTATAAAATAAGTACCTATAACCACATATACAGACACATAGATAACATTAACCCACTTTTAATTGGCAACCCACGCCCATCTCTTCTGTATTTGATTGTCAGCTCATTAGATACTTCTATTTTGTTTGGCTGTCATGATTCACTACGTCAGCAGGTATTTGCTCATCCCAGAAGCCATTCACGAACGTGTGCACGATCTGTTTGTCTTTGAGGAGCGTAAAGCTTGCTTTTTGTCCAAGCCGTAAGGGCCGATCGGTTTTGAGTTGAAGGCCAGTGGCGTCAATTTCATCGAGTCCGTAGAAGGTAGATAAATCACCAATGTCTTCGATAGTACTGTGGTAGCGAAAATTTCGCGCAGAGTCGACATTCACCTCTTGTCGATCAATACCCACGTCAACAGTAACGGGTCGCCCGTTCCGAACAATCGTCGCGTTCCGGATCAGTACATCGAACAACAGACGACCGTTTTCGGGGATCGCCGTATAGTCGCTTGTTGATTCGCCTTCGTACGCTCCCGTAGCAATGGATTCCAGTGCGGTCAGGATCGCGACGAAATTTAGGCGACGAATAGCCATCTTCTCCGCATCGCCTTTGTAGCCGCCTGATTCGATCAGCACGAGCGAAGTCCCCCACTTCTGAATATTATCACCGAAAGCACGCGGTTCAAATTCGTCGTCGTAGCGAGCAACCTGATCAGGTATAAACTCTTGTAGCACCCGATTCATGCTAACAATAAGCTGCATGGATCGCTTACGAACATCGTTAACGTTTCGGGCCTGGTCGTAGGCAGTTGCCAGAAACGATACTACCGCCTGTTTTCCCGTTTTACCGACACTATAGCGGGGATTCTGATCGTGCAGATTGAAGCCAACCAGCGGTTTCAGCGTTTGCTGCAGGTTTTTAAGCAGCGCTCCTTCCGGCGTTTGCAGGCGGAGCGCATCGCGATTCATGTCCACGTCAGATGCTGTCCGACGCTGAAACCGTTCGGCCCCATCAGGATTAAGCATCGGAACCGCGTACAGCGTCGTATTGGCCAGAATTGTCTTCCGAAGACTATCGAATTCATCCCCCGAAGCCGTCAGAAAATTGAATATGTCAAATAAGGCCATCGTTGCTGTTGCCTCGTCACCGTGCATCTGCGACCAGAGCAACACTTTATTTTTGCCAGTTCCCGCTTTAACCTGGTAGATCGCCCGCTTTTCCAGCGACTCTCCCACTTTGCTAACTTCGAGAGGGTACTGGCCAGTCAACGAAACCAAAATAGGAACAATGTCCTGGTGCTTGAACCGACGGTGAGTAAAACGTTGCTGTTTGTACGTATTATGGGCGTCGTGCAGCCGACGAGCGGTTGTTTGAGCAGAAGCAGTTGTCATCAGGAAAAGAAAAAACAGGTTTATTATGCCTGTCCGGTGTAGCACGTAGTGGTTGTGCTGCATGCCATTATAATTTTTGTCCAATCAGAAGGCCGCTCGTCGATGCCAGCAGACAGAGCACAACGTTCAGGATGATGTTCAGGAAAGCAACACCGGTACGGCCGTTCTGGAGAAGGACCACAGTGTCGTTGCTGAAGCTGGAAAATGTGCTGAGGCCACCGCAGAAACCAACGCCGATCAATAAGCGCATGTCATCATTCGCCGAGCGGGCCAGTGTCCAGCCAACCACGGTGCCTAACAACGCACTGGCAACGACGTTGACCAGCAGAATCACGGTCGGAAACGACGCTCCGTTAACGGTAGCCGGCAACCAGCGGCCAGCCAGATAACGTAACAGGCTTCCCAGACCGCCCCCAACGAACACCAGCAGATAGGCTTTCATGTAAACAAACATACGAAAAAAGGCCAACGCAGCCGGATGGCTCCGTCCTTGCGCCGGGTTTTTCGCTATCATTGTATGAATACCTTCCTGAATCTTCGTTCTAATGGCCCAGAACCAACTCAAGAGACTGCTCGGCGTCGGTTTCGGCATTGCTGTCACGATCGGCGGAACCATCGGCACCGGCATCTTACGTAAACCGGGCCCGATTGCACAAGATATTGGAGACCCAACGCTCATCATCGCCGTCTGGCTGACCGTTGGTGTGTACGCTCTGGCCGGCTCTCTGTCGGTAATGGAGTTAGGAACCATGCTGCCTAAAGCCGGGGCTTGGTACGTCTACGCTCGCCGGGCCTTCGGAAATTATGCTGGCTTTGTTATTGGGATCAGCAGTTGGCTGGGTAGTGTATCAGCCATGGCATTCGGAGCCGCCGTTATGAGCGAGTACATCAGCTTGCTTCTACCAGATCTGGTTAACTATCAAAAGCTGGTCGCCATGGGGATTCTGGCGACTTTTGTGGCTTTTCACTGGGTGGGCGTTCGGCTGGCCAGCCGGGCGCAGGAAGTAATGAGCGTCCTGAAAGCCGTGGGCCTACTAGCTTTCGTCTTTGTTTGTTTTCTCGTTACGACAGATCGGCCAGTGAATGCTAATCCGGTTGAGACAATTCGTCCATTAGCCGAGGGTGGAGTCTGGCTGGGAATACTGTCGGCATTACAGGCTGTTTTTTACACGTACGACGGATGGCATACGGCAGCTTATTTTACGGAAGAGGATGTTAACCCCAGCCGTAACCTGCCCAAGTCGATGATCAGTGGCGTACTACTGATCATTGGTATTTACGTTCTTGTCAATCTGGCGCTATTGTACGTACTGCCGATGGATACGCTCGCCCAGTCGAAACTCCCGGCGGCTGATGCCGTTCAGTTGCTGTTTGGACCCGGTAGCGCGCAGGTCGTTACGGCCCTGCTGATGATCTCAATTATGGGGATCATCAACGCGCAGATTATGTTCAATCCGCGCGTTATTTTTGCGATGGGCCGCGACAAGCTATTTTTCCGGTTCGTTACCGCCGTCAACGAAGGAGGTACCCCAACGAACGCGACGCTGCTGACCGCTGGTACATCAATGCTGATGATCCTGACCAACACCTACGGCAAGCTTTCCGATATTGCTACGTTTTTCTTCGTGCTCTGCTACGCGTCGGGTTTTGCCTCTCTGATCCGGCTTCGGCGTACGGAACCCGCGTTACCACGCCCCGTACGCGCCTGGGGATACCCCGTTTCTACCTGGATTTTACTGTTTGCCTCACTGGCCTTTCTGGGTGGGGCTATCATCGGCGATTTTTCAAGCAGTATGTACGCGCTTGGTTTTATCGCCGTCAGTTACCCCATCTATCTGCTAATCAGGCGCAGCACCCAAATTGACAGCTGATCACATCAGTTGCCGATAGAACGATAGTTGATTTTGGAGCCGGGTTACCTGTTGTTGCAGGTCCTCAACCCGATCCAGTAGGTTACTTACTACGTCCAGATCGTCGGCGTGGATTTCCAGTTCCTGATGCAGCCGCACCAGTTTCTCCAGCCTGGCAACCTGTGAGGGTAATACGTACAGCGATTGTTCAACGGTGGTTGTTTCAACCAGACCGCGCTGCTCCAGCGACTGGACAAACGAGATTTCAATGTGATGGTACACGCAGAAGTCGTGTACCGGAATCATATCTTCAGCGTTCATACTATTCGTTAGGTTGGGTTATGGTCTGTAATTGCTTGACTAGTTCTTTCTGCTCATCGGTCAGATTAGTGGGTAGCTTGATTTGCCATTGCACGTAAAGATCACCGAACGAGCCTTCTTGCCTATATACGGGAAACCCTTTTCCTTTCAGCCGGATTTTAGTGCCGTTCTGCGTTTCAGGAGCTACGGTCACTTTGACTTTTCCACTTAGGGTTTCGATTACTTTCTGACCACCCAGTAGCGCCGTGAACAGATCAATTTCCTCCGTTACGTACAGATCGTTGCCGTTCCGTTTGTAACGATTGTCGTCGGCAATCACGAACGTAATATAGAGGTCGCCGTTAGGGCCGCCGTTCACGCCGGGTGCTCCGTAGCCTGCCAGTTTGATTTTCTGGCCGTTTTCGACGCCAGCCTTAATGGTAATGCCAATAGTTTTACCATCAATGGTTAGATTCTGCTTATGCGTGGTGTACGCATCGCGTAGGCTCAAATGCAGTTCAGATTGATAGTCCTGACCCCGAAATGTTGCTTGCCGACGACCGCCAGCACCACCGGCATCCTGCCCGAACATGGACGAGAAAAAGTCCGAAAAATCAGCTCCGCCAAATCCACCCGAGAAATCGTAATCGCTGGCGTCACCAGCCTGGCTGTACGCCCGGCGCTGTTGTTGCTGCTGTTGTCGAGCCTGTTCGAACTGCTCAGCGTGTTGCCAGTCTTTGCCGTACTGATCGTATTTTTTACGTTTCTCAGGATCGCTCAGTACCTCGTTAGCTTCGTTGAGTTGTTGAAATTTCTTGCTGGCCTCTGGATCGTTCGGATTCAGGTCCGGGTGTATCTTGCGGGCCAGCTTCCGGTATGCCTTTTTGATCTCGTCGTCCGACGCCGTTTTGGGCACCCCTAGTGTACTATAATAATCAATAAAGTCCATGTTCAGTGTTGTGGTAATGGGTTACGTTTCTAACAAAAACGATTTGTTTCTTCTACCCATAAAACAGCAAAACGAGTACTAAAGTTAGCAGCAGTTACAGGCTATAAACGCCGAATGGGCTGACCCCAAACCCTACAAGGTCCGGACTCAGCCCATTCATCTTTACGTTGTTACTTTTATATCTTACCGCGCAGATAGTCGGCGGTAAAGTTTTCGCCCTCGGGTAGCTTCACCATATCTTCTGGTGTCCCGGCAAACGTAATGTATCCGCCGGTTTCGCCCCCCTCCGGGCCAATATCAATAATGTGGTCGGCGCTTTTGATCACCTCCATGTTGTGTTCAATGATAATAACCGAATCGCCCTGATCGACGAGGGCGTTGATGGCCTTCAGGAGCTTACGGATGTCATGGAAATGCAGACCGGTAGTCGGTTCGTCGAAGATAAACAGCGTACCACCCTTGTTCGGATTTCCCTTGCTCAGGAATGACGCCAGCTTGACACGTTGTGCTTCGCCCCCCGACAGTGTGTTGGCCGACTGCCCAAGCCCGATGTAGCCCAGCCCCACTTCCTGGAGTGGCATCAGTTTATCCATCATTTTCAGATCAACGTCGGCGAAGAAGTTAATCGCTTCATCGACGGTCATGTCCAGGATGTCCGATACGTTCTTGTCGCGCAGGGCCACCTCCAGAATTTCCTGCTTGAAGCGTTTGCCATTACATCCCTCGCATTTGAGGTAGATGTCGGCCATGAACTGCATCTCGATTTTCACTTCGCCTTCACCCTGACAAACTTCGCAGCGGCCACCGTCCACGTTGAACGAGAAGTGGCTGGGTTTGTATCCCCGCGCTTTGGCCACCGGCTGATCGGCCATAACCTGGCGCAGGTAATCGTAGGCTTTGATGTACGTAACGGGGTTCGAGCGACTTGACTTACCGATGGGATTCTGGTCGATCATCTCCACCGACGTAATACGGTCGAGCGAACCGCCCAGACTATCAAATTTGCCCGACTCTTCGGCCACTTCGCCTTTCTGGTGAACCAACGCCGGGTACAGAACTTTCCGAATCAACGTACTCTTACCCGAGCCTGATACGCCCGTCACGACGGTCAGCGTATTGAGTGGAAAGCGAACGTCTACATCTTTTAAATTATTTTCCCGCGCGCCTTTCAGTTCAATAAAATTCGTCGACCGACGCCGGAATGTCGGGACCGGCACCGTCTCTCGCCCGGTTAGGAAATCAAGCGTATGGGAAGGTAGCGGATTGAGTGCGTAACCATTACCCCCCTGCCCTTTGCCCTCTTCGATCTCTTCCCACGTTCCCTGGAAGACCAAATGACCACCCAGCGAACCAGCATCAGGACCAATATCAATGAGTTGATCGGCAGCGCGCATCACTTCTTCTTCATGCTCGACAACAATTACTGTGTTGCCCATATCGCGCAGGGATTCCAGCACGCTGACGAGCCGTTTGGTATCGCGGGGGTGTAATCCAATGCTGGGTTCATCCAGAATATACATCGAACCAACCAGCGCCGAACCAAGCGACGTAGCCAATTTAATCCGTTGATATTCTCCACCCGATAGCGTATTGGTCAGCCGGTTCAGCGTCAGATAACCAAGCCCCACCCGTTCCATATAATCCAGCCGGTTCTTAATCTCAGTCAGAATCCGGCCTGCTACCTGCTCCTGGTGGGCGGGCAGCTCCAGCTCGCGGAAAAACGTTGTTACGTGCGTCAGCGGCATGAGCACGAGATCGGTGATGGATTTCCCACCAACCTTGACGTAACCCGCATCCTTCCGTAGCCGGGAGCCCCGGCATTCGGGACAGGTCGTTTTACCCCGGTATCGCGACAGCATAACGCGGTACTGCACCTTGAAGGTCTGGCTCTCGACAAACGAGAAGAAAGCGTTCAAGCCATCAAAGTACTTGTTACCTTTCCAAAGCAATTCCTGCTCGGCGGGGGTCAGGTCTTTGTAGGGGCGGTGAATTGGAAAATCGAAACGAATACCATTTCTAAGCAATGGTTTCAAAAACTCCTCATTCATTTTTTCGCTCCGCCACGGCATAATGGCCCCCTCAAATACAGAGAGGTTTTTGTCGGGGATAACCAGATCGGGATCAATACCCAGCACTTTACCAAAACCGTCGCATCGGCGGCAGGCTCCGTAGGGGTTATTGAACGTAAAGAGATTAACGCTCGGCTCCTCGAACGTAATACCATCCATCTCAAATTTGTCGGAGAATACCCGTGATTCTTTGCCGACAATGTCAACGCGGCAGGTGCCTTCGCCTTCGTTGAAGGCTGTCTGAACGGAGTCCGAAAAACGGTACTGATTGTCTTCGTCAGGCTGGCCGTTATCATCATAAATAACCGTGCCCCGATCAACCAGAATTTCAAGGTTAGTAGACGTAAGCGCATCGGCACTTCCCTCCTCGCCCAATACATCTTCAATCTGAAGAACCTGCCGACCCGTCGGACCGCCATCTGCCACGATCCGGGTGTAGCCCTTCTGAAGCAGAATATTCAATTCGTAGGCCAGCGTGCGTCCGTCACGAATACGTAACGGTGCCAGAATCATCACCCGCTGCGGAGTGCCGCCCAGACCGGCGTCGAAGCTGTACATGAAATTTACGACGTCCGTAACCGTATCTTTCCGCACTTCATTACCCGAAATCGGCGAGTAGGTCGTTCCAGCACGGCCAAAAAGCAATTTCAGGTAATCGTAAATCTCGGTAGACGTACCAACCGTCGAGCGTGGATTGCGGGTTGACACCTTCTGCTCAATGGCAATAGCGGGCGATACGCCTTTGATGTATTCCACCTCCGGCTTCTCCATCCGGCCCAGGAACTGGCGGGCGTAGCTACTGAGGCTTTCAACGTACATGCGCTGCCCTTCGGCAAACAACGTATCAAACGCCAGCGATGATTTGCCCGATCCAGATAGGCCGGTCAGGACAACCAGTTTATTGCGGGGAATAGCCACATCAATCCCTTTCAGATTGTGTACTTTCGCCCCTTTAATGATAATGAATTGCTTAGGATCAAGATGGTCAACGGAACGCATCGGTTCGGTGTCCGTGGTCTGAGTCATTCTACGTCAGTTGGGTAAACTCTATCTAATTTCTAACGGTTTATTTCAAAATATGGTTTCTCCAGATTATCTATTATAACCAGGAAGCCCGAATTGTCTACCAAATAACTCGGGAATACTAGCTCCGCGCTTGAATTATGGAATTTGCGTTAGAAGACATCGTTCGGCTGGTTCTGTCGCTGCTAATAGGTGGTGTTATCGGTGCCGAACGAGAATACCACGGAAAAGCGGCTGGCTTCCGGACCATGATCATGATCTGTGTCGGCTCAACGTTGTTTACCATTGTTTCTGGTCGAATCAATATGGGCGACACCAGCCGGATCGCGGCTAACATTGTTAATGGCATTGGCTTTCTGGGCGCGGGAATTATCTTCCGGGAGGACAACCGGGTGAAAGGGCTTACTACGGCGGCTACAGTATGGGCAGTATCGGCGCTAGGAATGTGCATCGGCAGCGGTCATTATGACATTGCTCTTGTCGGTTTTCTGTTCATTTTTGCCTCGTTACTCTTTTTGTCTTCCTTTGCGGAAAAAATTCAGCGGCTCAACCAAACGCGTGACTACCGCATCGTAACCCCGTTTCGTCATGAGACGTTAAACGAGTACGAAGTGTTGTTTCAGAACTGTGGTTTATCACCGTCGAGGGGGCAGCAACAGCGGATCGGTACGGAGATTATTGGCCACTGGCGCGTCAGCGGGTCCCAGCTGAACCACGAAAAATGCGTCGAACAGCTGCTAAACGATCCGGATGTAAAAGAATTCTCGTTTTGATTTCGTTACTGAATATGAGTTTGTTTTTTGAACCTAACATGAAATTCATTCAGAGTTTACTGGTATTACTTATAGTTCTAAGCAGCAGCGTTGCCTTTGGCCAGCTCACCGCCGACCCGGAAGATCGTCAGGATCAGGGTAAAGAACCGTTACGTACGCAAACCGTTGACGGACAACCTCTTCCTTTCGGTCAGCGTTTGCGATACGGCGGTGGTATCACCGGCTTCCGCTTTGGTAACCCGTTTAGTCTGGGTGCTTCACCCGTTGTTGCCTACCAGGCAGGCGAGCACCTGATCGTTGGCGTGGGTGCCAATTACACGTACACGCGTTATAAGGCTCCTTACTATTATCCGACAACCTACAATCAATATGGAGGTCGGGGATTCGTGATGTATGAAGCCTTGCCGGCTGTTATTCCTAACCTATACCTGCATGGTGAGATCGAACGTAGCAACGTTCAGGTTATTGAAGACGGCAGTCCGCAACGATTGAGCTACGGTCTGACAGCTCCCCTGCTGGGACTAACTTACTCACAGCCCATCTCACGTCGTTTCGGTGTAAACCTGACAGCGCTTTATAACCTGAATTATAACCAGAACCGCGCTTTGTCGCAGGCTATTTACGGTAACCCGTTTGTTATTCGGTTGTCGTTTTTCTAAGCCTGTTTTCAGGCCGGACAGGAGGAAATCCAGCCCACCAACTGTGGGTATGACCGCCTGTCCGGCCTTTTTTTTACCTTTGGCCTGACTTACTATCCGTTAGTATGCTATTTAGTTCGGCCATATTTCTCTTTCTTTTCTTACCCGTTTTCCTGATTATCTATTACCTACTGCCCCGCCAGTGGCATAACGCCTTTCTTTTTGGCGCGAGTCTGCTGTTTTATGCGTGGGGAGAAGGGCTGGTTGTTCTGGTTCTGCTGGTATCGGCACTGATCAACTTTATAGCGGGTCGCCTGGTAGAAAACGGGCGACGTCAGGCGGGCCTGATGCTCTCGCTAATTGGTAGCTTGTCGCTTCTTTTCTATTATAAATACAGCAACTTCTTAGTTGACTCGGTACGTGGTTTTGCCGAAGCTTTTGCAATTCCCGGTGCTACCAACCTCAACATGGCGCAGATTGCGTTACCCATCGGAATCAGCTTTTACACCTTTCAGGGAATTTCTTACACCCTTGATATCTACTGGGGACGTATCAAAGCCAATCGCAGCTTTCTGGATTACGGTACGTACGTAGCGATGTTCCCCCACCAGATTGCGGGCCCGATCGTCCGGTATGCCGATATCGCTCCGGAGCTATCAGACCGGACAACAACGATTGAAAAATTTGGGGTTGGCGCCGAGCGTTTCATCATCGGTCTGGCCAAGAAAGTCCTGTTAGCGAATACGTTCGCCAGCCTGGCTGATACCATTTTCAACGCCCCCCCTGACAGTTACCCCGCCAGTACGGCCTGGTTGGGCATAGTAGCCTATACACTCCAGATTTACTTCGATTTCTCGGGTTATTCTGACATGGCGATTGGGCTGGGTAAAATGGTCGGCTTCGACTTCAAAGAAAACTTCGACTACCCCTACATTGCTCGTTCTATTCAGGATTTCTGGCGTCGCTGGCATATTTCGTTATCGAGCTGGTTCCGGGATTATCTATACATTCCGCTGGGTGGTAACCGGGCCAGTAAAGCGCGCACTTACCGAAATCTGCTGATCGTGTTCTTTGTGACAGGGTTATGGCACGGAGCCAGCATGAATTTTATCATCTGGGGTCTTTATCACGGCATCTTTCTAATGATAGAACGCGCCGGATTACGTAAGCGATTAGATCAGGTATGGCCCCCAATTGCTCATGTATATACTTTGATTGTCGTATTAATTGGCTGGGTGTTTTTTCGGGCTGTTGATCTGAGGTCAGCGTTGGTATATCTGGAAAAGATGGCTGGGCTCGGCCCGAAATCAGTAAACTACGCTTACCCACTGACGTATTTTATCAGCACGGAGGTTTTAGTCTCCTTGCTCCTGGGCTTCGTGTTGGCAACACCCGTGTATCACGCGTTCCAGAAATACTGGCGCCGGCTGATGACACGAGTAGTAACGGCTCCGGCGCGGCTAACGATGGATCTGGTTTACGTTTCTGGGCTCTTGCTACTGTTTATTTCAGCTATCGCGTATTTGGCTGCTGATACGTATAACCCGTTCATTTATTTCCGTTTCTGAACGATGAATTCAATGCGCCCGACAATACTTGCTTTTGTGTTTGGTATTCTGTTACTGTTGCCTACGCTCGATCAAATTTTTGGATTGACGTCGCGTTTCGGCAGTACGGAAAACCGGCAGATCAGTAATATCCCTCCCTTGAACTTCCCGCATGTTCGCAGTTTCACCCGGCAATTTGATCAGTATTATAAAGAGAATTTCGGATGGCGTAACGCGCTTTTTTACGCCTACAGCCGCTGGAAGTTGAATATACTCGGCGAGTCTCCTCTACCCGAGAAAGTAGTTGTTGGCAAAAACGGCTGGTTTTACCTGGGTAATAGTTATAACAACGTTATTAATCAGCATCGAGGGCTACAGCCTCTTTCGGCTGATTCAGCACGGTACATCGCTAATCACCTGCTGATGCGGCAGCAAGAACTGGCAAAACAGGGAATTCGCCTGTACGTAATGGTTGCCCCTGATTCGCACTCGATCTACCCCGAATTCCTGCCCGATCGACTAGGGGCTAACTCAACACCTTCCCGTCTGGATGTGCTGAAACAGGCGATTCAGCAAACCAGTATCCCATTCATCGACGTGCGGGACACCTTAACTCGTACGAAAGCACACCATGTGGTCTACCATCAAACGGATACCCACTGGAATGACTACGGTACTCTGGTCGGTAGCGCAACGTTGCTTGAACGCATCCGGCAGGACCAGCCTACCATTCCCCCCATGCGACTCAGTGATTTCCGCATTCAGCAGCAAAAGGGCGTAGGTGGTGATTTAGTCAACATGCTGACGGTGCAGGAGGAGCAAAAAGATCCCATTTATTATTACATCCAGCCCAGCGGTAGCCGCACTGCCCGCCTGATGGCTACGATTCCTAACGAAAAATCCGGTTTTCCGTCGACTCGTTTTACGGGGTCCGGTTCGGGAAAGCTGTTGTTCGTTGGCGATTCCTTCAGCCACAGTATGATGCAGTTTTTGCCTGCCTATTTTCAGGACTCATACTTTGTTCGGGGGAGTCAGTTAGATACCGAACTTGTTCGCTCCGAACGACCAGACATCATCGTCGTTGAAGTGGTTGAACGAAACATCAGCACGCTAGGTAATTTTTGATTCGGCACAAACGCCTGACTATCAATAAAATATTACACAATCAGCTACCGATAATTGACAGGTCGACCTCTCTTTAGCCTAAACTTTTTAAACAAAAGCTTAGGCTACGCATTCTTTTTACCATACAAGGTTACCAATTGGTTAGTCTTGACTTGAGGTGGTCCTGTGGGGTCCAGTTCATATTCAGGTGAATAGTAAGCTATGGGAGAAATACGTGTACTTGCAACAGGACTTAGATTTCCAGAAGGACCTACTTTCGATACAACCGGTGCGCTGTGGTGTGCAGAGCAAGAGGGTGAAACTTTGTTCTGTTGCCAAAAAGACGGTAGTACCAAGCGAATAAAAACCGGCGGTAAGCCCACCGGTGCCATATACCATAACGATTACATCTGGTTTTGTGATGCAGACAGCAACGCCATCCGTCGCCTGCATGTTGCAACGGAAACAATTGAAACAGTAGTCGACAAGTTGAGCGCAATGCCTCTCAACTACCCCAGCCAGCTCATCGTAGATCAAAACAATCAGTTTATTTTTAGCTGTCCTGGCGCTCCAAATAGCTCATCCCCAGGGTACGTAGCAGTCTACACGCAGTTGGGTAAACTGGACGTAATAGCAGAGGGACTCGCCTACCCAAACGGATTAGCTTTGTTGCCAGACAGCGAAACTTTGTTGGTCGCTGAAAACCACCGTCATCGAATCTGGCAGGGATACTGGGACAGCCAATCACTGAGCTGGGAGAATCTACGGGTATGGGCTACGGTTATCGATGAACCCACAAATGCGTCAGCGCCAAATCTTAGTGGAATGGCGGTAGGTCCGGACGGCAATTTATACGTGGCTATTTCTGGGGCAGGAGTCATCCGAGTGTTATCGGCTGATGGCTTGTTCTTGCATGACATTGCTTTGCCTGGCGCTAACCCATCCAATTGCGCCTTTGATCCCTTTGATGAGTTAAGCCTCATTGTTACCGAAACAGAAAAAGGCGAACTCCTGAGTGTTCGCCTTTGATCAATTGCCTGCGTGCAGGTTCCTAAAACCTGGTTTGTTACTTTTTGAGTTCAGCCAGAACCGTTACGCCACCACGCATACGATCACCGATGTTCACTTTTACGTCAGCATCCAGTGGCACAAAGACGTCAACGCGGGAGCCGAACTTAATAAAGCCCATCTCACTACCCTGTTCAACAGGCTGGCCTTCTTTTACGTACCAAACAATCCGTCGGGCAACAGCACCAGCAATCTGCCGGAACAATACCTCTACGCCATTGGCAGCCTGAATAACGACCGTAGTGCGTTCATTTTCCGTACTTGATTTTGGATGCCAGGCTACCAGATATTTCCCTGGATAGTATTTGAAATACTTAACGATACCGGAAACGGGATTTCGATTGACGTGTACGTTCAGGGGAGACATGAAAATCGAAATCTGCCGACGACGCCCCTTGAAATACTCATCTTCGTCGGTCTCTTCAATCACAACCACAGTTCCGTCAGCAGGGGCGATGACTTGTGCTTCGTGTTGCGTTAGCTGCCGATTCGGAATCCGGAAGAACTGAACAACAAGCAGAAGAATAACTAAACTGGCAACGACCGTAACGGTCATTGCTAACGTATTTCCCGGAAACAGGTAGAAATAAGCAAACACATCCAGCGCCAGGAGAATCAATCCCGTGGTTAGCATAATGGTTTTACCTTCGCGATGTAAGCGCATACAGAATAGAAAACGGTTTCGGTGTTTTGCAGCAAAACTAAGGCTTTTGCCGGAAAACGCACTTTCCGGCCGCTACCTAGCGTAATTAACCGCCCCTTTGCCGACTTGTTCCTGAACCTAGAAGAATTTGTACTCAAGCGTATTGCAGCACAAAGCGCGATGCTTCAAGCAGATTTGGGGCGCAGCCATCGCAGTCGGTTGATAATTGGGGCTCCTGCGCAATTCGAACCGTTTTTACGCCTGCTCGGCGGCCAGCCTGCATATCCCGGAGCGCATCACCAATCATCCAGGACTCATCGGAATCAATGTTGTATTTAGCAATGGCCTTTTCCAGCAGTAATGAACCAGGCTTACGCGTCAGCGATTGGCTATCATAATCAGGATGATGCGGACAATAGTAGATATCATCAATTAAATGCCCGCATCGTTCCTGGAGGTATTCGTAACAGGCCATAACATCCTCACGGGTATAAAGTCCCTTAGCAATACCGGCCTGATTTGTGATAATAATCAGTAGATAACCTGCGGCTTTGAAATGCGCCAGCGCTTCGGCAACCCCATCAGGAATAATAAAGTCTTCAATGCGGTAGACGTAGTCGGCCCGGTCTTCATTCAGGACGCCGTCCCGATCTAAAAAGATGCATTTACTCATAGCGTTGTTAACCCATTTGGCTACAGTATAAACCAAAATTTCGTCAAAAATATAACTATTACCCGTAAATATTATACTATTTTATCCAACGAGCCAAAAACTCAACGAGCGGGAATTCTGACAGATAGCATTTCAATCAAGGATTAGAAATCCTATTCTACATTATTAGCCTAAGCAAACGGGCTGACTTTTATCGCCAGCCCGTTTGCTTGTTCTTAGAGATTCTGTAACTGCTCCTCCAAAGCTTTGATTTTCGCTTCAGCATCGGCTAGTTTCTGCCGCTCTCGGTCGACTATTTCGGGCTTGGCGTTGGCCACAAATTTTTCGTTAGCGAGTTTTTTGAGCGTTGCATCGCGGAAACCAATCTGGTACTCCAGGTCTTTCTGCAAATTAACTTTCTCCTGCTCGACATCGATTTCTCCGGCAATATTCACAAAGAACTCATCGCTCTTAATCAGGAACTGAATACCGTCAGCTTTCTCGGTCGTATAGGTCACGGCTGATACGTTCGCCATCTTCCGGATTAGTCCTTCGAACGCCTGGAACCGGCTGGTATCCGTCGTTTTAATCGTCAGAGGTAGTTCCGTTTTTGGCGAAATCTGCTTGGCGTTCCGGATATTCCGGACATTGGTAATAATCTCGAACAACGTATCAAAATCAGTCAGCAGCTGCGTGTCGATCGTTCCGGCTTTCGGGAATGCGGCAATGCAGATGCTATCGCCCTCTTTCCGTTCGCGGATGTCCTGCCAGATTTCCTCCGTAATGAACGGCATAAACGGATGCGCCAGGCACATCAGCTTCTCAAAGAAATTGATCGTCGCGTCGTAGGTTACCCGGTTAATAGGTTGTTCATAGCCCGGTTTGATCAGCTCCAGGTATTGCGAGCAGAAATCGTCCCAGATCAGTTTATAAATCGCCTGCAAGGCTTCCGAAATCCGGAACTTTCCGAACAGATCTTCGATCTCGACCAACGTAACGTTCAGTTTTGATTCGAACCAGTCGATGGCTAATGAATTATCGACATGGTAGCGCCCCTCCAATTTTGCCGTAACTTCAACAACCTCTTTTTCAACAACCGTCCAACCTTTCACTAGCCGGAAGGCGTTCCAGATTTTATTGCTGAAGTTACGTCCCTGCTCAACCAGTTTCTCATCGAAAGGAAGATCGTTCCCGGCGGGCGAGCTGAACAACATCCCGGTCCGGACACCGTCGGCTCCGAACTGATCGATCAGCAAGAGCGGATCGGGCGAGTTCCCCAGCGACTTCGACATTTTCCGGCCGAGTTTATCGCGGACAATTCCCGTCAGGTACACATTCTTAAACGGTGCTTCGCCCTTGTATTCATACCCGGCAATAATCATCCGGGCCACCCAGAAAAACAGAATTTCGGGGGCCGTAACGAGATCATTGGTTGGGTAATAGTAGTTGATGTCAGCATTATCGGGATCGCTTACGCC
Organism: Spirosoma pomorum; assembly: GCF_054776615.1. Lineage (NCBI taxonomy): Bacteria > Pseudomonadati > Bacteroidota > Cytophagia > Cytophagales > Cytophagaceae > Spirosoma > Spirosoma pomorum. Next base: position 124,242 of record NZ_BAAHBP010000025.1, read on the forward strand.
CTTAAATACTTCCATTGGCCACAACCACGACGAGAACCAGGTATCCAGTACGTCCTCGTCCTGCGTTAGGTCGGCCTCGGTCATGGCGAACAGCAGTTTCTCGTGCTGTACTTTCTCCAGCGCTTCGTGTTTGTTACGTGCCACGACGACCGTTCCATCCTGCAGGTAAAATGCCGGAATCCGCTGACCCCACCAGAGCTGGCGACTGATACACCAATCGTGCACGTTCTCCATCCAGGACCGGTACATATTCTTGAACTTCGACGGATAGAGCTGGATCGTGTCGTTCATGACATTTTCCAGCGCGGGCTTCGATAGTTGATCCATTTTCAGGAACCACTGCAGCGACAGTTTTGGCTCAATAACGGCGTTTGTCCGTTCCGAGAAACCCACGTTCGATTTGTTCTCTTCTGTCTTGACCAGATTACCAGATTCTTCCAGCAGTTTAATAATCGCTTTGCGAGCGGCAAAGCGGTCCTGACCGACCAGAATTTGTGCTTTTTCGTTCAGCGTTCCGTCATCGTTCAGAATATCCAGAACGGGCAGATTATGCTTAACCCCCAGTGCGTAGTCATTCGGGTCGTGGGCGGGCGTCACTTTCAAACCACCTGTTCCGAAGTCCATCGCTACGTACTCATCCGTGATGATGGGAACCTCGCGATTGATTAACGGAATCAGCGCTTTTTTGCCGTGTAGATGCGTGTACCGCTCGTCGTTCGGATTAACGGCAATGGCCGCATCGGCCATGATCGTCTCCGGCCGAACCGTCGCAATGGTAATAAACTCACCTTCTGCGCCAACAATCGGGTAATTTATGTAGACCAGTTTCTGCTGAACCTCTTTCGTAATTACTTCCTCGTCCGATACGGCAGTACGTCCCTGTGGGTCCCAGTTTACCATGCGAATACCCCGGTAAATCAGCCCTTTTTCGTACAGATCAACAAATACATCGATAACCGACTCATAATAATGGTCGTCCATCGTAAAGGTTGTCCGGTCCCAGTCGCAGGAAGCGCCCAGCTTGCGCAGCTGCGACAGAATGATGCCGCCGTACTTGTCTTTCCACTCCAGCGCATAGGCCAGAAACTCTTCTCGTGTCAGGTCTTTTTTCTCAATTCCCCGCTCCTTGAGCATCGCCACAACCTTGGCTTCGGTAGCAATGCTGGCGTGGTCCGTACCCGGTACCCAACACGCATTTTTGCCTTCCATTCGTGCTTTCCGGACCAGTACGTCCTGAATAGTGTTGTTGAGCATGTGGCCCATATGCAGCACTCCCGTTACGTTCGGTGGTGGGATAACCACCGTGTACGGTTCACGGGTCTCGTCGGGAACGGACTTAAAGAACTGGTTATCAATCCAGTATTTATACCATTTTTCCTCAATTTCCTGAGGAGTGTATGTTTTTGAGATCATAAAGCAGTCTGCGTTGGGTTCACTGTCCGGTCCAGAGATCGCTGGTACCTAGTACGTACCCAGTCGTATAAATAGATCGACAAAATTAGTTAAATTGGCTAGGGCGTAAAAACGAAAGCTATCCTTTGCCCGTTTTATGCGTATACTTCATCGGCACATTTATGGAATTTGGGAAAACTACAAATATTGGTGCCGTAAACTTTGCATTACCACCCGGCACGGCGTTCAACGCGCGCATATGGACTGACGTTGAGCCAACGCGTCGGCCGGGCGTATTCATCGGCGGTCCAATCTGGGCCAACAAAGATTACGTTGGTAAAGTATACCCATCTACTGCCAAGGAGCGCGATTTTCTGCATTATTACACGCGTCAGTTCAACACCATCGAGCTAAATCTGACGCATTACCAGATTCCAACATCGGGCATGATCGACAAGTGGAAAGTCGAAGCAGTTGATGGCTTTGTCTACTGTCCGAAGTTTCCTCAGGCCATCAGCCACGAGCGGCAGCTTGTCGCGACTGAAAGCCTGACGGAGGAGTTTGTCAACGCGGTTTTAGGACTGGAAGAGTATCTGGGCATGACATTTCTACAACTTCCGCCCACCTTTGGTCCTGACAAATGGTCGTTGCTCGAAACGTATCTGAAATCTTTACCTGACGAATTAAGTGTAGCCGTTGAATTCCGGCACCCCGATTGGTTCAGCAAAACCAGTATTTGGACACAAACCTTGGAGCGGCTGTACAACCTGCGTCGGCACGTCGTCATCTCGGACGTAGCGGGTCGGCGCGACGTTCTGCATATGGGATTGAGCAGCCCAGTGCTGACGTTACGTTTCATTGCAAATGAAGGGCATCCTACTGACTATACTCGGACTGATGCCTGGATTCAACGACTCAAAACCTGGTTCGAGAAAGGCCTGCAAACGGCTTACCTATTCATACACGGCGGTGGCGACAACGACACGGCTCCTGAACTGATTCTGTATTGGGTTCGCGAACTGAACAAGCACTGCGGTCTCAATCTGCGTGAACCCGTTCTCCAACCCCAGGTTGTACAGGGTAGTTTATTTTAGTTGTACATTGTAGCATGAATTACAGAGATCGAATCACCGCGAATCACCAGGTTATGTTAGGGAAGCCTGTTGTTAAAGGCACCCGGATAACTGTTGAATTGATACTGCGTAAACTCTCTGAAGGAGCAACAACGACCGATTTGCTGGTAATGTATCCAACGTTAGCGGAAGATGATGTTTTTGCGGCACTGACCTACGCGTCAGACTTACTAGCCAATGAAGAAATGATTATGCTGAATGCAGCATGATTATCGCCGACGAAAATATAGATCGTCGACTTATCGAGGCTATTAGACATCTCGGTATTCAGGTACACTCGATAAATGAGTCAAACAGTGGCATCCGTGATGAGGAAGTAATTGAGCTATCGCGAAATCCACCTCGCATCATTTTGACCGAGGACAAAGATTTTGGCGAATGGGTATTTGCTCATCACGTAAAGGGAGTCAGCATTCTTTTCCTACGTTATAGTTTCAAGGAGACAGCCCAAATGGAATTTATCCTAATAAAGCTCCTTTCAGAACGTATTAACGACTTAATCGGCTGTTTTACAACCGTGACAACGCAAAAGATTAGGATACGGAAACTTGATTCCTAGCCAACCTGGAATGAGGCAGGTTATTTTGATTTGCCAGCCGACAACCATAAATTTGCCTCATGACTACCGCAGAAACACATTTATTTCATCATCATGCCCGGCATTAACGGCAGACGATGGGTTGTTTCTGTGATTCGTATTGACTGATTCTTCACGCTGATACACACAAAGCCCGGTTCTGCCAATGAGCCGGGCTTTTCTTTTTATGAAAACCGTAATCATTAAATACAACGCCGGTAACGTTCAGTCGGTTATGTACGCGCTTGACCGGCTGGGAGCCAGTTATCTGCTTACTGACGACGAGGCCGAAATCCGCTCGGCCGACAAAGTGATCTTTCCGGGTGTGGGTGAAGCCAGTACGGCTATGGCCTATCTGCGGCAGCGCGGTCTGGACAAGCTAATTCCATCGTTGAAACAGCCAGTATTGGGCACCTGCGTTGGTATGCAACTGATGTGCCGCTACTCGGAAGAAAACGACACGACCTGCATGGGTATCTTCGACATTGACGTCCGACGGTTGCCCGCCAATGCTGGCCTGAAAGTACCACATACAGGCTGGAATAATCTGCACTCGCTACGTGGTCCGCTTACGGAAGGACTGGCAGAAAACGCGTATGTCTATTTTGTGCACAGTTACGCGGCAGATGTCTGTGAGTATACAACGGCTGTTTGCGAGTATGGCCGACCATTCAGCGCGATGCTTCATCGGGATAACTTCTATGCCGCTCAGTTTCATGCCGAGATCAGCGGAAATATTGGCCAACGCATCCTCGAAAACTTTCTCAATCTGTAGATTTTCTTTTCCCTTTGGTTTTTCTCTAACGTCTTTTATCGACTACCTCAATAATGTACATCATTCCCGCTATCGATCTGATTGACGGCAAAGCCGTTCGGCTGACGCAAGGCGACTACAACCAGAAAAAAGAATACAACGCCCGACCGCTCGACGTAGCGATGCAGTTTGAAGACGCCGGTCTGACGCGACTGCATCTGGTTGACCTCGACGGTGCTAAAGCCAAACGCGTGATTAACTGGAAAGTATTGGAACTGATTGCCACGAAAACTAGCCTGCACGTTGATTTTGGCGGGGGCGTTCAGTCAGACGATGATTTGCGGATGGTGTTTGAGTGTGGTGCCAAACAGGTTACCGGGGGTAGTATTGCCGTTAAGCAACCCGACGTGCTGGAACGCTGGCTAACGCAGTACGGTCCAGAGGCTATCATTCTGGGTGCCGACGCCAAGAACGAAAAAATTGCGGTGAGCGGTTGGGAAGAAGGTACTGATGTTTGGGTCTATGACTTCGTTCAGCAGTGGGTAGACAAAAGTGTCAAGTATGTCATCAGCACCGACGTAGCGAAGGACGGATTACTACAAGGACCTTCATTCGAGCTGTACCGCAACTTACAGGATCAGCTGCCTGATTTAAACATCATTGCCAGTGGTGGTGTCAGCAACATGGCCGATGTAGAAACGCTGGCCGATATGGGTCTGTTTGGCGTCGTCGTCGGCAAAGCGATTTATGAAGGACGCGTTACGTTGAAGGAATTGTCGGCTATTCATAATGCCTAATTGTTGTCATGAAGTGGTCGCTGCTTTTTCTGTTTCTCTGGCTGACACTATTGTCTACCACGTTCGCCGGAATCTTGACCGATTCAACCCAGCAGCGTCGCTTCCAAAAACTGGCAACGCAGATGGGATTGAAAGAGCCGAAGTTGAAATCGGAAGAGTACGAGATACGTATTTGGTACAATATGTCTTTTCAATACGGAGAAGCGCAAATGGCTTACCTGTTACGTAAAACTCAACAGGAATTTACGGTAGCGAAGTACCTTATTAAGTCAAACAAGCGCGGGTTCCAAAAGGCCACCTTACTACAACCAACACTACCCGTCTCACCTGACTCCTGGTCTCGTCTTCTTGCTAAAAACATACTAGTCCTCCCTGACCGATCAGTTGTTTTTGAGCGTCTATATCGTCGGCCTGCCCCAATCAGTGATACAGATCGAGTTCGCCAAGAAACGGATGGTAGTTTCACCATACGAGGGCAAAAAAATAAGAATCAGATAGCTATTTTAGATGGTGAAGCCTTCTATTTCGAGGTGTTCAGCGTGAATAATTATCACGCTTTTGTCTATGACAATCCCAGAAGGTACAGCAGCTTTTATTCGGAGTGTGAAGAACTACGAAATGTGGTTGATATACTGGATGAGTTAACTTCTCTTTTTGAGCCTAAAGAAGGTAAGCAACATGAGACGAAATAACCGACGATGACACCATTTTCGCCTAACATGGGCCCGTTTGGTATCATCGTCGATAAAGGAATTTATAAAGAGTGTGCTACAGTGTAGAAAGTGCTATCTATAAGTCATAGACACGTCATGAAACAGCTGCTATACCTGCTTGGCTTTTTATTGGTAAGTGCAGAAATATGGGCTGGCAATTCGGCTGATTCGACAGCCAAAAGCCTGTTTCCTAAGCTAACGAAACAGATGCGTTTGAAATATCCAGCCCTAAAAGAAGATGAATATGAAGTGCGGATATGGAACCGCGTAGCCCTGAAGTATGGTAATGCTCAGGTAGCCTATATTCTGCGTAAAACAAAGAAGCGACTCAGAGCCAGACGGTACGTAATCAATTGGAAGAGAGAGAACTTTCGGTCCGCGAGAAGACAACGACCAACGATTACTCCCACTCATGCGTTTTGGAACAGACTTATGAGGAGGAACATTCTCACACTACCAGATGAGCGTGTTGTATTTGACCGGCTATACCCTCCGTATAAGCCCCAGCCAATTACAGATACAGTTGAGGCTGGCATGCAGGCAGACGGGAGCTTTACACTCAAAGGGTATAGGATAGCAGAAAAAAGAAATATCATTGCAGATGGCGAATACTATCTATTCGAGGTATTCGGTGCAAACAGCTATCGGGTTTATAGCAGCAGCAATCCATCTCAGTATTCTGAACGTGAACTCCGGGCTGAAGAGTTACAGAATATGGTTGGTATTCTACGTGATTTTATATTGTTGTTCCGCTCGGACATAATAGGACGCGACGAGGCTAGAGAAATATACACCAAGTAAAGTGAGGGACAACTATACCATCAGCACCGACAAAGCAAAACTTGACCTGGATGTTATTCATCAGTTTCTAAGTCAGGATTCGTACTGGGCGCAGAATATTCCGCGTGAGTTAGTCCAGCGGGCCATCCATAACTCGCTCTGTTTCGGTTTATATTATCAGGACCAGCAGGTTGGTTTCGCACGCGTCATCAGCGACCTCGCTACGTTCGCTTATCTGTCTGATGTGTTTGTTGTGCCCAGCCACCGGGGTAAAGGCTTATCGAAGTTTCTGATCGAAACGATTTCAACTTATCCAGACCTGCAAGGCCTCCGTCGCTGGATGCTAGCCACAAAGGACGCCCATACGCTGTATGCTCAGTTTGGATTTACGCCCCTCGACAAGCCCGATCTTTTTATGCAGCGCAAGCTGATCGAAACATATTGAACCATGCTTACTAAACGTATCATTCCCTGCCTTGACATCAAAGATGGTCGGACGGTCAAAGGCACTAATTTTGTCAATCTACGCGACGCTGGGGACCCAGTAGCCCTGGCAGCTATCTATGCCGAACAGGGTGCCGATGAACTGGTGTTTCTTGACATTACTGCCACCGTCGACGAACGTAAAACGCTGATCGACCTGGTTCGCAACGTCGCGCACACGATCAATATCCCATTTACGGTAGGCGGAGGCATTTCATCAGTCGCCGACGTATCGGCGCTGCTAAACGCTGGCGCAGACAAGATCTCGATCAACTCATCAGCCGTCCGTAACCCCGGTTTGATTAATGAATTAGCCCTTGAGTTCGGTAGCCAATGCGTTGTCGTGGCCATCGACACGCGGTACATCAGCGTGGGGCCAGGGGCAGAGGGCGAAGGGGATAGCACGGCCCGCGCTCACATCGTCCACACGCATGGTGGCCGGCGACCAACAGAACTGCGTACTATTGCCTGGGCAAAAGAAGTGGAAGACCGGGGGGCAGGTGAGATTCTGCTGACCTCGATGGACTCGGACGGCACCAAGGCTGGGTTCGCGCTTGACCTGACTGCCCAGATTTCGGGAATGGCCAATATCCCGGTTATTGCTTCAGGGGGAGCCGGTACCATGGATCACTTCGTCGACGTATTCACAACCGGCAAGGCAGACGCGGGCCTAGCAGCCAGTATCTTCCACTTTAAGGAAATTGATATTCCACAGTTGAAAGGCTACCTTCGCGAGAAAGGTATTGAAATGAGAATTTGACAAGAGCAGAAAGACGTAAGAGAAACGATTAGCTGTAGTGTTCTTTCTTCTTACGTCTTTTCTTTTTCTTCCTGGTATTTCTTAAAACTGAAAGCCAATATCCAGCGAGACGATCCGGCTTTTGGAGACTAACTGGCTCCCCCGCGCAATATTCAGTAAACCTCGCTGATAGCTAACACCCAGATTGAACGCGTTGCTTTCGTTGATCTTGTACTGAACGCCCGTCCCCAACAGCAACTCAATATCCCCAAAACTGTATTGTCGTCGGTTACCCCCACTCTCGGCTAGGTACAGCGCGTTACGTTCCTGCTCCAGCGGTTTTTCAGCTAGCTTCAGACTTAACAATCCACCTGTTTGTACGTAGAGCCGGACACCGGGCGCAATGTTATTCGCAAACATCTTTACCGTGGCGGGTAATTGTAGATACTGCAAATTATAGATTGACTCTTTGTAGCTGACACCTGGCGTAAAACGACTTTCGCCGAATGATCCCGGCATTTGAAAACCAGAGCGCTTGATCGTATACCAAAGTCCCGTTCCAAAAGCGTAACGATCTTTGAAGAAATAATAATCGAGCGTTGGACCAATACTCATTCGCACTCCCGCGCCGTTATCACGAAAACCGGCATACGTACCCACCCCCGAAGCAGTGTTCATATTCAGTGAGGGCGAAAACCGAATGCCCATTTCGATCAGGTGAGTTGGCCAGGCATAATCCGGACTAGCGTCGGCAGTAGCGCCAACAGCCTGCTTGCGACGGCGCTTTTTGCGGTCATCGTTATAATCACGTCGGTTTTTATCCTGTCCGTCGTAATTGTCGCCCAGGATCTTGCGAAACCGCCGTTCCGTTACGCCCGATTCCCGCGTGCGTAGTTGATAGAGCGCCCGCGATGGTGTTTGCGACCAACTTTCGACAAGTGCCAGTATGAGGAAAATCAAACTTAGCCCTGCAACTTTTTTCATAATTTTGTACGTTTTCAATACGGAAAACCCTGATTTCATGCGACTACGGACGCTTTCCGGCCTCTTTGCCCTCTCTGGGCTTTTTTCTTTGCTTTTTCTTCTTTCATGCGAAAAGCACGAAGAAATCAGTTTTGTTCGGCTTGATCAGCAGCTGTTCAAAGCCAAATCCCCCGCTCAGATCAAGGATTTTCTCGACAAGAACCCCTCGGTTGCTCAATTGTACTTTAACGCGAACGGAGCCGGTAATGATACAGCATTGGTTCGTGAATTGACGGAACGGGTCAATAACCCGGCCCTCAACGAATTCAGTGGTCAGCTTCAACAACAGTTCAGCGACTTAAGCGATCTCAACGCGCAGTTGTCCGAAGCATTCACCAATATCAAAAAAGAGTTTCCCGACTTTCGCACTCCTAAGGTTGCAACGGTTGTAACGGGCTTTCTCGGTCCTGACTTGATGATTACCGACAGCCTTATTGTTATTGGACTCGACTATTTTGCGGGGCCCAATGCTAAGTACCGTCCTACGGGTCCCGAGTATCCAGCTTATATTCTTCGTCGCTACCAACAACAGTTCATCGCCCCTGCCATCGTTACAGCCCTGTCCGATAAGTATAACGCTACCAATCGTACCGACCAGACGTTGCTGGCCGACATGATCTATTACGGTAAGAGTTACGCCTTTACCCGAACAATGCTTCCTGAAGTAGCCGATAGTCTGATCATCGGTTATACAGACAAGCAACTTACCGAAACGTTTAATGCTCAGGACCTGGTTTGGGGACATTTTATTGACAATCAACTACTGTATCAGACGAACCCAGCCATAAAACAGCGATATTTGAATGAGCGTCCGTACACCGCTGAGATTGGATCAGCCTGTCCGGGTGCTATTGGCCGCTGGGTCGGCTGGCGAATTGTTGGTCTGTATCACGACAAGCATTCCGGCGTTAGCATCGCCGATTTGATGCGAAACGCCGATGCGCGCCAGATTTTCGCCGAGTCGGGCTACAAAGGACAAAAGGACGACGATTAGTTTTTTCGGGCGATGGCCCAATCAGAAGTGCTTTGTGAGCACAAGCATCAACAATGGCAAAACGCAGACAAACAGTTGACGATGATGTCAACGATAAACGTAAATTAGACCGGGCCGGCCTCAAGAAAGTACTCAGCATCTTCCGGTTCGTTAAGCCTTACCGATTTCAGTACGGGATAGGTTTCGTTTTCCTGATTTTATCCGCCGGAACAACGATGAGCTTCGGCTTACTGATTGGCCAGATTACCAGCGTTATTCAGGGGAAATCAGATTTTACGCTCAATCAGGTAACCTTATTTTTTGTGGGCGTGCTGGTTGCTCAGGCCATCTTTTCGTTCTTCCGCATTTATCTTTTCTCGCAGGTCAGCGAGCGCGCTATGGCCGACGTGCGGCAGGCGACCTACAGCAAAATCATTACGTTACCCATTCCCTTTTTCGAACAACGGCGGGTGGGTGAATTGACGAGCCGCATTTCGGCCGACATCTCCCAGCTCCAGGACGTCCTGACGCTGACCCTGGCCGAGTTGTTCCGGCAGGTAGCTACACTGCTCATTGGCACGGGGATTATTTTTTACGTTTCCTGGAAGCTGACACTGTTCATGCTCGGCACGTTCCCTGTGATCATCGTGGCAGCCATCGTGTTCGGGAAATTTATTCGGACGTTATCAAAACAGGCGCAGGATCAGCTGGCCTCAGCCAACGTCATTGTCGAAGAGACACTGCAATCAGTCAACATCGTGAAAGCGTTCACGAACGAACGGCTGGAAATTAATCGGTATGGCTCGGCCCTGCAACGGGTAGTAGCCACCGCCCTGCGAGCAGCTACTTTCCGCGGTATATTTGTTTCGTTCGTCATTTTCGCGCTCTTCGGCGGCATTATTGGTGTTGTCTGGTACGGTGGCTCACTGGTGCTGGATAATCAGATGCCATTTGCGGATCTGCTTACGTTCCTGGTCTATACCATGTTCATTGGGGGTTCAGTAGCCGGTATGGGCGATTTGTACGCACAACTGCAAAAGACTGTAGGAGCCTCCGAGCGCATTCTCGAAATTCTGGGCGAAGATTCAGAAGTTATCCCTGCCGAAGAATCGCCCTTGTTTGTTCCTGTTCATGGGCATGTCAGCTTCAACGACGTAGCGTTCTCCTACCCTACCCGTATCGATGTTCCGGTTTTGAAAGGTATTTCATTAGACGTAGCAGCCGGACACAAGATTGCGTTGGTCGGGCAGAGTGGCGCGGGTAAGTCGACTATCGTGCAACTGTTGATGCGTTATTACGCTCTCAGTGGTGGTAGCATCACGATTGATGGCCGCGATCTAACCAGCTTTAACATTACCGATCTCCGGAAAAATATTGCCGTTGTGCCTCAGGAGGTAATGCTTTTTGGCGGTACGATCATGGAGAACATCAAATACGGTAAAGCGAATGCTACTGATGCCGAAGTCCGTGAAGCATCACGCAAAGCCAACGCCCTAGCGTTTATTGAGTCGTTTCCGGAAGGATTTGAAACCGTTGTGGGTGAACGCGGTGTTAAGTTATCAGGTGGTCAACGACAACGTATTGCCATTGCCCGCGCTATTCTGAAAGATCCGGCTATTCTGGTTCTGGACGAAGCCACGAGCTCGCTCGACGCCGAATCAGAACGGCTGGTGCAGGAAGCACTGGACGAGCTGATGCAGAACCGTACGACCATCATCATTGCGCATCGGCTGGCAACAATCCGGAAAGTAGATACGATTTACGTCATCCGCGAAGGCCAGATTGTTGAAACCGGTACGCACGATCAACTGGCAAACCAGGAAGATGGTGTCTACGCCAACCTGGTTAAATTGCAGTTCGAACCCATTGACTAGTGGCGTTAATCGTCACGGATAGATATGACTGTTGCTGCTAAACTTCTGAAAGATTTTGGCCTCCGCCACACCAACGGTCGCGAGGAAGTACTGGATTTGTTTTTGAGCGCTGGACACGCCTTAGCGCACAATGACGTTGAGAATGGTCTTGGCCCTGACCACGACCGCGTAACGATCTACCGAACGTTACGTACGTTTCTGGATAAAGGTATCATTCACCGGGTACTCGACGATGAGGGTGGTACGAAGTACGCTCTCTGCCGGGAAACCTGCGCCGACGGCCATCACCACCACGACCACGTACATTTCAAATGTGAAAACTGTGGTCAGACGACCTGCCTTGACGACGTTCAGATTCCGTCCGTAGCTTTACCCGATGGGTACAACCGAAAAGAAACGAACCTATTAATTCAGGGCGTTTGTCAGGGGTGTAACAAATAGGAAAACTGTTCATCAGACAGATGACAATAGATAGTTTATAGTTTTACGTCGGCGGTGCTTTCACTGCCGACTTTTTTATTACCCCACTAGCAGTATGTCTCCTGAATCCATTTTCAATCAGCGTATTCAGCAATTTCAACAGGCGGAACAGGCAGCGCAACACCGTCATAATCAACTGGCCTTTTGGCGATTAATCTGGTTTGTAGGTATCGCCATTACTCTTTGGGGGCTTGTGCAGGCGAATCAGCAATTAGCGGCCGCAGCAGTTCTTCTAATTGGCGTGATAGGTTTCATGATTCTGCTCAAAAAGCATCAGACGATCAAGCGGGAGCGGGATCTGAATCACCAGTTAGCTTTTGTGAATCAGGATGAAGCAGGCCGACTGAAACGGCAGTATCTGCGTGCTGAACTGGGCGAAGAATTTAACTCACCCACCCATTTCTACGCAGGCGACTTGGACGTGTTTGGCAAGCATTCGTTATTTCGTCTCCTGAACCGAACCCACACCTACCTTGGCCAGCAGTACCTGGCAAACTGGCTGCTGGCTCCAGCGTCCATTACGTCAATCCAACTTCGGCAACAGGCAGCCGCTGAACTTAATCCGCAATTAGAGTGGCGGCAGCAGTTTGAAGCCCTAGCTTATCAGGAAGAGTCTATCAATCGGCCACCCGACAGCCTTATCGCCTGGGCTGCTGCGCCAACAACACCTCTCCCGGCTTATTTGAACATCGTTCGCTTTGCATTTCCCTTAGTGACGCTATCGCTGTTTGTCGCCTGGCTTACTGGTTACGTGCCGGGTATTGCGGTGCTTCTTGCTCTAGCTGTGCATGCACTGATCCTACGAACGACTGCCGGTCAGGCGGCCCTTGTCAGTAACCAGACCTATGCCATCTCAAGCGCTCTAAAAGGATTTCGGGTGCTGTTTCAACAAGCGGAGCAACTGACGGGTACCAGCCCACAAGTTCAGGCAATTCAGAATACCTTGGTAACCGGACCAAAACCTGTCTCGGGTATTATTGGTCAGCTAGCCAAACTGACCGAGGGGCTGAACTACCGCCAAAATCCTTATTTCTACCTCTTCTTTGGCATTTTCTCCCTCTGGGATATGCATTATCTGTTTCGGCTTGAGCGCTGGCGACAGGAGCACGGCCCGAAATTAGAACAGTGGCTTACAACGCTTGGTGAGTTGGAAGCGCTCAACAGTCTGGCGGGCTTTTCGTATGCTCACCCAGCCTACGTAACACCTAATCTGATAAATACGGCATTTACGCTGGATTTTACTTCTGCAGCTCATCCCTTACTAATCCCTGGCCATAGCGTAGCCAATTCACTTACGTTGGCAGGATCAGGCCAAACCGTACTGATAACAGGTTCTAATATGTCAGGCAAGAGCACTTTTCTACGAACAGTCGGCGCTAACGTCGTGCTCGCCTTTGCTGGTGCCGTTGTCTCTGCTGAGCGTTTTACCTGCTCACCCGTTCAGGTATTCACGAGTATGCGCACGCAGGATTCGCTCGAAGAAAGTACCTCCTCTTTCTATGCCGAGCTCAAGCGTTTGCAGACGCTGATTGGCTTGTCACAGCAGTCGAGTGGACTACCTGTGCTGTATTTCCTGGATGAAATCCTCAAGGGCACAAACTCTGCGGATCGGCATCGGGGAGCAGAGGCCCTAATTCGTCAGCTTCACCAAACGACTGCCTCCGGATTTGTGTCGACGCACGATCTGGAATTAGGGCAATTAGGCCATTCGTCTGGCTTTGTGCACAATTACCATTTCCAGTCGGATCTGAAGCAGGGTGAGCTTATTTTTGATTATTCCCTTCGCAACGGCATCTGCGAGAGCTTCAATGCCAGCCAATTGATGCGGGCAATCGGCATTAACATTGATGCAGTTCAGTCCTAGCTTCCCTCCTCTATTCACGAATAGGCCGCTGTAAATATCCTTTTTTCTCGTCCCTTTGTCCTAAACAACCCTAAATAGTACTTGTTAACCTAGGACAGAGTTGTATATTTGCTACCCTAAAAACAGTATGCATGCATACTGTTTTTAGGGTAATGTACTAGTCGGTTTATCAGCGAGATGAAAATACGGGAAGCTTTGGACACAAAAAAGCCCTTCCGGATGGAAGGGCTTACGAGAAGGTGGTGATGGACGGAATCGAACCGCCGACACAAGGATTTTCAGTCCTTTGCTCTACCAACTGAGCTACATCACCTTAACGTGGGTGCAAAAGTAGTACTCATTGGAACTATCGCAAACTTTTTAGAAAAATATTTTTCTTGTTTGTCGTTACTAAACAGCAATTACCTTGACAGTCAGCTTATTTGGCTTATTTTTTTATGGAAATTATTCAGCAGATTTTATTCGGAGCCGCACTAGGTGCTGTTGCCTGGTTCATCGCCAAGCGGGTTCAACTCATCAGCCGTGCTATTAAACTAGGCCGACCGGAGAATCGATTCGACCACGCCGACGAGCGATTGAAGACCATGCTGCTCGTGGCCTTCGGGCAGAAAAAGATGTTCACCAATTTGCTGGTCGGCGTTATGCACTTTGTTATCTACGCTGGCTTTATTATTATCAACCTGGAAATTCTGGAGATAATTCTCGACGGTGTTCTAGGTACCCACCGGATTTTTGCGCCTTACATCACACCCGTTTATCCTATTCTGATCGACGTATTTGAAGTGCTGGCGTTTGGTGTGTTGGCCGTATGCGTTGTTTTTCTGTGCCGTCGATTTATCGCCCGGGTCAGTCGGCTTCAGGCTAGTCGGCATCGTGAATTACGGGGATGGCCTGTTTCCGACGCGACCATTATCCTGACCGCTGAAATCTTACTGATGGTTGCTTTCCTGACCTGGAATGCATCGGATAGTGTATTACGTGATCGGGGCGTTGGACACTATGGCGAACTACAGGGCGTTGTCCCTGACTTTCTCATCAGTCAATACCTGAAACCTCTTTTCTCGGGTTTTAGTGATACTGCGCTGGTGGCTTACGAACGCGTATCCTGGTGGATACATATCCTGGGTATTCTCGCCTTTGCGATTTACGTTACGTACTCCAAGCACTTACACATTGCACTAGGCTTTCCTAACGTCTATTTCTCTGATCTGCAGCCAAAGGGTGAAATGCAGAACATGCCAGAAATCACCAAAGAGGTACAGATGGCGCTAGGCCTGCCTGTATCAACAGAAGCTGACGGATCGCAAGCGAATGACAATGGTGAGCAACCAGCTGAAATCGGTCGCTTTGGGGCTAAGGACGTCGAAGACTTGAAATGGATTAACCTAATGAACGCCTACAGCTGCACCGAATGCGGTCGCTGTACGGCTGCTTGTCCGGCGAATATTACAGGCAAAAAACTGTCGCCCCGGAAGATCATGATGGATACCCGTGACCGACTGGAGGATATTCAGAAAGGCTGGAAGGCTAATGGATACGATTACAAAGACGATAAGTCGCTATTGGGTGATTACATCACACCAGAGGAATTAAACGCTTGTACGACCTGTCAGGCGTGCATTAATGCCTGTCCGATTAACATCAATCCGTTGGACATCATTCTTCAGCTACGGCGTTACCGCGTCATGGAAGAATCCCAAGCTCCAGCCGCCTGGAACGCGATGTTCAGCAATATTGAAAACAACATGGCACCCTGGAAATTCTCGCCCAGTGATCGCTTCAACTGGGCCGACCAGGTAAATGAAGTCAATTCATAGTTGAAGGTGACAAAGTTGTACGTCTTAGAATCGAGACAACTCATCTACTTTTCAACTATCCAACCTTACTACTATGCTAGCTGAAGAAAAAAAATACAGCGTACCCACAATGGCCGATATGGCCGCAGCGGGCGAAGAGCCCGAAGTGTTATTCTGGGTTGGCTGTGCCGGTTCTTTCGATGATCGATACAAGCGGGTTACAATTGCTTTTGTCCGCATCCTGAATCACGTTGGTATCAAGTTCGCCGTTCTTGGCTCTGAAGAAGCCTGCACGGGTGATCCAGCTCGTCGCGCTGGTAACGAGTTCCTGTTTCAAATGCAGGCTATATCAAATATTCAAGTTCTGAACGGCTACAACGTAAAAAAAATCGTGACAGCCTGTCCGCATTGCTTCAATACGATCAAAAATGAATATCCGGAGCTGGGTGGTCAATATGAAGTCATTCACCATTCGCAGTTTTTACAAGGCCTGATCAATGAAGGGCGTGTCCGTGTACAGGATGGAGAGTCGTTTAAGGGCCGCAAGATTACCTTCCACGACTCCTGTTACCTTGGCCGGGCCAATAAAGTGTACGAAGCCCCGCGCGACGTATTGGCGGCACTGGACGCTGATTTAGTTGACATGAAACGCGTACGAGCCAACGGGCTTTGCTGCGGAGCGGGGGGTGGACAGTACTTCAAGGAGCCAGAACCCGGCAATAAAGACGTCAACGTAGAACGCGTGGAGGAAGCCCTAGCTACCGGTGCTGATACAATCGCAGTAGCTTGTCCATTCTGCATGACTATGATGTCCGATGGAGTAAAAAATAAGAACCGAGAGGATTCGGTCCGGGTCTACGACATTTCGGAACTCATCGCCCAAAAGCAGGGGTTGTAGTTTTATCTCGCGGAGAGCTAAAGGCATAGGACATTGTTAATGCCTTTAATTCTAAGCCCCGCACCCCAAACGCAAAAATTATGTGGATAGATTTTGATAAACTTCCCGACGACGCCCGTGTATGGGTGTATCAGGCTAATCGTCCCCTAACGGACGCAGACGTTCAGGTGATTGAGCAAACACTACAACCAGCCTTAAATCAATGGGCCGCTCATGGACAACCCTTGTTAGCGTCGGCTCAAGTCGTCGCTAATCGTTTCGTCGTCGTTGGTGTAGATGAGGGATACTCGCTTCCCAGTGGTTGTTCCATCGATTCTTCAGCCCGTACGATTCGCGATCTGGGTCAGCAGTTAGCCGGTGGAGTCGATTTTTTTGACCGGTCGGCAGCTATACTAAACCCTGACGGATCAGTGACAACCTATCCGCTGGCAATCATCAAAAAAGCCGTTACGGAAGGTCGTATTATGTCCGACTCGATCCTACTCAACACGCTCGTCAAGACAAAAGCGGAATTTTTGTCAGCCTGGCAGCAACCGGCTAGCGAGTCATGGTTGAAGCGTTATTTTAAAGTAGCTACAACAATTTAGGTAGTCATACGATAGTTAAGCCGGTTAGTTACCACAAATTATGTGTCGGTAATTGACCGGCTTTAACGTTCCTGACAGTTGATTCGTTCACTGTCAAATCGGCATATCTGTCTGATTATGAACTTTTTTTGAACAAAGGATTGATTTTTGCAGTCAAACCCTATAGAAGCTGTCAGTAAATCGTTGATGATCATGTCAGTGAAATCGCTGACCAGAACCAACGGTAAACGGTAATTAACCCTTACTTTTATGGCGACTATGCCCGAAGTTATGTCAGATACGCCACCTCGCGACGACGACCAAACGCTGCCAATCGACGGCTCGCCTGCTGCCGAACAGCCATCGACCGATACACCTGCTCGTGGTTATACCGATGAACAGAAGTATCAAATATTCAATCGAGAGTTTATGCCCCACATAGACTCCATGTATAATTTTGCCTTTCGGTTAACGACGGACGAGGACGATGCCAATGATCTCGTTCAGGATACCTACTTAAAGGCATTCCGCTTTATTTCCTCGTTCGAACAAGGAACTAACGCAAAAGCGTGGCTGTTTCGAATTCTGAAGAACAGCTTCATTAACGATTACCGCAAAAAGAGCAAGGAGCCAGCGAAAGTTGATTATCAGGATGTCGAAACGACATATAATTCTGAAGATTCTGAAACTGAGCATACGGTTGACTTACGGGCGGAGTCAGTTTCTGATCTGATCGGCGATGAAGTGGCTACGGCACTGAACTCGCTACCGGTTGACTTCCGAACGGTCATCATCCTCTGTGATATTGAAGGATTCACGTATGAGGAAATGGCCAAGATTCTGGATATTCCAATCGGTACGGTACGGTCTCGATTACACCGGGCACGTAACCTGCTGAAAGAGAAGCTACGGGATTATGCTTCTTCGATGGGATATAATGAAGAAAATGAAGAGTAAACCGAACTTTTTATAACTACACTTTGGTTCTGCTAGTAACTTAACGGTATTAATATTCTTGGAATAAATAGAACTTTTCCAATGCAAACGTCGTTGCCATCGTCATCCACTTCCAGCACAAAGCCTGAGATGAAGCACAAGTGCAGTCACCAGGCTGACTGTCTTAAAATGATTCAGTTGATTCTGGATGGGGAAGCCACCGAACAACAACTCGCTAAGCTTAAAGACAATCTAGAAAGTTGCCAGCCCTGCATTCAGATGTACCATCTCGAACAGGAAGTAAAGGAGTTGTTAACCAAGCGAATGGAGAAAAAGTGCTGCCCCGAGCAGCTAGTAGCAACGATAAAATCCCGGATTTTAAGTTTCAGCTAACAGCATTGTACTTTTGTTGGGGTAATTAAGGACACGGACCAACCGACCTTAATTACCCCAATTTCTTTTTAATACACAGCCAAAAACGAGCACATTTTGGACGGAAAACTCATCATATTCTCAGCTCCCTCCGGTTCAGGTAAGACTACTATCGTAAAGCATCTACTGGACGAAAACGCAAACCTGGGCTTCTCAATCTCAGCCTGCACTCGCGACCGCCGGGGACGTAGCGAGCAGAACGGTAAAGATTATTACTTCCTGACGCCAGAAGAATTTAAAGAGAAAATTGACAACAATGAGTTTGTCGAATGGGAGGAAGTGTACGTAGGTGCTTTCTACGGTACGCTTAAATCAGAGATTGAACGCCTATGGGCAAGTGGCAAGCACGTTCTCTTCGACGTTGACGTACAGGGCGGCTTGAAGCTTAAAGAATACTATGGCGATAAAGCCCTGGCAGTTTTTGTGAAAGTACCGGACGAAGAAACGTTACGCCAGCGACTCATTGGCCGTGGCTCGGAGACGGAAGAAAGCCTATCGAAACGATTGTTTAAAGTCCATTTTGAAATGAGCTTTCAGAATCGCTTCGACGTAATACTGGTCAACGACGATCTGGAAACGTCGCTTCAAAAAGCGCAGCAACTCGTCGACAACTTTGTGAAAGAGAACAAAGTCCCTGCCAAGTCTACCGTGTTGTAGTTGTCCATACAATGAACTTAGTTATGACGCTTTCGTAGGGAAGCGTCATTCTTTTTACCCTGTCCTTATGAGAATCGGTCTGTTCTTTGGCTCCTTCAACCCTATTCATATAGGTCATCTTATCATTGCCAATACTATGGCCACGTCAACGGATCTGGAGCAGGTCTGGTTCATAGTGTCCCCCCAGAACCCGTTCAAAAAGACCAAAAGCCTGCTGCACGAGTTTGACCGGTTCGACATGGTTGAGCAGGCTATCAATGATAACAGTCGTCTGCGGGCCTCCAACATTGAGTTTTCGATGCCCAAGCCGAGTTACACAATCGATACGTTGGTCCGTCTGAGCGAGAAATATCCACAGCATACGTTCCGGCTTATTATGGGCGAGGATAATCTGGAATTGTTCGTTAACTGGAAGAACTACGACAAAATTCTTGACTATTACGGCGTTTACGTCTATCCACGTCCTCGTTCGGTTGAAAGCCCATTAAAGACTCATCCGGCCATCAAATTAGTCGAAGCGCCTTTGCTTGATATCTCGGCCACCTTCATAAGAAACTGCATCCGAACCAATCGCTCAATTCGCTACATGGTACCGGATGCAGTAGAAGAAATGATTACCCGCAAGAAGTTTTACCTCTAACGTCTTATAGCTTTAACTCAAGGAATGCCATTCTGGAACGTAATCTCCGTGGCCAGTCCGATAGCGCTAAACCGAATGGCAACGGAGCGGCTGGTCGATTTGGTACCGGGGATATCGCAGTGAGTGCCTTTTTCCAGAAAGTAAATGTAAAATTTCTGGTTTCGGTCAGCGATCTGGTTGATGTCCGGCCGGCCCAGCAAGTCGCCTATCGTGTTGGCGGTTTTCCCTTTCAGGTTTTGTATTTCAGCTCTGAAACCAGGTAGAATCGTTTGCCGAACGCCGTTGCATCCCCCCCGGTCACTCCGCCATTTTTTCAGATCCAGCTTACCGAATGTGTCAGGCGTGGAATTACAAGAACTCAACAGCCAGGTCATAGCCGCCAATACAACCACGAGCGAAACAGCCAAACGTTGTCTGTTAGTTAGCTCCACACCACCGGACTTCATCACACTATTTCTCATTGTACAAGACTTGCATCACCGTTTGTCCCACGGCTTTCAACGTACCGCGGTCAATGTAACTCATATCATCTTCAGCCGTGTGCCAGCCGGGAAAGAAACCACCCGTACCAACGTTGGTATGAATGATATCAATCATCGGGATTTTAGCGATGGTGTTTGGTGCTAAGTGATCGTCGGTAATCTGGCTACCGGGCGTATCCACAAAGAACTGACTATAACCGAGCTGACTGGCGGTTTGCCACACATTGTTCATGACCGTCGGTGCAAACTGCATCGAAATGCCTTCTTTGGCGAACGTAGCCCCTTTGGCACCTACCATATCAAGCAGAATACCGTAATAAGCCGTATAGCCTGGTTTATGCGGGGTTTTAGACCAATAACGAGAGCCCAGGCAAAAGCCCATATAATCGAACTGATTACCGGTTTTCTCTTCAAAATCACCGGACACCTTATCGCCACTCCCCCAGTCTTCAACGTCGAAGAAGACAATGTCAATCCCAACACCGGGTTTGTCTTTGGCTTGCTGAATCGTGCGCGCCAGTTCGAGCAGAACACCGACGCCACTAGCGCCATCGTTAGCTGCCGTTACCGCTTTATTTTTGTCAGCCGCATCCGGGTCCTGGTCCGCGTGCGGGCGTGAGTCCCAGTGCGAAGCCAGCACGATCCGTTTGGTCGCGCCCGGGTTAATACTACCGATGATATTGCGGGCATTCAGCTTTTTCCCATCCCAGGTGTTCGCAACGAATGTCTGCTCCGTCACTTCACAACCAAACTGCTTTAGTTTACTGACAAGGTAGTTGCCGGTCTGAACGTGAGCAGGCGTATTCGGCACACGTGGGCCAAACGACACCTGTTTTTCGATGTACGTATAAGCCGAATCAGCATTAAAGGCTGGTGCAGTAGCCATCGCGACCTGCTGGCTCGTTTCAGTATCGTCTTTTTGTTCTTTTGATTTGCAGGCAAACGTCAACGCGATCAGCGATACAGCGACGATTATTTTTTTCATAGTAAGGAATTCATTCAGATGCTGCTATTTCGTCTCTAGTCCGGACATAATGTCCAGTTAGTTCATGGCAATTCCGGTTATTCTTCGTAGGCCCAGTCGATCTGATGTTTCATGTCTTTAATGGCCAGCCCCTGCGCTTTGAAGTACGAACGAATTTGATCAACCTTGTCGTACTGACGCTGTTCTTTGTACTCGCGATACAGCGTCAGCAGCCCTTCCAGTACGGGTTGGTTATCAGTTCCCTCTTCTTTCAGGCCAAGTACCTCTTCCATGAACGTCGTGAACGATTCTTTCAGCAGGGTAAATACCTCTTCGCCCAGCGTCGACGCCGACAGTTGGTTTAGATAAAGCATATTTACGTACTTCAACAGCGTAAACAGTTGCGCGATGGCGACGGCCGTGTTCAGATCATCGTTCATGGCTTCGTAGAACGACTGTACCGCCTGCCGAATGTCCTGCTGTTTTTTCTCATCGGGTGCTACGTCGGCAGAGCCGTCATACGTCATCAGTTTGATGATACGCAGCCCATTTGCCAGCCGGCGATATCCCTTCTGGGCCGCTTTCAGGGCATCGTTCGAGAAGTCGAGCGTACTACGATAATGCGACTGTAGCATAAAGAACCGTACCGTCATCGGGCTGTACGGCTGGTCAAGCAGTTTGTGATTACCAGCAAACAGCTCGGCAGGCAGGAATGAGTTGCCCAGCGACTTCGACATTTTCTGTCCATTCACGGTCAGCATGTTCGAGTGCATCCAGTAGCGAGCGGGATCTTTTCCCGTCAGCCCATCGCCCTGTGCAATTTCGCATTCGTGATGCGGAAATTTCAAATCCATTCCACCACCGTGAATATCGAATTGTTGCCCCAGGTACTTCGTACTCATGCAGGTACACTCCAGATGCCAACCGGGAAATCCATCGCTCCAGGGCGCTCTCCAGCGCATCAGGTGCTCGGGAGCAGCCCGTTTCCAGAGGGCGAAATCCAATGGACTACGTTTTTCCGACTGCCCGTCGAGTTCGCGGGTTTCGTTCAGCAGATCGTCCAGAATCCGGCCCGACAGTTTGCCGTAGTTCCCACCCTTCTTATTGTATGTTTCAATATCGAAATAAACCGAGCCGTTCGACTCATAGGCCAGCCCCTTGTCGATCAGCTCCTGAACCGCTTCAATCTGCTCAACCATGTGGCCAGTTGCCGTCGGTTCAATGCTGGGCGGAATTGTATTGAACTGCGCCATTACGGTGTGGAAATCATTCGTAAACCGCTGTACGATCTCCATTGGCTCCACTTTTTCCAGCTTGGCCATCCGCCCGATTTTGTCTTCGCCTTCATCACCATCACCCACCAGGTGCCCCACGTCGGTCAGATTCCGGACGTAACGAACTTTGTAGCCAATGAACGTCAGGTACCGGTAGAGCGTATCGAAGGTCAGAAAGGTCCGGACGTTGCCCAGGTGAACGTAATTGTAGACCGTTGGTCCGCAGACATACATTCCCACGTAGGGCGGGTTGATTGGTTCAAACAGTTCCTTTCTGCGGGTAAGCGTATTGTATACGTGAAGAGGCTGCATCCGATTCGTGGTCATTCTACCCGAAAAACTGGGCGAAAAATCTAATTAGTGACAGATACCTTCGGCAGCTAACATACCTGTTCTACCGAACGTATCCTTGTTCTTATGCCAACAAAAGTAAGCGGCAAAACGTCTGCAAATCTACGCATTGTCGATTGGAAAATGGTACCCTCTCACTGAGCTCAATCTGGGTGACCCGACCCTTTTGCGTATATTCGCTTTTTGTTTTCAGAATTGACCCGCTTAGGTTCGGCAATGCAGGTAGTGGAAGTGGGTAGTAATGCCCAATATCAGAAAGAGTTTATCCAATTTCCCGTACGGCTTTACCGTAATGACTCGAATTGGATTCGGCCGCTGGATGCCGACGTAGAGGAAGTTTTCGATCCGGCACGTAACAAGCGTTTCGAAAACGGCGAGTGTATCCGGTACCTCCTGCTGAACGACCGAAAAGAAACTATCGGCCGGATTGCAGCTTTTGTCGACTACGAAATCAGTACCCTCGACAACGACCAGCCCACGGGTGGCGTCGGTTTCTTTGAATGCATAGAAGACCAGGCAGCTGCTTTTACATTGTTCGATGCCGGGAAAGCCTGGTTGCAGCAACGGGGGCAGGAAGCCATGGACGGCCCAATCAACTTCGGCGATCGCGACCGCTGGTGGGGATTACTGGTCGACGGTTTCGACCGCGAGCCTAACTACTGCATGCCGTACACCAAGCCGTATTACGTTGCATTCTTCGAGAAATACGGCTTCCAGGACTACTTCAAGCAATTTACGTTCGGGATTCCTACCACCTGGTCGAAGTTGGTCGATATGTCGCAGGCCGTGAAAGACCGGGCACAACGTATTTACCAGAATCCTGATTACAGCTTCCGGACAATCAACAAAAAAGACTTACCCGCTGCGGCCGAGCAGTTTCGGCATATTTACAATGCCGCCTGGGGTGGTCATAGCGGTGTTCATGAGATGTCGGCGGAGCAGGCGCAGCTGCTCATGACGAAGCTAAAGCCGGTTCTCGATGAGAAGATCATCTATTTCGCCTATTACCAAGGTGAGCCAGTAGCCTTTTTTGTTTGTTTACCCGAGCTCAATCAGGTGTTCAAACACGTGAACGGCAAGCTAGACCTCGTCGGTAAGCTGAAATTTTTGTGGCACATGATCATGAAAACCAACCACAAAGCGTTTGGCGTTGTGTTTGGCGTGGCGCCCGAGCATCAGGGAAAAGGTGTAGAAGCGGCCATTGCCCTGCGGATGCCCCATGAGGCCGATCATAATCCTAATTTTCAATACACCGAACTGGAGATGAACTGGGTGGGTGATTTTAATCCGATCATGGTTCGGTTTGTGAGCCAGCTGGGATCGAAAATTGTAAAAACTCACGTTACGTACCGCAAACTGTTCGACGAAACAAAACCGTTTAAACGCTGCCCCGTCATTGGGCGTAAAAAAGACAAATAATGAGCTTATTAACTGTTGGCTCCGTCGCCTTCGACGCGCTGGAAACTCCATTCGGCAAGACCGATAAAATCATTGGTGGTGCCGCTACGTACATCACGTTATCGGCGTCGTATTTCACGGACGAGAACAACCTGGTTGCCGTCGTGGGCGATGATTTTCCGCAGAGCATGATCGACGATTTGCAGCAACACGGTATCAATACCGATGGTCTGGAGATTCGAAAAGGCGAAAAAACGTTTTTCTGGTCGGGCAAATACCATAACGACATGAACACCCGCGATACGGTGGATGTGCAGTTGAACGTAATGGAAAACTTCGATCCGATCATTCCGGAGTCATACCAGGGCTGTACGTACCTGATGTTAGGGAATACGGCTCCCGCCATTCAGCGGACGGTAATTGAGCGGTTACACACGCGGCCCAAGCTGATTGTACTTGACACGATGAACCTATGGATTGACATCGCCAATGCCGATCTGATGACGCTGCTGCCGATGGTAGACGTATTGGTCGTGAACGATGAAGAAGCCCGGCAGTTGACCAAAGAATACGCACTGGTAAAAGCGGCCGCTAAAATTCGGGAGATGGGCCCCAAAACGGTCATCATCAAGAAAGGTGAACACGGTGCACTGTTATTTCAGGACAATCAGATTTTCTTCGCTCCGGCTCTCCCACTCGAAGAAGTGTTTGATCCAACCGGCGCGGGCGATACGTTTGCGGGTGGTTTCATCGGCCATCTAGCCAAAACGGATGATATTTCATTCGATAACATGAAGCGGGCCATCATTTACGGATCGGCAATGGCGTCGTTCTGCGTCGAGAAGTTTGGTACCGAGCGGATTATGAACCTGAGCCAGGACGAAATCCAGGCGCGGGTAAGTGAGTTCGTGAAGCTGTCAGCATTTGGTTTGCAGTAATCGATTTGTTATCAAAAAGAAAAGGCTCCTACGTTCAGCAGGAGCCTTTTCTTTTCGGCCAAAACGGATGTTATACGTTCGCCCAGAAGTCGGCGATTTGTTCCAATACCTGGTCGACAGATTCGGCTACCAAGAGCAATTCCCGGTTCTCAGCCCGGAGAAAACCATCCTCGACCATCCGATCCAGTTGCTGTAGCATCAGGTCATAAAAACCATTTGTGTTGATGATCGCGACGGGGCCATCGTAGATTTTCAACTGCCGCCAGGCCAGAATCTCGAACAGTTCATCGAGCGTACCGTAGCCACCGGGCAGGGCAATAACGCCCCGCGCCAACTGCACCATCTTGTATTTCCGCTCGTGCATGGTCTCCACAAAGTGAATTTCCGTGAGCGTTTTGTGCGCCACTTCGAGATCGGCCAGGAAGTTAGGAATAACTCCGGTTACCTCGCCCCCGTTCTGCAGGACGCCATCGGCTACGTTACCCATCAGGCCAAAACCACCCCCACCGTAGATCAGCCGGATATTCCGGGCGGCCATTTTTTCGCCCAGTTCAGTCGCTACCTGGTTATAAATTGGATTAACGCCCACACTGGACGCGCAGTAAACAACAAGACTTTGAGTTGCCACGATTGTATTAATTATTCGCCAGTCAATTGACTAGCCAGTTTATCGATTTCCATCCCACCAAATGAGCCGGAACTCATTAGCAAAAATACGTCCGCAGCGGAGCGTTGCTCAACAAGGTATCTCTGCAATTCCGTTACGTTCGTAAATACCCGCAGATTCTTATGGGCAAACGCTTCTTCTGCATCCGAAGCGGTAATATCAACCGGATGACCATTGCTGTTGATATACACCACAGCCGCGTCGGCGGGCTCCAGCGTCCTTTCGTATTCGCCCAGAAACGGTTTATTCAGACTACTATACGTATGCAACTCCACCACAACCAGTAAGCGTTGGTTTGGAAACTGCCGCCGGACAGCCTCCGTTACGGCTTCCACTTTGGCGGGCGCATGAGCCGCATCCCGCAGCACAGTACGTCTGTTAGCCTCCGCAATTTTTTCCAGCCGGTGCGTCACGCCCACAAACGACGGAATAGCCTCGTAGAACTGATCTTCGGTAATACCCAGGCGATCGCAGACGGCCATAGCTCCAGCAATATTTTTCATGTTGTGCTCACCAAAAACAGCTATCGGAATCCGTCGAGATGGAACACCACTGCGCTTTTTGGTAACTAAATACGTCTGTCCCTCGACAACTTCACTCGGATGCGCTAAGTAGGGTATTTTGGTGATGTCAGTCCGGTCCTTCTGCCCAATGACGTCCAACATATTGTCGGACTCATCGAAGATTAGTATGCCCGCTTTGGGCATGTCCTCAGCTAGTTGCTCGAAGGGATCAACGTAGGCGTCCCAAGTCGGATATAAATTCACATGGTCCCAGGCAATGCCATTGATCAGGGCTATGTGGGGACGGTAGTTTAGAAACTTGGGTGTGGCGTCAATGGGTGATGACGCGTATTCGTCGCCCTCAATAATAATGACTGGCGCAGCTAACCCGTCCTGCCCCGTCGACAGTCGAACTGTTCCCGGTAATCCTGCAACCGGCTCTCCCACCAAAAAGTCGAACAGGCGCTTATGGTACTGCATTACGTGCAGAATCATGGCCGTTATCGTCGTTTTGCCGTGACTTCCCGTAATAACGACCCGTTGTTTCTGTAGACTTTGCTGATAAACAAAATCTGGATAAGAATAAATTGGCAGGCCCAGTTCCTGCGCTCGCAGCAACTCTGGATTATCCGAACGTGCGTGCATGCCAACAATAATTGCATTGGCCTGATTTACTTTTTCCGGAAACCAGCCTAACTCCGTCGGTAATAACCCATGCTGTTCCAATTGGGTTTTGGATGGGTCATAGATAACATCGTCGGAGCCAGTAACGATATATCCCTGTTTTTGAAGCGCCAGTGCGAGACTATGCATAGCACTACCGCCAATGGCAATGAAGTGGATGGCTTGGGACATTCTAAAAATAAAATTCAGTGTCGGGAAGCAAAAGTAGCCGTTCTTTTTGGTTTGATAGCCAAAGCCTACCAAAGGGAACCATGCAGCCTGTCTGTTATTTTGCGAATGCTTAAATCAGCGATTGGCTCAACGGTACCTCATTGTTTTCCCAATGTAAAATTTGTGGCCTCCCCGAATCAAACCCCGATCTTTTTCGTTGACTAACTTATGAAAAGGCTTTCCTTGTAAAGCCCAAGTATAGACGCCAAATTCGCGCCTGTTTTTGATCGCACAAACTCCTTTTTTTACGCGTCAACCATAGGGATGAAGACATACTATGATCTGATTGACCAGACATTCGAATTTCCAACCCGGGAGTTCAATGTTGAAAATAACGAACTGATGTTCAACAATGTCCCACTGATGGATATTGTTAAACAGTACGGTACGCCACTTAAACTAACTTACCTGCCTAAGATTACAGAGCATATCGAACACGCTAAACTGCTGTTCCGGAATGCCATGAAGCGGTATAATTATAAGGGGTCTTATACGTACTGCTATTGTACGAAGTCATCGCACTTTCGGTTCGTACTCGAAGAAGCCCTGAAAAACAATATACATCTGGAAACATCGTCGGCTTATGATATTCCCATTCTGCGGGAATTACACAAGCTCGGTAAAATTTCGAAGAGCACGTATATCATCTGCAACGGCTATAAACGGCCGTTGTATACCCAGTACATCAGTGAGCTGATCAACGAAGGGTTTTCAAACTGCATCCCGGTGCTGGACAACCTCAAAGAAATCGAAGCTTACGAAAATAGCATTACCGCTGATTCGGTGAATTTCGGTATCCGCATTGCTACGGATGAGGAGCCTAACTTTGCGTTCTACACCTCCCGACTGGGTATTCGTTACAGCGATGTTAATGAGCTGTATCGGACTAAGATTCAGCCAAATGAGAAGTTCAAGCTGAAAATGCTGCACTTCTTTATCAATACGGGGATCAAAGACAGCGCTTATTACTGGAGTGAGTTAAGCCGCTTCATGTACAAGTACTGTGAGCTCCGAAAAATCTGCCCGGATCTGGATTCGATCGATATTGGTGGAGGTATGCCCATCCAGACGTCGTTCCAGTTTACGTATGATTACCAAGCCATGATCGACCAGATTGTGGAGAGTATTCAGTGGATCTGCAACAAGAACAATGTACCGGTGCCGCATATCTTTACCGAATTCGGCTCGTACACGGTTGGCGAAAGTGGGGCAGTTATTTACAAAGTAATCGATCAGAAGCTACAGAACGACAAGGAGTTGTGGTACATGATTGATGGTTCGTTCATCACGCAGCTTCCTGATTCGTGGGGTCTCGGCCAGAAGTACATCATGCTGTCGGTCAATAACTGGGACAATCCGTACCAGAAAGTGAACCTGGGCGGCCTTACTTGTGACTCGCACGATTTTTATAATACTGAGCCGCACAGCGCTGACCTGTACTTACCAATTTTCGATCAGGACGCCGAAGATCAATACGTAGGTTTGTTCCATACGGGTGCCTATCAGGAGTCGTTAGGTGGCTACGGTGGTATTCAGCATTGTCTGGTACCGGCACCTCAGCATGTCATCGTTGATAAGGATGAGAACGGTAACTTACGCACTCGGTTATTTGCATCTGAGCAGAACAGCGAGGTTATGTTGAAGATCTTGGGTTACGGCGACGCCGAGCCTGGCATGACCGAACTTGAAGCGACTGAAGCGGCCGAAGAACGGGAGGAAGAAGCCGAACTGGCCAAGGAATAAAACTTGCCCTGTTGAGATGGCGTTTTTTTTGCACCATCTTTGCGGTATAATGTGCTTGAATAGACGTACGTTTCTAGCAGTCAGATCGTTATCAGATTATGGACGCATGCCGATTCAACCACTAAACAAGCTAACGTATTCATGAAAAAACTACTGATCTTATCGGTTGCGCTGGCGACGCTTTCGCTCGGTGCTTGCTCACGTCGAAGTAACTGTCCGGCTTACGGCTCTGTACAAAAGCTAGCTCCAGCAACCACACAAGCCAAAGCTTAAAAAGCTTAGTCTAGTTTCGTAAAAACGACAAGGCCCGACATGTTTCGCATGTCGGGCCTTGTCGTTTTTAATTCGATATGGCGATCAATAACCACCCCGGAATTTGTAGGTACTAGCTACTTTGTCAATGGCTACAATGTAGGCAGCCAGACGAAGCGGTACCTGATAACGCTGCGACGTATCAAACACCCGGTCAAAGGCATCTTTCATTACCCGGTCAGCCCGACGGTTAATCCGGTCTAGCGTCCATTTGTAGCCGATACGGTTCTGCACCCACTCGAAATAGGAAACCGTAACACCACCCGCATTTGCCAGAATGTCGGGTACAACCAGAATACCTTTGCTGTTGATGATTTCGTCAGCGCTGGCTGATGTTGGACCATTAGCACCTTCTACAATCATTTTTGCCTGGATTGAAGCGGCATTGTCTTCTGTGATAACATCTTCTTTCGCAGCCGGCACCAGGACATCGACTGGAAGTGAGAGTAATTCTTCGTTTGAGATCTTCTCCGCTCCGGCAAAGCCTTCTAATGAACCTTTGTTACCATTCCGATAGGCTACCGCGGCAGTGATATCAATACCGTTCTCGTTATAGTAGCCCCCCGAAATATCGCTGACGGCAACAACCGTTACGCCCCGTTCGTGCAACAGTTCAGCCGCAAATGAACCAACGTTTCCGAAGCCCTGAATGGCCGCCGTAGTTTTGTATGGGTTCATGCGCAGTTTATCCATTGCTGACAGAGCTGCAACCGTTACGCCCCGCCCCGTAGCTTCCGTACGACCCAGTGACCCACCCAACACCAGTGGTTTACCCGTTACGACGCTGTTTACGGTCATGCCTTTCGCCTTAGAATATTCGTCCACAATCCAGGCCATTTCGCGCGGACCAGTTCCCATATCGGGCGCAGGTATGTCTCGATCAGGACCAATGACATCGAGCATCGCTACCGTATACTGACGGATCAAGCGTTCGATCTCGCCGGCTGACATTTCGCGTGGGTTGCAGGCAATGCCGCCTTTTGCTCCCCCGTACGGAATGTCCACAACGGCGCATTTCCAGGTCATCCAGGCCGCTAGAGCCCGCACCTCGTCCAGATGGACGCCGGGATCAAGTCGAATTCCTCCCTTAGCTGGTCCTAGAATATTGGAGTGAATAACCCGGTATCCTTCAAATACTTTAATGCTGCCGTTATCCATCGTGACTGGCAAACCGACAATCACTTGGCGAGCAGGCACTTTGAGGATATCGTACATCTCTGCCGAAATGCCCAGCAGATGAGCAGCAGCATCGAATCGGGACATCATCGATTCGAGCGGATTTTCTTTATCTTTTATCGGAGCTGGTTCAATGTAAGCCATGGCTATTTGTTACTTTATCTACTAAAACTCATTTGCTGATGAAGTGTACAACAAAATTAACAAATCAACGTCATTCATAATATAAGCCTATTTTATCTACAATTAATTTAAAAATTATAATGAAAGGTTTATATGATACTTTTCCTAACAACAGAACACTTACTAAAAGTTAGCTAACCAAACCAAATATTGATTGGTAAAAAGGCAATCGGACGATTCGATAAAAATTTAAAAAAGTTTTTACGGGCTACACCCTTATTGAAATACCGGTGACAATCCTGTAATTTTGTGTACAGTACGTACACACTGTAAAAGCAAACCTTTGCGATGGTGAAAGAAGAGAAAAAAAGATACTCTGAAGAGGATCTAAAGGAGTTTGAGGAGCTTATCAGCCAAAAGCTGGATGCTACCCGCAGCGAACTGAATTACATTAAGGAAACCCTAAGCAAGCGTAATGACAGCGGTACGGATAACACATCCGGCAACTCAAAATTACTGGAGGATGGGGCTGATACCAGCGAGCGAGAAAACCTTAATCAGTTAGCAGCCCGGCTTCAGAAATTTATTCAACAGCTGGACGCTGCTATGGTCCGCATCAAAAACGGAACGTACGGTATCTGCAAAGACACGGGTAAACTGATTCCTAAAGAGCGGCTCCGCGCAGTACCACACACGCAACAGACGATCGAAGCTAAGCTACGACAGTCTAACTAAACAGTGCTGGTTAGTACCTAATCCCTTTTCGACTGATCTATGTGATGTAATCTATACTGCATATTCCAGCCCTTATTTGTGTCAAATTTCATTGGCGATCGACCTGGTAGCTCACTGGGTTAATCGCCTTTTTTAGGCTCAATTTTTTACGTACCAAGTCACCCAGTGATCAGCGAAAGGTCGTACAGTAGATGATTTTTGCGTTTTTTAAAAACAAACACGTCGTTTTCTGGTAAATATCGCAAAGGATACTTTTTTTAATAAGCACAACCATGCTAGAACATTTAGAGGAAATTCGGGAAAATATATTCCGCTATCTGGAAGCTCGTATTGAACTGTTTACACTAGAAACACGCAGTAAGATCGAAGAAGGCGTCGTTGTCGGCATCCACGGTGTCGTTCTGGCGCTTTTGGGCAGCATGACAACTATTTTCCTGTTTAGCCTCCTGGCAGCTTATCTGAATGAAGTGACCAACAGCCGCTACTTAGGTTTTCTGATTGTGGCTTTGTTCTTTTTGTTAATGACTGTTCTTTGGTATGCAGCGAAGAACTTTTTTAAGGCTCGAATTCGAGTGATAGCTTATAGTGCTATCAAGAAGAGCCAAGAAAAGAAAGAAGAGGAAAAAAAGGACGCTATCCGGGATTTGCAGGATCAGAACCGTTCCCTAATAAATCCTGATCCAAGAATCAGCTAGTAACAATTATCCAGCAGTTCACTGCCAATAAGTAGCGTACTGATCTTATCGTAAAACCAATAAGCAGAAAATAACGAAATGGAAGATCCTAAAATATTATTTGCTGATACAACCGAACGGCGTGCTCAATTGATGGCTGCTACCGAGCGGTTTAAATCATCGATTACTGACGGAGTAGATACAATTAAAGAAGATGCATCGGAAATTGGCAAGACAGCTGCGTTTGTAGCGGGTGTCAGTTTAGCCGTATATTTGGTTGTCAATGCTGTGTTGCCTAAATCTGCCGAGTACCGTTACGCTGAGAAATATGGCGAACCCGATGAAGCAGATTACGAATATGATGAGGATGACGAAGACGCGCTACGTGCTGCTTCGCCAGCCCACAAAACTGTAAAACGGCAGGCAGAAAAAACGCAAAAATCAGCGGCCGCGAGCGGTTTAATCGGTGGTTTAGTTACGTCCGTATTAACGAATATCGCCCGCGAACAGCTGACAAGCTTTATAGCCCGCATCCGTCAAAATAATGCCGTCAATCCAGTCGCGAGCCCAACAGAATACCACGAGTCAGCGCCCGCAAAGCCTGTTGACTATACTCCAGGCACATAAGCTGTCGGGAAAGAAAGCGCTTGCTGTCCTGCTTGACCCTGATAAGGTGGAGCAGGACATTCTTGTTAAATTACTTCACCGTATGCAGGATTATCCTGTCGATGCGTTTCTGGTTGGGGGTAGCTTAGTAACCGACTACAGTCACCAGGAGGTAATTGCAACGCTTCGTCAGCACTCATCGAAGCCTATCGTTCTTTTCCCGGGCAATCCGCTTCACATTGATTCTTCAGCCGATTCTTTGTTGTTATTGTCGCTTATTTCCGGCCGCAATCCCGAATTCCTGATCGGCCAGCATGTTATTGCGGCTCCACTGCTGAAAAAAAGCGGCCTTGAAATTCTACCTACTGGCTATATGCTGGTCGATAGTGGTACCCAGACGACCGTTTCCTACATTAGCAACACAACTCCATTACCCCACGACAAGCCGGGTGTAGCGGCTTGTACGGCTATGGCTGGCGAAATGCTTGGGCTTAAGCTTATATATCTCGATGCAGGTAGTGGTGCACGTCGTCCAGTATCTCCAGAAATGATTGCTGCTGTTCGGGCCGCCGTAGACGTACCAATTATTGTTGGTGGGGGTATCAACTCTGGCGAAAAAGCTTACGAAGCCTTAAGAGCCGGCGCCGATATGATCGTTGTTGGGAATGGACTAGAAAACGATCCTGACCTGTTGCCCGAACTATCGAATGTTGTACGGCAACTCAACCAATCTGTTGTTCAAACGCCATGAAATTCGTCTTTACTTTTCTTTTACTAAGCACTCTCTGCCTGTCACTTGCTACTCTATCTCACGGGCAGGCACGTAAAGAGCTTGTTTATACGGTCGCCGAACGCCAGCCTGAGTTTCCGGGCGGTCAAGCGGCCTTAACGCAATACCTGGCACAGAATATCAAGTATCCTGGTTCGTTGATTCGCAAGAACCGGAACGCCGACCCCGTAGATGCCAAATTCATCGTTGATAAAGACGGTGTGGTAAGAGATGTACGTGTGGTAACGAAATCTGCCGACAAGATGACCCAGAAAGGCATGGAGTCGTTTATGAAAACAGTTATCACGGCTATTGAAAAAATGCCTCGCTGGCGTCCGGGCGAAGTGAATAACCAACCAGTTGCTGTTTTCTATACGCTTCCCATTACGGTAAATCTGCAATAGGTATTCTAAACGAAACGAGAGCCAGTTGGATAAAACCACTGGCTCTCGTTTCGTTCTTTATAGAATAGCTGTAAAGCTATACGTTCATCAACGATTCCCGACGACGCATCTTACCGGCTGGAATACCAAACATCATCTTAAAACGACGGCAGAAATAAGCGGTGTCCTTGTAGCCAACTTCGGCACCAATGGCCCGGATACTTTTCTTACTCGTCCGAAGTAAACCAACAGCGGCCTCCATTCGCTGGTACTCAATGTAATCCTGTGGATTAATCCCAGTCAACATTTTGAAGTACTGCCCCACGTAATCTTCCGATACGTTTGCTACGTTCGCCAACACCTTATTCGACAGATCACCGCCCAGATTATCCTTGATGTAAGCGAAGATATCGATCAGACGTGGATCTTTGAAGTAAGTACTGTTCGTTACCAACTGTTCGACAAACAGGCGGTTTTTCAGAATGTAGCGAACAACTTCAATAACGATCTCTTCCGTTTTGATCTTGATGATCCGACCCTTGCCAGCCAGATCAGTCATATCTTCAGCCAGGATCTGATTGATCGTGATCGCCAGATGATCTTCCTTCTTTATGATAAATGGAGGTACATCCAGCGAATTGAAGAAATTGACGGAGTCAAATACTTTTGCTTCGAACGATACGTACCCAAACGAATCAGATAGTTTCCCGATCAGTTTAGGATCATGGTTTCCTTCCCAGTACGCTTCCCGGTGCGTCATGAACTCCTCGTTCGACACCGTTTTCGACGTAGAGGGGTCACCATACGTGACCGTTACGTGTTTTCCGCCGGGAATAAATAGCATATCCCCTACTTCAACATTCACTCGTTCATCACCAATCGAAACTTCGCCGTTGTAGAGAATCAGTAATGTGTTCTCAACATCGTAGAAGTTTTTAATTGTTATCGGTTGTAGAATTCGAATATTACGGGCCTTAATAAACTTAACTCCCAGTGATTCGATGATTTTATTGTAGTCTTCCATAGTCGAAAGAAGTGCGTTCTAAACTAGTTGCCCTCCCAAAGTTGCACAAAACTAATAATTTGTACAAAACTAATACAACATTAAAAGTTCGAAAAACATAAAAAAAAGCACATTTTTAGATTAAATGCGCTTTCAACTTTTTGAATAATTATATTTTACTAAGAAAAATACTCACTTGAGCAGCTCACGGGCGATTACTAGTTTTTGTATTTCTGACGTACCTTCATATATCTGGGTGATTTTTGCGTCACGCATAAGCCGCTCTACGTGAAATTCTTTGACGTATCCATAGCCGCCGTGAATCTGTACGGCTTCCGTCGTAGCCCACATCGCAACATCAGAAGCGAACAATTTAGCCATCGCAGCTGCCTGTACGTAATCCTTATGTTCGTCTTTCAAGCGAGCTGCTTTATAGACCAGTAGCCGGGCTGCCTCGATTCGTGTCGCCATGTCGGCCAGTTTAAACTGAATAGCCTGATGGTCAAAAATCTGCTTTCCAAATGATTTTCGCTCCTGACTGTATTTTAGTGCCAATTCGTAGGCGCCAGCAGCAATACCCAGTGCCTGAGCCGCAATACCAATACGACCACCGTTGAGCGTTGTCATAGCGAACCTGAAACCAAAACCATCTTCACCAACACGGTTCTCTTTGGGCACTTGCACGTCTGTAAACAGCAACGAGTGGGTATCAGAAGCCCTGATTCCCATC
Source organism: Spirosoma pomorum (assembly GCF_054776615.1). Lineage (NCBI taxonomy): Bacteria > Pseudomonadati > Bacteroidota > Cytophagia > Cytophagales > Cytophagaceae > Spirosoma > Spirosoma pomorum. The sequence continues at coordinate 159,474 of NZ_BAAHBP010000025.1, forward strand.
TTATCCTCCTTTTTACCTACTACGAAACCAGGAGTACCTTTTTCTACGACCAGACAGTTGATACCATGGTGTTTTTTTTCACGATCTGTCTGAGCAATTACCAGGCAAATACTTGATGACCCGCCGTTGGTAATCCAGTTCTTTGTTCCGTTGATCAAATAATAGTCGCCTTTGTCTTCAGCAGTAGTTGACTGGGACGTAGCATCTGAACCCGCTTCGGGCTCGGATAAGCAAAAGGCACCGAGTACCTCACCGGTAGCTAAACGGGTCAGGTATTTTTGTTTTTGCTCCTCGGTTCCATACGCTTCCAGACCAAAGCAAACCAGCGAGTTATTGACCGACATAATAACCGCAGCTGATGGATCAATTTTGGAAATTTCTTCCATGGCCAGAACGTACGAAACGGTATCCAGCCCGCTCCCGCCGTATTCAGGCGCTACCATCATACCCAGGAAGCCCAGCTCACCCATCCGTTTGACCTGGGCCGCCGGAAAACGAGATTCGTTATCGCGCTCAATAACGCCCGGCAGGAGTTCATGCTGCGCAAAATCGCGGGCGGCCTCCTGCACAGCGCGGTGCTCTTCCGACAAATTGAAATTTAACCCCTGCAATTCCAGCCCTGTCGTTGTCATATGCTTCTGATGAATCTGGTAAGTAAATGCTAAAATAAAAAGAAGTCATATAGTATGCATGCATACTATATGACTTCTTTCAAAAAAAGCCGTCTGCCAGGACAATTATTCAAATAGCAACACAAGCAGTTCTGCGGTACAGGCAGGTTTTTGTTCTCCCTCTACTTCAAAGGCACATTCGATAACAGCTCGGACGCCATTGGTATCTTCGTTGTCATTCTGCGGCTCCGCATGATGCAGCCACGCTTTAAGTCGTAGTTGGCTATCTACTGGCACTGCCTCGTTAAAGCGAATTTTGTTGGCGCCGTATGTCACCATTGACGTAACCGAATCAATTTTGATCAGCTGATTGAGCAGCTTAGGCGCTAAAGCAAGTGTCAAAAAATTGTAAGCACCAGCCTGTGTCGGTTCGCCCGTCGCCTGTGCGAACTGATCGATCATTTCCTGAGTGATTGGCATGTAGCCAGTTTCACCAAGCGGTTGTCCGGCCTGCGCGAAAAATTCAGCCAGATTGGCGAAGGTTTGCATGATTCGTTGAGTTTTACGCAACTTTACCGGTATGACCGGAGCCGATGCTGTTCATTATTTTTCGTTCGAGCATTATACAATCGCGTACCGAATCTTTGGTCACGGTCCAAATCCCCTGCTAGCATTTCATGGTTTTGGTCAGACTGGTCACGTTTTCCTCCCGCTGGAACAGATCAGTAGCCACGTATTCACGGTATACGCACCTGACTTATTTTTTCACGGCGGTAGTCAGATTGATTCTGCTCAACTACTAACTAAAACGGATTGGCAAAGGTTACTGAGCGCTTTTTTACAGACTCATCATATCGATTCGTTTTCCGTGCTGGGCTTTAGCCTGGGGGGACGGTTTGCGCTGACCACGTCGGAGTTGTTTTCGAATCGTATCACGGGTTTGTACCTGATTGCACCTGATGGAATTACTCGCAACTTTTGGTACGATCTGGCAACGCAGTCCAGGCTTGGACGTGCCTTATTTCGCTATACGCTTGATCACTTGTCCTTGCTCAACCACTTCGGTCATACGCTGACGAAACTTGGCTTGCTCAATCGAACCGTCATGCGCTTTGTAGAACATTCGCTCAGTACGCCTGGTCAGCGGCAGCTTGTATACGATGTCTGGACGCAATCTCGGTTGATCTGGCCCGACCTAGCCGGCCTTTGTCTACGCCTGAACCAGCGTACCATTCCGGTCTGGTTATTTCTGGGCGCGTTCGACCGAATTATTCCAGGTCATCACGTCTGGCCACTGTTTTGGCGGTTACAAACGTATCATCTGACCGTTTTCAAAACGGGACACAACCGGCTGATTGACTTGACTGCTAACGAACTAGCGAAGCGCCCGACGCACTACCTGCCACAGTCCGGCGATGGACACAACAATTAGTCCAATAACAATTACCTGCGTCCAGAGGCTACTATTTGGATTGTCCAGCAACGTGCGTATTTCGTGAGCCTCATAACCCGACCAGACGGCCAATAAGGAGCGGGGCGTCATCCCCAGAAATCCTCCCAGCAGAATGTTCTTGAGTCTAGCCCCCGATAGCGCAAACAAAAGATTGGTCAGGCCGAACGGTAGAATAGGTGAGAGTTTAGCGAAGAATATCACCTCCAGTTCTTTGCCACGAATCCGATCCAGTACCGATTGTGCTTTTGGATTACGACGTAAAAACTTGATAAACTGATCATGGTCAACCCAACGGACCAACAGGTTGATCATCAATATTCCGCCCAGATTAATTACGAAAATGGGCAGTACTGCATGCCAACCCAGAAAATAACCAAATATGAGTGCGAGTATGGTCGGTGGCGTTAGTGCGGCCGATGTAATCGTGCAGACTAACGTAATGATCGCCCACTCCCAGCCCGTGAATCCAGCAATAACTTTTTCGTAGATGACGGCATAGTATGTCAGCACCGACGTAAAAACGATGGGCGTTATGGAGAGTAGTACGCCCGCAATAGCCGGGCCGGTGATTTTAGCGCGTATGTAAGGGTTCACTACGTAACAAACCGGAAAAGCCCTGATGTTGTTGATAGTCATTTACTACCTTCGAGTATGAAATTCGGAACAAAAGCCATTCACGCAGGGATCGAGCCGGACCCAACAACGGGCGCAATTATGACGCCTATTTACCAGACATCCACCTACGTTCAGGAATCGCCGGGTAAACACAAGGGATATGAATACGCCCGTACGCAGAACCCAACGCGAACAGTGTTGCAGAATAATCTGGCTGCGCTCGAAAACGGCAAACACGGCATTTGCTACGCGTCGGGTCTGGGCGCTACCGATGCCATTCTGAAACTTTTCAAGCCCGGCGACGAGATCATTGCCAGCAGCGATCTATACGGTGGTACGTATCGGATTATGGTACGTGTTTTTCAGGATTTTGGACTAACCTTCAAATTTATCAGCTTGGACAATCCGGCCAACCTGGAAGCGGCTATTACGTCCGCTACGAAAATGGTCTGGATCGAAACGCCTACCAATCCCCTGCTTCGGCTGGTCGACATTACAGCGATTGCCCAGATTACGAAGCAACGTAACATTCAGCTTGTCGTCGACAATACGTTTGCATCCCCTTATTTGCAAAACCCGCTCGATCTGGGTGCTGATATCGTGGTGCATTCGGCCACGAAATACTTGGGCGGTCACTCTGATACCGTGATGGGTGCTATTGTCCTGAATGACGACGAAACAGCGCAGAGACTAGCTTTCATTCAGAACGCCTGCGGGGCTGTACCGGGACCACAGGACTGTTTTTTGGTTCTACGCGGCATCAAAACCTTACATGTTCGGATGCAGCGTCACTGCGAGAACGCGCTCCAGGTAGCGCAGTATCTGGCACAGCATCCTAAAGTAAGTCGGGTCCATTACCCAGGTCTACCCGATCATCCGGGGCATGAACTGGCCAAACAGCAAATGCGTGGTTTTGGCGGTATGCTTTCTTTCGAACTCAAAGGTGACTCGATGCCCGAAGCAGTTCGGGTAATGGAAAGCTTCGACGTATTTTCCCTGGGTGAATCGTTGGGTGGGGTTGAATCGCTCTGCACGCACCCGGCCAGCATGACCCATGCCAGCATCCCGAAAGAAGAGCGTGAAAAGAACGGATTGAAAGACACCTTAATCCGGCTTAGCGTCGGTATTGAGGACGTAACGGACCTAATTCAGGATCTGGAACAGGCTATTGGGTAACAAAAAAGGGTCGGCACAAACCGACCCTTTTTTGTTTGATTAAAATCGTAACCTTATCCCCGCCAGGAAGTTTCGCCCTGCTTGTGGATAATAACCATTGTCGGCGCGCACGGCACCTTCAGATATGTAGGCGTAGGTATAGCCGTTCGATTCATATAGCTCATTGAAAACGTTGTTAAACAGCAACGTGAACGTAATCTCCTCCGCAAATTTTGGTTTCAGCGAGTAAATCAGCCGAATATCATTGGTGAAATACGAATTCAGCTTCCGGCTTTCATTCGACGTATTATCCAGATACTGCTTCCCGACGTATTTCGACAGTAGGCTTAATTCCAGTCCCTTCACCGGGGTGTACATCAGCTGCGAACCGCTGATCACATTGGGCGAAAACGCAATATCGGTTTTACTGTACTGACGTGACTCCTGCTGGTCGTTGTCAAAGTTGTCAAGATACTCCGTGAAATTCCGGATCTTGTTTTGACTGAACGTAGCGTTCAGATTCCAGCGCAGTTGATTGGTCAAACGCACACCGGCTTCCAGCTCAACACCCGCCCGGTAGCTGCTTGGTACGTTCACCCGGTTGTAAGCGCCGACGTCGTTTAGTTGCCCGGATAGCACCAGCTGATTCCGGTAATTCATATAATACGCGTTTGCCGTAACTGCCAACCGAGCGGTTTGTAGTTTATAGCCCGCTTCGTAATCAATCAGGGACTCTGCTCTAGGGCGACTTTCGGGTGTCGATTGCGTATAGTCATCCCGATTCGGTTCGCGGTGCCCAACACCTACCGACGCGTACACTGAATTTTGATCGTTGAGTGTGTACGTGAGGCCAGCTTTAGGGTTGAAAAACGTCAGGCTGGCATTCTGCTGCACATTTTGGAGCTGGCTGTTGAACCCCAGGAACGAGTACTTGATCTGCCGCACCTGCATGTCAGCGTAGGCGTTGAACTTTGACGTAAACTGGTAGAATGCTTTAGCGTACAGATTAAAATCCGTCTTGGTCGCATCGTCGTTATAGTACCGGTCCCGGATATTGGTATTTCCGGCAACGCGCGCCCAGATAATTTCGCCGAAGTGAGCGCCTTTATACTGGTTCCAGCCCCCGCCAATGTTCGCCGTCAGCTTTTTAAAACTGTTGAAATCCAGCGAAAAAACAGTACCATAAAAGTCATTATCCAACCACCGACGCCGAATAATGTCCGTGCGGGTAATTGTAGAATCGCCAATTACTACGTTCGGCAGACCGTAATTACTGAAGCGGTCATTAGGCCGAAACTGTTCATAGTAACCCCGTCCTTTTGTATAGAAAGCCGATACATTCAGCCGCCAGTTCCGGCTTAGCTCGTGCGACGTAATGAGCTGATAATTATCCTGTTGATAGTTATCGGTTTCGTTGTCGTAGGTATATACATTGTACGTCCGGTTGGTCCGCAGTAAATCTTCGGGGACGCCACCCCACGACTGGTAGGTCTGCTCCCGGCCCGAAAAGACGTTCAACCGGAAAAAGCTTTTCTTGGTGTAATAGCCGCCGGAGATGTAAAACGATTTCAGGTCCGAGAATGCCCGATCAACGTAGCCATCTGAATATATCTTAGACAGTCGGGCATCCAGCACAAAATGATTATTAAGCAGCCCTGTTCCAGCCAGTACGTTTACTTTCCGGGTACCGAACGAGCCCGCCGACAGATTGGCTTCGGCGTATGGCTTTTCCTGAAGTTGGTTCGTCTGAATATTCAGCGAAGCCCCGAACGCGCCCGCGCCATTCGTTGACGTACCTACCCCCCGCTGGATCTGAATACTGCTCACCGACGACGCAAAATCGGGCATATTCACGAAGAACGTTCCCTGCGATTCAGCATCGTTATAGGGAATCCCGTTCAGCGTTACGTTCACCCGTGTGGCATCCGACCCCCGAATCCGAATACCCGTATAACCCACCCCGGCCCCAGCATCTGATGTGGTCACGATAGAAGGCGTAAAGTTGAGCAGTTGCGGTATGTCCTGTCCCAAATTAAGCTTGTTCAGATCCCGACGTGAAACGTTCGTGTAGGCGATCGCCGACTTCTGATCGGCTCTGGTAGCACTCACTGTTACCTCATCCACCACAACCGCCGTCCTCTGTAAACGAATAGAAAGCGTTTCGTTCTGGGTCAGTTGCAGCTCCCTGGTCTGGGATTCATAACCCAGTAAAGAAATACGCAGAGATAATGGTCCCGCTGGTAGATTGGTTAGCTGAAATGCTCCATTAGTGTTGGTGAATGTTCCTTTATAGGTTCCTTCAACGGTAACGGCAACACCGGGTAGCGTTTCGGCAGCACCTTCGGCGTCAACTACTGTTCCGGAAAGCGTGAATTGAGCCCATACAGGCAGCACAAACAGCCAACTCAGGACTGTCAGTAGATAAAAGCGGTTATACCGCCCAATCATCGGTTTTTTCATCGCGAAAAAAACATGACGATAGGCCAAGGGGCCAAACCTACCTTTTGATTGTCAAAAAGTTAGTAGAAATGAACTCCGTCTCCCTTCGCCGGCATTACCCGGATCAGGTTCAATGGGTATAATCTCAGCCCGTTATTTTCAGGCACCCCTAGAAGATTAGCGCCACAAATCTACATCATTTCTAAAAACAAGACGGTGAGCGTATCGTTATTTAAACAAATCAGTTGGTACCGAGTATGAATGAGTTTGATTTGGTTGTGCTCCAGGAAGATGTGGCCGGCGGTCGGCTAAAACAGGGCGATGTCGGCACGATTTTGACTGTATATGGGGAAGGTAAAGGATTCGAGGTTGAGTTTGTTACGTTAACTGGCGAGACGGTAGCCATTGAAATCCTGTTACCTCACCAGATCCGCTGCGTGCGATCATCCGAAATTATGTCTGTTCGGGATACGGCCATTTAGTAAAAAATCTTTCTGTAAAGTTTTGAACATTACGCTTTTTCACAAGTTTAATTCTTTCTAATTTTGCAATCCAAATTGCAAAAGCATGAGCAAGAAGAACAGCGGATTGGATTTTTTAGAAGACCCGGACGCGTTGACAGGTCAGTTTGAACGGGCCGAATATTTTTTTGAGGAAAACCGGAACGTCCTTTTCGGTGTCCTTGGTGGAATCGTTTTATTGATTGTCGGCTTTTTCGGCTATCGGTACTACGTGAGTAGCCAGGACGAAACCGCCCAGGTTGAACTCTTCCCTTCGGTATACCAACTTGAAGCAGATTCGCTGAAACAGGCGTTGAACGGCGATGGTAAGACTCCCGGATTGCTTTCTGTTGCCGATAACTATGGCTCTACACCCGCTGGTAATCTGGCTGCATTTTACGCTGGTACGGCTTTACTGAAACAGGGTAAGTTCGATGAAGCGATTGATCAACTCAAAAGCTTTAGCTCATCGGATCTGCTGGTTCAGGCGCGTGCTTATGCTCTAATTGGCGATGCGTATATGGAGAAAAAGGATTTTGAAGAGGCTGCCAGCTACTATCAGAAAGCAGCTGACTACAAGCCAAATAAATTCTTTAGCCCATCGTACCTGATGAAACTTGCTGTCGCCCAGGAGCAAGCTAAACAAAACGATAAAGCGATCGACACATACAATACGATCATCGAAAAATACGCACAATCGACCGAGGCTGTTAGTGCTCGAAAATACAAATCGTTGCTGGAGGCAACGGTCGGTGAGTCGTAAGCGTATTTGACAATCATAAATACAGCAAAGGACAAAGCCGACCGGGGTTTTGTCCTTTTTTGTTTTCATTCCCTACAGACGAAATTTTACGGATATATGGCTTCTGATTTAAAAAACCTCAGCGTCTTCTCGACAGACGCGCTACCCGATGTCAGTCACCGGCGTTTTGCCATTCTGGTTTCCGAATGGAATACCGAAGTAACAGAAGCACTTTTTAACGGTGCTTACCAAACGCTGCTTCAACACGGCGTCAAAGCCGAAAACATCGTCCGGGCGAACGTACCGGGTAGTTACGAACTAAGCCTGGGTTCACAGTGGTTTGCGCAGCGTGATGACATTGATGCGGTTATTGCTTTAGGCTGCGTCATTCAGGGTGAAACCAAACACAACGATTACATCAATCACGCCGTTGCGCAAGGCCTGACCAATGTCAGTTTGAAGACCAGCAAACCGGTCATTTTTGGTGTTCTGACACCAAACGATCAGCAACAGGCCCTCGACCGGGCGGGTGGCAAACATGGGAACAAAGGTGATGAAGCCGCCATCACCGCTATCAAAATGCTCGGCTTGCAGAAGCTGGTATACAGTAAACTATAAAGAGCGAAATCGGACCGCCGATGCGGAATGAAAGAGTGAAAGAGCGATGTAGCTAAGTTTCATTCTTTCGCTCTTTCGCTCACTCACTCTTTCACTCTTCACATATGCACGTCTGGAAATTTGGAGGTACATCGGTCGGGAAGCCCGAACGTATGCAATCCATCCGCCGATTAGTTACGGCCGATGATACACGTAAAATTGTCGTATTATCGGCGCTGTCAGGCTCGACGAATTCACTGTTGGCTATCGGTGAGTCGCTCAAGGATAACAATGACGCACAGGCGAATCAGACTATTGATACGCTCAAAGCGCATTACGATACGTTTGTCAGCGAGCTATACAGTACCGAAGCTGGTAAAGCAGCTGGTCAGCAGATCGTTGATAACGAGTTTTCGTTCATACGTTCCCTGACAACGATCAAGCCTTTCACGTTGAAGCAGGAAAAGGAACTGGTGGCAGAAGGCGAATTGCTGAGTACGCAACTTTTTCAGTCTTATCTTGATGAAGAAGGTGTTCCTTCGGTCTTACTGCCGGCGCTGGAATTCATGCAGATTGATGCAGACAATGAGCCCGTCATCTCGTTCACTGAGCAGAGATTGGCGGACATGCTGCCTCAGCATGATGATAAACATATCATTGTTACCCAGGGCTTCATTTGTCGGAACCCACGGGGCGAAGTTGATAACCTTAAACGGGGCGGTTCGGATTACACGGCCTCGCTGATCGGTGGGGCGGTTCGGGCCGAAGAAATCCAGATCTGGACGGACATCGACGGAATGCACAACAACGATCCACGAATCGTTAAAAATACGTTTCCTGTCCGTGAGCTGACCTTCGATGAAGCAGCTGAACTGGCTTATTTCGGCGCTAAGATTTTGCATCCGTCAACGATCACACCCGCCCGGATGTTTGGCGTTCCTGTTCGTCTGAAAAACACGATGGAGCCCAGTGCTCCGGGTACGCTCATCGCTGACAGACCTTCTTCGACTGGTCATTCGGGGCCCGTATTCAAAGCTGTAGCTGCCAAGGATGGTATCACGGCTCTGTACATCCACTCGACTCGTATGCTAAATGCGTATGGGTTCCTGCGCCGGATTTTCGAGATTTTCGAAAAGTATAAAACGCCGGTAGACATGATTGCTACGTCGGAAGTGTCTGTTTCGGTTACGATCGATAACACAGATCGGCTTGCTGAAATTTCGGAAGAACTGAATGCTTTCTGTACGCTGGAAGAACCCGACCATGATCAGACAATCGTTTGTATCGTTGGAAACTTCAGCGCCGACAATGAAGGCGTCGCGTTACGTGTCTTCAACGCCATGAAAAGTATTCCGATTCGGATGGTTTCATACGGTGGTACGGAGAGCAACTTATCACTACTCATCCACGGTCGTTACAAAGCCGACGCGCTAAACGCGTTGAATGACGGGTTATTTACCCAACAAAATAGCTAACTCAAATGCTACAGGTTCCATTCATTCGAGAAAATAAAGAAGCGACGCTAGCTGGTTTACGCAAAAAGCATTTTGCGAACGCCGAAGCGGTTATCGACCAAGTACTAACCCTCGATCAGCAGCGTCGGGATACTCAGAAGGAATTAGACGAGGTATTAGCCCAATCTAACGCGAAAGCGAAGGAGATTGGTGCCTTGATGAAAAGCGGCCAGAAGGAAGCAGCCGAAGCCGCTAAAACTGAAACAGCAACGCTGAAAAATCGGTCGAAAGAACTCGATGAGTTGTTAAACCAGGCTGAACAGCAGTTACAGGCCGTTCTGGTAACGATTCCGAACTTACCACACAGCAGCGTTCCCGAAGGCCGCTCGGCCGATGATAACGAAGTCGTGTTGGAAAACGGCGAAAAGCCTACGCTCCATGCCGATGCTCAACCACACTGGGAGCTAATTAAAAAGTACGATATCATTGATTTTGAACTGGGCGTTAAGATTACTGGTGCTGGCTTCCCTGTCTACAAAGGCAAAGGAGCCCGTATTCAACGGGCGTTGATCAATTTCTTCCTTGATGAAGCGCTGAACGCAGGTTATTTCGAGATTCAGCCACCGATCGTGGTCAATGAAGAGTCTGGATTTGCCACGGGCCAACTTCCTGACAAGGAAGGACAAATGTACCTGATCAACGAGGAGAAATTTTATCTGATTCCGACGGCCGAAGTTCCAATCACAAACCTTTACCGGGACACAATCGTACCCGAGAACCAATTACCCATCAAGAATACAGGTTATACGCCCTGTTTCCGGCGGGAAGCAGGTTCCTGGGGGGCGCACGTTCGCGGGCTGAACCGACTGCACCAGTTCGACAAAGTCGAATTAGTACGTATCGAAAAACCAGAAAACTCCTATGCTGCGCTGGAAGAAATGAGCCACCACGTACAATTGCTGTTGCAAAAGCTGGAATTGCCTTACCGGGTGCTGCGGCTCTGCGGGGGCGACATGGGCTTCACCTCGGCGCTAACGTATGACATGGAAGTCTGGTCGGCTGCGCAGCAACGCTGGCTGGAAGTAAGTTCCGTGTCTAATTTTGAAACATATCAGGCTAACCGCTTGAAATTACGTTCCAAAATTGATGGCAAAACGCAGCTATTGCACACGCTGAACGGTTCAGCGCTGGCATTACCGCGAATTCTGGCGTCGATTCTTGAGAATAATCAGACACCGGAAGGCATTCGTATTCCAGCCGCGCTGGTCCCTTACTGTGGTTTTGATCTGCTCAATTAACAATCACACGAGTAATTACCATAGCCAGGGAAGTTTGGCGATAACCGACGATCCAGGCTGACAACGCGGTTGAGCGGAATCGTTTCGCCCGTTGCCAGCTTGATCAATTCAACGCCATCCTGACTCAGGAAATCCTTGATCAGTACGTCGGCTTTGATAAACTCGTTCAGATCCGTCAGGTATTCGATCCGGACAAATTTTCCCGGAATGATGGCCTCCCGAAACTCCGTTTCGGTTACGGGTTCAAGTTGTTTCAAGTTTGTTTCCATACCGTAATAACATCCCCAAACAACGAAACGTGCCCTGGACTAGTCCAGGGCACGTTTCGTTGTTTGGGGATATATAAAATCTAGTACCCGACCGCAGTCAGCTGCTTCTGAAATTCTTTCAGGATTATTTCTTTCATCGCGATCTTTCGCTTTTGCGTATTGATCTTATTGAGCACCATCTTATCGTCCGGATTGTTCGGATCTAGTCCATCGGCATCCTGCAAGGCAAACTGAAGATCGTTTTTCTCTCGTTTAACCAAGTACTCCATTTCCCGGATTTTTGTCCGAATTTGCTCCGCCTGGCTTTTTAATTCAAAAGCGGGGTATTTCCGCGTCAATACGCGGTTGAGGTAGCTTAATTCAAAAATCTTGTCGCAGGCAGCTCGGAAACGTTCGTTGATGTCTTTGTCCTGCATCTTGAACGGAATTTTGATTTCCTTCCAGCTGTTGAGCAGCACCTTGGCCCGATCGGCCGCTGCTACAATATCATCCTGTTTAGCCAGCCGTTCTGCCTCATCGGCCATCTTCATCTGAGCCTCAATCCGTGGATCGATTTTTTTCTCAATGACGATACCTTTGGCTTCATTATACTTAGCGTAGAATGTTGTCGTCGCTTTTTTGAACGACTTGTACAACTTGCCACTTTTCTTGATCGGAACTTCACCTACCTGCTTCCAGGCGTTATTCAGGCGACGTACTTCCTGAAATGCAGCGTCCAGATCACCGAGCCGGTTTGCCCGGAACGCAAGTCGAATTAGCTCGTCGTATTTATCCAGGCGTTCCTGAATAATCTTATTCTGTTCATTAAAAAATTCGCGACGGCGTTGAAAGAAACTGTCGAGCAATTCCTGGAAACGTCCTTCAACGTCGGCTTCAACTGATTTATCGACAGGTCCCGTTTTAATCCATTTGGTTTTAACCTCCTGAAGAGCATCGGCAGTTGGGCGCCAGTCCGTACTATCGACCAGGGCCTCGGCTTCACCGATCAACGCCCGTTTGATTTCCAGATTTTTGAGCTGGTTAACCGATATCAGGTCTGCCAAGAGCGCTTCCTGTGCATCCAGTCGTTCGAGCAGAGGAGGAAAATCACCAAGGGCGTCAAAGCCGATCAACTTCTTCCGAAGCTGAACTAGTTTAGTCAGATAAGACCCTTTATTCTGAGCTTCGTCAATATCTTTCTCTAACTGACTGACTTTGTTTTCGGCGATGATGAAGCGATTTTTAAAATAATCGAGCGCTTCCTGCTCGGTTCGTTTGACTTCGCCAATCTGGCGGTCTTCATAATTCAGGTAGCCCTTTAAAAATACCTTTCCGTCTTTGACGTAACCGTATTCGTCTACCAGTGAAGCGTTTTCCATTACTGTTTTTGGTTAAGGCTGCGCTGAGGGTTAAATTTGGGCACATTTGCCAACCACAAATCTATCAGAAATTAATGAGCCAGGAAACCATAATTTTCTCCATGGCGGGCGTGAGTAAAAATATTCCCCCTAACCGACAAATCCTAAAGAACATATACCTTTCCTTTTTTTATGGTGCAAAAATTGGAGTTTTAGGCTTAAATGGTTCGGGTAAATCTACTCTGCTGCGCATCATTGCGGGTATTGACAAAAGCTATACCGGTGAGGTTGTGTTCTCGCCCGGCTACTCGGTCGGCATGCTGGAACAGGAACCAAAATTCGATTCAGGAAAGACGGTTCGCGAGGTAGTCGAAGAAGGTGTTCAGGAAGTTGTCAACCTCCTCAAAGAGTTTGATGAGATTAACGAAGCCTTCGGTGACCCAGACGCTGATTTCGACAAACTCATCGAACGCCAGGGTGAAGTCCAGGAAAAACTGGATCACTACAACGCCTGGGAGCTTGATCAGAAATTGGAGCGGGCAATGGACGCGTTACGTTGCCCACCATCCGATGCTCTTATCGACAATTTATCTGGTGGAGAAAAGCGCCGGGTAGCCTTATGCCGGCTGCTGTTACAACAACCGGATGTGTTGCTTCTCGATGAGCCAACCAACCACTTGGATGCCGAATCTGTACTCTGGCTGGAGGAACACCTTCGTCAATACGCGGGTACCGTCATTGCCGTTACGCACGATCGTTACTTCTTGGATAACGTAGCGGGCTGGATTCTTGAGCTTGACCGGGGCGAAGGTATCCCCTGGAAAGGAAACTATTCATCCTGGCTCGATCAGAAGCAAACGCGTTTAGCTAAGGAAGAGAAAACCGAATCCAAGCGGCAGAAAACGTTACAACGCGAATTGGAGTGGGTACGCATGGCCCCTAAAGCGCGTCAGGCAAAGTCAAAAGCCCGTTTAGGCGCTTACGAACGGTTGCTGAGCGAAGACGCCAAACAGCGCGACGAGAAGCTAGAAATATTTATTCCGGCTGGACCACGTTTGGGCGCTAAAGTAATCGAAGCAGAGGACGTTGCGAAAGCTTTCGGTGATCGCCTTCTGTTCGAGCATCTAAATTTCCGTTTGCCACAGGGAGGTATTGTTGGTATTATCGGCCCCAACGGAGCAGGAAAAACGACGTTGTTCAAACTCATCACTGGACGTGACAAACCGAATGCTGGTACGTTCGATGTTGGCGAGACCGTTAAGGTTGCTTACGTCGATCAGGAGCACGATGGCCTTGACCCCAATAAGTCCGTTTACGAAACCATTTCCGGCGGTAATGAATGGATCATGATGGGTGGAAAACAAAGCAATGCTCGTGCTTACGTTAGCCGTTTCAATTTCGCGGGTGCTGATCAAGAAAAGAAGATCGGTACGTTATCCGGCGGAGAACGAAATCGTGTGCATCTGGCTATGACGCTGAAGGAGGGAGCTAATCTTCTCCTACTTGATGAACCAACAAATGATCTTGACGTCAACACGCTCCGGGCTCTGGAAGAAGGTTTAGAAAATTTTGCCGGTTGCGCAGTAGTTATTAGCCACGATCGCTGGTTCCTGGACCGTGTTGCAACCCATATTCTAGCTTTTGAAGGCGATTCTCAAGTCTATTGGTTTGAGGGGAACTTCTCCGAATACGAGGAAAATCGACGGAAGCGGCTAGGTACAGAAGCGACGCCAACCCGCATTAAATACAAGAAGCTCGCGTAATAAGTATCTGCTGTGCCCGCTACACGTAACGATTCTGCGGGCACAGCATTTTTATTTACTCTTCATGCATTACGGATATCTAAACGGAACGATCGCTCCTGTCGATCAGCTAGCTATTGGAGTTACGGATCTATCACTGCTCCGTGGTTACGGCCTGTTCGACTATTTTCTTACCTACAACGGGCGACCATTTCAGTGGGATTGGTACTGGGAGCGCTTCCAGAACTCAGCTACGCGCATGCATCTGAGTTTACCTGTCGGTAAGGATGAAACATATGCTATCGTTATGGATCTGCTCGAACGCAGCACTCAGAACGGTAGTATCGACGTTGCATTCCGTTTTGTTATGACGGGGGGGTATTCATCGGACAGCATCAGCATTATCAAGCCCAATCTGTTGATCATGACTGAAGACATTCATCCAGTACCGATTAGTCAATACGAGCAAGGTATTAAAGTGATCTTGGACGATTACGTCCGTGAAATGGCCGAAGTAAAGACCACCGACTATAAGCACGTCATTTTAATGGCCGAAGCTATCCGTGCTGCTCGAGCATCTGATATTCTGTACCACAAAGACGGAGAAATTAGTGAGCTGAGCCGCAGTAACTTCTTCATTATAAAAGGCGACCAACTTATTACGTCGGACAGGAATATCCTACACGGTATTACTCGACGTACGGTTATGCAGTTGGCGCAGAACGACTTTGAAGTAATTGAACGTCCTGTGTTACTATCCGAGCTTTACGATGCTGATGAGGCTTTTACTACCAGCTCTACTAAAAAGGTGTTACCCATAGTTCAAATTAGCGATCTGAGTATTGGTAACGGGGCTGTTGGTGATAGGTCGAAATTCTTGCTGGAACGCTTCAATGATCTAGTTGAAAACTGGTAATTCAAGGTCATTGCATGTTTACATTGTGCACAAAGCGTTAGTTATCCACAACTTAGATGTGGATAACTAACGCTTTGTGTTGACTATAAAATTTAAAATTATCCTAAGGTTAATAAATAGACTTAACCTTTTTATTTTAATTACGTTACCGCCCAAGCTAAGTAGCCACGCGAGATTCAAAAAGCAGTTAGCATTGAGCCATTACCACAAATCAAAATGATACGCTTTTTCTCTGAAGATGTTCCTTACGAGCAACCACAAAAAAGAGTAACTCAGCAATGGCTGAAGAAGCAGGCCAATAAAGAAGGGTTCAGTATAGGTGATCTGAATTACATATTCTGCTCGGACGAATATCTGCTACAAGTCAATCGGGATTACCTACAGCATGATTACTATACGGATATCATTACGTTTGATCAAAGCGAAGAAGAAAGTAAAATAGAAGGCGATATCTTCGTTAGCGTGGATCGAGTAAAAGATAACGCCATTCAAATGAACGTCACGCCACAGCATGAGATGAAGCGTGTATTAGCTCATGGGCTTCTACACTTGTGTGGATACGGCGATAAATCTGAAACAGAAGCTCAGCTTATGCGGCAGAAAGAAGAAGAATGGATAAACGACTTTCCTCAATAAGATCATCTTATTGATCCAACAATTTGAGGCTAACCAAATAACGAGCTCATGTTATAAATAGAAGCTCGTTATTCGATAGTCTATAAACGCGAAGAGCCGACCTCGTCTGAGATCGGCTCTGTCGCCCGCTTTCGCAAAATCTTAGGTGGCA
>NZ_BAAHBP010000026.1:0-34664 GCF_054776615.1 Spirosoma pomorum
GGCCAACATTCAGATTATGTTACAACGAATACAGCCATCAAGCCAAATCTAATTCCAAAACACGCTCTTATAATCAATCAAGTAAGGCTTCAGTTTGCCTTCGACAACAATATGCTCTTGGGGATTGATATCGAAACTAATAACACGAGAGCGCATCCACTGATAGCGACCGCTCTTTAGCTTGAAGAACATGTTGGGAGTGAATATCCTGCCCCCGCCGGGTTGGTTGAGCACTGCTTTAAACGAGAAGCTGCCATCGACAATAAGAATTAGCTTAAAGAAAGACTCGTCGAAGTTGTTGCTACCACCAGTCACAAAGCCTAGGGTAGTACCTAGTCCCTGAACATGCCCTTTTACGGCACAATTGCCAAGCTGATTATTGGTGGCACAGGCTGTAATCAACAGCAAGCAGACAACTAATAGCAGCTTCAAACTCTTTTTGATTATTTTCATGACTAGCTAGGCTGAAGTAGACGCTGATTGCAGATGTGTATGAAAGTAGTCTAACGACTGACCGCCCAATATATGAAGACTCACGAGTAGAATTGATTCGCTCTAACCTGAAAACGCATCTTACGAAGGGCCCAGTAAAATGAGATGCAGGCACACTTGTGTGTTAGTCGATGCAATTGAGTCGTCCGACAGACAAACAAGATCAAAGATGTTAACACTAACCCAAGTTGCACGATATAAAGGTCTTGCCAGCCAGTGGAGTAGCTTTGGAGTATCTCACGCTCTAAACTGCCCCCACTCATGGCTGACAAGACTATTGCAATCTACTGCTTCTTCGATGACTTATTCAAAGCCATGGCGCGCCATACCGATGTACACTGCAAAGTCAACGATGCCCAAATTGCCACCACTGCATTGATAGCGGCCCTCAAATTCTATGGCAATCATGCCGCTGCCTGTGACTACATGCACCAACACCACCAGATGGCCAGCATCGACAAATCCACCTTCAACCGGCGACTGCATCGGCTGGAATTCGCCTTACTGACCATCTTCCAAGCACTGGGCCTGAGTCTCAAAGAACTCAATACCTCAGCACGTTACATCATCGACTCCTTTCCGGTAGCCATTTGTCGAAACTGCCGTATACCCGTTTGTAAGTTGCTGACCAATAAGGCTTATCGGGGGTACAACGAAGCCAAAAAGGAGTACTTCTACGGATTCAAAGTTCAGTTGCTCATTACCACCGATGGCCTTCCAGTGGACTATTATGTGACGGCGGGCAGCTTTCATGACGCGACCGCCTTGCAGGCAATGCACTTGGACTTACCCGCTGGAAGTATCGTTTACGGCGACAGTGGCTACACCGACTACGAACAGGAGGATCTATATGCGGAGTGCGAACAGATCACGCTATCGGTGCATCGACGTAAGAATAGCCGACGTCCAGATGAAGCCTGGCAGCGGTATCTGAAGAAACTTACCCGCAAATCAATTAAAACGGTGATTTCGACCATCGAGAACCGCTTTCCCCGTAAGATTCATGCGGTGACGGTGCAGGGCTTTCTGCTGAAGGTGTTCTTGTTCATTTTAGCTGACACTGTGAACAAATGCCTGGTATAGCCCTATCTCGCAACTTAGATTAACACTATTCAACTACGTATCGATTGAATCTGCTGATTTTTCGTCTCAACTATGTTTTTGCTAATCTATTAGGGGACTGACCAGATGCAATTTCATCAAGAGACTATTTTTCGATCGTCAATAATATAGATGTCCCAAACAGAAAAGTGATTGTCCCATCTACAAAGGTGCGAGCCACCAAAAAAGCCGTCTTTTGTCTGTACCGTGGCTTCCTACTTCTCATCAACCACTGCCGCTCTCTTAACAAACTCAGGCTTGTAGTAACTATGCCATCTATACTTACAGTAACCCGATGGGCGAAAGGCTATCCCAATGGGCTTAGACAAATCGTCGCCACTCCAGAACCGGGCCTTAGTCTGATTAGTGCCCGTCAGTGGTATGCCAGCGAGCATGACCTAACACTACTTGCTGGCGTTCCTAGCGACAGAGTTACGTTATACTGGGATCGGAATAATCGGCTAGTGCGACTTGCTTTTGAGGAGACCTCAACCCCGTACCCCGTAGTACAGGGTAGGAAAGAAACGAATTAGTAACTGCGTTGGCCATCTCGTCTCGTCAAACGCTCCAAAATTAGATGGTTAATGGGCGTGTAAGTAAAACCCTTACCCTGGAGACTTCTTCATTCAGGATCGCTTCGGTACAGGTCTGAAAACCCAGCAATTAGCGGTATGAAACAAGATGGCTATACCAGTATTCTCCTTGGACTTGGGCTTACTTGCCTGATGGGTGTATTTCAGAGCTGGCTCCATTTTCAGGCGGGTGTTGATGTCTACACCCTTGCCTCGTTTCGAAGCTGGTTTTTGGTAACCAGCCTGATATCTTTCATCACCACGCTGCTAATTCTCGCCTATTACCGTCACCGAAACTATAAGGTGGCCTTTTGGACTGGACTAGTGGCCTCTCTCACCACAGTTGCCAGCCTGGCTTACCTGTTTTCGGCCACCCTGTACCCCATTTTTCGTAGACATCCCGATGGTGTCATGCTCATAGGTGTTGTAATCAACTTGGTTTATGCCCTAAGCCTGGTGGTTTCTAACGCCAATAGCAGGCCTTGGTTAAAGCGAGCAGGTATCCTGTCAGCTATGCTCTGTCTGGCCCACATGATAACTCTGATTTGGTTTAGGCAGCTAAACCCGTATCCCCCCAGCGCTACCCTGGATTGGATTCGACAATGGCTTTTCCTGCTGGAACGGCTAGTGCCAGTTTTGTTCTTCTTGAATTTCATCGAGGAGTACCCACATGCCCTTGTCGATCATAACAGTTCTGACTCGTTGAATCGATTTCATTTAGCCCGAGGCATACTAACTCTTCTGAGTATCTATTTGCTGAGTGTGAGTATGGACTTAGTCAGCCAAAACTACCAGTTAACCCATGTATCAGGCAGGCAAATTGCGCTAGCGCAATCCTTTGAAGAGGGCTGCTATATCAGCCAACAAGGGGACACTTTACTGTACCGGCTCTTAACGCCCGCCGACTACAACCCTCAAAAGCGCTACCCGCTGGTTGTGGCCCTGCCTTATTCCTGCTGGCTGGATAATACGAGGCAGATTGATGCGTGTCCAATGGCCAAATGGCTTAGTACCGATGAGAACAAACGAAAATATCCTGCCTTTGTGTTTGTGCCTCGCTGTCCCCCCCATACGGGCTGGGGCGGTATTGCCAATACGCCTTCCATCGCTGGGCTAGCCATGGCGGCTATTGTTGCTCTTGACAAGAACTACCCGATTGATCCGCAAAGGCGTTACATATCTGGTGTGTCACGGGGTGGTTATGGTTCGTGGCACATGCTAGGTCTGCAGCCGGAGTTGTTTGCGGCCGCTATTCCCGTCTGTGGCGAAGGGAATCCTGATCAGGCCAGAACCATGACCTCGGTTGGTATTTGGGCCTTTCATGGGGCTAAAGACGTCAATGTACCCGTTAGCGGTTCGCGCGATATGGTTTCTGCTTTGCAGAAAGCCGGCGGTAGGCCTCGGTATACCGAATACGCTGATGGCGGTCACGGTATTTGGGAGGAGGTGATTAAAACGCCCGGCTTATTAGATTGGTTATTTGCTCAAAAGCGAGCGAACAGTGCCTCAGAAGCTAATCATCGCTAATAACTCTCATAACTGAGATGGAACAATTTCAATACTTACCTTCTAGCAGCACCCTCCCTCGCTTGGCTTCGTTCATGAACGTGTTGTAGTTGATACCTCGCTTGCCAATCGATACCCCCGAACAATCGAAGATGTAACTGGCTGGCGAGCTGACAAAGGCATTGCTTACCATCAGAAAATCCTCCCCTTTGTAGCCGTACGTGACTACTTGTAAGGGCCCACTTTTAGGCTGCTGAAAAAAGGCTATCTGATCTTTCTGCCAGGAGACTGTCGTTAGCGACTCGGTAGAAAAGCAAGAGTTCGTCTCGCTGTCGGGATTGACTTCTTGTCTAGAGCTACAGGTTTGGGCCGTAGAGAGGCCTGTGATTAGGATGGCGATGATGGGCGAAACGGATCTCATGGCAGTAGATAACAAAAGGGTTTTTGCAGGTAGACTCTGTTGCTTAAGCATCGGTTGTACTGGTGGAATAGTTTAGCAAACAAAAGCCTGTAAATGGCTAATCTACTGAGATCTAGTCGCTCCCCCTTGAGACGAAAAGCGCTGAAGTGCATGCTTCATAAACTGGGCTTTTAAAGGCCCACTGCCTACTTTTCGTACTTTCCAAAATAGCACCAGAATAGATTCATGCTAGAACACCCAGTTAGTACCTGTAGGCTACAGGATAGGGACTGATTAATCTTGCCAACCGGCTGGCTTGTTGGGCGTTCGCGTATCGCTCTCGACACAAACCGCTGTGGGGGTCGGCCGTAAGGGCGCTCGTTTCACCCGACCCGTGTTGGGGTCGGTGGCTAGATCCTCGGGGGAAGGCTTCAGGCCAGTCATCCCCAGGAAAAGACCCGGTGAATTACCCCCGTTCTGCTTCCGATCCAGCCAATAGCGCACCGTCGCTACGGCGGAAGCCGAAAAATAGCCAACAACGGCTTCGGTGCGATTAGCCATATTGCGCACATTGCCAATCAGGGCGGTGGGTGGTCCATCCGCCAGGCCGCCCGTTTGCTGGGTCTGGGCCTGGTCCAGTCGGTAATACCGGTAGGCTTTGGGGCTGAGTGAACTCTGCCGAATCTCCACCAGACACCCAGTCTCACTGTAGTAAGGAATCTGGGCTACTTGATAGCGTTGAATCAAGTTGCCGTTACTCAGCCGATCCTCGTATAAATTCAGGTCCAGATTGCGAATGATCTCCCAACACGAGCCTCGGCAAGCGTAATCGTGCACATAGTAAGGAACGGGTAGATCATCAGTGTAACAACCTTCGTCCAGCGTACTGCTGATGGGACTGGTCATGAGGTAAAAGCCCTGCTGACAGGTGCGACACCAGTCCTGCTTTTCCCACAGCTTCCAGTCCCAGCGGTAATAATTGAGCTGGTCAGCGGGATCCTGCCAGTCAACAAAAAAATCATTCGACCCCCGGTATTGGTTGGTTGCCCCGTGGTAGATCTCGACCGGCAGGCTGGCTGGATTAAACTGAGTACGCACGTTCCTGAAGGCTGGCACGGCTGGCATGATTTCCTGATCAGATCGGTAGGCGGTCCCGTCGGGGAGGGTAAAGCAGAGCTGATAGCGATGACCGACCTGGCCCATAAAGTCATCGGGGGCCTGATAGCGGCCGGCCGCCGTTTCCCGCAAGACCACCACCTGCACCGAATCAATCCGGATTTCCACCCGGACGCCAGTTAACGGAAAGGTGGCCGATAGGCCGGTGAGTGGTTCCGACTGGGCGCGACTCAAGCGGACAAGCTGCGGTTCGGCCAGGTTGGTAATTGTGCCTTCGACGACGAGAATATCCAGACGTTGCCGCAGTGTTTGATCCAGCGAATCAATACAGCCGACCGGCACCAGTAGGGTCAGCCAACAAGCGAGCAAAAGAACGGTAGCGGAGCGCATAGACGACGGGGTGTGCCGGTTGAAATAACGATGCGAAACCAAACAGCGACGACAGGGGATGAGGGGTAGCGCCATAAAGTCGAATCAGTTAAACGCCATGTTATAGGTTAAACTGGGGATGGGCGCCCCGAAAATACTGAGGCGATAGGCGTTTGTTACCTGGGCTTCGGTACGATAAAAGATCGAATAGATGTTTCGGCGGCCGTACAAATTATACACCGTAAACGTCCAGTGCCCCTGCCAGCGCCGATTCTTCAGACTTGGGTTATAGATGTTCCAGGCGAAATCCAGCCGGTGGTAGTCCGGCAGGCGATACTGGTTGCGCTCGTTATAATAGGGATACACCCGGTTTCGGTACCGCAGAAAGCCCTCGGGCGCGGTGTAGGGACGCCCCGTACTGTAGGCGACAGTAAACGAAAAGCTGTGGTGGCGCCCCTGCCGGATTGTCAGGTTCATATTCACGCTATGGGGCCGGTCATAATTGGCCCGGTACCAGTCTCCCCCGTTGATTTGTTGCCCAAAATCGGTTCCTTCGCTGACCTGGTTCAAGGTGCGGGCGAGCGTGTAGTTGAGCCACCCCGTCAGTTCCCCTTTCTTTTTTGCCACCATCAGCTCCAGGCCGTAGGATTTGTTGCGCCCCCTGAGCAACTGGGTTTCGGGATAGGCCTGCAACAGAAAATCAGCCCCCGGTTTGTAGTCCAGAATGTGCTGGGTGTTGCGCCAGTAGGCCTCGGCCGATAACTCCCAAATGTTGTTTTTTATGTTTTGCGAATACCCCACCGAAAACAGCTGGCTCACCTGGGGTTTGATGTGCGCATCCGCCGTCTTCCAGCGGGCGGTCGGCAGGGGCGTTGTGGTGTTGGTGATCACTTGCAGATACTGCCGCATCAGGTTGTAGCCGAGCTTGACCGACGAGGTGGCCGTCAGGGCATACCGAAGTCCTAGTCGGGGTTCCAGGCCGCCGTATCGCTGGCTTACCTGCCCCGCCCGGTAGATCGTCGAATCGACGACCGTAGGCCCATCGCTCACGGGCCCCACCGGGTAGTGGCGGACCAGGGATGGTCCCAGGTTCAGGAAGCGGGTGTAGCGCAGGCCGGCCGAAATGGCCAGTTTATCGGATAAACTAAGTTCGTCTTCGGCATGAACGCTTAGTTCCAGCGCCTGCTCGGCGGGCGTTTTCTGGTAGTTGACCGCCCGGCTGGTGCCGGGTATTAACTCGCCGGGGTTCAACTGGTAATGCGTGCCGCTGATACCCACTTCAATCTTTTGGTTCGTCAGCTGGTAGTTGAGGTTTGACTTAAGTTGCCGGTGCAGCAGCCCTTGTTTGAGCACGACCTGATTGCGGGTGCTGTCTTCGGTCGATAGAATGCGGGGGATGTACTGACTGATCAGGGCGGTCGTTTGCAGGTTTAGCCGCTTATCCACGGCGTGAAACCAGCGGACCATGCCGTTGGTTGCCCGGTGGGCATACTGTGAACTCACCGCGTTCACGTTGGCCAGGCTGCCCAATAGATTGGTCTGAAACCGATCCTGGCTGTAGTACCCCATGGCCGTGATGGTGTTACGTTCGTCGACCCGCCAGAACAGCTTGGCGGTTCCCTCCCCGAAGGTCGCCCGAATGTTCTCAAACTGGGGCGACACCGCCCGCAGCAGAAAGTCAGTAAACGCTCCTCGTCCCGCGACGAGCAGGGCTACTTTACCCGCAACGATGGGCGTCTCCAGGGCGAGTCGATTGGCCACTAAACTGACCCCACCCGTCAACCGGAATTGATTGAGGTCGGGGTTTTTCAGGGTGATATCGAGGACGGAGGCCGCCCGCCCCCCGTAGCGGGCGGGTACGTTGCCCTTGTACAGATCGATCCCATTGACGGCATCGGGGGGAAAAACGGAAAACAGCCCGAACATGTGCGTGGGGTTAAAAATGGGGGTGTCGTCCAGCAAAATCAGGTTCTGGTCGGTGGTGCCCCCCCGGATGTTGACGCCGTTAGCGGCCTCGCCCACGCTGCTGACGCCGGGCAGCAGCTGCAGACTGCGCAGGATGTCGATTTCACCCAGGGCAGCCGGCATTTTTTTGATGGCCGTCATGCTGATCTGACTCACGCCCAGCAGGGGCTGGCGCACGTTGCGGTCGAAGCCTTTGCTGGTGACGGCAACTTCCTCGAGCTGGCTGGCCACCGACGCCAGGGTAATCGTCCGGGGGGTATTGTCGTGAACGGCGAGCAGCTGGTGGTAGGGCACGTATCCCAGGTAGCGCACGACCAGCGCGTGTCGGCCGGGGCTGACATTGAGGGCAAAACGCCCGTCGGCATCGGTGTAGGTACCCTTGGCGGCTTTCTCATAATCGACGACAACCGCGGCCCGGGCGAGGGGCTGCCGGGTGGCCGAGTCGAGTACGGTGCCCGACAGCAGGTAGGTAATCTGGGCCTGGGCATCCAGGGCACTACCCAGCAGCCATAATCCGAAGAAAATGTGTTTCATAACCCGCAACGTCCCATCAGGGCGCCAGCTACATACGTACGTAACAGGACCGAATTTTTGGTAACCAGAGTAAGTCAGCCCAAACCAAATGCCCCTGTTGGGCTGACTCAGACCGTCGGTAGGCCGACGACGGATCCAAAACTCGTTGAAGCGGCAAAGCTAGGTAAACTACTCATTGATGCTGATACTTAAGAATATCAGCATCAATGAGTCCCAACCGTTCCCGTGTTCATTCGGTGAATAAGTTCCGTATTTGTATCCCAAACGAGACAGAATCTACCTAGGGTGTCGTCCTATTCGTGGAACGGTTATGGCCCTTTAGCCAGCGCTACCCCGACAAGCTGGAAGCCCAAAGGAGTAAAGCCGGTTGAAAAGACGGTCCAAAAGAGCACGTCTCCGTTTGTTTTATATCTTGGTGGACAGAACCTTACTTAATACCCTACCAATGCGCCTATTCGCTGCACTAGCCAACTTACTTTGTCCTCTTGTGCTCACGCTTAGTACCTGCGGTGGCTGGGCTCAAACGCCCCCCCCAACTGAACCCCATATCAAAGTCGTGCTGATGGGCACCTTCCACTTCGGTGACACCGGCGATAAAGGCAAAATCGCCTTTGATGATCTGTTCGCCCCCAACCGACAGCAACAGCTCCAACGCCTGACCAATCAGCTGGCAGCCCTCAAACCCGACCAGATCTTTGTGGAGAGAGAGCCAAGTGAGCAGGCCCAGTGGGATAGCGTCTTTCACCAATATCGGGCGCACCAACTCGATACCAATGCCATCCGTAACGAAATCTTCCAGGTCGCCATT
Organism: Spirosoma pomorum; assembly: GCF_054776615.1. Classification (NCBI taxonomy): domain Bacteria; kingdom Pseudomonadati; phylum Bacteroidota; class Cytophagia; order Cytophagales; family Cytophagaceae; genus Spirosoma; species Spirosoma pomorum. Next base: position 8,864 of record NZ_BAAHBP010000026.1, read on the forward strand.
CGGGCCGCCAACAAGGCGGGTCTCGCCCAGGTGCTTTGCGTCGACCACCAGCAGCCCCTGCCCTACCAGAAGCTGGAGGCCTTTGCCCGGCGATACAACACCGACTCGCTAGTTCAGGCAAAGGTGGCCCGCTACAAATTATTGAGCTTGGACTACCCCTATCCCAAGAAGACCAAGACTTTAGCGGCCAGTTCTTTGCCAGAGTACTATCTGTATATCAACTCGAAAGCGTATAGCGCCATTGATCGGGCTGATTACCTAGTGTATCCCCCAGCCTATGGATACGATGAGGATTACACGGGCGTGGAGATGCTGACGAGCTGGTACGACCGGAATGCTAAGATATTCACCAACATTTTGCGGCGGGCTCGTCCCGAGGATAAGTTGTATGTGGTGTTGTTTGGCTCCTCACACATGCTTCCCTTGCGGCATTACTTTGAGAACCATCCTTATTTTGAGGTGGTTGAGTTAGCCTCAGTGGTACAGCCTTGAGGGCCAAGGGGGGGGGGATACGTTAAGCAGATTTAGGGTAGTAAGTAACGTATGCTACTGACCAGAGTTGACAATTGTCAAAGACAATCGTCTCAAAAATTGCTCACCTGTGAGACAAAGACATCTATCCTAGATCCGCTAGTTCGCTACGTAAAGGGGGATATTGGATTAAATAAAATGGTAGAGTCTTGTTTAGGGCTGTAGCTATGTAGTTAAATAAGTTTGGTTGAGGACACACGTTCGTAAATCACCCTACTATTGTCGCAATTGGCCCCCATCGACATGTCTAGCCTGGTCTAATTTTGGGCAAAAAGAAAATTAGATGAGAAAGTTAGTTTTGTTCGCCCATATATCCCTGAATGGTTTTGCCGCAGACAATGACGGCGGCCTGGGCTTTTTGTCCTACAATGAGGAGCTTCAACTATTCGCTAAGCAGGTAGTAAAAACGGTAGGCGCGGCTGTTTACGGTAAGAATACGTATCAATTAATGGCCGGTTACTGGCCCACCGTTTTGGCCGATCCGAACGCGGATAACCACTCGCTTGACCATGCCCGATGGGTGCAACAAGTTCCCAAAATCGTTTTTTCCACCACCTTGCCCAGTGCCGATTGGCATAATACGCGGCTGATCAAGGACAATGTGGTGGAGGAGGTGAATAAGCTCAAACAGCAAGAGGGTAACGATCTAGTGATCTTCGGCAGTCCTGGCTTAGCCAAAAGTCTAATAAATCTGGGCCTCATTGATGAATATAAACTAACGCTGCATCCGGTCCTAGTTGGGAAAGGTATCTCTCTATTCGATAGCCATACACCATTGAGTAAACTGATCTTACTGGAATCAAAAACCCTAGGGTCAGGGGTATTAACATTGCATTACGCGGCACAGTAATGAGCTTTCATCAGCTCGTTACCTGCAAATGTTCATCTGATTTTCTTCGCGAAAGAAGTCATTAGACAATTAAGAGTGCTACCCTTTCAACAACTTTCTCAAAATAACGCTCAATTGTGAGACACAGCTTTCCTTAGTGTAACCTCCACGGTGGTCGGTAATTTTTACCGTCCAACATAGAGGTACCTTTTCGTTTTACCCCAATTTGCCTGACCAAAAGCTAGTCAATAGTTGTTTGTTACTTCAGCAATACTTCCCAGAACATAGCCACACCATCCACGGGTCGGAATACAAATAAGCGATCGTTAATTAAAACAGGTTTCAGCGAATAGGATTCGTAGTTAGGAGCCAAGCTCGACAAATCGTAGACAGCCGTGATTCGCTGTTCTACGGTCGAGTATCGGACCAGACCATCTTCAAACAGTGTGCTGTAAACGTTTTCACTACCTGCGCTTAGCAGAAAGCTGATTTGAGAGCCGAAGCCTGTCAATACATCCGTTCCCTGAAGAAGAACCAATCTGGAATTGGCATAACCCAGCTTGGCTAACTGCGTATTGAGCGAAGTAGCCTCTACGATTTGGTCTGAAGATGGTTGGTATTGAACAATCTTCGTGCGGTAGTCCGTTGGGGCAGTTCCCCAGATGCCGGAAATTGGGACGGCATTGTAGAACCTTTGATTGGAACCCATTGCATACGGAAGCGAGCCGATATTGGCTAATAGACTGGCTCGGGCAACCTGCGTAGTTTGTCGCTTGACGGCATCAAACTCCAGGATGCCGTAGGGGTAATTTAGATAAAAATAAGCCTTGCCATTAACGGACAACTGATAAAAACTGTTAAATAGATTCTCACCCAGCGATTTCCCTAAATCAGTCCATTGATCGACCGCAGGGTCATATTCCCACATTGAGGGGGTCGGTCGCTGGGCTCCATACCAATAAAGCGGGCTGGAGTGAACGTATAACTTGTTGTCCAGGGAGAAAACAATTGGTGAATTGGGGAACACGTTGGTGCCTAAGTCTGCCTTAGCCTCCCACTTGTCAATATCGGCGTTATAGACTTGCAGCGCTCCGGTTGGGTAAAAGGCGTAGATACGGCCGTTTAGTGTAAACAGCTGCTGATAATTCGGAATCAGAGTTTGGTTGCCAGATGTCAGAGGTGTAGGAATAGAAGACCGCTGAGCTAGCTTGATGGGCAGCAGGGTAGGCCGGGTGGGCAACTGAAAACGGATCGCTGAAGGGTTTAGTTTTTGATCACTCTCCTTTTGATTGTAGCGGCCATAAAGAACGCGCCCGTCGGACAAAATCACGTATGGATCTACGTAATAGGGTTGTCCGGTAACAAGATCAGAAAATACCGCTTTCGCTATGGCCGAGCCAGTCGACAAGTTTGTTATGGCTTTAATGCGACGAGTGTTTACGGCCGTAATTTGGGGTAAGCTGTCGGTTTGGGATAAACAAAAGCCAGCCTCGCGAATGCTGACTTTACTCTTGTCAAAGTAAAGGTTGGCCGTCGCCGAAACAGAAGACAAATTGCTTGTTCGGGCTGACAAATAAACGACTGAGAACGTAAGTGGAATCTGATTGATGCCAATCTCGACTAAATTTTGATTCGAATTAGGATCAGGATTAAGCTCTGGCGTGGGTCGGCAGCTACCTGCCAGTGTGAGCAAGATAAGTAGATAAAGACATTTCATACTGTATATCGGAATGGTAAACTGTTACTAAAGAAATGATCGAAAATCAAAAGACAAATTAGGCCTAAAATCTTACTTGTCCGGATCTAATTATCTTTTAAGAAGATAAGCTTGACGAAGAAAATAGCAGGGTTGGTTTACTTGTACTGGTGACTGGCGAGACACTTACCATCAAGCCTTTTTTTGCCCGAAAGCTAGGAGAACGTCTAGGGGGCTGTTTCATCTTACGAAACGACACTTTCCGACCCGATCAACGTTTGATCGTGGTGTTTGTTTAGCTTTGCCGAAGCACACTTCCCTGTGCTTGATTTCTACTTGGCGGGTTAGTTTGCTCCCAAATTCCTTTTTTACAGGAAGAATAACTCTTGCTATTACCTTGTTGCTTCCTTCTGTCAAGCAACCAAATCTTACTTATGGATGAGATTGTGGGGTAAATGACAGTCTTCCCTCTATCTATAAAAAGGCTCCCACCTGAGACGAAGTAGTATTAATAGGGATGTTTCAGGTACAGCTTTGCTGACCTAACCAGTAGTAAAACAACTTAGATCCGTAGTTGCCCAATCTATTAAAGAATGAAAACCAAATCATCAATCTTAGTTAAAGACTAGATCGAAATAGCGGTTTGTGTAGTGATCCACTTGCCGACACCATAACCACCAAATAGGACCCCAAGCCTGGTTCGCTCGGGGACAAGTTAATCGATCAGTGATTTGATCAATGACCCACTCCTTATCAAAGCCGTCCCAAACACCGGTCCCACTTCGTAAGTTGTCAATCAGCACTGGGGCTACCTCGGCGTAATTAATGCGCTTAATCTCAGCCTGAGAAAACCCACTTTGGGCAAACACATGTCGTATATAAGCCAAATCAGAGGCTTGTAATGGTGTGTCTAGATAGAAATCGGCCAGAGTTAACCAGACTAGACGACGCTCACTAGTGAAATATTCCATAAGGGTGTTCACTAAAATCCTTACTCGATGTCTAAATACAATGTGATTATACATCTAATCGGTCCAGTTCGTCAATCGGCAATTTACTTTCACCATTTTCTTACCCCACAGAAGCCATCCTGGCTAATGTTGACAACAAAACTAACTGTATTAGCCTCGGCCTTAGAGGCTAAATACGACGAGACAAGGGCATTTTGGTCCAACATTGCTCTGTTGAACAACGCTATAATCCGGATCTCCCAACGGAAGGTCCACTATCTATTTCCAAGCAAAGAAGCATTTTCTGAGACGAATATATTTAATACCTGTCAACGCCAGTTAGTAGCATACGCTGAGTATTCTCCTGACAATTTTCATTGTAAGTGATATGCCGAACCGAAGAGTATATAGGTCAAAAAGGTGTATCCTGTGCAGGCACTTATTAGAGGTCTTTGGCAACTGCCCGGCCAGAGAATAGACAGCCTCCCAGGAACGTATCTTCCAGGGCTCGGTACCCATGCATGCCACCCCCGCCAAAGCCAGCTACTTCACCGGCCGCGTATAAGCCGGAAATGGGGAGGCCCTCTTCGGTCAGTACCTGACCGGATAAGTTTGTTTTTAAGCCCCCAGTGTTTTTCGGGTAATGATGTGCAGCCGAACGGCGATAAGTGGCCCCATGCTGGAGTCTAACAATCGGTTCCCACAAGAAACGAAGGTGCGTTCGTGGAACTGTAACTTAATCGTAGACCAAAATCGTGACGCTTATCCATGGTGCGCTTGATGAGCCTGATATGACCATAGTGGTACATCGTATGTTTGATAGTACAATAAATAGCTTCTCGTTTCATAATGGGGTTAAGCGAGCAGTTGGGGGTGGCTCTAACGAGTCATCTAATTCTGAATCCTTATTTACCGTTTCGTTGGTGTTAAAAATTCCACTAGTGGTCAAAGTATGTTCTAACTAATCACATCAGATAAGACACGAGTAGTAACCTAAAAACTAGCATTCAGCACGTGGTGGTGGCAAAATGACTGTGTCAGTATCCTTCTTTTACGATTGCACTATTTAAAGTATCTTTTAGCACTGACAATCCTAGACTATAATTTTTCCTATCGGGTACATATACTTATAGAATTGTCTAAAAACAATCCTGAATAAGACTTTACCGGTCTGTCTCCACCATATCATTACCGTTTATTACTTATGGTTACACTCTACTGGGCAATTCTAATTTTCGAAGACGGCCTGACATAAATTAGAAAACTTAGGCTACGGCCCCCATATTTACAAAAAAATCCCACGACAGTTTGGCGACCAGACGTGGGATTGATGAGCCGTTTAATGTTTTATCACTAAACAAGTTAAATGTAATGGCAAATTACTTTTATTCCAAATGGTGGCAATCCGCTTGCGCTTCCTGGCTACTAGTGGGCGCTTCAATGCTGACTTCCTGTGAGCAAAACTTGGTAGAAGAGGGAAGCTTAGTTAATCAATCAGCCAGATTAGAAGCACTGGCTGCTGACACCTCGGGCTGGGGGCCAATCGTTCCGATTGCCGAATCTCCCCTTAAACAGTTCCAGAATCAAAAGCCTGCAGCACACCGAAGCGCTGCGGCCAATGATCTCACCCCTTCTGATCTGTATGACATTGCCGATTTTCCCATCAATCTGATTGTTAAAGAAAACAACACGGGGCAGTTGTTTTTAACCTCGCAGGGAGAAAATCAAGTATTGACCTTCGGGTCAGAAAACACGGGTAATTTGAATCAACGATTTTCACTTGGCATTCTTCCCTTGACAGGATATGTAATTATCAAGACTGCTGACGGAAAGCTGGTATCAGCTGGTCAGTACACCAATCAGCCCGGCGTTGATGTGCTATATGTCAAGCCTGACAACAGTACAATCGGTGCTAGCTGGAATTTCCGTTCGGGCCAGGTAACATCAGGCTCTTTTATCTTAGAAAATGCCGATGTACTGGGTTTTGATGGACCAGAACCAACCTTTGGCAATGTTTACAACAAAGTCATCGGAAGCCAGGGGAACAGCATCTACTTTGATAAGTACAGAAATCAAGCCAAACAGGAGTTTGAGATCAGCTTACTGGATGATTTCGAAGTGCAGGGTATTCAGTACATCAATGATGCAACGGCTAGTGTAACCAGGATCCCCGATTTCATCGTAAACTGGACGTATACCAATGGATCATCCGTGCAACAAAGCATCACTACTGATTTCGGTCAGAAAGCTAGCAAAACCTCTACGTTCGCTAACAAGAACACGTTTACGGCCAAAGTTAGTACGTCCGTAAAAGTAGGCATTCCTTTCATTGCGAATGGACAAATATCCACCGAATTGACCGGAGCAACGGAAAGTACGTACGGTGGCAGCGAAGGCTTCGAAGATACGCGCAACTATAACATTCCTTTGTTAGTGCCTGCCAACACCCGAATCACGGCCACGGCCACTGTTGCCCGCTACCAAATGAACGTTAACTATATTGCTACGTTACGTGGCAGAAATACGGGCAAGATTGTTCGGGTAGCTGGTACCTGGAGTGGCGTCGATTGTACGGATATAAACGTTGGGGTGCAACAAACCAATTTACGTACGATGGCAGTCGTTACTATGCCGACGGTGAAAGTCGTCGATAAAAACAATCAATAGTTCGGTTAGCTAGTACTAACATTGACAGCTATCGGCAGGTCGATGAATGCATTGCTGTATTCATCGACTTGCCGATAGCTTGTCTAATGATAAGGACTCATAGCTGGGTTCACATCGCTACTTATATCAACCGTCTAACCTGTGTATACATGAAAACGTCTTATTATATCGGTCTACTCCTGCTCGTTGGAGGCCTATCCTGTAAACGGACTTCTGATCAGATACAACCCACCTTACCTGAAGTCAACCAGGAAGAAAAGTACACACTACTTAGTATTACTTACACCGCTCTACCTGGGAGCAGCGAAGGAGAAACCATTGAGCAGCGTCCCAACTTAGAGTATGCCAATCAGACCAATCTGCGACAAAAGGTCGTTGTAGACCCGGGTGGCATTTTCGAACGGTCAACGTTTAGAAAAGACACGAATCAATCTTACCAAGTTGATGATCAGGGGCAGGTCTTTCCAGTACCTATTGATATCCAAAACAACCAGGTTTCATTGGGAGCAAAAAAATGGCGATATGCCGAAGAGGAAACGAAGCTACCCACCTCGTTAGTTTTCAAAGACTCTGTCTATGTTGAATCAGGCAAGAAGTTGACCGGCAAGTTGTCGATGACTTACAGAAAACTTCAAGCCTCCTACGCGGCGCAACTAAAAGGGAACTCGAGTGGCCGACTGGTTACCTTACACGGAACGTGGACCGGTCTGTATCCCGTGAAAAAGAACTTCACCTATGCGATTCAAGACCTTTAATTGATTATGGCCAGTTGGTAGGCAAAGGCAAGACAAACTTACCCCTGTATCTTTGCCAGATCTGTACTCGCCAGCTGTTCTGAAGCTGAACGAAGCCAATTTACTCGATCAGCTGTGGAGGTAGATATGGACAAACAGAAAACAAGATCAGCCATGAAAGCGATTCACTTTTCTATTGATATGCGCTCCTTTATCCTGGGAGCGCTCACCCTGCTGGGGCTGCTGTTATTAGCTAATTTCACCCCCTCTCAAACTAAAGTATCCGAACCGGATACAACCCAGAATCGGCGCTACCAAGCTGTTACTGGTCCACAAGGCTCTATCATTTTAGATACCCAAACCGGGCAATACATCCTAGTCTATGGTCCGGGGAAAGGCCTGCGGACTAAGTTTGATTTCAATGAACTGGAGCCAAAAGGAAAATAAAAGAGCCGGATAGCAGTTCCCTCTGGTTCATCGGGCTGAGGGTCTTTATGTTTCAACTCACTTATTCCATAGCGACAACTACCTGCTGGTATGGACGATGAGGTAGCCTCTTAAATACACTTGGTCAAATCGTCAAAGGGCTATTATTAAATGGATTGTCCTAAAAAAACGCCTGCTTGAGACGTCTAACGTTCAGACATCCGCTTCAACATACGGGCGTTCTAATAGACTGTCTGTTTTAATAACTGTCAACTACTAGCCGTAGCATATGATGGTAATTTAAGCAAAACTTAGAAGCTTAACTCGTTGATACGTGTCTGGTTGATATAATCGTACTGATACGTATGAAAGGTATCCATAGTAAGCTGCTCGACAACCCGATAGCCCCGGTACAGTGTTCCCCAACTGCTGCCAAAATGGGCGTCAAAGAGAAGAGCGATCGAACCTGCCACTACCTCAAAGTCTTTGTTATGATCGTGACCATGAAATACCGCCCGCACAGCAGGATAACGGTTTAAGACGGTAACAACATCCCCGCATACGTCGGTGGCCGTGGCATTGTGAATGTAAGGAATGTGCATAAATAAGAACACCGGCCGATCGGTACGGGCGCTTTTCATTGCTGCATCGAGCCACTGACTGTCACCACATAAATAGTCGCCAGCTTCATTAGAGGTATCTAGCAAAACCAGGGTATTATGCGACAATTAATTTTAATAACTGTCAACTCCTGTCAGTAGTATAAGGACGGTCATAACCTGATTTTTTATGACCAGATAAGTAATCGCAGGTCAGCTACTATGGACAAGGTGAAGTTATGTCAATCGTACGGGAGACATAGGTTGAACGCTACGTTTCAATTCAGCAGTTGCTTTCTATACTGCTGCGGACTCAGGCCAATTTCCCGCTTGAAAAGCCGGGAGAAATAAGGCATATTGTCAAAGCCCAGCGCATAAGCAATCTCGGTAATATTCCGATCAGACCCTCTCATCAGATGTTTCGCTTCGGAAATCAGAAAAATGTGGATCAATTCAATCGCTGTTTTACCCGTCTCCTGCTTGAGCAAGTCGCTCAGATAACGGGTCGACATATTCAGGGATGATGCGATGAATTTTACTGAGGGTAACCCTTTATCCAAATAACCTTGTCCTGAATAATACTGCTTTAAGACCTCATTGAACCGGGTAACAGTCTTTCCGGAAAGCTCGAACCGGTTGATGAATTGTCGTTTATAAAAACGCTGGGAGTATTTTAAGATGGAGTCAAGGTGGGTGAGCATGATCTCCCGGCTGTACTCATCGGGGTTGTTATGATATTCCAACTCGATTTTGTTGAAAATCTCCCAGACGATTTCTTCCTCTTTGGGCGAAAGATGTAACGCTTCATTGGTATCGTAATCGAAATAACTGAAGTTACTAATCGCCTGCCGCAACGGATGGCCAGCCAACAGATCTTCATGAAAATAAATCACAAAACCGTTTTCTTCCAGGTCAACATCCCGAATCTCCACCACCTGTCTGGGGCTAGCGAAGGATAGCGAGCCACAGTCATGGTCGTACTTCGTCCTGCCGTATTTATAGATCCCCGATTTCATTTTCTTGAAACTAATCATATAAAAATCACTCGTGAATTCACTGGCCGCGATCGAGCATGAGGTTGTCTTGTCACAGCGTATCAGGCTAATTAGCGGATTGGCCGGCCGGGGATACTGATTGACGCGATGCAGCTCAGTGATGGTGCTGAAGTGTTTCATGTGCTTACCGATGTATAACCCTAAACGATGCCAGTGTCAGAATATATCCTTATTTCGTTAGTTTCATTCGACATGATTTTTTAGCGAAGCTAGCCAATCCTCAGCTTCGCTAAAAAATCATGTCATCTTAGTTAGCTGTCTCTGTTTTCATCAAAGCAGTTACCATTTTTTGCGATGGTATGTCCCTCTAAGCTAGTGTTGAAGCCCTTCTTATTTCGGAAAATCGGCGTCGATGCTGGTTTGGGCCCAAGCCTCAAAGTCCGCTTTGAGGGAAACCAGTTTGGCGCTTGCATTTTTGTAGGAGGCTTCTCCCAGCAAAAGTCTTAACGGCGGGTTTTCACTCTCAACCACTTTGATGATGGCCTGTGCCGCGCGAACCGGGTCGCCAGCTTGTTTACCGCTGTTGTCGCGAATGTTTTTTTTGTTGGCTTCTGCGGTGTTTTTGTAATCGTCAATGGTCGCGGGGGCTTCGTTTGCCGAACGGCCGGCCCAGTCGGTCCGGAAGCTGCTGGGCGCAATGGCAGTTACCTGAATACCCAGTGGGGCAACTTCTTTTGATAGGGATTCCGTGTAGCCATCAACGGCAAATTTGGTCGCGCTGTAAAAACCGACGGCTGGATAGCTTACCAGGCCAAGAATTGAAGTCACGTTAAGAATGTGGCCACTACGCTGCGCGCGCAGGATTGGTAATGCCTCTTTGATTAATCGCGCTAAGCCGAAGAAATTGATTTCGAACATGCGACGTACTTCAGCTTCGTCGCTTTCCTCGAGAGAACCAAAGTACCCGATGCCCGCATTGTTGACCAAGACATCAATACGGCCAAATTTTTCATGGATCGTTTTTACCGATGAAATTATTTGATCAGTATTGGTAACATCCAGTTTCACCGCGATTGCCGTTTGGGGATATGCAGAAATAAGGTCTGCCACATCGGCAAGATTACGGACGCCCAAGGCTGCCTGGTAACCTGCTGCAAGCACTTCTTTCGCTAACGCTTTGCCGATACCGGAAGAGGTTCCGGTGATAAACCACACTTTTTTCATTTCCTTATTCGCTTATATAAGTTGATGAAACAAAGGTATGTTGGTCTGTGGGGGGCGGTTTATACGATTGTAGGCAAAGTTTGCACGATTTACCGGCGGGGTTAATGTGGGTAAGAAAGACGCATTTTTAACAACGAAAATAGATTACCTTATTAGGTGAAGCTATGTTCGTTGTCCTCACTAGATATTGCTATTTCAAATTGCGAACTTAGTTTTAACTGTTATTTCCATGTCTCAGATGGGAGCGTTTGAAAAGATGATTAACTAACGTTTGAGCAGTTTTTACAGCCTGGCTGTTCTCAGAGATAGAACGTATACTACCGATTACTGAGGGAACAACAAATAATTTAGCTGCTCTATGAACCCAGCAGCCCCAACGTTCTGCCAGCTGGGTGGAACCTACTTCTTGTTGAACCACTGAATGTACTCCAAGATGTTATTGTCAGGATCGGCAAAATAGACCCCAGTCTCTTCCTGCTCAATCAGCAAGGGGCCTTTAACAATGGGAATACCCTTGGTTTTTAAGTCAGTTAAGGAAGCCTCCATGTCGCTGATTTCTAGGCAATAATGAGGACAGAATGGCTTTTTGATCTCGGGAAGAACATACTCATTCACTAAATCCTGAATTAACTCTAATCGAGCCGTCCCTAACGATAAAAAGGCATACTCTTCCTGCTCTTCCTGATTGATCGCTCGATGATCAAGCTGAAAGCCTAACATGTCGGTATAAAACGCAATGGCTTTATCCATATTCTTAACCTGGAACCCACAGTGATCGGCCTTCATAAACTAGTAAAATGTCAGTGATAGTCGTTAAAGATGGCAAAGTTAGGCCGTTGCCAGGCCGAAGTTAGATGCTGCATTAGCCGGTTCTGATTCGCTATTACCTCACTGATCAAAGCGAGTGGTTCATTTTGTGGTATAAGGAAGCTACGCTAACTGCTAGCCCACTATAAAGGAGCTATCGAATTTGATTGATAGCCTTTGGCCTAAAGGGCAGTCTACCGACATGCTCGGATCAAAGACACGAAAACTCCTCTTGTCTCGCTTTGGAGCGTTTTTTGAACTTACTTAGAAATGAATGAATAACCCAACCCGGTTTTAGAACGAGACCTAGCCAACCCAAGTGAGCTCAGCAACTAGCACAAACTTCAGTAGCCATACGTTTTTCAATTTCCCATCAGCTGCTGCCAATTATAATCCTTTTTCGAAGCCGCATTCCGTTTGGACACCGCTGCCAACATGCTTCGCAGTTGAGATTTGGGCAACCACCGACCATTGATAAACACCCCGGCAATCTGGCGCGTGTTGTTCACGTCGGCCAGCGGATTCGCATCCAATAACACCAGGTCCGCTAACTTGCCTACTTCAACCGTGCCTACTTCACTAGCCATTCCTAACCAAGTAGCCGGTAAGCGGGTAGCCGAAGCCAATACTTCCTCAGGAGTCAACCCGGCCTGGGCTAACAGGGCCAGTTCGTCATGCAGTGAAAAGCCCCAGACCACCCCGGAAACGCCAGCATCGGTACCAGCTACTATCGGCACCCCCAGTGCCTGGAAGGCCCGCACTAATTGACCATGGAACCGGACCAACTTCTCGAAATAAGCGATTCGTTCCGGGCTTGAATTCCGATTATAGCTATTGGCCGTTAGCCATTTGCTTTGTAATAGCGGATGCACGTACTGGAGGGTGGCAAGGTCTTTTAAACTGTCCAGGGAACGGACTTGCTCGGCGATGCGAACGATGGCGATCAAAGTAGGTGATAACCAGGTACCGTTTTGTTTGGCTAGCTGAGCAAATCGTTGCGCTTCCTGCTCACTGAAATCCTGGGCGTGCTTGGAGAATTCTTCGGCATGGGCTACCATACCGAAGTGGGGCACAAAGGCTTGCTCGAGTTTTCCTTGAAAAGCATTGGGAATATGGCCGACCGTTTTTAGCCTCAGTTTAGCCGCTTCGTCAATGATAGCACCGAACGTTTCGGGGCTCAGTTGGGAGTAGAGCTTGATCAGTTCGTAGCCTTCGTTTTTGGCATCCTGAACGGCCTGACGCCCCTCGTCCGCGGTGTTCGCCCGTCGGCCTGGCCCCACCCCCCCATTGATCAGGGCGGCCATGATCATACGGGGTCCTGTCACATAGCCTTTCTGCACTTCCATTCGTTGACAAAAGGCTCCCATATTGGCGTTCAAGTTGACGATGGTCGTCACGCCATTGGCTATAAAGGGGGTCATCAGGTCCTGGGTATTGAAGGTAACACTGGGGGGCTGGGTGGGCATTCCTGGATGCGGTGAGAAATCAGTCGGCGGATGCACGTGGACATCGATGAGGCCGGGCATCAGCCATTTGCCCGTTCCATCAATAATGTGTGCATTCTTAGGGGTGACTCCATCCAGGGATTCGATATGGCCGTTTTTGATGATGACCGTGGCGTGCTTGATCACTTGATTGGGCGAGGTCATCGGGATGACAGTTACATTCTTGATGACGAAGTAAGAGGATTGGCTGATTAGTTTAGGGGGGTACCCAAGAAGCAATCCAGCCGCTTCAGCGCACATCCCTCCTAAAAACAGGATTGCCAGTAGGCATACAACACGAAAATTAATCTCCACAGGTAGTAAACTGGTTAACGGAAAGGACAAAGTCAATTGCGTAGTAGCGAGGCCAAGCAGTGGTGGATCAACAATAATGCCGCTAGATCAAGCGGTTTATAATCAATGGATTAACTGTTATGTGCCTTGACTAGTTGTCCATAATCGTACAACACCTGTCCGGACCCTCCTCGTTTTGTAACAACTAGGTGCCCCTTAGAGAAACATGTACATCTTAATTCCTTCGTCTCTTAGAGGAGCGTTTACTGGGACGGGTGGTTTACTCAGTCATCTACTTACTGTTCTTTCGCAAAAATGTGGGAGACCTTATCGCCTTGCTCAAAGGATAGGGTACGTTTCTCGGGATCAAAAACCATTCGTATTGAGGTAGCCTCGTACTTGAATGTGTGATGCTCATAAGCGTCCAGCCGGAAGGGGCGTTGGCCAACTGCCTGACCTTGGGCCCACAAGGAGTTGTCGCGGATAAAGACGGCAAGCTTCAGCGGAATCGTCGATGCCGAGTAGAGACCAACGTACTTTTCCAAACTCTGGGCTGAAGTGGACACAGGCTTCAAGCCCTCTGTCACTAACGGCTCGTGATAAAGAATTTTCCTCACCACTTTGAGCGGTATCTGGATCCGATCAGTGGCGTTGTTTTGCAGCATGATAATGGTCATTCCTGTGTCCAGATGACGCTCAATCAAGCTAATATAACCGGCCCAGCCGCCCGTATGGTTGACGATCCGGCCATAGGGCTTACTGTCCAGTAAAGCCCAACCAAAACCATAGTCCGTCCTTGTTCCGCTTGCTAGCGTAGCCCCCGAAAAGATTGCTTGCCGGTCTGTATCGTTGATCAGTTTGTCGGTATACAATGCCTGATCCCACAAGAGCAGATCACCAACCGTTGAATTGACCATTCCGTCGCCCACTACCCCATCTAGGTAATGCGTATAGTAGGTTGGGCCAAAAACATCGGGGTGCACCTTTCGCCCCAGGCTATCCGAGACGTAGCCCAAGGCATAATTTGCGATGTGCTGGGGTTGATAGCGGCTCCTGTAGACCCTAGAGTGTGTCATCTCCAGGGGGATAAATATGTGGCTAGCCAAAAAATCGCCGTAGGACTGTTTGGTAACTCGCTCAATAACGCTAGCCAGCAGCGCGTAGCCGGTATTACTGTACGTGTATTTTTCACCTGGCGCAAAAGGCGCGGCTGGTTTGAAGCGGGCGAACTCAGCAATGAGATCATCGTTGGTGGCGAATCTGTGCTTATTCCACTCAGCCTCGAAGAGGTCCATGTAATCCGGTAAGCCAGCCGTATGGTTGAGTAACTGTCTAATAGTTACCCCTCGATAAAAAGCTAGTTCTGGGATGTAGTCGGCCAGTGCATCGTCGTAGTCTAGTTTTTGTTGCTTCTTAAGCAGCACAATGCCCATGGCGGTAAACTGCTTAGAGACGGAGGCTAACTCAAAAACAGACTGGATGTTTAGAGCTCTTTCTTGCTGTTCATCGGCTTTGCCGTACGATTTTGCGAACATGAGCTGTCCCTTTTGGGCCACCAGTACATTACCATTAAACTTGTCATGCTGGTGTAATTCGGTAAACAGGCTGTCGAGCTGTCTGGTGGTATGCTGACTATGCAAGGGGCTATTCGAGCCAAGTACTAACAGCAGCCCCAGAGAGCGAAGCACATGAATTAATCGCATAGAGAGGCAGGCCGATGGTATGTTCAAAGATAGCCCGCTGAGTGGCTTATAACAAAAGTGGGGACAGGTACAGCCGAGCTAACCGATCGTAATAGTTGTACAAATAGTTGTACCGTATGCGTCTAGCGGCTGTGATAAATGTGGAGGTGCATGTTAAGCTTAGGCCTAGTAAGCTGCTTAGAATAGTTTATTTAGAAACAGGATTGCAGCAACCGGAAGCGATTAAGCGAGACGGTTTGAGGTTACCTTATCAATAAACTCTTTGCGTTGACCAATTAAAAATCTTGTCTCCCAATGGGCGCACATTATCTTGTTGAGCAAGTAACCATGACTTAGCCGACTAGAAAGGTGCCCCTTTTGAAAAGCAAACGCATGATGGTTCTATCGTCTCAGGTGTGAGCGTATAGTGAGATAGGTTAAATAGGCTGGCCTACTTGCTTTTAAGCCAATAGAATACTTGGCATCAAATTGTTAGCCATCTTTCACCTTGCTTAAAACTCATTAATCGACCTTGCTGCCCCTGACGATGAAAAACTGTAGTAGCCTGGGCTTGCTTCTCCTCGCCCTGAGTGCCTCGGCACAAACAAATCAATTCGTCCTGCAAGGCCAGCTTGATAAGTCCCCGGTTAAGTGGATCTATCTGAAATATGTGGACAGGACCGGTGAAGAAAAATTCGACAGTGCTCAAGTCAAACAGGGCACCTTCACATTTACGGGCCAGATTAACCAACCCACTAGGGCGCTGATCAAAACAAACCGAACAATCATTCCCGATGATGAGAATCTAAATATTGCTAAAATTTTCCTGGAGCCTACCACCATGCAGGTAAAGGCTGTTCACGATCAATTTCGAGCCATTACCCTCAAGGGGTCTAAAACCCACGATAAATTCGATCAGTTAACCGCTCAGCACGCGCCTTACCTGAAGCGCTACTTATTGCTTCGAGAGCGTTCAACCCAACTGGCGCAACCAAAGCATAATACGAGCGATGGGGCTAGCCGACAAAGCCAGCAGGATTCGATCAATCAAGCTATCGTAACCAACGCCATGGCGAGAAGGTCGGTCAGCTATCGCTTTATTCAGGATAATCCCAACTCTTGGGTCAGCGCTTATGAGTTGGACCATTTCAAAACCAGTTGGCCGGTTGATTCCGTTCGTCAACTCTATGCTCGGTTGAGTCCCACCATTCAACAGGAATTTATTGGCCAGCGCATTGCCCAGAAGATAGCTATGATCGACCAGGCCAACACGGCGGTTGGTACAAGGGCGGCTGATTTTTCAGCCCTTGATCTAACTGGTAAGCCCATCCGGCTAGCTGACTATAAGGGTCGGTACGTTCTATTGGACTTTTGGGGAAGCTGGTGCGTCCCCTGCCGGGCCGGCAATCCGCATCTGGTAAAGTTGTATAAAGGGTATCGCCAGAAAGGGATCGAGTTTATCGGCATTGCCTGCGAGGATAAACCGGCCGCTTGGCGAACAGCCATCGAGAAGGATGGCATTGGGCTTTGGCAACACATTCTGGATACGGAAGTAAAGGGGGATAAGGTGATTGGCATCGAGCAGAGTATCGCTAGAAAGTATGCCGTCGATTTATTTCCGACCAAGATCCTGATTGACCCAAAAGGGATCATTGTTGGCCGTTATAGTGGTGGCAATGACAGCCAATTGGACCAGAAGCTCAGCGAGGTTTTAAGCAACTGATTGCTGATGAAGTTTAGTCGTTTATGTGAGACCGTTACTTGCGGCTTGGCTCAAATCAACGTCTCTCTTTTCAGCATTGCAGTTGATTTGGTGAGCTATGTTCCTATGTATGGTGAACCTAAGCTGCTACAGCTCAACAAACAACTGGATTGTCGATACAGCACTTTTCCTTTGTCTAACGGGTGAGCGTTATCTGAGATCGATATTGAGAGACAAGCTGAAAAATCTACGGAAGTTCACACGCCATTCACTCCCTGAGACCAGCGGCTGAGCCAGCCACCGCAGCTCAATCCGTAGCCTGACCATATAACCCCTACGAACCGGTCGATAAGTTGGTAAGTCGGCCGCCTTATCTAATTAGGGTAAAAACGTATCGACGACCATATCCGTCAGTTGATGGCTGGTCCAACCGGCCCACAAATTTTTTGCCTTCAGTACGGCCCAGGCCATCAGCCCAGCCCCCAATGCAATGGCTATACTCTTTTCGGTTAACCCATGGGCCAGACCAAACACCGTTGATGTCCACACCACGGCCCATAGTCGAGTCCAATAGCGAACGCAACAAGCCAACAGCAACCCTCGACAAATGATCTCTTCATACAGGTTGGTAACACCATTAACGCCGTAGCGGTAAACGTCAATTTTAGGACTGAATTTTTGGCCCGTTGAGGCAACGATTAGTAAGGGAATAGCCGCTAGTAGTAGTCCGGCAATAAGTCCATACTTTAACGAAGGTAACGTATACCTAGTCGTCCCACTCCATTGATCACCATACTCTATTTGCAGCCCATACTTGCCAATAAGCAGGAGCCCAAGGGCTAAGGGCAATAGTCCCAAAAGCCCGTTTCCGTAATCATAGAACAGTACCTGATTCAGGTTGTCGCTAAATCCTAAAAATGGAACGACCCATTGACGCGTAACTTGAATGCCATACAATCCAGTGAAGATGAAACTACTCAAACAGAGTGGAATGTAAAATTTGTCATTCAGTAGGCGCACCTTACTGCCTACAAACCCGAGTAGGGCTACGAGTAAGAAGCTAATAGACAGGATTAAATAGTCATTCATGGGAGCAATTTAGTCTACTTTAGTAAATCTTGGGTTTGCAAGCCCAAGTGAGGCAAGTAGATAGGTTTGACACTAAGATACAAGTCTGAGGGGGAATGCAGCCGGTAAGTGAGCCCGTCAGTATCCCGTGGAGATAACTTGTCAATAAGTGTACAGCGTCAGGAAATTATTCAGTTCATTGATAGGGCCGATTCAAGAAACAAGAACGTCACCTAGCCCTTTTATGGAGCCTTTTTATAAGACGGTAATCTTTTACTAGCTGTCCAATACAATCCGGCGCATACGCCACTAGCCGAGAAACTTAGTATGCTACAGTGACGTAAAGAACCCGGTTCAACTGTTAAGAACAAAAACCCCTACGCGTCAGGTTGGAGAACCGCTACGTAGGGGACGCGTGGACAAGGTTACCAATCAAGCCCACCGGGGTAAAGGTAAGCCCATTCTAAACAACATCTAGTCTACATGCCAAAAACAACATCCAACCTCCAAGGAGTTCTATGCCGCTTATTCGTCTCGGGTAGGAGCGATTTAAGAGAATGTGCTGACTATAGCTAGAGAGATTAGCCAGAAAACGATAACCCTTCACCAACCTTGATTCGACCGCAATCAAGCAGCCTTCCTAAAGCATTCCTGCTTATCTTAGCCAAGCATCATTCCCCCCCATCGATGAAGCGACTACGGGTAACGACCATAATAGTGGTCGTCATAAGCAGCCTATTTGTCTACTGCTCAACCCCCAGCAGCAAGGGATTTCAAACGGACTTCGCGCTTTTTACCCAGATCCTCAAACAAGCCCATGCTGGTATCTACAAATACCACTCCCCCAACCAGGTGGATAGTGTGTTTGCTCACTATCAGCACCAAATCAATGAATCAACCGATCTGGTGGCTTTCTATAGCCATCTGACTGCGGCTACTACCTATCTGGGCAGCTTACACGACTCAGTTAGCCTACCGGACTCCACAACCGAACGATTAGCTCAACAAGCTGCCTTTTTTCCCTACCCAGTTCGCCTGCTAGATAGCACCCTGGTTTGCGACGCCCGCAACAGCCCCATCCCGGCAGGGGCCACCATTGATCAGATTAACGGGATACCGGTTTCCCAACTGCTACCTCGACTCGAACAATTCTATACCACCGATGGCAATCACCAGGTCGGTAAGCAGATCGGCATTAACCAACACTTCAGTTGGTTCTTCCGCTTAGCCTATGGCCCATTTCACTCATTTAAGGTGATGTATCATCCATGTGGCCAACGCGCCCGGCAGCTGATCACCGTGGCGGCTCAGTCATTAGACGCCAGTCAACGACAAGCACGCTACAATCCCTTTCCTTCCCCAAAGGACTTACCTGACTACACCTTCCAGCTACTGCACCCCCACTCAACGGCCCGACTGACGGTCAATACCTTCGAGTTTAAGGGGCAACAAGTAACTGCTCATCGACGCTATCGTCACTTTCTGGATTCGTGCTTCAGGGTCATTAAGCGTCAGCAAATCCGCCATCTTATTGTTGACATTCGTCAGAACGGGGGGGGCGACGATCCCAATGATTTAGTGACTTTCTCCTATGTGGCTCACCAGCCGTTTCGAGAAAATAAGACGGCGTTTACGTTATTTCGAAAGGTTCCTTTCCCCCAGTACTATCTGGAAGAAGAAAAGGGGGAGAGAACCGAGCTGGAATCTGAATTGAGGGGTGAATTTGCTCACCATCAGCTAGGTCGTTATTACCAGGTGGCCCGCTACAATGCACTTTGGCGGCCCAACCCGCTGGCCTTTCGGGGTCAGCTTTATCTGCTCATCAGCCCCGCGGTAGCCTCGGCGGGCTCGTTGTTTGCCAGTTTGGTGGCCAGCGAGGGGCAAGCGGTATTGATCGGTCAAGAAACGATGGGCGGCTACTATGGTCATACGGGTCACAAGTCGGTGACATATAAGCTGCCCAGCAGTAAAATCCGGTTTCGCTTTTCGATCGTTGATTTGCAACAGGCGGTAACTCCTCAAGGGCGAATTGCTTATGGCCGAGGGGTAGTGCCCACGTATGTCGTGGGTCGAAGCTGTGCAAGTTATTTACGGCAGAATGATGTCGAGTTGGAAACCGCTCTGAGTCTCATCAAAGCCAACCAGTAATAGGGCTTTTGAAAAGACTATAAACTTGTAGGAATTCAACAAGGGAAATAGGGAAAGTAGTCAGGAAAGCCTTTTCGTTTGCACTATTTTAGGGCGATATAATCTACATTTAAGTCCAGATCTATTGCTCCAGTCATTTATCCGTAAACTAATGGAAAGTAGTGTTCCTTCAATGGGTAATTTCGCTAAGCCAATCGAGGAGATAGGTAGCCGGCTCAAAATCCTTCGTCGGCAGCGCAACCTCTCTCAGGAAGATCTCGCCAACTTATCCGGCCTATCCATCCGCACCATCCAGAGACTGGAAAAAGGCGAATCGGTGGGTAGCGCCTATACACTGCGCACCTTGGCGAGAACTTTGCAGCTATACCCAGAAGGCTTGATGGCCACCCAATCACCGCCCAGCATAACCCCCAACCCAGCCAGCTTAGCCTACCTGCTCCGACTTAACTGGAGTGCCTTGGCCGGTATCATCCTGCCCCTGGCTAATATTATCCTGCCGGCCATCCTGCTCTGGCGTTACCGACACGATCAACTCTTCCGGCAGCAAGGACAACGTATTATTAACTTTCAAATTACTTGGACCCTCACTACCCTGTTGATGATGCTCGTCATCCCCTTGTTGTTGGCCAGGTTGTCTTTTCTGGTAGGGATGCCCGTTCCCTTATTTATCCCCGTGTATATAAGTAGTCTGGGAGTCAACCTATTCTTCATCTTTCGCATTGCGCTCCAACTACCCGATCAACCGTCATTTCTCGACAAACTGCCTTCGGTGCTGTAAATCAGCCTTGTCGTAAAATTGGCGGGAAAATGGCATACCGCTTTTTAGGGGATTGCGCTCCGCACATCGAGCTTTGGCAGACTAATCTAGTTTAACCCTCTATCATCGCTCATGATCCGCCAGCCTGTATTTTTTCTCCTGATATGGAGTTGGGCTTTTAGCGCCAACGCTCAGCCGGTCAACAAACAAATTAAAAAGCTAGTCGACACATACGCTGCATTAGGCAAATTTAACGGCAGCATCTTGGTGGCCGCTAAGGGTGAAATCTTAATCAGTAAGGGTTACGGCTACAAGGATATCAAACAGAAAACGCGAAATGATCCACAAACGATTTACCAGATTGCCTCCCTCACCAAGCCCTTTACCGCTACCCTAATCTTAAAGTTAGTCGAATCAAACCGCCTATCCTTAACCGATAAAGTAAGCCAGTTTTATCCTGACTTTCCCAAAGGCGATAGCATTACGATTGACCAATTATTATCCCATACATCCGGCCTCTCGGATGAGGATGCCAACTCAAAGACTAAAACGTATTCAGGTTCCGAGGAAGCTAAATTTTTGGCAGCCCTGAGAGACCGGGCGTTGGATTTTAGGCCAGGAACAGACTGGAAGTATAGCAATGCGGGGTACATTTTACTGGGTTACATTAGTGAGCATGTATCGGGCATGAGCTATTATGATGCGGTCAAGACCTACCTGTTTGGCCCGCTTGAGATGGACCACAGTGGGTTTGATTTTATTGGCCTGACCAGTCCAGATAAAGCAACGGGTTATTGGGAGTTCCCCGAAAGCGATACGGCTCAAGCAGCCACGCTAATTGATTATAGCGCTCCCCGTGCCGCCGGGGCCATCTATTCCACAGCCGGAGATCTCTACCAATGGCATCAGGGCTTACAGACGGGTAAACTAGTGAGCTTATCGTTACTCAACCGAGCGTACACCCCCGTAAAGAACAACTATGGCTATGGTTGGATCATCGATTCGGTGGCCAGGGTAAAAGTGGTTTGGCACAGTGGTGATATCTGGGGTTTTAAGTCCGAATTGGCTAGGGTTCCAACCGATGATATATGTATCATCCTGCTCAAAAACATCGAAGACGTGGATTTGCATATCATTACCCGAAAAATCCTGGCGATCCTGTATCAGCAAGCTTACCAATGGCCTTCCCGCACCAGGATTCAGCTTAGTACCAAGCTATTAAAGGAGTATGTAGGGGAGTACCTATTACGGCCAGGAGAATGGATAAAGGTAAGCCTTGAAGGCAATCGTCTCAAGTCTACCACCACTCGCAAACAGGAGTTATATGCTCAAAAGAAAGATTATTTTCTATTGGATGATGGTCGTGAGCAACTCGGCGTTTCCTTTAATCGGAATTCCTCCGGCGTGGTAACGGATTTGTCGTTTACAGTTGGCGAGCGGAAAGTGGTCTGCCCCAAAAAGGAATAGTTTTCTATTTTGAAAGTCAGGGCTCCGCCGGAGGAATTTTCTGAATGAGTATTAGTGGTCATTAAGTACCCAGTCTCACAAATCGCTCCCAATCAAGACAGAGAGAAATGCACGTAGTCTTTACCCGAGCTCTTCAAAAGACTTTCAACATGTAGTGCATTGACCACATCAAGGCTGAGCAGCCACCGGTTTCCTACTGCCACCGGACGTTTCTGACGAATCTGTCAGCCCGATGCTATCGCCTGAAGATATCTGCTTACAATCAATGGGGGAACGAGATAGTACCAATTTCGCGAAGCTTGCTAAGCGAGTTTGATGCCTGCCTGAACGAGTAAAGATGCCTTCCTATTCGTCCCTAAACGTCCCGAATAGCCCCGAAACGGACCCTTATGTCCCTTGGCCCTGATCAAGTGTCCCACCCTCTTGCGAGGCCTGAAAACACCGGCCATGTTTGTCCCAACGATTAACCATAGCAAATCCGGCCAACTATCCCTTGGCCATATCATTACCAAAGTAGGTGAATACAGAAGCAACTTAAGCCAAACATTCCACGATGGGAACCCCTCGATTCAACTTCGACAAGCCAGTCACGCTAAAAATCACTCTCTACTTTGTGTTGGCTTTTGGCAGCTCAGCCGTCTTGAATCTACTGCCAAATCTGTTGCCCTTCTATGGAAGCAAATGGATTTTTACGGTCGGATTCGGACCATTCTTATCGGCCTTACTAGTCAGCTATTGGTCTAAAACCCCCTTGCCACTGCGACTCTTTAGTAAAACGCCATGGGTTAGAAACATGGAGTTCGCTGGACTCGGAATCTTCTTTGTTGGTACCCTCCTTAGTAATATCCTCTCTGGTAAGACCGATTACCATCTGATTATTTTCTGGACTATGTATGCCCTTTTCTATGCGCTCTTAGAAGAACTGGGCTGGCGAGTTTTCTTAGGAAACCAACTGGGCAAGTATTCGTTTTTACCGGTAGTTCTCCTGAGTGGCGGGTTATGGTTTGCTTGGCATTACTCCTTCCCGAATCGACTGACGATAGAACATCCACTACGATTCTTAGGCCTAATTGTGGCGGGAAGCGCCGGGCTAGCTGAGTTTTACCGAAAAACGAAATCGTGGCTGATTGTCGCCTTGGCACACGCCCTTATCAATGTAAACCCACCAAGCCTGCCAACAGTGATCATATTTTTAGCTATCACAATTGGGTTGATGAAAATTCATGAGTATAAGAGTAAGAAAGCGGCAGTGGTCAGTATGCCCTGAAAGCTTGGAGGGAATGGTAATCCAGCCTAGGAGTCCTTATCTGTGTATTGTTAGCTCTCGGGTAGCACCGAAGGCACCCGTCCCCCTTGCCGTTAAGCAGGTAGCTTTAATAGGCGATACGGAAAGATTAGCAAGCAGTATGCGACAAATAACGTTGGACTGATGTTAAAACCGGTGTCTCACCAAAGGCTCCTAGCAGAGACTGCTTCCTATATATGCACCTTGGAAGTTATATGCACTTTGGGAGTTCACATTTTGTGAACTTTTTTCGTATCTTTACAGTAGCTTATGAAGGTTCATCTAATCAGAAAGGAGACGATTGAGGCTTACACCGAAAAGAACGCCCGCAGTAAAAGCTCGTTTAAGGTCTGGCTCACTGTAATCAAGTTTGCCGATTGGCAGACGCCTGAGGCTATTAAAGATACATTTGGGGCAGCTGATTTGCTAGGTAATGGGACCAACCGTGTTGTATTTGATATTGGTGGCAATAACTATAGGATGATCTGTAAATACGCCTTTGGCAAGAACCAAGTTCATCTCTTTGTCTGCTGGATAGGAACCCATGCCGAGTATGACAAGCTCTGTAAGCACAACGAACAGTATACCGTAAATCATTATTAAGATGGAAGCACTCAGATATAAGATAATCAAATCCGAGAAACAATATAATGACTACTGTACAGCTTTAGAAGAGTTAGTGACTGGAAGCGATCAAGGAGAAAATACGCAGGATGAAATTGAGCTGCTCACTTATCTGATTGAAAAGTGGGATGCCGAACATAACTCATTCGAGGATGTAGATCCCATTGAGCTACTCACAGCCCTGATGAGCGAGAAATCGCTTAAAGCGAAAGATATGACCCAGATTTTGGGCGTCAGTAAAAGTCTTGTTTCAGATATTTTGCATTATAAGAAAGGCTTGTCCAAAGAGATCATCAGGACACTTTCAAGCTATTTTAGCGTTTCCCAAGAAGCGTTCAATCGGCCCTATAAATTAAAGGTGCCCGAAAATAGCCACTTCAAAAATGCCAGTGTGATGAACACCAGAAAAGACTTACAACTGGCTTAGTATCAATTTACGATAGCATTCAACTGCAACAAGTGTTAAGCTTTACTGATAAAAACCCTGACCTTCTCATTATATACTTTCTAGCCGTCTGAGAATATCTAAAAAAGGGCGTATGCTGAAACGGTATTTAGCCAGAAGTTTCGTATTTTGGTGAACGTTGATCAGATCATCCAAAAGAGAGGTATACAAGCCGATCAGTAATTAATTTTGGCTTTGGCACCAGACATTAACTGCAGTACTGTCTAGCTTATCGCTAACAAATAGATACGTCATAAATTATAGCAAGCAATAGAGACAAGTGGTCTAGCTAGGTCTAACAACTCTCCCAAGTACAAACAGGGCGTACGTCTACCAGACTGAAATAGGGTTTTTGGGTACAAATTTTTTGGTAGGAATGTGGGTATCCGTTGGGAATCATTTAAGAACGGTAGGATGAAGTGGGCGATTGGCATACTGCTCAATCTTTTTCTGTTGACTGGAATAGTAACAAAGTTGTATGCACAAGTGGCATCGACGCACAAGGCCATTCCTTCGGGAAAGGGACCGACGAGTCCTGTCAGGCAAGTAGCTGACAGCCTTTTTAAGCTGGGTTCACATTATCAGGACACCCAAGTCTATCAGCCGTCTTTGGTGCTGTTTGAAAAAAGCCAAAAACTCTATCAGCAAATCGGCGACTGGAAAAAAGTAGGCGATTGTTTTAATTATAAAGCGATCACCTATTATTACCTCGGTAATTTTTCAGAGGCAATAACTGCTTTTGAAAAGGGAGCGGAAACCTTTGAAAAGATCCACTACAAAAAGGGGGTAGCGTCAACGCTGAATAACATAGGTAACATCTACAATAGCCAAGGAAACTATAGCCAGGCCTTAGCGTATTTTCGGCGAGCTACATTTCTCTTTAAGGAGGTTGGGGATATGAAAAATTTTACGGTGGCTACCACTAATGTTGGTTTGATTTACAGTAAAGTCAAAGACTACAGCAATGCCATGACGTATTTTACCCAGGCGTATGCTGTTTTTAAAAAAGAAAATAATCAGGAACGAATTGCCAGGATACAAGATGCTATCGGTACCATTTATTTAAAGCTAGGTAAGTACAATAAAGCGTTTCAAAGTTTTGATGAATCCCTACGGATCGCTAACCGAACAAAGGATAAGCAATTACAAATAATGGCGCTGATTAGCCTGGGTGACTTATTCTATGAACAGTCCGCTTATAGACGATCACTACCTTACTATAGACACTGTCTAACCTATTCAGTCCAAATAGGTAGCCTTCAAAACCAGGCTGAAGCGCAGATTGCCATTGGAACTATTATGCACCGGCTGGGTAAGCCTAAGAACGTGTTGGGGAATTAAGTTTGGTAATGATCTTCGATACGCTGTAACATGATCTGGCTGTTGG